>NZ_JBBOCJ010000001.1:6387328-7026061 GCF_038002345.1 Paenibacillus sp. FSL M7-0420 | reverse complement strand
CATTGAGCTGGGTCAGCACCACCAGGAAGAGAACCAGCCCTGCACCGTATTCCGGCGTGGCGAACTGGAAATAGGCCAGATGGCTAAGCCCGAAGACCATCAGCATCAGTCCCCACTGCACCGCGCTGACACCGCGCAGGAAGCCGAGCGTTCCCTTGTTAATCAGCCGGGGAATCGGCAGCAGCAGGAACACATAGACTGGAATGAAGATAATGAACATCCCGTACCATTCCACGTAGATCCAGTAGAACTGCAGCGGAATGGACAGGTACGCCCAGAGGAACAGCCTGCGGTCTGCTTTTCGGGTGCGGATCATGGAGAAGTATTCCTTGAGGGCGAAGAAGCTCAGCACCATCAGGGACAGCAGGGAGACAACAGCATTGGACAGCGTGGCGAGGCAGAAGATAAACACCATGCCCCACCAGGTTCTGATCCGGAAGCCGATGCCGGAATAGTCCTTGTCCTTCTGCAACCGGCTGACAATCAGATACAGTACATTTACAACCGACAGCACTGCAATAATAAGAATAAGTGTGAATAAGGAGCGGTTCATCAGCAATCACCAACTTGTCTCGGGGTGGGCATTCAATACAGGGATTTTATGCTAAAATAGACAAAGCGTCCAGCTTATTATGAAGCAAAACAACCGACTTGATAAGGGGAAATATTGTAAATGTCAGCAGATCCATCGGTGTACATCATGCTCACCAATACGGGAACGCTGTTCACGAAGCTCATTCAGGGCTATACCAAAGCGCCGTATAATCATGCCTCGATCTCGTTTAACCGGGAGCTGTCCGAGCTATACAGCTTTGGAAGGAAGCATCCGGCCAATCCGCTGAACGGCGGGTTCGTGAAGGAGGATATCCGCACAGGCACCTACAGTAAATACCCGGAGACGACCTGCGTCATCTACGAGCTTCAGGTTACGGACCGTGAGGTTGAGAAAATGAAGCGGGTGCTCCAGGTCTTCATCCGCAGCCGCCAGAAGTATCTCTACAATATCCTCGGTGTTATCGGCATTGCACTGAAGGAGCCGGTGGAGTTCAGCAACTCCTATTTCTGCTCACAGTTCGTGGCCGAGATTCTGGAGCGCTCCGGCATTAAGCTGTGGAACAAGCTGCCTGCGCTCGTCACCCCGGATGACTTCCGGCAGAGCGACCGGCTGCATCTGGTTTATTACGGTAAGCTGAGCGAATACAAGCCGTCCAGCCACTAGAGAAGTCCTCGTTCCCGGTAGGGAAAGGGGGCTTCACTTCAAATATAACGGAATGCGAAGAAGAGGAGAGTGAAGGAATGGTTCATGCCAAGGATGTGCTGGCCAATCAATTGCTGGCCGGGGCCAACGATCCCAGCTGGCATCTTCCCTATATGCAGGCTGTGGAGAACGTGACCGAGGAGGAAGCGTTCTGGAAGCCCGGTGAAGGAGTCAGCAGCATAGCTGAGCTTACCCAGCATTTGCTGTACTGGAATGAAGCCTGGCAGAGCCGGTACCGCGAGGGGCGTATGGACGCTGTGCCTCCGGTGAAGGATAATAACCTCAGCTTCAGGCTTCCGGCAGATATTGCGTTCAGCGAGCTGCGCGGAAGGCTGCTGCAGACGCTCTTGAACTGGCAGAGCCTGTTGTCTGAGGAAGGGCTGGAGGAACAGGTGGACGGCTTCCCGGTAACGGCTGCATGGTGGGAGATCATCAGCAATGCGGCAACTCATAATGCCTATCATATAGGTCAAATGGTGTTGATCCACAAGCTGTACGTCCCGGCCAGGCCACAAGCATAAGCCCCTTCCAGGGCAGGCATTGGCTGTGCAGGAGACCGCTATGCCGCTATGAGGCATGGCTCCAGCAGACTGGCCGGATTCTCTCGCCGGTCTCTTTGTCATACATACAGTGAGGGCCGCCAGCATAGATCTGCTTGTGCAGAATAGCTTAATCTGTAATGAAATGGAGCATGTGATATTCTTGGAATAAAGGCTTACAGAAGGAAAAAGAGAGGGATTCATATCATGATTGAGAACATCATCAGAGGTCTGGAAGCAAGATATGCCTGCCGGCTTGAACGGCTGACAGGGGGATATACGAATCTCACCTATCTGATGGCGGGGGCCGAGCCGCCGCTTGTAGCCAAAATAACAAATCTGTCCAATGAAGATACGCTCAATGAGGTTCAGGTAATGCAGCTGGTGCAGGGAAGCTGTGATACCCCGGTGGTGCATGAGGTGGCAGAGATGGACGGGAAGCGCATCATCATCATGGACTGCATGCAGGGCGGGAACGCCCAATCCGTTCTGGATGCCAGGGACTGGACAAGAGCCGAGCGGATCTACAGCAGAATGGGGCAGCTGCTGGCTGCCCAGATTCATTCCCGCCCTTATCAGCCGCAAGAGACAGAGATCCGGCTCAGCAACAGGTCTGCACTGAGTCAGGTGATTCAGAAGCTGGAATTCGTTCCCGCCGCTCTCGGCAGGCAGTCGCTTCACTTGCTGTCTGCGGCGGAGGCCGGGGAGCTTCCGTGGGTCCTGACCCATGGCGATTACGGAGTACATAATCTGCTCTGTGAAGCCGATGATCTGCTGCATGTGCTGGACTGGGAATGGGCGGAATGGGGCAGCCCGCTGAATGATGTAGCCTGGGTCTGCTGGTTCACGAAGCACCATTATCCCGTACAATCCTCGCTGCTCAACACTGCCTTCATGCAGGGCTATCTGTCTGTTAACCCGTTATCCTTCACGCCGCAGCAGATGAAGGCGGCGAGTCTGTACAGGGTATGGAATATCCTGCACCGCCTGCAGATCGCGCCCAAGGAGGTGCAGCGTGAATGGGTCAGACGTCTGGAATGGACACTCGGTGAGGACTTCGCAGAGCTGCACGGAATCAGCTAAGGAAGAGTCTTCTCCCGGATTCCTGTATTCTGCAGCCTGGAGCACCTGAGGCGCCCGAGCTGCTCAGTCCTCCGGCACCACGACCTGAATGTGGCGCGGAATGGTGCTTAAGCGGATCGGCAGCGGCGGACCTTGCTCGCCGTCCACATTCGTCTGTACCGGCTCGGCGGAACGGACGGTGACCTCCTTGGCTGTGAAGTAGATGACATCCTTATGATTCCGCAGATTGCCGAGCAGCAGGGAGATGCTGACCGTAACGGAATTCAGCAGGTGCAGGTCCTTGACGATGAAGCAATGGAGCAGGCCGTCATCTACGGCAGCGGCAGGGGCAAGCTTCTCGAAGCCGCCCACGGAATTGGTCAGTGCAGCAATGAACAGCGGGGAGGAGCCTTCCCAGATCTCCCCGTCGTGAGTAATCGTCAGGGTATGTGCAGTATTGCTGGTCAGCTCCTTAATGCCCTCTTTTAGATAAGCAAGGAACCCGAGCCGGCTCTTGTCTTCGGAGCTAACCGAGGAGAGGGAGCCTGCCAGAGAGCCTGCGGCCACCACATTGACGAACAGCCGGTCATTCAGCCGGCCCATATCGACTCTTCGGGTCCGGGGCGAAGCCAGGCTCTGGATTGCCTCTTCAGGAACAAGCGGAATCTGTAGCGCGCGGGCGAAATCATTGACGGTGCCCATTGGCACAATGCCAAGTGTAGGGCGGTGCTGCTGATCTGTGAGGCCGTTCATCGTCTCGTGGAGCGTTCCGTCTCCGCCAATGGCAACCACCAGATCATAGCACTCGGCGCAGGCCTGGAGGCAGAAGGCGGTTGCATCTCCTTCCCCTGCGGTCTCCTGGACGGTAACCTGATACCCTGCGCCTTGCAGCACCTCTTCCGCTGCTCTAATATAATCCCGCGCCTCTGCCTTGCCGGACGACGGGTTCATGATGACCATGGCCTGCTGCATACTGCACTCCTCTCTCTTGTAACCGGATTAATATCCATTAACCAACTAAGTATAGCGTTTGAATCAAAAGCGCCAAAGGGCGCAGTGTCCCTTTGGCGCTGGGCCGGTGTATAGCTGCCACAGCGGGCAGAAGCTATCTTCCTTCGATCCGCCGCCCATAAGATTCGGCGTAGGCCGCACTGCGGAACTTAAGAATCGGATCATCCGAGAGGAGCATACCAGTTGTAAGGATCGTAGGGTCCATGAGCAGATATGCCGGATCGGGGCAGATCTCTGAAATATGCAGCCGCCCGAGATCGATTCTGCGGCGGTCCTCCGGCCAGGCGCGGGTAGGATCATCCGTAGCATCGCCTTCCTCTCCAAGAACAGCGACCAGTTGGAAGATAGCCGGCTCATCCTTGAAGCGCAGCTCCAGCTCATCCTCCAGATAGCGGTCCGGCTGCTGCGCAGCCTCTTCCAGTGTCAGTGTGCGCACGCCCGTCTCGGGAACCCACTCGAACCGGACAGGCTGCTGCCTGCCCGCTGCATTGACCAGCACATAAGCATGTATGCAGTAGTAATGACATTCGGCGTAGCTGGCAGGCGGCTTCAGCCGCCGCACAGCAAGCAGAGCTTCCTTGCTCTCGCTGAAGTGGCTGACAATTTCCTTCATCAGCTCAATCGGTCCGAGTGTCCCGGTCCGCAGCCGGTGGGCCATATGCACAATGTCGATGAAGGACTCCGGGGTCCGCGCAAAAAAGACAGGGACGGTCACTCCAACCAGATTCGTAACCCCGCCATCCGGCAGGGTGAACTGGACAGCCATCCCCTTGGCAGGGGATAGCAGATCCGCAAGTGCCGGATCAGTCGAACTGCCCGAGAAGCGGATAATGGCATTCACCTGCTGCTCCTGAAGATGCGCAGCCTCCGTGAATTCCATCCCCAGCCCGCTCGGCCGGAAGAAGCCGCGGCAGCAGACTCCCGCCGCATGGGCGCGGCGGTATCCGGGATGGATACCGGACAGGTTCTCTATGGCATCTACAGCCTCAGCGGCAAGCGCTGTATGCTCCCCGGTGTCTGCGGCAGGCTGGCTGCTGCTGTGCTCCGATTCCGATTCATTCATGCCCTCATTCACTCCTTCACGGTCATTTATAACGTATACAAGCTACCTTCTAATTATTACCACTTCCATCGCTCATCCAAACTGCTTCCCGTAGACATCCACCTGGTTACCAAATTGAATCAGGCAGGGGGCGGAGTTAAATCAAGTTATATGTTAAACTTAGACAGACTTATCCCTATAACACATGCTTAAGCAGGAATGGAGAAATGAAATCATGAATGAATTGCCAAATTGCCCGCAGTGCAGCTCTGTGTACACCTATGAGGACGGAGCGCTTCTGGTCTGCCCGGAATGCGGACATGAGTGGTCTTTGGATGCAGGAAGTGCAAGCGGTGAAGAAGAGAAGGTAGTTAAGGATGCTAACGGAAATGTACTGGCTGACGGGGACACCGTAACGGTGATTAAGGATCTCAAGGTCAAAGGCAGCTCGTCCGTTCTGAAGATAGGCACCAAGGTGAAGAATATCCGGCTGGTGGAAGGCGACCATGATATCGATTGCAAAATCGACGGGTTCGGCGCAATGAAGCTGAAATCGGAGTTTGTGCGCAAGGCATAGCATGAAGCAGGACCGGAAGAGAAGGAAATAAGGCACTTATTTCTGGCAGTGCCTTTTTTCCAACTGTTACAGAGGATTCCCGAACTCCCGAACTCCCCCGTTATAGAATCCGCCGCGCGGTAACAAACCGCTGCTTCCACTTACTGCTGAAATCCTCCATATGTACACCCTGCTCCTTGGAGTAGGTATGCAGGATCCGGTTATTTCCGGCATAGATGGCTACATGTCCGATGTCGAGACCCCTGGCGGTGAAGAACAGCAGATCTCCGGTGCGCAGCTCGCCCACGCCAACTTTCCGGCCTTCCTGTGCCTGATCGTAAGAGACGCGGGGAAGCTCAATCCCGAGCGTATCCCCGAACACACGCTTCACAAAAGAAGAACAGTCGAACGTATCCGTCTGGTCAGGAGAAGCGCCGAATTCATAGGGGGTATTCAGGTATTTCCGGCCCTCGTTAATCACTGCCTCTCCCTGCTTCTGCAGTAGCGAGGGGCTTCTGTAATCCGTGAATTTCGGCTTGGAAGATACATATCCTCTTACATGATCTGCGGTCCGCACCTCCAGCCAGAGGGCATCAATCTCACGGATGACATGAACCTTGCTTCCGGCGGGCAGCAGGCCCAGACTGGTGGCGCTGCTCCCGGCATCCGGGGTGCTGCGCAGGTTGACCCCCCAGGTGACCGAGGTCTCATAGGCAGCCGCCGAGGAGATAAGGACGGAGCCCGAAGCCGGCTCCCAGCTCACCTCGCTGCCCAGGGCTTCACTGACGAAGCGCAGGGGAATCATACTGTAGCCTTGCGACAGTTGTCCCGGTACAGCCAGCTGGGAGGTCTTCCCGTTCAGCAGAGCTGTGGACGAGCCTAAGGTATAGGTGAGTGCAGTGCCGCCTTTGACGGCGGTTACCGTCTTGCTTGCATTGTCCCAGGAGAGCTCGGCCCCTTGGGCTTCGAACAGCCCGCGCATAGGAACCAGTACAGTCCCGCTGATGTTCAGCGGCCGGGTCTCCGGCTGGAGCTGCTGCCCGTCCAGGTAGATGGAGATGGGCTGGGGTGAAGGGGCTGCATCTGCATGGACGCGCTCTGGCAATAACAGGGCCAGTCCAAGCAGAGACAGCAGCATAGTCGTTCTTGTTGTCATGGATTCATCACCTTATGGATAGATTTAACTCTCTCCAGTTAGACGCGATTGGTGTGAATTGGTTTTGTGCCAATTGTTGGCAGGAATATGGAGACAGGATAGTTCCTCAGCTCAAATAAAATACCTTCTGCTGCAAGAGATCGAGCGCCCACTCGGTCTCTTTGCGTTCCTCAGCGCTCAGGCCGGCGATGCGCTGCTCGAACCGCACGGCTATCTGCGAGAACGCCTCATTCATCAACGCCTCGCCTGCGGCGGAGAGCGTAATTCCCTGCCTGCGGCGGTCAGCGGGGTCGGTGATGCGGGTACATAGCCCTTTTTCGCTGAGCTTCTTCAGCTCCCGGCTCGTATTGGGCATCGACATGTTCATGCAGTCGCTGATCTCGCTGAGCGTAACGGGCTGGCTGACGGCGATGTATTCGATAATCTTATATTGCAACGGCGTTAAGCCGTCCGAATTCACATCTTTGGAAATATTGTTCGTTATTTGATGGACGGCGGCAGTGAAGGCTATGAATTTCTGGAATAGATGGTTGTTGTCCATAAGATCACCTCAGAGGTCACAATACCAGAATAATTATCAAAAAACAATTATCATTTGACAAGTAATTCGCGGCTGTGCTATGTTTTGGTTATCAAATGACAACTAAAGGGGAATACCACTAATGAATACACTTGTGATCTACACCCATCCGAACCATAAGAGCCTGAGCTACGCCTTCCTGGAGGAAGTGCTGCGCGGCAGCAAGGAGAATGCGAAGATTACGGAAGTGAAGGTGCTTGATCTGTATGAGGCCGGATTCGATCCGGTCCTGGTGTTCAATGAGAATCGGCGCAGACGGGATATGTACCGGGAACCGGAGCTGGCAGAGTACAGGGAGCAGCTGCTGTGGGCCGATCAGATCGTCCTGGTCTATCCGATCTGGTGGGGACGCCCGCCAGCGATGCTGATGGGCTACATCGACCGGATGTTTGCATCGGGCTTCGCCTACCGGGATAAGGGCGGACTTTTGCCGGAGGGGCTGCTCAAGGGGAAGAGCGTGATCTGCATCTCCAGCATGAAGGGGCCGACCCACTACCCGCTGCTATGGCTGGGGAACTCGCATAAGATACTGATGCGCAAAGCCCTGTTCAACTACGTGGGCATCCGTAAGGTGAAGTTCTTCGAATTCGGTAACATGGAGAGTAAGAAGGGGAAGCACAGCAAGAAGCTGGAGCAGATCTACCGCTATTTCAAGACGGTGGTGTGAATCTTGAACAATCTATTTGACATCCGGCCAACTTGTAACTACAATGGTTACATGAGTGATGATTACCGATGTCAACGAGAGCTTATAGCTGAGATTGAAATACAAGAACCCAAATGGAGGAATTAGAGATGACAATCGCATTAACAGGAGCAACAGGCAAATTTGGTTCCATCGTAGCAGAGACTCTGCTGAAGACCGTACCCGCTGGGAATATTGTAGCCAGTGTCAGAAACCCGGAGAAGGCAGAAGCACTGAAGGCGCGCGGGGTCGATGTCCGTCATGGTGATTTCGATCAGCCGGAGACGCTGGACACCGCCTTTGCCGGAGTGGAGCGCCTGCTGATCGTCTCGGCTGACGGCGACAATGACACCCGTATCCGCCAGCATAAGGCAGCTGTAGACGCCGCTGTCCGTGCAGGTGTAGGCTTCATCGTCTACACCAGTGTAGGCGATGCCGATAACAGCTCCCTGTTCCTGGCGCCGGTACACCGTGCGACAGAAGAGTTCATCCGTGAATCCGGCATTCCGTATGCTTTCCTGCGCAACAACTGGTACCTGGAGAACGAAGTCGGCTCCATTCAGGCCGTGAAGGCCGGCGCTCCTTGGCTGACCTCAGCCGAAGACGGCAAGGTAGGCTGGGCATTGCGCAGTGATTATGCTGAAGCGGCTGCTGCTGTTCTGGTTGGAGAGAGCCGTGAGAGTGTCATCTACGAATTGTCCGGTACTCCGCTTACCCAGGCAGAGCTGGCAGCGGTGGTCGGTGAGGTTCTGGGCCAGGAGGTGGCCGTGCAGCAGGTGGATGACACCGCCTATGCGAAGATTATGGCAGGTGCAGGCGTGCCGGAAGCGGCGCTGCCGATCGTCGTTGCCATTCAGGCAGCCATCCGTGATGGCGCGCTGAATATCGAGAGCGGCGACCTCGTGAAGCTGCTGAACCGTCCGCTTACCCCGCTGAGTGAAGGTGTTCGCGCATTGCTGGCGTAACTCAATCTGCAAGCAGGTTATATTATTACAAGAGGCTGCCCGTTCCGGTGTTTTATACCGGCGGGCAGCTTTTTTTTGCGGGATGGTGATCCAAACCTGAATTCCCTGCGTTTCAGTGTATGTACAGGCAAACAGGCAGACAGGAAACGTGAACACCATATATTACACCAACCCAAGGAGTGAAGTGAGATGAAGATGAAGAAGCTAGTCGTTCCCATGTTAAGCTTGACCCTAATGGTACCTGCGCTGGCAGGTGCGGAGGCAGCCACTGCAGCCACAATGATGAAGGCTTCGGTGAATACACCGGCAGCTGAGCTGAGAGCGGGCCTGGATTATTTGCTCTCCGAGCATTTCACCCTTGCCGTAACCGCAATGACGAAGGCCTATGACGAGACCAAGGATGCGGCAGCAGCCTACCAGGCGCTTGATCAGAACGCGCTCGATATGCAGCCCGCCATTGCTTCACTGTACGGTGATGCAGGTGCAGCTGAATTTGGACGGATTTTCCGCGCTCATAACAAGTACACCGACGATCTGGTGAAGGCGACGAAGAACAAGGACACCGCAGCCGTCAAAGCTGCAGAAGATAAAGTAAGCGGTTTTGTAGACGAATTCGGGAATTTCCTCGGCACGGCAACAGAGGGCAAGCTTCCGGCCGCAGCCGCGAAGCAGGTTATCCGCAGTCATGAGAACCATGTCCAGGAAGTGTTCGAGGATTATGCAGCCGGCGATTACAAGGGCGCTTATGAAGCCTACCGTAAGGGGTATGCTGAGATGTTCGGCATCAGCAAGGCCTTGTCCAGTGCAATTACTACGCAAATGCCTGCTAAATTTGAGAATACCAAGGCAGATACCAAGGCTGCTGATCTGAGATCCGCACTCAACCAGTTAGCGGGTGAACACTTCGCCCTGTCCGTCCTGCAAATGCAGGAGCAATATGACGGAAGAGCCGCTTCCAGTGCGCTGATTGGAGCCGAAGCCATGAATACGGCCGACTTCAAAGCAGCGATTGCCTCCATCTATGGTGCAGACGGGGCAGCGGCTTTCGAGAAGATCTGGGTCACGAATCATGTGAATGCCCAGGCTGATTTCACAGCGGCAGTGAAGAACAATGATGCAGCGGCAAAAGCAGCAGTCGAAGCGCGTATCGCAGGCTTCACCACTGAATTTGCAGCCTTCCTTGATTCGGCTACAACAGGCAACCTGCCGAAGTCGGCGGGGCAATCCGCACTGACCACCCACGAGAATCAAGTGCAGCAGGTGCTTACGCAATATGCAGCGGGCAACTATGACGCATCGTACAAGACGAACCGCGAGGGCTACAAGACGATGTTCGGGGTAGGCCAAGCGCTGGGCAATGCGATTGTTACGCAGTTCAACGATAAGTTCCAGGATGCAGCAGCACCCGCACCTGCAACACCAGCAGCTCCTGCTTCCATGATGAAAGTCTGGATGAAGGTGGGCAGCGGCGTCCTGAACATTAACGGACAAGTAACTCAAATGGATACCAAGCCGTTCATCTGGAGCGGAATGACCTATATCCCGCTTCGCTACCTGAGTGAAGGCATCGGGGCAGAAGTGAAATGGGATAAGCAGGCGCAGCAGGTTACTATTACCGCAGGCAGCGACACCCTGGTATTCTGGATGAACAAAGACTTCATGGAAGTCAACGGCATGAGGAAATCCGTCGGCGCCAAGGTCTTTGTGAACGACGATAACAGAACCGTAGTTCCCCTTCGTTTCATCACCGAATTACTGGGCTGGAACGTACAATGGGGTAAAGCGGATCAATCCATTACACTGACCAAGAGCATGTAATTGTAAGTAAGCTAACTTAGCTAACCTTTCTGTTCTCCCCCCAGACTTCCCCACAAGCGGCCCACTATAAAGGGCGGTTGTTTGTGGGGCTTTTTTTAATGTACACGTAGAATGAGTATTCAAAGGGATAAATACTATTAAATTAGGCGGAGGTTGGCTATATCGGACAAGCAGAGGGATAAATCCCATTAATTCAGGTGAAACGTGCTCGTTGCAAGGGGATAAAAGGGATAAATCCCATTAAATATGGTTAAAGCGGTTGGTGTGAGGAGATCAAAGGGATAAATCCCGCTAAATTTGGTACAGGCGGTCAGGGTGGCAGAACTGAGGAGCAAAGGACCCTGAATTCTTGGAAAGTGGGCTGGAGGCGGGAAGGTGGTTACCTTATAATCAATGCCGTTCACCGGAGCCACACCATTACGTTAGCAACTATCACCATCCGCACATTATCACCAGCAATCAGCCTATAAGCTCATAAGCCCCATCATCCACCCCAATACCACCAGCCACCACCACAGCTACTACTATCCCAACCAACGATCCTAATCCCGCCCCGACCACCAACAGCGCCCTTTAGCCCACTTTTTAAAAAGGTTTTTTGTAATCCGAAAATTACCATCGGGCATTTTGCTGAGGTTTGCGGGCGGAATCCAAATTTTACATTGACAACCTGCCCCAGCCCCTATATATTTATCGATAATGATTCTCATTATCGTATAAAATTGCATGATGTCATATTGCCGGATAAGCCACAGTATAAGATCGACCAAAACCATATTCAGATAAGGAAGGGTCCACACATGAACCGTACCAAAAAGTTCTCTTTCAAGACATTATTCATTCCATTAGCGCTAACTATAGTGCTGGCAGGCTGCTCGTCCAACCAGCCGAATTCAGCAGCTTCACCTTCCCCTGCACCGGCAGCAGCTGCAACCAGCGAAGCGGCAAGCACAGAAGCACCAGCGGCGCAGGATGCTGTGACCTATCCGATTACCATCAAGCATGCGCTTGGTGAAGCTGTAATTAAGAGCAAGCCGGAACGCGTAGTTACTGTGCAGTGGGCTAACCATGATGTGGCTCTGGCCTTGGGCGTTGTCCCTGTAGGCTTCTCGGCTGCGAACTTCGGCGTGCAGGATGGCAGCGGACTGCTGCCTTGGACTGCAGATAAGCTCAAGGAGCTGAATGTAACCGATCCGAATGTATTCCAGGATACCGATGGTCTTGATTTCGAGGCGATCTCAGACGCCGATCCTGATGTTATTCTGGCTGCGTACTCTGGCCTAACGAAGGAAGACTATGAGACACTGAGCCAGATCGCTCCAGTGGTAGCTTACCCGACAGCTGCTTGGGCTACAACATGGCGTGAGCAGGTGCTGCTGAACGCAGAAGGCATGGGCATGAAGCCTGAAGGCGAGCAGCTCATCAAGGACACCGAAGCCCTGGTTAAGGACAAGCTGAGCAAATATCCGCAGATTGCCGGCAAAAAAGTAGTCTGGGTCAATTTCTCCGCTGAGGATTTGTCGAAACTGCATATTTATACACCTGTGGACTCCCGGGTCGCATTCCTGTATGAGCTGGGGATGATCTATCCCGAGAGCATTACCAAACAGATTACAGACCCTACCAGCTATTCGCTCAGCTTAAGCTCCGAGAATGTGGAAGCCCTGTATGATGCAGATCTGATCGTAGGTTATGGAAATGCCGAATTGCTTAAGACGCTTCAGGCAGATTCACTGATCGGCAAAATCCCGGCCATTGAACGGGGATCGGTAGCTTTTATCGACAGTGATACTCCGCTGGTTGCTGCCGGAACACCGAATCCGCTGTCCATTGCGTACACCATTGATGAATACCTTGCCTTAATTGGGGGAGCTATTGATAAAATAAAATGATGAGTTCACCGGTCTCGGACAACAATAAGCTAAAATTGCATATGCCGAAGAATTTCATCCTGGTGCTGATGAGCTGCATGGTCCTGCTGGTCCTGTGCATCATTGCGTCACTTGTACTGGGAGCCCGTCATGTAGGCTGGAATGAGCTGATTGACGGGCTTTTCCGTCCAGAGGTGGACAGCTATGGGGCAAATGTGGTGCGCAAGCGGATCTCCCGGACGGTGTTCAGCCTGATGTGCGGCGGGGCGCTAGGTGTATCGGGAGCCTTAATGCAGGCGGTGACCCGCAACCCGATTGCCGATCCCAGCATCCTTGGGGTGAACACGGGAGCCTCCTTGTTCGTGGTCTGCGGAATTGCTTTCCTGAACATAAGCACTGCGGGCCAATATATATGGTTAGCCTTAGCCGGAGCTGCAATTACAGCGGTCTTCGTATTCGGAATCGGCTCGATGGGGCGTGGCGGAGCCACGCCCATTAAGCTCGTTCTGGCGGGTGCTGCGATCAGCGCAGCTCTGTCCTCTCTGGTCACTGCCATCATGATTCCGCGCGCTTACGTCATGGACCAGTTCCGGTTCTGGCAGGTGGGCAGCGTGGGTGCGGGGACCTGGAGCGGCATTACAACCTTCATTCCGTTCCTGATGATCGGCATGCTGATTGCCTTCCTTACAGCTCCGGCCCTGAATGCGCTGGCCCTGGGCGATGATGTGGCGACAGGCCTCGGGGTCCGCACAGGGACACTGCGGCTTATCGCCGCGCTGGCAGGGGTATTGTTATGCGGAGCTGTGACGGCCCTGGCCGGGCCTATCGGGTTCATCGGCCTTTTGTCCACTCATGTGATCCGTCTGATCCTCGGTTCGGACCTGCGGTTCGTGATCCCGATGTCAGCGGTCACCGGGGCGATTATTCTGACAATCTCCGATGTAGGCGGGCGGCTGATCGGCAGCCCCGGAGAGCTTGAAGTCGGTGTAGTTACAGCCTTCGTAGGGGCACCGATCCTGATTCTATTAGCGATGAAGTCGAAAGTGCGATCCTTATGAGAAATGAAACGATTGAATTTATTATGGCGGGCAGACGTCAGCGACACCGCCGCGGCCTGATTGTTACCAGCCTGCTTGCAGTACTTGCCGTAGGGCTCTGCTGCGCCATGCTGCTGCTCGGCAATACCGTCTATCCGATTGCCGATGTGCTGCGCGCACTCTCCGGGGAAGAGCTGAAGGGCGTCTCCTTCGCCGTGAATGTGATCCGGCTGCCGAGGATGCTGGCGGGTCTTTTTGCCGGATTCGCCTTCGGGATTGCCGGGTACACCTTCCAGACGATGCTGCGCAATCCGCTGGCGAACCCGAATGTGATTGGCATTACCTCAGGATCTAGTGCGGCAGCGGTATACTGCATCGTGATCCTTCAAGCCAGCGGAGCTGTAGTCTCTGTTGCTTCGGTAATCGCTGGCCTTGCCACCGTGCTGCTGATCTATGTGCTCTCCAGGGGAAGAACCTTCTCCATCGGGCGGTTAATTCTGATCGGGATTGGTCTTCAGGCGATGCTGGATGCCGTGATCTCCTACCTGCTGCTGATCGGCTCCGAGAAGGACATCCCTTCAGCGGTCCGCTGGCTGACCGGCAGTCTCAACGGCTCACAGATGCGCGAGCTTCCGCCGCTGGTGATCATCGTGCTGATCTGTTCGCCTATCATCATCCTGCTGGGCAAGCATCTGAGTATTCTGGAGCTGGGGGAGCAGTCGGCTACCTCGCTTGGAGTCCGCACAGACCGGACCCGAATTGCACTGATTGTCAGCTCTGTCTTCATGGTGGCGATTGCTACGGCTACTACTGGACCTATTGCGTTTGTCTCCTTCCTGTCAGGGCCGATTGCCAAAAGACTGGTAGGTACAGGTGCCTCCAGCATCATACCCGCAGGTCTGGTCGGTGTGAATCTGGTCCTGGCGTCTGATCTGATTGGACAATTTGCTTTTGAGTACAGATTCCCTGTAGGCATCATTACCGGATTACTCGGAGCGCCTTACCTGATCTTCCTGTTAATCCGCATGAATCGAAAGGGAGAATTATAATGAACAAGGCACATGTGTTTGGAGCTGAGCAGTTGATAGCGGGCTATGAGAATAAGACGATTATTCATGGGATAGACCTGGTGATCCCGGATCATCAGATCAGCGTCATTATCGGCGCGAACGGCTGCGGGAAATCCACCCTGCTCAAAACCATGGCCAGGCTGATCAAGCATACCGCAGGCCAGGTGACGCTGGACGGCAAGCCGATCTCGCAGATTCCGGCCAAAGCGCTGGCCCGGGTCATCGGGCTGCTGCCGCAATCCCCGATTGTGCCGGAAGGAATATCGGTTGCCGATCTGGTGGGACGCGGCAGATTCCCGCACCAGTCCTTGCTTGGGGGCTGGTCCCGGAAGGATTACGAAGCCGTGGCCGAAGCGATGGAGATTATGAATATCACAGAGTTCGCTAACCGTAATATCGATGAGCTCTCAGGCGGCCAGCAGCAGCGGGTCTGGATTGCGATGGCCCTGGCCCAGCAGACCGATATCCTGTTCCTGGATGAGCCGACCACCTTCCTGGATATCACCTACCAGGTGGAGATTCTGGACCTGCTCACCGATCTGAACCGCAAGCACGGAACCACCATTGTGATGGTCCTGCATGATATCAACCTGTCCGCCCGGTATGCCGACCATATCTTTGCGCTGCATTCCGGTCGGCTGGTTGCCGAGGGCTCGCCCGCAGAGGTCATCACAAGCCTGCGGGTTAAAGAGATCTTCGGACTGGATAGCACAGTCATTCCTGACCCGGTCTCCGGTTCCCCGCTGGTCGTGCCTAGAGGGCGGTATCATAACAACTAAGCGTACACAAGGCTGTCCGTACCGGAGTATCTGGCGGATGGCTTTTTTTCTGATGATAAATACATGCTCCTGAGCATCGTTTAAAATTAATCCGCGTTAATGTAACCGTAACTTCGCCTAAATCATATGGAACCAAGTGGCTGGTAAGATACGGCCATTTATATTATGAGAATATGATGATCCTATTTGGTATTGCTCTTCTGAATTATTTGTTGTTTAACCACAAAAAAAGAAAAAAGGTAGTAGATTCCTCTCAAAATTCTCCCTTATAGATGAGAAGCAAAACGGCGCGCCAGCTTCCAAGCTACTCAACTCATACAAATAAGGAGAGAAAAATTATGCTTAGACATGGTGCAGTAAGAACACTTACAAAATCAGCCTCTTATACAGGAGTGACAACCAAACTCATTTTGCCTACGACCATCAACTTGGTCAATGGGTATGTCGATTGGTACCTGGGCATTGGAGATGCGGCTATTGAAGCCGGCATATCGTATTCCTCCGCAGGATTCAAAGTTTTCCTTGGTTCGTCCTACAATAACAACTCGACGTATTTTCAATCCAACCCGGTAGCCAGTCTGGGCAAAGGTCAAACCGTAGATTTGAAGCTGGTATACAACTACGCGACGAATCGGGCAACTTTGTATGTAAACGGTTCTGCCCTGCCTTGGACGGATAACGTTAACGTTGGACTTACCCAAAACCTGCTGGGCACCTACAACAAAGTCAAAATGATTCACGGTGTTGAGGATCAGGGCGGCAGCTCGTACAGCCAAGCCAGCTTTTCACAAACCCAGCTGCGGATGGATGTCGCAGGAGCGATTTACAATACATGGACGGACAATCTATCTACCACTAACCGCGTAGTAGTCAGCACAGAGGAAAATCCTGCTGACCCCAATAGCGCCGCCAAATTCACCATCTATAACTTCGCTCCGCTTATCACCAAGCTTGACCCTGCCTAACCGGAGCAGTCATACTAAAAACAAAGAAGAAACTTCTTTTAAGAAGTTTCTTCTTTGTTTTTAGTAACATTTTGGATATATTTGCGTCTACATTACAGGGAGTGAATACAATAAATGGAACAAGGAGGATGTGATAACGTGAAAAAAATGTTAAAAAGATCATTTGTTGGGTGTCTCGCTGCGTCCCTGCTGATCGCGGGAAGCGCCATATCTGCAGGAACGGCTTCCGCAGCTTCTACAGCAATCAAAATTAGTATCAACGGCCTTTACGCAAATACGGATGTAGCCCCTTATATCACTAGTGGTACGACTATGGTGCCCTTGCAATTAGCCCAAAAAATACCTGGCAGCTCGATACAATGGAATAACGCATCCAAGACCGTCACCATTACCCGGGACGGGGCAACCACCACCTTGGTAGCGGGCCAAAAAACAGCAAAGGTCGGGAATAAAGAAGTGAAGCTGGAAGCGGCCTCGACCCTTAAACAAGGGCGTGTGATTGTACCGTTACGCTTTATCGCAGAATCCACGGGGGCATATGTCCTGTGGAATCCTAAACAACGAATGGTATTCGTCGCACAATCCGGTGAAGAGCTGAAGGAACAATTGGCTTCGTCCAGCCTGGCTGAAGCTCGGAGTGCAGCGCTGAAATTTCCAATGGTGAGTTCATTAAAGGCCTTGAAATTTATCCCTAGTGAAGTTGGAGGAAATCAAAATTATTATTTCCCGGAAGGAAGAGCAGATCAATTTTTCTTGACTGGGGGTAATAGCATTTCATACTACGAAGTTTCGGGGAACCATAGCGAAGAAAAATGGACAGCCACCTTTAAATCAGATTCAGGTTCAAGTGGCCTGTTCTTTTTGCCCCGAAAAATCACCGACCAGGATGGCGTACTTCCAAAAATCACGAGTCGTGTCTTCTTTTTCCACTTCAAGGGGCATGTCGGACAATCGGATTATGGATTCGTTGAGACTAACGGTGAGGTCACTACCCTGGGGACAAAGGAAATGAATCTGAATCAGTTCTTCGACATTCCGGAAGAAAACAAGTCCTAAAGCATTCCCATAAACATAGCGGGCAGCGCCACTTATCAGGCGTTGCCCGCTTCTTTATGAGATGTTGTTTCTTTGAATATAAGCCAACAGCTCCGTCACAATATGAGAAACTGCATCTTCTCGCGGGATGCGGATACGTTGACTGACGGTTTCAATATCCTCCTGGAACAATTCGATTATTTTTAGTATGGCTTCGGGCTGCTGCTGTTTGGCCGCCTGCAGTAGCTCTACAAATTCACAGTCTGTGATAGCTGCTGTATCATTCTTCGTTTCCATTTGTTAACCCCCTGTTGACTCATGTGCAGCTGCGCAGCGACCTCGGCTTCTGTCAACTCTTGCAAGTACAGCTTTTGCAAGATCATCTTTCCTTTGGCCGGCAGCGTGTCCAACAATTGCTCTATGGATAACCGGTTAATTATGTCCTCTGCTTCATCCTTCTGAATAGGGTTGATATCCAAAAAGCCACACTCATTGCGATAGATTTTTTTGCTCCGATATTGCAAGCGCCAGCCAATCCGATACACTTCCCGGCGATAGCGTTGTATTATTTGCTGCTCCATCCTCAACCTACCTCCTTGGTACAAATATCTTTCTACTTAGAGGGAAAATTTAGGAGGTGTTTCACAACCAAAATACGAACTTGTGTTCCTATATCTTATCATATTTGGTTGTATATCCATATCAAAAATTTCCCTATTTGTAGAATCCAGAGACACTATGTAGAAAGGAGGAGGTTCTCGATGTCTCCTACTGATTTGATATCCTTGGTTACGAACGTCGGATTTCCGGTCACACTATGTTTCATCTTGATTCACTATGTATTGCAAACCATTGTTGAGAGACTGGATCACTTGGATCAGTCACTCGCCCAGCTCGTTCAAGCGATTCAGGCCCTTCCGGATAAAATAAAGCCCTCAAAGAGAGAGGACGACACATGATGACTCGATGCGCCTCCAGCTCTTTCACATCTTGATCGCAATTTCCAACAAAAAACGTTGAGATAGAGATAAGCTCCATCTCAACGTTAGGCTCAAACCTACGATAAACAGGGTAATTCTAATCCTAAATTAGAATTACCCTGTTTATCGTATTCGTTATACTGACACTGCCCCCGTTATGGATTGGAGGTTCAGTTGGGGAATACTGGCGGCATTGCTGTTTATTTTTACGCTGAAAGGCTCGGTTGATCTGGTCCGCAAGAAGACAGGCGTGAGACCGTCCAGACATTCAACCCGGGTGTGGAAAAGGCTGCTAAATCAGGGAGCCAAGCACTTGAGCTTGACTGATCTGCCGCTGTTCTCCCCCATCCTTGCGAATATGCTGCAGCGCGGGCAGGCGGATATCGATAAGTATTACTGTATTGAGACCATGAACAGGCTAATTCTTGAATTCTATGACTATACGTTAAAAGGCACCGGGCGGTTTGCGCCGCAGGCGGTGTATTAAGTGGGGATGCAGAGTCAATTGCTATGTACCCAAGACAGAAGACTGAACCAGTTCCGCTATCCCTTCCTCTAACCCTGTCACCTCCTCATTCTCCAGCCACTCCGGCGGGACGAGAAGATAATGGCTGGAGCTGTTCTTGAGGTAGCTGTAGATGATCTGTGCCTCGTCGATCTTGTGGCGGCTCATCTCTTCCGTAGCGGCGGTCTGGCTGCTGCTGTGGAAGACCTCACGGGCGGATGCAGCGATCCTCCCGGTGAGCAGCCCTTCGTTCAGGGCTTCCGTTGCCAGCAGGGTGCGGTAGAGGATCACGCTGCCCTTGATGAGGATCAGCTTATGGGACTGCGCGTCCACCGGCTCCAGCACGATAATATTCTTGTTTGCTCCGGTGAATTCGATCACTTGCTCCTTCTGCAGCAGCGAGTGAACCGCCCCCAGATAATCGCGGAACTTGGCAGCGGTCTCGAAGTCGAACCGCAGCGCAGCTTCCTCCATCCGGGCTTCCAGTCCGGTTACAATTACGCTGTCTCTGCCTTCCAGCAGGCAAATGATCTCTTCTATAACGGCTTCATACTGTGCCACAGCTGCCTCCCCGCCTCCGCACATGCCGATGCATAGGCCCAGCGAATGGTTCAGGCAGCGGGAGCTGCGGGAATGGGGGCTGCTGCACAGAATGCGCTGCGATTCTTTGATGCCCAGCACCGCTCTCTCCACCGTACTCCGGCTGGTATAAGGGCCGTAGACGAGGCCGCCCGCCTCTGTACTTGGCTCATAGCCGATCTCAATCTGCCGGTAAGGCGCTTTGTCCACGATGGAAATATAGCTGTAGGCGAGCGGATTTTTCATTTTGCGGTTATACATCGGCTTGATCTCTTTGATCAGCTGGCATTCCAGCATGAAGGCCTCCAGCTCTGTATCGGTCAACCGGTAGTCCAGATCGCGGATATGCTTAACGAGCTGCTTCACCTTGGGCGAATGTCCCTTATTATTATAAAAATAAGACTGGACCCGCTTCCTTAGCTGCTTCGCCTTACCGACATAAATCACATGACCCAGGCCGTCCTTCATTAGATATACGCCAGGCGTCAAGGGCAGGTCAGCGACCTTGTCTGTTAGCTTTGCGGGCATGGCAGCCGCCTCCGTTCGTGAGTTTCTTCCGTATCTTTCAAGTATAGACCATGCCGCCGTCACCTGCGACAGGAAAAGCTCCTCCCGGTCCTCCGGCAGAAGCGGTGTGACATAATCCACAATGTCTCCCGGTATAACCCTCTATCATTAATTACATGAATCATAGGCATGAGCGTATGCGATCAAGTAAGCTGGGGGGCTGCTGATGAAGTATTCAATCGGTGAATTTGCATCCATTCTGGGAGTGACGGCAGATACACTGCGGTTATATGAGAAACATGATATTGTCCGGCCAATGAAGGATCATCATAATAATTACAGGTATTTCAACGATCTGGATGCGCGGAATCTATTGACGAGCAGATGGTACCGGAGCATGCAGATCCCGCTTCAGGATGTAGCCGGGCTGATCAAGGACGCGCCGTGTGAGCAAGTGGTGGAGTCGATTGCCGCTGCGGGTATGCAGCTGGAGGAGGAGATCCGGCGCAGCACGCTGCTGCTCGGCAAGATTCAGGAGATTCAGGCGGAGCTGGCGCAGGTCAGCGCATCCCTGTATACGTGCAAGATGAAGCAGGTGCCGCGCATGTACCGGATTCAGCAGACGAACAAGAATCATTTGCTGCAAAAGGAGGAGCTCAAAGACACGGTTCAGGCGTGGATGGAGCTGCTGCCGTTCACCTTTTATTCCTTCCGGGTTGAGCATAAGGCGGGCGAATACGTCTGTGGACCAGGGGATCTGGAGTATAGCTGGGGACTTGGCCTGCTTGCGGAGGATCAGGTGAAGCTCGGGGTCTGCCTGAATGACAGTGTGGAGGTTCTGGAGCCGGCTACCTGCATCTCTGCCGTCATTGTCAGCGGCCAGGAGGATTACCTGGAGCGGGATGCCTTCGGATTCATGCTGGAATATGTGGAGGCAAGGAATTATAAGATTAGCGGGGATATCAGCGGTAAAATTCTATTCACTGAGCGCACGGGTAACGGCAGCAAAACGTATCTGGAGATTAATATTCCGGTTGAACCGGAGGAAGCGTCTCCCCTACTTTGAGAAAAGTTTCACATATTGTCCATTGACCTTGGTACAGTACCAAGGTTTACACTTTGTGCGGTAGTCAGCAGTCCTATTAGAGAGAAACGGGACTGCATTAACCACACAGGGGGAGAAATTAATGCGTAAGCAAGCAACAAAACGAGTGTTCCTATTCACCGTATGTCTGGTATTGGTCCTGTCGCTCCTGAGCGGCTGTAGCGGTAATAATTCCGCCGCACCGGCAGCTTCCGAGCAGCCGTCCGCTTCGCCGCAGGCGTCACAGCCAGCGGATACAAGTGCTGTACCGGCAGGCTTCAAAGCCGGAATCTATAAAGCGGAAGCTGAAGGCAAGGACGGCAAGATTCAGGTTGAGGTGACGCTTGACGATCATTCGGTCATTACCGGAATCAATGTGGTCAGCCAGAACGAAACCGCCGGAATCGGGGTGGAGGCGATCAATAAGGTCAAGGAGGAGATTCTATCCGGCCAGACTCTGAATATTGATGCCGTCAGCGGTGCGTCCGAGTCCAGCAAGGCGATTCTGACCGCTGTGGAGGATGCGCTTAAGCAGGCGGGCGGCAATGTGGAGGCTTTTAAAACAAAGGCTGTAGTGAAATCGGGAGAAGGCAAGACCGAGCAGCTGTCCGCAGATGTGGTCGTGGTTGGAGCAGGTGCCTCTGGAGTATCGGCAGCGGTATCGGCAGCGGATAAGGGCGCGAAGGTGATCCTGATCGAGAAAACAGCGACGATCGGCGGCGCGAGCAACCTGTCCTGGGCGGGCAAATTCTACAACTCCTCGGCCGCGCTAAGCAGCGGGCTGAAAGTAGAAGTTGAGAAGGAGATTGCCGACTGGATCGTGAACAATCACTGGCGCGTGGATGCGGCGGCAATCCGCCAATACGTTACGAAGTCGGGCGAGACCTATGACTGGCTGACCGGCAAGGGCTACACCACCACCTTCCTGAACTTCGCCGGGGAACAGCTTCATATGCTGCCTCCTTATGAGACACGCCAGGAGCTGCTGCGCAAGATGCTTGCAGCATCCGTAGAGAAGGGCGGCGGACAGGTGATCACGGAGGCCACCGCGCAGAAGCTGATGACTGGCGCTAATGGAGAGGTGACCGGAGTCGTTGCCAAGAAGTCTGACGGAACCACCCTGGAGATTACAGGGGCAAGCGTTGTGATGGCTACCGGAGGATATGCCGGGAATAAAGAGATGGTTAAGGAAGCCTTTGGCTTCGAAGGCGTGAACGGCGGTCTTGGGCAGAACATCGGTGAAGGGCTGAAGATGTCCTGGGAGATCGGCGCGAAGGTGCCGGACAACTTCGGCGGGCAGATGCTTCACCAGACGCTGGCCAGAGCTACAGATAAGCTGAAGACGGAGTATGAGCCGTTTGAAGCCAGCTATCCGATGATGCTGTCTTACCTGCCAACCCTGATGAATGTAGGCCCTTCGGGCGCGAGATTCAGAGATGAGGCGGCGACGCTGACGGCGGTTGCAGCGGCGAATACCAGTGCTTTTAACGGAGCTTATCATCTGGTTATTGTCTCGCAGGCGCAGCTGGATGCCCTGAAGTCCAAGGGGATGAAGGGGATTCAGGCACCTAAGCTGCCGGGCATGCCGCCGGAATTCTATGCCTCCTATACAGAGAAGTTCACGCTCGACCAGCCTTGGAAGGATGCCGACAAAGTCTTCGAATCCATGGTAGCGAACGGCGACGGCTTCAAGGGCAATACACTTGAGGAGCTGGCGAAGAATGCAGGGATGGACCCTGAAGTATTTGCCGCTGAGTTCAAGCTCTATGAGGAAGCAGCGAAGACGGGCACCGATACGGAGTTCGGCAAGGCGAAGGAATATCTGATTCCTATGGGCAGCAGCGGGCCGTATTACGCCGTTATTGCCGAGATCAACAACCTCTGTTCAGTAGGCGGTCTGCTGGTCAATACCAAGTTCCAGGTGCTGAATGATAAGCGTCTGCCGGTCAAAGGACTGTATGCTGTGGGCGTGGAGTCTGAAGGGGTGTTATTTAATGATACCTATGTAGGCAACGGCGTTGGACTGGGATACTCCTTCACCTCCGGGCGGCTTGGCGGCGAGGATGCAGCTGCGGGCGCATTGGCTAAGGAATAGCCCTTTATAAGTAATTTTCCTCTTTTTGCCGATAAATAGTTGTCCTGAACTTTACGCGCGAGAAGAGGAGCGTCCGATGTATATTCCCATATCACGAATCAACGCCGCTTCGCTGACCCGCTCACCGCAACAGGCGGACCACACTTCCGCCGGGTCATCCCCGCTTAGCTTCCCGGAGATGATGGCGGCTGTGGGAGCGGCAATTGAGGATCAGGCACGCAGAATCAAGGCAAGGTACGGTCTGTCCGTCCGCATTATGGCGGTAGCCAAAGATGGCAGCAAGGGGAAGAAGACTGATGCAGGAGACCGGAGGGATCAGCGAGAGCTTGTAATCGCTCCGAATATTCTGCAGCAGATGAGCAAAGATCCTGTGATGCAACGTAAGGTATATGGCTACCTTGACGAGTATGTGCGCGAGCCGCACCCCTCGTCCGGTCATAGCCTGATCGTTCACAGGGACGGTACTTCTACCCTTCATCCTGTCTTCTCCAGACCAGCAGCAGTGCAGGAGATTACCCATCTACATACCGGGCAACCGGAAATCGCGGGCAGCTTATACGATCAGGACAGACTGAAGCAGCTTGCGTTCCTCCGGGCCAGAAGAGCAGGCAGGCACCGGTAACAGAGTGTAATCCGCAAATAAGATCCCTGAATCCATGTGCTGTGGAGACAGGGGTCTTTTTGTACGATCCTGCGCGTCCCTGAAGCGAACAATGGCCTATCCTCCTGCATAGCATATAGCACCTGCTTGCTATTTGTAAGTGGAAAGGGGGCGCATGGCTAATGGGTATCCAGCTTACTGCGATTCATTGGGTGTATCTGGTGTTTATTGTGTTCATTCTGGCGCTGCTGATCAAGCGGCGTGATACAACCATGATCTGTGTGACCGGGATTTTGGCGCTCGGGCTGCTGGCAACGGCGACGCTTAGCGGGTCGGTGTCGGGGATCTTTAACTCTTTTGTCTATGCGACTAAGGAGCTGCTCGGCACTATAATGATTATCTCTATTATCGTGGCGATGAGCCGGATTCTGATTATAACAGGCATCAACGAGACGATGGTATCGCCGCTCACCCGGTTCCTGCGCACACCGGCGATGGCCTACTGGGGAATCGGACTGATTATGATGGTGACCTCGTTCTTCTTCTGGCCGTCCCCTGCGGTAGCGCTGGTCGGAGCCGTTCTGCTGCCGGTGGCGGTCCGGGTCGGCCTGCCTGCGCTGGGCGCAGCGGTAGCTATGAACCTGTTCGGGCACGGGATCGCCCTCTCCGGCGATTATATTATTCAAGGCGCTCCGAAGCTGACGGCGGATGCCGCCGGTCTTCCGGTGTCGAGCGTGATGGAGGCCAGTATTCCGCTGGTGGTCGTAATGGGGGTAGTGACCACGGTGTCAGCCTTCTGGATGATGAAGAGAGACCAGAGGAACGGCACCTGGAGAGACGGTCTGGTCACTTCACCCGTAGCAGCAGCAGAGCCGCTGGCTGATGCGGGGACGGAGGATGACCAGCCAGTCCTCCTGAGTGAACGTCTGCGCAAAGGGCTGGCGATCGCCATTCCGCTGCTCTTCCTGCTGGATGTGATCGGCATGTTCATGCTTCACCTGCAAGGCGGCGATGCTACCGCGCTGGTCGGAGGAACCGCTGTGCTGATCCTGATTGCCGTTACCCTGCTGGCCCATCGCGGCCAGGGGCAGGGGCTAGAGAGGATTACCGCCTATCTCATTGAAGGGTTCACCTTCGGCTTCAAGGTCTTCGGGCCGGTCATCCCGATTGCCGCCTTCTTCTATCTGGGTGATGCCGCCTTCACCGAGCTGTTCGGCAAGGTGCTGCCGGACGGCTCGCACGGCATCGTGAACGACCTGGGCGTGGCCCTGGCCAATCACGTGCCCCTGAACGGCGCGGTAGGAGCCGTTACGCTGACGGTAATCGGCGCGATCACCGGCCTCGACGGCTCCGGGTTCTCCGGCATCTCGCTGGCCGGCTCGATTGCCGGGCTGTTCGCCGCCGCGATCCACTCCGGCGCGGCCACGCTGACCGCCCTTGGGCAGGTGGCCGCCATCTGGGTCGGCGGCGGCACCCTGATCCCGTGGGCGCTCATTCCCGCCGCTGCGATCTGCGGCGTCAGCCCGTTCGAGCTGGCCCGGCGCAATCTGAAGCCGGTCCTGCTGGGTCTTACGGCAATGACCATTGTCGCCATGTTCCTGGTGTAGGCGCCGCTTAAGGTACCATAACCTCCGCTACTCAGTTACGTACGGACTCCAGCGCCGTTATTTCCAGCAATCAGCCTGTTTTCGAGCCCATGCGGACTCCAGAGCCTTTATTGCTCCCATTTGGCACAATTCGGCCTTGCTTTTGGGGGGATAAGGTCTCTCCAGTCCTCATGGAGCGAAAGGCCACGGTTTTGAGAGTAATAACGTCCGTACGGTCCGCATGTGAACCCCGCGCCTACAATCCGCATAAGATTTCCTTCCCTAATCCATCCTACAGAAGAACGGACATTGTGATGGAGGGGGAAATATAATATGAAGCATTACGAATCTAGTCTGCGCACCAACAGTACGGTGGATCAGGCGCACGATGCGGTGACGAAGCTGCATAACGCTGTAACCCAGGCCGTGAGCCATCCGACCGGACAGATGATGGAGCAGGCAGAGAACAGCCTGGAGCACGCTGAAGAAGCTGTGCGCCATGCCCCGGAAGGCTCGGTCGGCAGACAAGGGGTAGAGCTGGTCCAAGAGAGGCTGGAGGAAGAGAAGCGCAGATTGTCTTCGCTGGATGGGCAGGCAGGCGAGTCACAGGATTAAAGCCTGAACCAGGCTATGGAGAACCGGCATTCCCGGAGTTGATCCGGGGTGCCTGTTTGCTGTTGATGGTACCCGAGGGGCGAATGGGGGACTTGTGCAATCATTTGCTGTGAAAAAGGGTTATAAGGTAATGACGAGACCATTCAGGGGAGGTACATAACTATGCCAGAAGCGGACAATACCGGTTCAGGAGGGCCTCCGGAGACACCGGAGATGCTGTATGCCGCGCTTAAGGAGATTACCAAGTGGGAGAAAGAGCAGAATAGGCTGATGATCTGGGACCGGATTACCCGGTTGCCCTTCAAGCTGCTGGATGCAATCACGCCAAAGGTTATCCACGAGAAGGTAGGCCGGCTGCTTGATGAACTGGGCGGCTACATCCAGAACGGCGGCAACTATCTGGTGGCCGGGCGCAAGGTGGGCAAGCTGATGGAAGAGACAAGCCGGGCGGCGGGCGCTCCCTCTACCGGGCCTTACCCGCTGGCTGTCATGGATGCAGTGGCACTGAAGCTCGCGGAGCGGAGCCGGAATACGGCTACGGCTCAGGGGGCGACCACGGGCTTCGGCGGGATTTTTACACTGGCTGCCGATATTCCGGCTGTCCTGGGCCTCTCCTTGAAGGCGATTCAGGAGATCGGTTTGTGTTATGGCTACGATCCGACCGATAAGGCCGAGCGGATCTTCACCGTGAAGGTGATGCAGTTCGCCTCCTCCGATGTAGTGGGGAAGCGCACGCTGCTGAAGGAGCTGAATCTGCAGGCAGGGGGGGACGGCAACATTCTCGCCGCGACCCAGGAGACCGTCTCCAGGATTCAGGGCTGGAAGGAGGTAGTGACTGTATACCGCGACAATTGGGGCTGGAAAAAGCTGCTCCAGACCGTTCCGGTCGCAGGCATGTTCTTCGGCGCATACCTGAACCGGAAGACGCTGGAGGAGGTTACAGAGGCTGCGCGGATGCTCTACCGCAAACGACGGATTATCTCCAGGCTGGCAGAGCTGGAGCAGAGATGATACGCTGAGGGCACTGTAGCAGGGCACGCATGGATAGGAGAGAGAAGATGAAACACACAGTTCCACAGCATAGCACTCAGGAGCTGATCCGGCAGGCGGAGTCCTTCATTACGGCCTGCTATCAGGAGCTGGGGTTAACAGAGGGTGAACGGGACCTTCGTCTGGCGGAGATACGCGAAGAGGTGCAGCGCACAGGTACATACAGGCATACGGCAGAAGAGCTGGCGCACGGGGCAAGGATGGCCTGGCGCCATAACAGCCGCTGCATCGGAAGACTGTTCTGGCATTCCCTAGAGGTGATTGACGCCCGCAGAGCAGAGACTGTAGCGGAGGTCGCGGAGGCGCTGCTGCATCATATGGAGCATGCGAATAACGGCGGCCGTATCCGGCCGGTCATTACCGTCTTCCGCAGTGAAGAGGAGCAAGACCGTGCAATCCGGATCTGGAATCATCAGCTGATCCGCTATGCCGGTTATCCCGGGGACGGGGAGCATCCGCGTGCCGGTGATCCGGCTTCGGATGAATTCACCGCCGTCTGCCTCAGGCTGGGCTGGCAGGGCACAGGCGGGGATTTCGACATTTTGCCGCTCGTGATCAGCATCGGCCGGGAGGAGCCCCGTTACTTCCCAATCCCCCCAGGACTTGCGCAGGAGGTTCCGCTCAGCCATCCGGAGATTCCGCAGTTCACGGAGCTGGGCCTGCGCTGGTACTCCGTTCCGATTGTCTCGGACATGTGTCTGGAGATCGGCGGCATCCGTTACCCGGCAGCGCCATTCAACGGCTGGTACATGGAGACGGAGATCGGCTCGCGGAATTTCGGCGATACGGACCGCTACAACCGTCTGCCTGCGGTAGCTGACCTGCTAGGCCTGGACCGGTCCACTAATACCTCGCTGTGGAAGGACCGGGCGCTGCTGGAATTGAACCGGGCTGTCCTCCATTCCTTCAAGCAGGCTGGGGTCAGTATTGTGGACCATCATACTGCCGCAGACCAGTTCGTCCGCTTCCAGGAACAGGAGCAGCAGCAGGGACGGGAAGTATCCGGCAAGTGGGGCTGGCTGATTCCGCCGATGTCGCCTTCCTCCACGCCGATCTGGAATGACAACAAGCTGCGAGATTTGCAGCTAAGCCCGCGCTTCGTCTACCGGAAGAAGCAACAGGCGGACTCTGGGCAGCATGAGGCTGCGGAAGCGAAGGGCTGTCCTTTTCATCAGTCCATGAAGAGTGATTGATCAATAACCAGTATGATTTGAAGCCGTAGAGCCGGATTTTTTGATTTTTCCTTATAGCTCTAGGGTAATTTGCACAAGATACAAATAGTCACGATACCCATTCTGTGATACTATTTATTTCTATATCCAATGAGGAAGTGAAGCTTAATGATCAGCATTACCATTCCGTCACCGGAAGTTATTATTTACAAGCAAGCTAACCCTGAGCTGAGCCATATTAACGGATTCACCGATTTCCACCTGATTACCCGCGAAGCCGGCGGCATCTTCATGTTCTACAATGATCAGGACGAGCTGTTGTTTGTGGGCAAGGCCCGCAAGCTGAGACCGCGGATCAAGAAGCATTTCGAGGATAATGTATCCGTGATGAAGCTCCACCGCGATGAGGTCACCCGCATCGAAGTCTGCCTCGTCGAAGATCCGGTGGACAGAGAGATTTATGAGACCTACATCGTGAACAAGCTTCGCGCGAAGTACAATGTCGAGAAGGTTCTGTATAAATAAGGTTTGGCGAAAAAGGCGTGGTCGCTGCGGACTGCGCTTTTTTATTTTTTTCAGCTCAAAAGCGCCCGGCTCCGCAGTGTTTCCTCTTGTTTTAATAAACAAAATTTGAGACAATAAGGTATTGTTGCTAATGTCCCTGTCAAGGTAGAATAGATAGATTGAACTTTAATGTTTTGAAAAGAGGATATGAAATGAATAAAGAATCCATTTATGGATTGACTTTGGAGCAATTGACAGCATGGCTGCTGGAGCATGGCCACAAGAAATCCCGGGCCACTGCGGTCTGGGAATGGCTGTACCGCAAGCGGATCACCAGCTTCGCCGAGATGGACGGAATGAATCAGGAATGCATAGAGCTGCTGGAAGAGCATTATGTGTTTCAGACGATGGAAGAGCATGTGAAGCAGGAATCGGCCGACGGTACGGTGAAGTTCCTCTTCCGCCTCCAGGACGGCAACCTGATTGAGACAGTGATGATGCGGCAGAAGTACGGCTTGTCCGTATGTGTCACCACTCAGGTCGGCTGTAATATCGGGTGCAGCTTCTGTGCAAGCGGGCTGCTGGCGAAGAGCCGGGACCTGACCAGCGGCGAGATCGTGGAGCAGATTATGAAGGTCCAGCATTATCTGGATCAGGCCGGTCTGGGCCAGAAGGTCACCCATGTCGTAGTTATGGGGATCGGCGAGCCGTTCGATAACTTCCAGCATCTGCTGAACTTCCTGATTACAATTAAGGATCACAAGGGCCTGGCGATTGCCGGCAAAGGAATCACCGTATCCACCAGCGGCCTGGCGGACAAAATCCGAGAATTCGCCGACGCCAATATGCAGGTTAATCTGGCGATCTCGCTGCACGCCCCGAATAATGAGCTGCGGACACAGATTATGAAGATTAACCGGGCCATTCCTATAGAGAAGTTAATGCCGGCGATTGATTACTATCTGGAGAAGACGAACCGGAGAATCACGCTGGAGTATATCCTGCTGAAGGATATCAATGACCGTGAGGAGCATGCGCTGGAGCTGGCTGCGTTAATCGGAGACCGCCGCCAGCTGGCGAACGTCAACCTGATTCCGTATAATCCTGTGGATGAGCATAGCCAGTATCAGCGGAGCAGTCGGGAGTCGGTGCGTGCGTTCTTCGATACGCTGAAGAAGCAGGGCGTCAGCGTCAGCACCCGGCTGGAGCAGGGCGTCGATATTGATGCGGCCTGCGGACAGCTGCGCAGCAAGCAGATTAAGAAGACCAAAGGCAAAGCCGCAGATACTGTGTTACAATAATCTGGCAGTGAATTGAGAAATGAGGAATGCAACTTGTTGACATTTACAAGCTACACCGTGGAGAACGTAAGAGATCCATTTAATATCCTAAGCGGCAAGCGATATGAGTTCGTCGTGAATATTGATGTGCCGGAGGATGATGAGCTGTACGTGGAGAACGGCGTGTCCGCCCGCGTGATTGTCAAAGTGGAAGAGGAGCAGACAAGCATTGTCAGCTACGATCTGCTGGAGACCTCGTCAGGCCAGCTGCTCGATTTCGATATGGAAGAAGATGAGGAAGCCGCGCTGCTTCAGTTCTGTTCGGAGCATGTTCCTGCATAGGACAGGGCGGCAGCGGTCTTAAGAAAAAGGGGCTGTCCCAAAAGTAGATACTCTACTGGTGGGGGAAAAATCCCATGCCTTCTTAAAAGATTAATTTGTAAGAAAGGGAGCGGTTCTCCGTTATTGGAGGATCGCTCCCTTGCGTTTCTGGTCATTCGCTGCTTGCTTCAGCAGGTTGTGAGCAAGCGAAAGCCAACCGACCTCTAGCGTCACTTTTTCCATGCCGCGAAGCAGAAAGCGCCGGAAACCCCGGTTATTTTTTAATTGTCCAAATACACTTTCCGGCTCCGTCATTCGACGTACGGCCTATAGATAGCCTTCCTCGCTTCAGAGGATTTCTTTCGCCTGTTTCTGGTATCTAAGCCGCTCCAAACTGACTGCGATTTCCCGGTTTCCGCTTCCCTTCGTGCAGTTTTCTTTTAGCGGACAACCTCCGCAGCTTTGACTTTGGTAGTGACGCTTCTTAATTTCGTATCCACTCTCTGTGGTTTCCTTGCTTTCTCGTTGGAAATACAGCGGGTGTCCAGCTAAACACGTCCAGCGATCCTCGGATCCGTCGTAGGTCCAGTTCTCGATTTTTCCGACGTCGGCTTTCCAGGCTTTGCTCTTTTCTTTGTGGTAGGTGCTGTATTTCACGACGGCCTGTATCCCGCTCTTTTCCAGATAGGCGTAGTTTTCTTCACTTCCATAGCCGGCATCTGCAATGACCGTCTTTGGAAGTTTCCCGAGGAATTGCTTTGTTTTTGCCAGATGTGGTTCTAAACAGCGGGTGTCACCCGGTCTTTGATGGAGACTGTAGGCCACAATAAACTGGTTTTCGGTCCCAATCTGTAGATTATAACCTGGCTTCAGTTGGCCATTTTGCATGTGATCTTCTTTCATCCGCATAAACGTTGCCTCGGGATCGGTCTTGCTGAAACTGTTCCGGTCCCCAAGCAGCTTTTGGTACTGTTCGTACTTCTGCAGTCGAGGGAGCAAATCCTTACGCAACGTCCGAACCGTCTTTTTTAGGGGCTTGTCTTTTGGTTTTTCGGCAAGCTGAGCTTCAAGCTTTTGCACGGCTTGTTCGAGTTTCTCACTGTCCATTTCCGAACCCGTGCTGAGTTCAGCCAGATCTTTGCCCTGGTTCTCTTGTTCTTCCTGCTCTTCCGCTGCGTCAATGTCAGCGAATAGGGCCTGTACCTTATCTTGCAGTTTCGCTTTGTGTTTGCTGACCGCTTTGCTCCAGACAAAGGTGTAGCGATTGGCATTCGCCTCGATCTTAGTTCCGTCCACAAAATAATGCTCCAGAGACACGTATTTTTCGTTAGCCAGAAACTGAAGCACGGCGGTAAATACCGTTTCGAGGACATTTCTCATCCGCTGGGAACGGAAGCGATTCAGCGTGCGGAAGTCAGGTCGCTGCCGTCCGGCCAGCCACATGAAGGGAATGTTCTCCCGGACCGCTTTGGCGATTTGGCGAGACGAATAGATTCGCTGAGTGTAAGCGTAGATGATGACTTTGGTGAGCATTTTAGGATGGTAGCTGTCACGGCCGCCGCCGGGATAGGCCGCGTCAAAAATGGCGTTGTCCAGCCGATTGACGGCGGCATTCACGACGCGAACGAGGTGATTTCCCGGGATATCTTCTTCCAGATCCATTGGCAAGCAAAGTTGGTCCATGGTATATTGAATGTACAAAGAAACCTCTCCTTTGAAATGGTTGTGTGGTAACTCCATTTTAACAAAAGAGAGGTTTCTTTTTGTGATTTTAGAAAGATTTGAAGAAACTTTTCCCACTTAAACAGCGGAGAGGACGGAACGATTGTGGAAAAGCGGCAGCGGTCGCCTTGGTCTCCGGATTTTCACCGCTAAGGGGAATGAAAAAAATCTGGAGACCACAGCGATTGGAACAACGGTCCGTTCGCGCAGCGTCCACCCAAGTGCTCACGTTGATCCTACTACAAAATAAAGAGCTATCCCAAGCAGCCATTTCATGGCTTTTGGGACAGCCCCTTTTTTTGTGCTCGTATAGGAAATTATAGTTTCCTCGTGTTGAATGATTCGCAGAGTACTTAGTTGCTGAATGTGGCTGAAGGGTAGTCGCTAGGAGCAAGAGTGAGTTTAATTTTATCGGTAATGATATGCTGAAAAACGAGTACTATCGGCTGGTACAGCGGCATATGGCCCGAATGTATGTGAAAAACAGCATACATTGTACTCACATGTAAGCATATGGCCCGAATGTATGTGGAAAACAGGATACATTGTACTCACACGTAGACATATGGCCCGAATGTATGTGGAAAACAGCATACATTGTACTCACACGTAGACATATGGCCCGAATGTATGTGAAAAACAGCATACATTGTACTCACATGCAGGCATATGGCCCGAATGTATGTGGAAAACAGCATACATTGCGGTGGCGCGCAGGTAATCCCATTCATCCGGTAGGATGATTTTATTCAAATGAATCTGTTCAAGCCCCAGCTTCACTAACCCAGGCAGCCTTCCACATAATAATGAATCTGCTTGTTCCACCATGGCCAATCATGGCTGACATCATGGCCCCAGTAGTCGATCCTGGCCGGAATACCCTTTTGCCCCAGCACTTCCTGAAGCAGCCGGGTCTCATGAAGCATCTCGTCCTCATACGCCCCTTGACCGACACAGACGATGATTGTGCTGCTGCGGTACTGGTTCAGATAATGCTCATCCGTCAGCCCGGGCAGGTAATGCAGCGGTGAATTAAGATAGACGTTCCCGCTCATATAGTCGCCGAAGAAGTAGTAGGTGGAGTAGACGCCGCTCAGGGCGATCAAGGTATCGAAATAGTGCGGATAACGGAAAAAGAAGCTGGCGCTGTAATAAGCGCCCATCGAGCAGCCGGAGATCAGAATGCGCTGGTCGGTCCCGCCGTTGTTGTGCTTGCTCTCATGGAGGATGCCGGGAATCAGCTCATGCGCAATATATTTGTCATACTGCTCATGGCGGTGCACACGGTCCTCATTGTTCCAGTGGGTGGAGAAGAAGGTCTCCTCATCCAGACTGTCGCAGGCCCAGATCTGCAGCTTGCCCGCTTCAATGAAGGACGAGAGCGTGCCGATCATGCCCGAATCCTCATATTGATAAAAGCGTCCAAGCGAGGTGGGGAAGACGAGCATCGGTTTGCCGGCGTGGCCGTATATTTTATACTCCATGTCTCTGCCCAGGTTGTGGCTGTACTCCTTATGGTAGCTTATCCTCATCCGTTAACACATCCTATCCCTCTTCTTGTTGAATATAGCCTCTAATGTCTCTGACCTCCGAAAGCTCGGGTGAACGGAACTGATAAGCGCGGTTGCCCATCGCTCTGCTGAAGACCTCCTCAATCTCGTCATAATTGACGATCTTCCCGCCGAATGCACGGTAGATGTCCTCGTGGCTGTGAGCGTAATGCTTATGATTCTTGCGGCTGGCATAGCCGGTATAATATTTGCCTTCGTATGGACCGCCGACCTCATTATGCACTACCATACTGGCCCATTCCTTATACACATTGACATCATAGGCGAAGTTAATCGCATCAGTCATCCAGGCGCCGGGCGGTCGCATATTCACTTCCAGGGCAATGATCCGGCCATCCTTGTGCGATTTGAACAGCTCGATATGGAAGAACCGTTCCCGGATGTCAAAAGCCTGCAAAATGCTCCGGCCCGCCTCCTCGACCTCTGGACTGATCTCCCGCAGACAGAAGTAGTAGAGGTGATTGTCCGTATTGACGACATCCATCACACTGTTCTCGAACAGGTGGCTGACTGCGAAGCGTACATTCCCGTCCCTGTCCACCAGCCCGTCATAGGTGAAGATAACCCCGTCTATGAATTCCTCAATAATGAAGGCTACATCCTCCGGCTTCGTGTCAAAAAAGTGCTGGAGCTCCTCTTCGTTATTGATCTTGTACGTATTACTGGCCCCGGAGCCGAGATCGGGCTTCACCACCAGCGGAAAGCCCGCGCTCTGGATGAAGCTCTCGACGCTCACGCGTGTTGTGCCGGTGGAGAACTGGACGGTGCTTACCCCGCTTTTGCGGAAAAATTCCTTCATCTTGGACTTCTGCTTCAGATTATGGACGAAATCCGACTTGGTGCCGTAGATGTTGAAGTCCGTACGGATCGCCGCATCCTGCTCCAGCCAGTATTCATTCAGCGACTCAAAGCGGTCAATCTTGCCGTATTTATGGGTGAAATAACCGACAGCCCGCAGAATCTCCTCGTAGCTCTCGAGGTTGCTTACCTTATAGTACTCGGTCAATGCCGATTTCAGCTTGTCCTCCAGCTGGTCATAGGCTGCATCGCCAATCCCAAGCACCGTGGCTCCCTGCTCCCGCAGATGCGTACAGAAATCAGTGCTGTTCTTGGGGAAATGCGGGGAAAAGAAAATAAAGTTCATGCAGACCGGCCCCTTTGGCTAAAATATAATTCCGAGTTATTTTGTATGATTAATTCAATCTACCAGCTTCGCCAGCATCCGTCAATCCTCTTCGTGCTATTTTTGCTGCAGGGTGCGGTTGAGCCGGGCGAGCAGTCCGCTGAAGAGTCCGCAGTCCTCCGGGGACCAATTCCCGAAGATCTCCCCGTAGCGCGCAAGCCGGATGTCCCGGGCCTCGGCGAAGGTCTGTGCACCAAGCGCAGTAAGCTGAAAATAGCTGGAGCGCCCATCCTGCGGATCAGGCACCCGCTCCACATAGTTCTTCGCCTCCAGGACACTTGTCTGCCTGCTGATGGTAGAGGTGTCGAGGCCGAATTGTTCGGCAAGCGCCTTAACGCCTACCTTGTCGTGTATCGACAAATGGTGGAGCAGGGTATACGAGGAGCGGTCCAGCCCGCCATGCTTCTTATCCAGCGAGCCGAGGCGGATCAGCGTGATCAGCTCCTGGTTCAGGGCTTCGAGGTGCTTATCCTTCTGTTCATCAGCCATAGTTAGATTCCGTCCTTTACCGGTTACTTTGTCATATGTCTCCCTAGTATAAGTGATAACACCGGCCTTATGCTAAGGGAACCGGATATTGCCGCCTTATTATGAAAGAATCATGAAAAAAGTCAAGTTGACTTTCAATCATATAGTTGTATAATACACATATATTAAATTAATTGTATTATACACCTATATTGGGGTGAACCGCAAAATAGAGGAGAGAGCGCCCTTGAGCAGTCCGGCGGCAAAACATTCATCATTCTGGCTGATTATTCTGGCCATCTTTTTCGGAAATTTCATGGCCATTCTCAGTACGACCACCATTAACGTAGCGTTCCCGGTCTTTCTGAACGACTTCCACGCCGGGATCAGCACCGTACAATGGATGATTACCGGCTATCTGCTTGCTACCGGCGTCATTGCGCCTGTGGTGGGTTATTTCGGGGATAAATGGAGCTATAAGGTTCTGTACGTATTCGCCCTGTCGGGCTTCACCTTGTTCTCGGCACTGTGCACGGTGGCCTGGAATATTCATTCCCTGATTACCTTCCGCATTATCCAGGGGATATTCGGCGGCCTGATCATCCCTACTACCATGACGATGATTTATCAGTTCATCGACAAAGAAAAGCAGGCCTTCGCCATGAGCCTCTGGAGCCTGTCCTCGATGCTGGCGCCTGCCTTCGGCCCGACACTCGGCGGCTGGCTGACCGGATACTTCGGCTGGAAATCGCTGTTCGTGATCAATCTGCCGATTGGCCTGATTGCCATTGGCGTAGCTCTCAAGTGCCTGCCCTTCCAGCGGCAGAACACCGGGAGCAGAAGCTTCGATCTGCCGGGCTTCGTCACAGTCATTCTAAGCAGCGCCTTCATTATTCTGGCGTTCAATAAAGGGGGCGCCTGGGGCTGGACGTCATGGAATACCCTGACCTTGCTGCTGGTTGGGGCGGCGGCCTTAACGTATTTCATCCGCAGGGAGCTGTCGATCCAGGAGCCGCTGCTGAATCTGAAGGTATTCCGGCAGAGCCGGTTCACCTACAGCCTGATCATCAACTGCATTATTACCGTTGCGTTATACTCGGGAACCTTCCTGATCCCGGTCTTCCTGCAGGATATTCAGCAGTCTACCCCGCTGAAGACCGCGCTGGTGCTGTTGCCGGGCTCCATCGTGATGGCTGTTCTGTCACCGGTGGTCGGCAAGCTGTACTCCTGGATCGGCCCGTTCTGGCTCATCCTTGGCGGCATTCTGCTGCTAAGCGCCTCAACCTGGGAGCTTGCCCACATCACGATGGCCGTGACTCATACCCGTGTGGCGGTGCTTATGGCGGTGCGCAATGTCGGCATTGCACTGGCCTTCATGCCGGTGACCAATGCCGGAATGTCGGCGGTGCCAAGAGCCATTACCGGGCATGCCTCCTCTGTAACCAACTGGGTCCGCCAGGCTACAGGTGCCTTGTCCATTGCCGTATTCAGCTCGCTGCTCGCTTCCAGATCGCTGGCCCATCAGCAGGAGCTGGCGGATGGGCCAGCCCGGACAGCCGGTTCTCTGCTGAAGGCGCAGGGTATGACAATGGGCGTGCAGGATATTTTCCTGATCGCTACGGCAGTGGGGCTGCTGGCTATTCCGCTGACCTTTCTCCTGAGAAGCGGCAGCGGCAAGCCTGCAGCGGCCCCTGCTCCGCAGGCAGAGGCTTGAAGCCGGGACTCTGCCGTAAATACTCCTTAATAATGCGTTATAGCGCTTTCTCTTCGCATGTTGGGCGATTATGAGTTAGAATACTATAAAGTGAGCAAATAATAGGAGTTGTATACATGTCTAATAATGACGAAGTATTTTTGACCAAAGAAGGCTTGGCCAAGCTGGAGGAAGAGCTGAGGGAACTGAAGGGAGCAGGGCGCAAGGAGCTTGCAGCCCGGCTTAAGCTGGCGATCAGCTACGGCGATCTGAAGGAGAACAGCGAATACCACTCCGCCAAGGAGGATCAATCCTTCATGGAGACCCGCATTATGATTCTCGAGAAGATGCTGATCAAGGCACAGATTGTGGATGCCAGCAATATGGATCTGAGTACAGTCAGCGTAGGCTGCATCGTTATCCTCAACGATGTGGAGTACTCGGAGAAGATCGAATATAGAGTGGTTGGACCGGCGGAAGCCGATGTGCTGGACAACAAGATTTCCTACGAGAGCCCGCTCGGCAAAGAGCTGATCGGCAAAAAGGTAGGCGATATCATCAGCGTCAATGCCCCGATGGGGATCATCAAATACGAGCTGCTTGAGATCAAAATGCTGTAAAATGAAGACCTGACCGGAATCCCGTGGCCCTTAATTTAAGGGTGCGGGATTTTTTTTATGTTTTGGGGTCCCCGCAAAGTACCTGAGTCAACACCTACGCTAAAGCTCCACTTTGTGGGGTTATTTTGTCTGCACGGGGCGGGGGTCATAGGCAATTGCTATCAAGGATATTGCTTCCTTGTCTTAGACGCTCCCTGCCCGGAGGGTTATAGTAGAAATAACTACTACATAGAGGAGTCCTGGCTTGTGATTCAGACTGTACTCACGACACTTGTTGAGGTTATCGTACCGCTGTCCATTCCGGTGGCTGCCGGAGCGCTGCTTGGACGGTATAAGCAGCTCGATACGAAGCCTCTGCTGACGCTGTACCTGTATTTTCTCAGTCCGGCTATTATTCTCGACACGCTGGCTACGGCAGATATCTCCTTCGATGATGTCTATAAGACACTGGCCTTCTCGCTCATGAACCTGTTTCTGCTGTGGGGTGTGGCGACCCTAATCGGTAAAATGCTGAAGCTGGCTCCGCCGGAGGCCGCCGGCCTGACGCTCATCTCCACCTTCACGAACAGCGTCAATTACGGCCTGCCGCTGGTACTGCTGGCCTTCGGCCAGCTGGGCCTGGACAAGGCATCGGTCTATGTCATCGCCCAGATGGTGATCGTGAATACGATCGGCGTGTATTTTGCCGCCCGGTCACAGTTCTCCGTGCGCAGCGCGGTGAAGTCCGTCTTCTCGCTGCCGGCCATCTACGCCGCCATCCTGGCGCTGCTGCTGCGGGCGCTGGGCCTGCATATGCCGCATGAGCTGGCCTCAGGCGTTGCGATGGCCGCCGGAGCATATTCGCCGGTAGTACTGGCGATCCTCGGCGCGCAGATGGTCAAGGTCCAGGCAGCACATACGGAGCGCAATGTGCAGCTGGCCTTCTGGACGGGGCTGACCGTCCGGCTGGTGCTGGCTCCGCTGCTGGCCGCGCTGGTGCTGCTTGCCCTGAACATCACAGGCACCCTGTTCTCGGTGCTGCTGATTCTGGCCTCCATGCCGGTGGCTGTCAATTCCGTCGTCCTGGCGGAACGCTTCGGCAGCTCGCCTGCGCTGGTCTCGCGCTGTATCGTCTGGACGACGCTGGCCTCCTTCCTGGTCCTGCCGGTGTTGATTGCGGCGGTGGGGGGATAGGGGGCGCTGAGGAGCACTGGGTTGATGCGGAGTACGCGGGCCAAATGTATGCGAAAAACAGCATACAATTTGCTGATACGGGGTGCGCGGACCGAATGTGTGTGAAAAACAGTATACAATTTGCTGATGCGGAGTACGCGGGCCAAATGTATGCGAAAAACAGCATACAATTTGCTGATACGGGGTGCGCGGACCGAATGTATGCGAAAAACAGCATACAATTTGCTGATGCGGAGTACGCGGGCCAAATGTAAGCGAAAAACCGAATAAAGGGGCAATAGCGCCCCCCAGAAGAAATTATTAAGACACAGGTACTTCGCTCATCAAGGCATGTACATTCTGATCGGGGTCCTGAAAGAACGTCATCCAGGTAGCGGTTTGACCCATCTCAGCGACTTTATGCGGCTTGTCCAGAAAATGTACATTCCGCTCGACCAACGTTTCGTACGATGCGTGAATATTGTCAACTTGGAAATAGAACACCGAGCTGGGATGATCGAACCGCGGGTCTTCGGCAATACTCAAGACCAGCTGAATTCCGTTACACTCCAGAAAAGTCATGTTTGGGATCTGAAATAAAAGGTTTAGGCCTAGGGTATCTTGATAGAACCGGGTGGCAGCTTCCATGTCATGTACCCGAATGGATATTTGCCCGATGCCTTTGATTTGAAATTCTGAATTCATGTGAATATCGCTCCCTTGTTATATTGTATGTTCCACACAGTAAATGTAACATGTGCGGATGAAGGTTACTTTTCCAAAATCACTTTTTTCTAAACATCCGGGGTGAGAGTCCCGTTCTTTGTTTAAAAACCTTATTGAAGGAAGAGACATTATCGAAGCCAATACTTAGGCTAATCTCGGTTACATTGCTGTCCGTTTGAGCAAGGAGACGCTGTGCTTCAAGTATCCTTTTTTCGAGGATGAACTGGTGTGGCGTTCTTTTGAAAAAGTGGCGGAAGCTGCGGATCAGATGGTTTTTAGAGAGACATGAGACCTTTGAGACTTCTTCAAGAGACACATTTTGGTTGTAGTACGCATGCAAGTATTCGTATGCTACGGTCAACCGCCGGAACAGCTCCTCCCTGGTGGCCGGGCGTGTGCCGAGGACGGTATTAATTTCTTGAGCCATCTTCTGATGGACGTTAAGCAGTGCCTGAATTAGATTTTGATACTGTTCATCAAGCCAGAGATTCTCGCTGCCGAGTACAGGTAAGGAATTCTTGAAGTTCTCGATAAGCGCAGTTATCAAATGACTATGGCGGTATGACTTTGTATGAAATTGCAACGGTTGCTTAGATTCTGAAAATGGATCGTCCAAAGACTTCTCTGTTCCGACATGAATGGCTCGATGAAATTCTTCAGCAAAGCCAGTCTTGAAAAAGACACAAAAAGAGTCGACTTCTGTCTCTGACTCAATGGCTATTCCGTACTGCTCCCCCTCATTTAGAAGAAGGTAGCCCTCTTTCTCCACAGCATAATGACCAAGATTTGTTTTGTAATAGGCCCGGCCATTCCGAAATGTCTTGATCGAAAGGGGGCCGGTGCCTTCCCAATGATGAGTTGTACTTCGCGCCTGCAGCACGAAGTTTTGCTGGAACAAAGGGAATCTAGAGGTTCCCATCTAAAGAGTTCATCCCCTTCCAGAGTTAATCCATTTCATTCTACAATAGTCCACAGCAATAACAAAGAAGCTCCCGCTTCATGATCTGAAGGGGGAGCTTCTTGTATGCAGTGAGACGGGTTCATGCTGAACGACGGGGGAGCCTCAGTCCGGCTGGCCTTCAGCGACCTGGATGGTGAAGATGAAGGTAGCCCCGCCCACTAGACCCGGCTTGGCATAGATTGTTCCGCCCATGAGGTCGACCAGCATTTTGCAGATGGACAGCCCGAGCCCGGTTCCGCCGAACTTGCGGTTGATGGTGGCTCCGATCTGGGTGAACGGCTGGAACAGATATTTCATCTTGTCTTCTGGAATGCCAATACCGGTATCTTCAATAATGAATTCCAGCTCCAGCAGCTTATCCATAGCCTGCCGGAGCTGGACATGCACTTTGACGCCGCCGGTGATCGTGAACTTGATGGCATTGCCGATCAGATTATTCAGTACCTGGCGCAGACGGTTGGGGTCACCGATAAGCAGGGCAGGAATGTCAGGATCAATAGAGGTCTCCAGGGTCAGGCTGCGTTCTCTCGCCAGAGCCCTGAACAGATCGACCGTTTCTTTGATGCAGGAGTGAAGATTGAAGAGCTCATAATCCAGCTCCATTTTGCCGGATTCGATCTTGGTGAAGTCCAGGATGTGCGTAATGACAGAGACAAGCGCGTGACCGCTGGTATGAATGATTTCGGCCATCTCCTGGTCGTCCGGGGACAGCTCGGAGGAACGAAGCACATCCGACATGGCGATAATCCCGTTCAGCGGAGTACGGATCTCATGGCTCATCATGGCAAGGAAGCCGCTCTTGATCCGCAGCGCCACCTCGGCGGTCTCCTTCAGCTCGGTCAGGATGCTGTTGGCTGTCTCCAGCTCCTGCGTTTTGAGCTGCAGCTCTTTGCGGGTCTGGTAGAGACGGACGAAGCCGTCAATCTTGCTTTTTAACACGATCGGATGGAACGGCTTGGTCAGGTAGTCAATGGCCCCTGCCGAATAAGCCAACATATAGTTCTCCAGCTCAGAGGTCAGCGAGGTTAGGAAAATAATCGGGATATCCCGTGACTTCTGACGCATCTTTATCCGTTTCGCCGTTTCAAACCCGTTCATGCCAGGCATGAGCACATCCATAATGATCAGGGCGAATTCCTGCTCCAGCAGACATTTCAGAGCATCCATGCCCGAGAGGGCTTGAACCAGCCGGTAGGGCGAATCGGCGAGCAATGCCTGAATGGACAGGAACTCATCTGCCCGGTCATCTACAATCAAAATATTAATCGGATACTCCATGCTGCCTCCTATTGAATCAACCATAATTTCAGCACTCTCACCAGCTGTGTGGTATTAATCGGTTTGGATATATAATCGCTCGCCCCAGCTTCGAGGCATTTGACCCGGTCTTCCTCCAAGGCGCGGGCGGTCAGCGCAATAATGACGATCTGATCATAGTCCGGATTTAGCCGGATATGCTTCATCGTCTCGTAACCATCCATCTCCGGCATCATAATATCCATGAATACCAGTTCAACGCCAGGGTGGGTCTCCAGATGCTCCAGGGCTTCTCTGCCATTCTGGGCAAAGCTGATCTCCATATTATAACCTTCCAGCACACTGGATAACGCAAAAATATTACGCATATCATCATCCACAAGCAGAATGCTTTTCCCGGCAAAAGCGGACTCCGGATTATGCAGGTTCTCGATCAGGCGCTGCTTATCCAAAGGCAGGTCTGCATGCTTGCGGTGGAGGTAGAGGGCCGTATCGTCATAGAGACGTTCCATTGAACGCACGTTCTTGATCACAATACTCTCGGCGTAGTGCTTAAGGCGCTGCTCATCTGTCTTGCTGAGATCCTTGCCTGTATAAATAATCACCGGCAAGGTCTGCAGCTTGCGGTTGGTCTTGACCTGCTCCAGCAGGTCGAAGCCGGAAATATCCGAGAGACCCAGGTCCAGCACCATACAGTCAAAATGATGGCTGGCCAGATGCTCCATCGCTTCTCTTCCGGTGCCCACTGCAATAATGTTCACATCGGGATGGGCGATGAATTCGACAAGACTGCCGCGCAAAACCTTGTTGTCTTCGACAATCAGCAGACTCTTCACCGGACGGCGGATATAAGTCTCAATCTGGAGAAAGGCTGCTTCCAGCTCTGCATAATCATTCGGCTTCTTCCAGAAGGATAAGGCGCCCATCGACAAGCTCTGCTGGTTCTCCTCGGCTGTCGAGATGACATGCACTGGGATATGCCGCAGTTCCGGCCTGCTCTTCAGGCGGCTGATAATGGACCAGCCGTCCAGAACGGGAAGATGCAGATCCAGCAGGATGGCATCAGGCTTGTAGGCATGGGCCAGGGCAAGCCCTTGATCGCCCTGGAAGGCGACGATGGCCTTGAAGCCCCGGCTGCGCGCCAGCTCCAGCAGCCGGGCGGCGAATTCGGCGTCCTCCTCGATAATCAGCAGGGTAATATCCCCGCTCAGCAGATTGCCCCGGTCATCATCCATTTCCGCATATTGCAGCAGCTTCGGATTGGAGATGGAAATGTCGGGCACGAAGGATTCGCGGAAGGCCGGATTCTCGCGGCGGATAGGCTCGGAAGCCGGAATCTCCGGAGAGGCTGCTGCTGAATAGGCTGCGGCAGCAAGGGTCTGGGCATCCTCTCCCGGTTCCACAGCGGGAATAATGAGGGAGAAGGTGCTGCCCTTGCCTTCCACGGAATCCACCTCAATTCTTCCGCCCAGCAGGGTAGCCAGCTCCCGGCAGATCGTGAGGCCGAGACCGGTGCCGCCGTATTTGCGGCTGGTGGTGCCGTCTGCCTGCTGGAACGCTTCGAAGATGCTCTCCAGCTTGGAAGCGGCTATGCCGATACCGGTATCGCTGACGGCGAAGATGACCTCTTCGCCGCTGGTGCGGATCGACAGGGAGACGGAGCCTTGCTCCGGTGTGAATTTGATGGCGTTGGATAACAGATTATTCAAGACCTGCTGCAATCTGTGACCGTCGGTCATCAGATAATCCGGCAGCCGGTTGTCGGAATGGACATCGAACCGCAGGTTCTTCTTCTTGGCCTGCTGTTCGAAGTGGCGGAAGACATGATTGCTGAGATCCTGTGGGGAGACCGGTTCGATTACAGGGGTCATTTTGCCGACCTCCAGCTTCGCCAGATCGAGAATCTCATCGATCAGCTGCAGGAGATCCTTGCCTGCCGAGAAGATCGTATGAACGTATTCCAGCTGCTTCGCTTCCAGATTGCCGTCCTTGTTCTCGGCAAGAATCTGCGAGAGGATCAGCAGGCTGTTCAGCGGGGTGCGCAGCTCATGGGAGACATTGGCCAGGAATTCCGATTTGTACTGCGCGGCCATGAAGATTTCCTGCGCCTGTGCCTGGATCTCCTCCTTTTGCTTCTCAGTAAGCTCGACTTGAAGCAGCAGCTGATCATGGGAGGCAGCCAGCTCCTCCTTCTGGATCAGCAGTTCATCGGCCTGAGTTTGCAATGTATCGGTCTGGGCCTGAAGCTCCTCCGTCTGAGACTGAAGCTCTTCGGTCTGGGCCTGAAGCTCCTCGGCCTGATCTGCGATCTCGGACTTTTGCATTTCCGTGATTTGCAGCTGCTTCTGCATATCGCGGTTTGCCGCAGAGATCTCGTCGGCCTGTGCCTGGATCTCCATGGTTTGCCGGCGGGAAATCTCCATCTGATTCTGCAATTCCAGGTTGGAGGCATGCAGCTCTTCCGTCTGCTGCCGCAGTTCCTCCGTCTGGGCTTCAATCTCGTCCTTCTGGGCCTCTGTGAGCTTCATTTGTGTCTGAAGCTGTTCATTGGAGGTCAGCAGGCTCTCGGACTGCGCCTCCAGTTCAGTCTTCTGGTCCTGTAACTGGTCGGTCTGCAGCCGCAGCTCCTCTGTCTGGGCCATCAGCTCTTCGGTCTGAGCTTCCAGCTCCTGGGTCTGGGCGGTCAGTTCTTCGGTCTGGGCCTCCAGTTCTTCCTTCTGCAGCTGAGTCTCGCTCAGCAGCTCTTCAATTCTGGCGACATCCGCCAGCGTATTCATCAGCACGCCCATGTTCTGTCCGGTGCGTTCAATCAGCTGCATCTCTTTGGAGTTGAACGGGCTTAAGGCAGCCAGTTCCATGACTGCTACAACTTCCTGTTCATGCTTAATAGGGACTATAATCAGCGAGGAGGGCGCAGCCTCCCCCAGGCCGGAGCGGACCTTGATATAATTCTCTGGTAGATCCTGCAGTACGATCATCTGCTGATCCAGTGCGCATTGTCCGACCAGGCCGCTGCCCAGCGGTATGGACTCCTGTTGCCCTGAAGCATCATCGAAGGCATAGCCGGCCGCGAAGTTCAGCTGCCCCCCCTGCTTCAGATAGATCGCCCCGTAGCTTCCGCCGACAGCGGTAGCCAGCCTGCCGATGAACACACGCGAGGCCGTCCTCAGCTGGACAGAGCCTTGAAGCAGCAGCGCCATCTCAGACACCTGCGTATTAATCCAGGCCTGTTCCTCGGCTCTAAGCCGCAGTTCGCGCTCATCGGCGGTTCTGTGATGGAGCTCAGCTGCCAGCCCGAAAAAGGAAGCTGAAAGCTGGCCGAATTCATCCTTCCGGACAGTAGCCGCAGCAGCAGGGTCAAAAATGCCTGCTGCGATATCCTGTGAGATCTCCGTGATCCGGCCCAGGCCGCGGTCTATATTTCGCTGAATACTGTACAGAAGGCCGATACTAACCAGAATGCCGCCCGCGCCTAATCCTGTTGTAAGCAGGCGCGGGCCACCCTCCATAAAGAGGATAGATATAGTAATCATACTGCCTAGCAGCAGGATAGAAGCTGATGCAGCTAACCAAACCTGTTGTTTTATTCTCATTGTCCGCCGCCTTTGTTCAGTTAGAATGCTAAGCTATATAATTATAGCTTTTATGGAGCTTCAGTGATATAGAAGACATGAAGAATACACCTTAAACCTAAAATTTACAAGGCTTTCCGGAGGCAGGCCTGCTTTTGCCGGAGTTTTCATGAAAACTTTGAAATCACCGCAATTTACTTAAAATTTTGCTTGTAACCAGCGTGTAGAGCGTGTAAGATAACAAACATGATTCATTCTGAGTTCAAATAACAGATTTCATATAACTCATATAATCTTGGGAATATGGCCCATAAGTTTCTACCGGATAGCCACTGTAATTATCCGACTATGAGTGAAATAGCGCATCTAGGGTTCCGTTTCTTGTGCTGCGGCACGGGAAAGACTGGTCCAAGCGATGCGGACACGTATATGTGTTACACCACCAAGGGACAAAAACCCAGAAGGACAGATTCACTTGAGAGAAACACTCAGGGAATCTGTCCTTTTTATTTTATCTGTCTTTTTTTATTTCTAAGGAGGAAGATCCGCTGTAATGAAAGTATTAGAAGAACGCATTAGACAAGAAGGCTTAATTCTATCGGAGACTGTGCTGAAAGTGGACTCATTTCTTAACCATCAGGTAGACACGGCGCTTGCGCTTGCGATCGGGAAGGAATTCGCAGCAGTCTTCGGAGACCGGCAGATCACCAAGGTGCTGACTGTGGAGGCCAGCGGCATTCAGTTCGCCATGGCGGCGGGAATTGCGCTGGGTGTTCCGTTCATCTACGCCAAGAAGAAGAAGGCAGTCACCTTGTCCGAAGCGGTGTATTCGGCACCGGTTCACTCCTTCACCCGTCAAGAGGACTACCAGATCAGCATCTCACAGAAATATCTCGGGCCGGACGATACCGTATTGATCGTTGATGATTTCCTGGCTACCGGCGCGGCGCTTGTAGGGCTATGCGATATCGTAGCAGAGTCGGGGGCGCAGCTGGCCGGGGTCGGCTGTGTCATCGAGAAGAGCTTCCAGGAGGGACGCGGTCTGCTGGAGCAGCGCGGAGTTCCGGTGTATTCCCTGGCACGGATTGCTTCCATGTCGCCGGGTGAGATTCATTTCATAGATAATGAAGGATTAATCAAGGAGCGTGCAGGATGTTAAGCAAACAGAAGATACTGGCCCTAGGGCTTCAGCATGTACTGGCGATGTATGCCGGAGCGGTCATAGTACCGCTGGTTGTCGGGGGAGCACTCAACTTGAATGGTACGCAGATGGCGTATCTGATTGCAGCGGATCTGTTCACCTGTGGACTGGCGACCCTGCTGCAGATTATGGGCAGCAAATATTTCGGAAGCGGGCTGCCGGTTGTTCTCGGCTGTACCTTCACAGCCGTTAGCCCGATTATCGCCATCGCTTCAGGCTCCAATCTGGCAACGGCTTATGGCGCAATCATTATCTCCGGGTTGTTCGTGGTGCTGGCAGCCCCGGTGTACGGGAAGCTGCTGAAGTTCTTCCCGACCGTGGTCACCGGCTCGGTAGTCACAATCATCGGACTGTCGCTGATTCCCGTAGCGATGAATAATGTGGCCGGCGGCCAGGGCAGCGCCGACTTCGGGCAGCCCCGCAATCTGCTGCTGGCTCTGATCACACTGCTCGTTATTCTGGCCGTTAACCGGCTGACCACAGGGTTCCTGCGCTCCGTATCTGTGCTGGTAGGACTTGTAGTGGGTACAGTAATCGGCTATGCCATGGGCATTGTTCATTTCTCTACCGTGACCACAGCTTCCTGGGTCAGCGTTGCACAGCCGTTCTACTTCGGCTGGCCTCAGTTCAGCATTACCGCCATATTCACAATGATCATCGTCAATATTGTGTCTATGGTCGAATCCACCGGGGTCTACTTTGCCGTAGGTAAGGCGACGGACCAGCAGGTGGAGCAGAAGCAGATCGTGAACGGCCTGCGTTCCGAGGGACTGGCCATCATGCTGGGGGGCCTGTTCAATGCCTTCCCGTACACCGCATTCTCCCAGAATGTCGGCTTGCTGTCGCTGACGCGGGTGAAGACGCGGAATGTTATTTTTGCAGCAGGCGGAATTATGATCGTACTTGGTCTGCTGCCTAAGCTGGCGGCACTGACTACAGTGGTGCCGAATGCGGTGCTGGGCGGGGCGATGATTGTCATGTTCGGCTCGGTCGCCGCTTCCGGTATGTCGATTCTGTCCGATGTGGATCTGCGCAAGGACGGCAATCTGCTGATTGCTGCCTGCAGCATCGCGGTGGGCCTCGGCTCTGCAGTGCTTCCGTCCATGTTCGACCAGCTGCCGGAATTCGCCAGAATGCTGCTGCAGAATGGAATCGTGTCCGGGTCGCTGACAGCGATCATTCTGAATATCTTCTTGTCGAAGACCCAGGAGAGTGCGGTTCCTGCCGCAGCCGCTCCGGAAACGAAGTAAAATATTCCATCCGCGTAGCTCTAATAAGATGAACAGCCGATTCCGAAATAAATGGAACTCGGCTTTTTTTTTGCTTCAGATGAACGGAGCCTGTTGTATAATTTATACAATGACAACTAGAAGGGACTGGCAGAGGACATGAGAAAGTATTGGCTGAGCATTCTCGGCAGTCTGGTGCTGGTGTTGATCGTTCCGCTGCTCTCGGTCCTCCAGACACATCAGATTAAGGGGGACAGGCCGCAGGCGGTGCAGGGTGTGATTGACCTTCGCTCCTGGGACGCCCGCCACGACGGGATTATGAAGCTGGACGGAGAGTGGGAGCTGTACCGGGATGTACTGCTGTCGCCCGGGGATTTCCATCCGGTGAACGCTGGCAAGGAGGTCCCCGCCCCCTCTACGATGATTCAGGTCCCGGGGAAGTGGAACGACGATATCTCCGAACAGGGCGAGCGCAGAGCCAAAGGCTATGCTACATACCGCCTTCAGGCGATGATTGCCCCAGGGGAAGACATGGTCTACGGCCTGCGCACCAGCAACATCCGCAGTGCCAGCAAGGTCTATCTGAACGGGCAGGAGATTGGAAGCAGCGGAACCCCGGCAGCCTCGGCCTCTGAGGGCAGACAGAATAACATGCCTTTTATGGGATTCGCCTCGGTAACCGGGGATACCATGGAGATTATTGTGCAGGCAGCTAACTATAGCTACTCCTCAGGCGGGATCGTTCAGCCGATTGTGATCGGTAATCAGGCCGCTATTTTGAAGCACAGGGAATTTGCCCTGTTTGTAGACGGGGCTGCACTGATCGGATTCTTCGTGCTAGCCCTCTTCCTGCTGATGTTCTCCAAGGTGAGGGAGAGCCGGGGGGTCACATTGTATCTGGGCTTGTTCTGCATAGCGGCTTTTGTCTACATTTTTACGCACGGCGAAAAGCTTATCCTGGCGGCACTGCCGGGCTTCCCTTACGAGATTATACTCAAGCTGCAGCTCGCGTCCTCTACACTGGTCTATTATTATCTGCTGCACTATGTCGCCAATTCAGTGAATTACCCGATGTCTATCGGGGTAATTAAGGCCTCCAGGCTGGTTACGGCATTCCTGCTGCTGATTGCTGCCTTCGTCCCGGCCTATCTGTTCAGCTATCTGGAGGTGCTGCTGCTGACCTGGGGCTCGGTAAGCCTGGGCTTCGTGCTCTACTCCATGGTCCAGGGCACCCGGCGCAATCCGAAGAATATGTTCCTGATGATGGTCAGTATTGAAAGCCTGAGCGTGGTCATTATCTATTATCTGGTCAGCTTCATGGGCATGACCTTCAGCTATTTCATCATCTCCTACGAGATACTCCTGTTCGGGTTCGTGCAGGCGATCCTTATGACCCGGCAATACGCAGCTTCCTTCCGCGAAGTGGAACAGCTCTCACGCCGCCTTTTGTCGCTTGACGGCTTGAAGGATGACTTCATCTCCGATACGTCGCAGGAACTGCGGAGGCCGCTGCAGGGGATCGTCAACATGGCCAAGGTGCTGGCTCAGGGGACGGCCGGCTCCATCAGCGCTGCCCAGCAGGATCAGCTGCTCACGATTGTCTCCACCGGCAAGCGGCTTACAGCCCTGATCCATGATATGTCGGACTTTGCGAAGCTGAATCACGGCGCGCTCTTCCTGCGCCGGCAGGCCGTCGATCTCCGCATGGCAGCTTCCTCCATTATGGCGGTCACCCGTCAGGTCTACGGCAACAGCCAGCTGGAATTCCGGCTGAATCTGCCGGAGCAGCTTCCGCTGCTGGAGACGGATGAGCAGCGGTTCGCTCAGATTCTGCATAATTTACTCGCGAGTGCAGTGAATTATACGCCCAGAGGCGTGATAACGCTGTCTGCTGAGGTTAAAGAAGAGTATGTTGCCATCATCATAACAGACACTGGCCAGGGTATCGCGCCTGAGCGTCTGCGTACGATCTTCGATGCCAATGATCCAAGCGGTCCTGCCGCCAGTAAGGTCTACCGTGAGAACGGGCTTGGCCTCAGCATTACCCAGAGGCTGGTAGAACTGACGGGCGGGGAGATTGAGGTGCATTCCGAACTGGGGCAAGGCTCCGTCTTCAGCTTCACCCAGCCGATCCTGCAGAGGAGTCATGCACTGCTGGAGGAGGAATTCGGAGAGCTTCACGGCTGGGAGACGGCGCCTTCGTACACGCTTCCCGGAGAAGAACCTGTGCAGCTGCCGGCTGAAGACTGCTGCTCCATTCTGGTAGTGGATAATGATCCCGTTAACCTCCGCGTGCTGGTAGGCGTATTGCAGCTGGATAAACATTCTGTGATTACCGCCAGCAGCGGGGCTGAGGCGATCCAGATCATCCAGCAGCATCCTGAGCTTGATCTGGTGATTGCCGACTGGGTAATGCCGGAGATGCCCGGGCTTCTGCTCTGTAAGGCCATCCGTGAACGGTTCACCTTGTCCGAGCTGCCGATTCTGGTACTGATGGCGAGCAGCCGCCCAGATGATATCCTCGCAGCCTTCGAGGCCGGAGCGAATGATTATCTGAGCAAGCCGGTGGAGGTGCGCGAATTCAAGGCACGGATGCAGACCCTGCTGGATATGCGCAAGTCAATCCGTGTATCTGTCCAGTCGGAGATTGCCTTCCTCCAGGCGCAGATCAAGCCGCATTTCTTATATAATGCGCTGAATGCCATTATCTCGGTCTGTCCGGAGGACCCGGACAAGGCCACGGAGCTGCTGCTGGACCTCAGCCAATACCTGCGGAGCAGCTTCGACTTCCAGAACCGGGGACAGACGGTATCCATGGAGAAGGAGCTGGGACTGGTCAAATCCTATCTTGCGCTGGAGCAGGCGAGGTTCGATGAACGGCTGAACATCGAGTTCGATGTGCCGGAAGATGTGATGGCTATGGTTCCGCCGCTGAGCATCCAGCCGATTGTGGAGAATGCCGTGAATCATGGCCTGATGCAGAAGGAGGCCGGAGGGACGGTACGGCTGACCGTCGAACTGCTGCCCGGCTGTCTCAAGGTAGCAGTCACGGATGACGGTGTAGGTATGACCCCGGAGAAGATTGCGGAGGTCCTCTCGGAAGAGCGGACAGAGGGGGGCATCGGACTGCGCAATATTCAGCACCGCCTGCTCAAGATGTATGGAGCAGGCCTGAATATTGACAGTGTACCGGGAAGAGGGACCGCTATATCATATACCATCCCCACCTAAAGGCATTTGAGAACTACGAACGAAGAGGAGGTGAGTCCGACTGATGAAGGCCATATTGATTGACGATGAGAAGCCGGCGCTGCAGCATCTGGAGCGTATGCTTCTGAAGGATGGGCGTGTGGAAATCACCGGGAAATTCACCTCGGCACGCCTGGGACTTGCGCATCTGGAACGGGAGAAGGCGGATATTGTCTTCCTGGATATCGGGATGCCGGAGATGAACGGGCTGGAAGCAGGTGAATACATTGCAGGTATGGACCGGAGCACCCGGATTGTCTATATTACCGCATACAGCGAGTATGCGATCGAAGCCTTTGAACTCAATGCAGCTGATTATTTGCTGAAGCCGGTGACCTCCCAGCGGTTAAGCAAAACCCTTGAGCGGCTGGAAGTCGGCAAGGAGAGTCCTGAAGTGAAGATGCCGCCTACACCGGCGCCTGTCAAGGAGCTGTCAATCCTCTGCTTCCACCGGCTTGAATTCACAGACAGCACGGAGCCGGGGCGCAAAATGCAGTGGAGAACCAGCAAGGCGCAGGAGGTCTTCGCCCTGCTGCTGCATAACCGCGGCCAGTGGATACTCAAGGACACCATTGTGGATCTCGTCTGGCCCGATTTCAAGCCCGAGAAGGCCGTAACGAACCTGCATACTACGGTATACCATATCCGCAAGCTGCTGAAGGCCTGGGATATGGAGGTGCTCGTCGAATTCTCGCAGGAGCGGTACAGGCTGACCAAGGAGCAGGTGCTGCTGGATGTGGAGGAGTTCGAGCTGGGCTATGCCGGTACGCCTGTGGAGTCAGAAGAGGAATGGCTGCGCCGGGAAAAGATATTGAAGCTGTACCGTGGAGACTACCTGCAGGAGCATCATTACGACTGGGCAGAGATCCGGCGCAAGGAGCTGCAGGTCCGGTATATCCGCATGGCGCTGCATTCCGCCGAATATGAGCTGTCCTCCGGGCGGCCCCGGCTGGCACTGGAGAGGCTGCTGGAGCTGCAGGCAGCCGATCCTTATTCCGACCAGCTCTGCAGGCTGATTCTGCGAAGTTACGCCGACCTGGGGGATTTCATCGGATTCAGGACACACTACGATAAATACAAGGAGCTCCTGGAGAATGAGCTGGGCATCCGCCCTGACCAGGTCATGGACAGCTGGGTCCAGAAGGTATTGTAAGTCCGTAGCCGGCCACTGCAAAACTGCTTGTTGTCATTATTATTTATATGCTGTGGTATACATATTCAAGGCTGCGGGAGTTGAAACGAAAGAGTCATAGCAGCGTATCAGAAGCATACGAGTATTCAAGAGGAGATGGAGTAGAATGGATAACGGGTTGAAGGTCATCCTGTTCGAGAAGCTGCCTGAAGGCGACCTGCAAATGATTGAAGAGCGCGTCTGGAGCATGAATATGGTTACGGCGCTTGAGCATGTCAATTATATTGTCGTTGGCGGCCGTGAGTTCGAGGCGGTAGAGGGAAGGCTGAATGTGGATGAAGGGAAGCTGGAGCTTCTGCTGGTTCCTATGCGTACGGAAGGTTAAGGATGAATACCAGGAAAGGAGGCCCCAAGTTGGCAAAAGACGAAAATGCTAAAGAACCCGCAGTCAGCAGGCTGTTCACCCCGGACGGCAAACCGGTCCGCGTATTATCCACCTCGCTCGGCATTGCCCTGCTGGCTAACGCGTTATTCATTCCCGGAGGTGCAGGCGCAAGCGGCACAGGCGGTGAGGAGCCTAAGCTGGTCTCCTGGTCTACCGAGGAGGTTAAGCAATACTTCGACAAGAATGTAGACTGGAGTATTCCATATCCGGAAGACCAGGAAGAGAAGGTCCAGGAAGGGCAAGGGGCAGTAACCTCTGGCGGCACGACGGTAATCAACAACTACGGCGGGTATAACTCGGGCTTCGGCTGGGATGATGTGCTTCTGTATCACATGCTCTTCAATAGCGGTTCGTTCTACTCTTCCAGAGGCTGGTACAATGACCGGCCTACTTATTATGGTGGTACACGCAATACCTATAAGCCGCCTTCCTATAATAGCGGACGATTCCAGAACAAGCCGGTGGCCGGCTCGGTGGTGAAGCCGAAGACCTCAACTTCATCCACCGGCTCCATTACCAGAAGGAATACCTCTTCCAAATCGGGCGGTATCGGCGGCACCTCCAGCGGGCTGGGTTCGAGCAAATCCAAATCCGGCTCTAAAAGCTCCGGCAAAAGCTCGGTGCGCTCCGGCAAGAGCGGGTTCGGCGGATGATCCGGGCGGAGCAGGCATTCGAGTATATAGACCAGTCCGGTCTGGAGCGCGCTCCCCGGGTTGAGCGGCTGCGTGAGCTGGGCTTCACCTGGGCCGATCTGGAGGACGAGGAATACTGGCTGGATGCGGTGGCTGTGATGCGCAGCGAGACCTATCAGGAATTGAAGGAAGCCGCCGCCGCGCTCTGGGCGATTCTGGATAAGGCCGTGCGTTATGTCCATCTCAGACATGACCTGTACGACCTGCTTGGGATTCCGCCGGTGCTGTGGCAGATGCTGGATGACTGTCCGTTGCCGGAGCCGGGACTGATCAGCCGGTATGCCCGGTTCGATTTTGCCGTGGCAGGTGATGGTACGATTAAGCTGCTGGAGCTGAATGCGGATACTCCGACCGGCTATGTGGAGGCCTCCATTGCAACGCCGTGGATCTGCGCGGAAGCAGGCGTCGGAAGCGCGAATGCGGCCATGAAGCAGCAGCTTGCTGCAGCCTGGGGCGTGGAGCGCCCCGACACGGTAGCCTGTGTGGATTATGGCAGCCATGAGGAGGACAGCGGAACGATTGAGGCTCTGGCCGCGCATAGCGGACTGGATGTCCGCTGTGTCGATTGCCTGGATTTGTGGATTGATGAGGGTGTGGTCAAGGACGGAGAGAACCGGATCATAGAGCGGATGTTCGCGCTGTATCCGAAGGAGTGGATGGCCGTAGATGAAGGAGGCGAGGCTCTGGCCTACGCCATTGAGAGCGGGAAGCTCCAGCTGTTCAACGGACCGCATAGCATCATTCTCCAGTCCAAGGGGCTGATGGCCGCTGTCTGGGGAATGTACGAGCTTGGCCTGCTGTTCACAGAGCCGGAACGCGAGGCAATCTCCCGGTACATCCTGCCGACGTACAATAAGGCAGTGTTCTCAGAGAGCTTTGTATCCAAATCTGTATTCGGCCGCGAAGGCGGATCTGTACGGATCTTTGATGACAGCGGCGCGCTTGAGATCGAAGACGAGGAAGGCTACGACAGCAGCCAGCTCTTCCCAGTGGTCTATCAGAAAAGGGCAGAAATGGCCCGGATCATGACGGCGGAGGGCGAGCTGCACCTGCTGACCGGCATGTTCGTCATTAACGGAACGCCCTGCGGGCTGCTTGGCCGGGCCGGCGGGCCGATTACAGGCAATGCCAGTCATTTTATCGCGCTAGGAGTGAGGGGGCTTGAAGATGTTCAAGGATAGAGAGGGGCATGCTGCCGGGCGCAGAGCCCGGGGCACCCTGCTGACTACAGTGCTGCTGCTGGCGGTTATGGTGCTGAGTGCATGCTCAGCGAACAGCGGCGGCAGTGTATTTCATACCGGCACTGATACGTCGGATAGTGTATCGCGTGTACCATGGGATTACCGGGTGGTGGAAGGCAAGGTTGGCGATCTGGTCGGCAGCGATATGACTATATTGCCGGATAATGAGCTGCTTCCCAACGACGGGAATTATGCTACAGGCGACACCGTCTGGACGCTCCAGTTCATGGATGCCGAGCTGATAACGGACGCTGACCAGAAGAATGAGATTAAGCTGTCCGCCTGGACGACACTTAAGTCTTACGCCGACCAGAAGGCGGCCACAGAGGATCTGGCTAATCTCAAGGTGTCCATCACAACGGATGTGGACCTGGTTGGCGTGTACAAGACGGAATACCAGAGCAAGACCAGAAATTTCGCAGTGCTGGAGCTGCCTTCCGGCAACCGGATCAAGCAGCCGATTGACGACAAGCGCTATACCGCGCTGGAGAAGCAGAAGAAAGTCTCAGTGGTGCTGGAGGAAGTACATGATTTCGCCGACTATGATTCGGCCTATGCGAAATTTCGGGGGTGGGCTAAATGACGATCGTAATTAATCTGGTGGTTAGTATTCTGACCATTGTTCTGCTTCAGGTGCTGGGTATGGTGATCTTTGCGCTCATGACTCCTTTCAAGGATATGGAGGAGCTGAAAAAGGGAAATGTTGCGGTAGGCCTGGCGTTCGGCGGCAAGTTCCTGGCTACGGCGGTCATTCTAGGCGTGGCCGCCTACACAAATACCTCCATCTGGTTCATGATGCTCTGGTTCGCTGTGGGGTATGTCTGCCTGATCGCTTCTTACTGGATCTTCGAGCTGTTCACGCCCGGCTTCCGGATTTCAGAGCAGCTGGAGAAGGGAAATGTTGCGGTCGGCGTCATGCTCTGCATGGTGTTCATCGGGACGGCCTTCGCGGTCAGCAGTCTGATTATCTAGAAAGCCTGGCATGCGGTCAGCGGCTGCGCTCCGCGAGGGACTTGGTGCAGGCTGCTGCCCGCCGGCTCAATTCACCCGGGAGGCAGGGATGAGCATTGCATTTTCTAATCCAATTATCCGGTAAGCTGCTTCATCTCAAGAAGAAGTCCATTGCCTTTATTATTCTGGCCTTCATTCTTCTAAGTGCAACCATCGCCTTCCTGCTGGAGCCGGATACGTTTCATAGCTGGTTCAACGCCTTTTATTGGGTAATGACCACCATGGCTACCGTCGGGTATGGCGATTACTTTGCCGCTACCGTCACCGGCAAGGTGTTTACGATTTTCTTATATATCTTTGGCATCGGTCTGCTCAGTCTGGTGATCGGCAAGATTATCGATGCCATGGGCGAGATGCAGCGCAGGAGAGGAGCCGGAACCTTGACCTTTCACGGGCACAATCATGTGGTGCTGATTAACTGGAACCGCAAGACACAGGCGGCAGTGGATGAGATTCTGTGTTACGACGGGGAATGCAAAGTAGTCATTATTGATGAGAACGGACGGCATCCGCTGGAATCCATGGAGCAGGTCCACTTCATCAGCGGCGATGCTGCGAGCGATGACATTCTGCTGAAGGCGAATATCGGGAGCGCCAGAGCAGCGATTGTGTTCAGCGACACCCGTATTGACGAAGCTTCCTTAAGCGACGGCAAGTCGCTGTTGATTGCTTCCAGCATTGAGCGGATTGCCCCGCAGGTACATACTACCGTAGAGATTATGCAGGAGAAGAACATTCAGAACTTCAAGCATGTGCAGGTGAACGAGTTCGTGCTCTCCCATGATGCCATCTCCAGACTGGCCGTCCGCTCTGCCCTGCAGGAGGGCAATTCAGAGGTCATTACTCAGCTGCTCAGCCGCGAGCACGGGGATGATATCTTTGAGATTCCCCGCCGCAGCGGCTGGACAACCTATGGAGAGGCCTTTCAGGATCTGCTGCGCCAGGGGGCGACCCTGTTGTCCGACCGCGGCGATCTGGGCATTAACCGTAAGCTTGACCAGGCGATTCCGGCAGACGCCAGACTCTACATCGTCGCTGATGAGGCTACGTACCGGAGAATTAAAGAGAGCTAGAGATAGAGAATACCTAAGCATTCATAAGAGCTGTTCCAGTCGTTAAGACATGGAGCGGCTCTTTTTCTGGCGGAAAAGGAGAAATATGTGATAGCGGCACATAATGTGCGAAGAAACAGTAAATAATGTGACAATAATTACCGTTATATTAGTATGGATCAATTGGTAGTTGTCATTTAAGGATGTGATCGATTGGAAAACAGATATAGCAAGGCTGCTGTTCTGGGGATGTCGCTGCTCCTGCTAACCTCCTGCGGCAATCAGGCCGGACCGGCGCCATCCTCTCCCGTCTATACTCCGGCAGTCTCTCCCGCAGGGACTACACGGCCGGATGAAGCGCCGCAGCTTGAGCCTACAGTGGAACAGCGGGAATTATTTCATTTCATAAATACGCAGCTTACAGGACCCGATGGCGTATATACGAATCTGAAGGAGACCTCTGAAGCGGCAGAGGTGGCTACAGGCCATGAGATTCTGAGCGAGTCCGCGTCTCTTCTGATGGAGACTGCTGTCAGGACCCGCAATCAGGAGCTGTTCGACCGGCAGTGGAAGACGGCCCGCAGAACCTTCGATATGGAGGGCGGCTTCAGCTACCGCTACAGTCCCAGGCAGCAGAAGCGTTATCCCGTGAATGCAGCGGTGGATGACCTGCGGATGATCGGAGCGTTATATGAGGCAGGGCAGGCATTTAGCCAGCCGGAATATACCAGAGAAGCTGATAAATATGGAGAACGTTTCTATAAAAACAATACTAAAAAAGATTACATTTATGACATCTATGACAATTATTTGAAAGTGGTCAACAGCTTCGTAACTTTGTGTTATATTGATCTGAGTGTATTGCAGAAATTGTCGATATCTAGCGAATTAAAAGAGAATTTGCTGAAGAATATGAGCGGTATTTTGGAGGAGGGATATTTGTCCGATTCTTTTCCATTCTATGAGACCCGCTTCGATTACCAGAGCGGACAGTACAGCTCTGAAGGCATCAACTCGGTAGAATCTCTGCTGACTATTCTTCATCTGGCAGAGACCGGCCGTCAAAAGCCGGCCAGCATCAGCTTCATCAAAGCTCAGGTCGCAGCGGGAACCTTATTCGGACAATATACACGTGAGGGCAAGCCGGCTAATGATATCCGTTCAACAGCGGTCTATGCGCTCACAGCCATGATTGGAGCCGTGCTGGAGGATGGTGACCTCTATCAGTCCAGTATAGAACGGATGAATGAATTCAGGGTGACAGATCCTGTGAGTCCGCTATATGGCGGCTTCGGTGATCCTGCCTCCGGGCAGGCATACTCTTTTGATAACCTGATGGCACTGCTGGCTTACTCCTATAAGGCTCCATAATATAACCAAAAGGGGAATCGGAATGATAAACAACCTAGAGCTTACATCCACCCGGCCCGGTATCACGTTAGCTGGCTTTCGGATTACTCCGGCATTTGCCGCCGCATTCTGCGTGCTGCTGGTGACGGCTATTTCGCTGTTTACCTCCCCTTATATCGGCATGGCGGATAACGGAGACTTTTACCGGATTATATATAGCAACGGCCTGTATTTCAATGCTCCGGACTATGACAGCCAGTACTTCGGTTATTTCGTGAAGCAGTTCGGAATCTTTCAATATTTCAACGAGAACAGCACGATGGTGGTCTCCTCCCAGTCCCTGTTCATCAAGCTGGCGATCTTCGTCAACAAGCTGTTTTTCAGCCGCGAGGTCTTCGATATCCGCTTCCAGGCTGCCATCTACACCGTGCTGTATGTTGCCGCAGTCTACTTGCTGGTTGAAGCAATCACGCTGAAAATGTCACTTAAGCGGGGGATGGCAGTCGCGGCTCTTGCGGTGTTCATTTTCGGGGATACGGGGTATACCAACTACTTCAGCTCCTTCTTCGGCGAGAGCCTGGTGATGGTGACCATGATTCTGGTGTTCGCCTCCTGGCTGCTGCTGTACCGGAAGAGATACAACGATTATGCCATGCTGGCGATCCTGCTGATCAGCACCCTGATCCTGACCACCTCCAAGCAGCAGAATGCTCCGGTGGGGATGGTAATTTCCCTGCTCTCAGTTCCGCTGGTGCTGATCCGCCGGGATAAGCTGTTCCGCTGGGTCACGCTCCTGTCGGCCGGTCTGATGATGTTCGCCGGAATTGCGACGTATCTTAATATCTCCAAAGAGTTCGTGAATATTAACCAGTATCATGCGATGACGCGCGGGGTGCTGATGGAATCCAAGAACCCGGAGACGGCGCTTGGCTCCTTCGGAATCAATGAACAATACGCAATTCTCAAAGAGAATACGTACTATGACCAATACGGGACGGTGGATGTGAAATCCGAGCTGCTGGATAAAAATTTCTACAGCCGTTACGGCTTCGTCTCCATTCTGACCTATTATGCTTCTCACCCGAATGAGCTGGGCTCGATTCTGGATACGGCTGCTGAGAGTGCCTATAAAATTAAGCCGGCGGCCATGGGGAACTACGAGCAGTCCGCAGGCAAGGAGTTCCGGGCGCAGAGTCATTTCTTCAGCTTGTACAGCACACTTAAGGAGAAGCTGGCACCCCGTCCCTTTGCCTTCATTCTGCTCTGGATGGCCGTAACGATAGGGGTCTATATGCCATCCTTCGTCCGGTCCATCCGTACCCGGGATTTCCGGGGCATGCAGCGTCTGTTGGTGATTCTGGCGACCATGCTGGTCGGACTGTCGGGTATCGTAGTCTCCATTATCGGGGCAGGTGACGCGGATATTGCCAAGCATGAATTCCTGTTCACGCTGGCCTTCGACCTGATCATCTTCCAGACGGCTGCCAGCGTAATCGGCCGCGGCATCTCATCACGCAGATCGGTGCCGTCTGCACCGTCCGCGCCGTCTGCACGGCCGCTCAAGGAATATCCGGCACTGAATAAAGGGGTGGGCATGTGAGACGCAGAGGGATCGTCATTCTGCTGTTAATTGTATTGGCGGGTGATCTGCTGCCGTCTGCCGGTCCGGCAACCGCTGCCGCTTCTCCGGCTCCGGCGCAGCGGATTCTGCTGCTGTTCGACAGTCTGGCGAATAATTCAGGCCAGCAAGGGAATGTGGCCGAGCTGCAACGGCTGCTTGCCGCCTACAGCGCACAGGTCACGCTGAAGCCTATTTCCTCTTATGAGCCGGGCGGCATGAAGGGCTATTCCGGCGTGATCACTGTGATTAACAATGATGAGCTTGAGATTACGAATCAAGCCTACCTTCAGGAGGCTGCCGGGTATAAGGGGGCTATGCTGCATGTTGGATATAGACCGCCTGCCCGGATGCAGCAGACGCTGCGGCTGAAGACCGGGGTATGGCATAGAGCGGGCGCAAGTCTCTCCATCGGCGGATTCACCGGAATTCCGGTGGAGGCCGAAGGGATGCCTTATATAACCGCTTCGGACGCGGGGCGTTCTTATGGAACGTGGTCCTCATCAGATGCGGGGACGCAGGCGCCGTTTGCGGTAAGCAGCGGCCGGACCGCATATCTGCCTTATCTGAAGCAGGGCGATTTCACAGCCATGGCTGCGGCCTATGTGCTGAAGGATTGGCTGCACTATACCGCACAGCCGCAGATGTATCTGGTAATCAAGGAGATCTATCCCTTCTCGGATCTGAACCTGCTGGAGCAGATGGCAGACCGCCTGTATAGAAGCGGTATTCCCTTCATCGCCAGTGTCCGTCCGGTATTCGCGAATACGGATTTCCCCGCGATGAAGCGGTATCTGGAGGCGCTCAGAGCCGTCCAGTCCCGCAACGGCAGCATCGTGGTCAATGCCCCTGCGGTCAGACCGCCGATCAATTCGAATGACCGGTCCCTGCGCGGGAAGATGAATCAGTTCATTAATGTGCTGGCGGAAGGGGGCGTGGCACCGCTCGGCGTTGCTGCCGAGAGCTACTGGACGTATGACAAGGAGTATTCTGCCGCAGGCATGGGGTTCTTCAATTCGGCGGTGCTCTTCCCGGACGGAGAGACCCATTATATGGAGCAGACAGACACCTCAGCGCCCTTCTCTTCCTCTCTGTACAGTCTGCCCCCGGCACTGCTGCAGGGAATTGGCAGAACAGGCAAGGCGATGCCGGAGCTTCCGCTGAATACGGCGGTGACGCTGGACCTGCCGGAGGATGAGCGCGGGCTGGAGGAACTTCTGCAGAATCTGAATGCGGAATGGTATACCTTCGCAGACTATAAGCAGGAGGCCCATACGGTCCGCACGGATATGCACACCCTTGAGTCTGCTGACGGGGTGATCCGCTTGGATGGCAACACACTGGATGTCGATTATACCCCGCAGAAGGTCGCCGTTGATTTCCAGTACAAGGAGAAGCAGGCGACAAGCTTCAACAAGCTGTTCAGCGTGCAGAATCAATTCTTCATCATCGTGATCCTGGCTGCGTTGCTCTTGTTCGGCGGTCTGCTCACTATCGGTTACAGGTTGTACCGCAGGAAATATTTGAACAAGTAATTCGGGAAAAATATAGCGAGTTTAGGAGAATACTATGACGATCTCAGACGTATTGATGGTGATCGCGGTCATCTGTATCTGGTCCCTGCTGCTGGTGAATGTGATGCTGATTATAGCGGGGTATCTGTACTACATTCAAACGGAAAACGAACCGGTGCCTGAGATTACCGGGGAGCATCCCATGGTGACGATTATGGTTCCTGCCCACAATGAGGGGGTCGTCATCAGCAAAACCGTGGAATCCCTGCTGGCACTGGATTACCCGCATGACCGGTATGAGATTATCGTCATCAATGATAATTCGTCAGACAACAGCGCTGAGCTGCTGGCTGCTATCCAGGAGCGGAATCCGCAGCGCAAGCTGATCATTATCAATACGGACGCCGTCACAGGCGGCAAAGGGAAATCCAATGCGCTGAACATCGGCTTCACCCGCAGCAGCGGGGAGCTGATTGCGATCTATGATGCCGACAATACGCCGGAGCGCACGGCGCTGAAATACCTGGTGGCGGAGATTATGAATGATGCCACCCTCGGGGCGGTGATCGGCAAGTTCAGAACCCGCAACCGGAATGCCAGCCTGCTGACCCGGTTCATTAATATCGAGACGCTGTCCTTCCAGTGGATGGCGCAGGCAGGGCGCTGGAAGCTGTTCAAGCTCTGTACGATCCCGGGAACAAACTTCATTATGCGCCGGACCATTGTCGAGAGCATCGGCGGCTGGGATGTGAAGGCAATTGCCGAGGATACGGAGATCAGCTTCCGCATCTATATGATGGGCTACCGGATCAAGTTCCAGCCGAAGTCGGTCACCTGGGAGCAGGAGCCGCAGACGGTGAAGGTATGGTTCAAGCAGCGGACACGCTGGGCGAAGGGCAATATCTATGTCATTGTGAAGAACCTTCCGCTTCTGTTCGACCGGAAGGCGGTCAAGATCCGCTTCGATATTCTGTATTATGTCTCGATCTACTTCCTGCTGCTGATCTCGCTGGTCACCTCGGATATTCTGCTCGTGCTTCATGCCATGGGGTATGTACATACCACCATCGCCGGGCTCAGCAGCTTCCTGTGGCTGCTCGCCATTGTGCTGTTCGTGGTGGGGATCTTCGTTACCCTGACCACGGAGAAGGGCGAGATGAGCCTGTCGAACCTGTGGATCATTCTGCTGATGTACGTCTCGTATTGCCAGCTCTGGATGGTAGTGGCCGCTTACGGGCTGTACAACTATTTCAAAGACGTTATCTTCAAACGGGAAGTCAAGTGGTACAAAACCGAGCGGTACTAGTGCGCCGGAGGTCCAGAAATAAGATATACAGGAGATACGGAACATGATGAAAAAACAGATCCTAACAGTGCTGCTCTGCCTCTCCCTCTTCCTGGTTCAAATTCCTGCGGCGCAGGCGGCGGTGCTTCCCGGTGAAGCCGGAGCAACGTATGAGACGCTGTTCACCAGCGATGTCTCGCTGAGGGGCGCAAGCTCCCAGCAGCAGTTCTTCACAGTCATGGATTACTGGAATGTGGATAAAGTGATGATCAATCTGCAATTCCAGACCTCACAGATCAGTGAGGATAAGCTGTCGAGCGTAACACTGTCGCTGAACGGCATTCCGTTCTATTCCTTCCGGCCGTCCTTGGACAATAACGGGCAGCAGAGCCTGAGTGTAGAGGCGCCCAAAGGGTTCCTGACCAAGGGTAGCAATACGCTAAGGATACAGGGGAGCTTAAGAACCACGACGGGCGGCTATGAGCTGTGCAATATCGATGATATGCAGGACAGCTGGCTGCATCTGTTCAACACCTCGAACATTGCTGTGAATTATACACCGAAGGCCATTACTGGAGGCATTCAGGATTTCAGTGCCAGATTCTCAGGAATGGATACGGTGAAAAATGAACAAAGTCTGCTCGCCGTGCCGCAGAATGCCAGCGGAGCAGAGCTGGAGAGTGCTACTTACGCCCTCTCGGGATTCGCCAAAGGCAACACGCTGAATGACAGAACCATTCCGCTGCTGCCATACCGCGAGGATACCGTCAAGGACAAGAGTGCAGTAGTGCTGGTGGCTATGTATGATCATCTGCCCGATAGGATCAAGAAGCTGGTAAGTACGGCGGATGACCTCGGCACCCATGCGGTCATTCAGCTGGTGAACAAGGATTCCCTGCCTACGCTGGTGGTGACCTCCAAGGATGAGAGCCTGCTGATCAAGGCCGGACGGCTGATGGCAAGCCGGGAGCTGGTGAGCCAGCTCCGCAAGGATCTGAAGGTTGTTACTGGTGCTACCGATGTAGTGAACCCTGCGCCGGCCATCAGCTCGAACATTACGTTCACGGAGACGGGGGACAAGCTCACCGGGCCGAATCATCAGGAGCAGACGTATTTCGTCTCTCTCCCGTCCAACCGCTCCATTGCGGATGACGGCAGAATCAGCCTGGATTTCCGGTATGCGGCGAATCTGGACTTCAACCGTTCCCTGGTGACGGTGAGCATCAATAATACGCCCATCGGCAGCAAGAAGCTGACGAAGGAGCTGGCCAACGGTGATGTGCTGAATCTGAATGTGCCGCAGAGCCTGAATATCTCCGGCAACTTCACCGTGACGGTGGCTTTCGATCTGGAGCTTGCGAGTATGCTCTGTACACCGAACAAAGAGGAGATGCCGTGGGCCTATATCAGCAAGGAATCGCTCATGCGCCTGAACACGAAGGACCGCACCGACCTCCTGCTGAGCAATTACCCTTATCCGTTCCTGCGGGACGGCATCTTCAACCGTGTGGCGGTGGTGCTGCCGAAGGAGAGGGATGATTACACCTACCGGAGCCTCGGGAATGTCTTCAATATGCTCGGGCAGTTTGCCGGAGGAAATACCGGTGATGTCCACTTTTACAGCGATAACGCAGCAGCGGATAACCTGAAGGACAACAATATCATTGCAATCGGGACCTATAAGAATAACAAGGTGATCCGTGACAACAACGGCAAGCTCTTTTTCAAGTATAACAAAGAAGGATCAACCCTCCTCTCCAATGAGAAAATCGCTCTGGACGAGCAGTACGGAGCCGCCATCGGCACGCTCCAGCTCCTGGAATCCCCTTACGAGAGCGGACGAGGCCTGCTGGCAGTCACTGCGGTCAGCTCAGAGAGCTACTTCGTAGTCTCCAAGCTGATCGGGAGCGAGAAGGACCGGTGGAGGGTGTACGGTGACGGCGTTGTAGCGGATAAGGACGGCACGGTGAATGCCTACCGCTTCAAGACGGTCTCCGGCGCCAAGCCGGACTCTCTGGTCTCGCGGGTGGTGGAGCGCAGCGATGTGCTGGGCTTCGTGACCGCAGCGGTGATGATCGTGACGCTGGTGGTCGTGGCGCTGATTCTGATGCTGCGCAAACATAAGAAGAAACGTGGTGATCAAGCGTGAGACGTAACCGCAGCAGTCTAACCTCGGATCTGGGCTTCCTGGCCTTTCTGGTTCTGATCTTCGCCTGCATCGTATATATCGCGGGCTCACCGGATAACTACGTCCAGAACATTATTATTCTGAATGTATCGTTCATCCTGGCGCTGGTCACGTATTTCACCACGGTCACGGCGGGACTGACGCTGAATCTGGCGTTTGTCTTCGGTTACGGCTTCTTCGTGGTCTATCAGACGGTATCGCAGGGCGCATCGATCGGTGTAGAGACGTATTTCTGGCTGATTATGACCCCGCTGTTTACGGTGGTGCTGTGGGTCTTCACCTCAAGCACCCGTGAGCTGCAGGCAGAGAATGAACGGCTGCTGAAGCGCACGAATAATCTGGCTGCGGTGGATGAGAATACGGATCTGCGCAACAGCATTTCTTTTCAGAAGGACGCCAGCCTGTTCACCGGAATCTCGGTCCGTTATAAAATCCCGCTGACGCTGCTTGTGGTGAAGGTGAAGTACTGGAATGAAATCCGCCGCCTGATCCCGGAAGAGCAGCTGTCCGAAGCCATCTACGATGTCTCCCAGCTCAGCCAGTCGAGCATTCGTACCAATGACGCGCTGTATCTGCTGGACAAGGAGGATGCTACCTGGGGCCTTCTGCTCTTCACGGACCGGGAAGGGGCCAAGATTGTCATTGAGCGGATCAAACAGCGGCTGCAGGAGCTGAATGACTCGGAGTTCTCCGGCAAGTACAAGGTCACCTTGGGGCTGAAGATCGGTGCAGTGGAATATGCGGCGGACACCATCGAGAATCCGCTGGATTTCATTGTCCAGGCCAAAAAGGAACTGGAATACGATGTATAATGAGTGGGAGCAGGAAGTCCTGCAACCAATCTGACAGGAGGACTGGACGATGGATTTGGGTCTTGAGGGGAAATCGGTGCTCGTTGCGGCAGCGAGTAAGGGGCTGGGATTGGCGACCGCCCTGGAGTATGCCCGTGAAGGGGCGAGGGTGACGATTGCGAGCCGGAGCCTGCCGCAGCTGGAGACGGCGCGGCAGGCGATCCGTGAGGCTACGGGACAGGAGGTCGCCGTAGCGGAGCTGGATGTGACCCGCCCGGAGGAGATTGCCCGGGCGGTGTGGACGGCCGCCGAATTCGGCGGCGGCCTGGAGGTGCTGGTCACGAACGCCGGCGGGCCTCCGGGCGGCAGCTTCGGGGATATGGCCGACGCTGACTGGAGCGGCGGCTTCGAGCTTACGCTGATGAGCGCGGTCCGCCTGATCCGCGAGGCGCTGCCGCATATGCGCAGCGCAGGGGGAGGGCGGATCGTCAGCATCAGCTCGGTCTCGATCAAGCAGCCCATCGCGGGGCTGATTCTCTCGAATGTGTTCCGCGCAGGCGTGAGCGCGCTGAACAAGAGCCTGGCTACAGAGCTTGCCCCGGAGGGCATCCTGATCAACAGCCTGGCCCCCGGACGGATCGGCACAGACCGGATCCTCCAGCTTGACGGCAAGCGGGCGGACGCGCAGGGCATCACACTTGCGCAGATTCAGGAGGAAGCCCTGAAGGCGATTCCGCTGGGAAGAACCGGCACGCCGGAGGAGTTCGGCAAGGCGGCGGTATTCCTCGGTTCTTTTGCCAATACTTATATAACCGGACAGTCCCTGCTGATCGACGGCGGAATGGTGAAATCGCTCTAGGACAGGCTCTTGACTCAGCGGCTCATTTCACGTATGATAGTATGGCGTGTAAAAATCGGAAGATTTACGCATCTCCCTTTGTCTAACCGGATTTTCAAATAGACCAAGAGATGGCTTCAATAATTCTTCATAAGTTGTATCCGTACGGAAAGGAGGTTACTACAATGAAACAAGGCATACACCCTAAGTTCAACCAGGTTATTTTCTTCGATGCTAGCGTAGGCTACAAATTCCTTAGCTCATCCACCAAATCATCCGGTGAAACTATGGAATGGGAAGACGGCAACTCTTACCCGGTAATCCGTGTAGACTCCAGCTCTGCATCCCACCCGTTCTACACAGGTAAACAAAGAGATACCGAAACTGGCGGCCGCGTTGACAAGTTCAAACAACGTCTCGCTCAGAAGAAATAATGGTATTGCTATAGAGGATATTCCCGCATCCATGCAGATGGTGAAGGAGTATCCTCTTTTGTTTTGTCCGGTACTTTAGGTACCGGTAGTATTTTTTGGCAGGATGATTCATTTGTGCGAAAGAGTAGGATATAATAAGGCAAAGCAATCTCAAAAATAGGAGAAATATGACATGCCGTGGATGCAGGGTTATCCGTTTTACTTGGTAATGGGCAGCGTTCTAAGTCTCTACATGGGCATCGGTTCTTACAAGCACCGACATACACCAGGAAGATGCTATTTATGGATATTGATGCTGCTGGTCAGCATGATCTTCGCGGCTACAGCCGGAGAGATTCTAACGGATTCCTTCGAGGCGAAGCTATGGTGGAAGAATGTGCAGCAGGGCCCGCTTTTTTTGAGTGCGATCTTCACCTATGCGGTTATTAAAGAGTATGTATCCCGTTCCTCTGAGGGTTTGTCCAAGAGGCTTATTTATTTTTGTATCCCGGTGGCGGTGGATGTGCTGCTGATCTTCACCGACTCTTACCATCATCTGATGCGCAGTGAGGTCGGACTGGCTACGGTGGCCGGTGTTACCGGAATCGTAGTGAAGCCCACGGTACTCAGCATGATTCTCATCGCGTACGATCAGTTATTCGGACTGTATGCTGTATATCTGCTGGCGATCTCCCTCCTGAACGGTCCCAGGTATTATTTCCGCCATAATGCGCTGTTGTTATTCAGTCTGCTGGTGCCGGTCCTGGCGGTGTTCCTGCTTCCGCTGCTGCACATTACGATTACAGGCTTCACGGCCTTCACCTACCTGCCGCCCATCGTGGCCGCTTACCTCACCTTGTTCCGCGATCCCAGACTGTCCTTATATCCGCTGGCTAAGAATAAAATCTTCGAGAATATGAAGGACGGTATCGTCCTGACGGACCGCTACGATTACATAATGGATATCAATGAGGCTGCTGCTGCTATGCTCTCTGAGCTGCTGGAGGAGAAGCCGGAGAACTGGATGGGCACTAGCATTCAGCCGCTGCTGAGGCAGCACGGGCAGCTGTCGGCCTGCTATGCGGAGCGGAGGGAAGGCCAGTTCGAAATCGAGCCTCCCGGCCGGAGCGGGTCCTGCTATGGGGTTGCGCTCATTGCCACAGAGCAGGTCCGGGCGAAGAGTACGGGAATGCTGCTGGTATTCAGTGATCTCAGCGAGAAGAAGCGCTATGAGCGGGAGCTGCTGTATCAGGCCACGGTGGACGATCTGACCGGGCTGTACAACCGCAGGCATTTCATGAGGCTGGTGCAGAATTATTCCGCACAGATCGGCGCGGGCATGGCCTTGCTGCTGTTCGACATCGATGATTTCAAATTAATTAATGATACATACGGACACATGGCCGGTGATCAGGCACTGGTGGATTTGTCTGGCAAGATTATGCGGGTATATCATAACAAAGGAATTGCCGGGCGCGTAGGCGGCGAAGAGTTCGCCGTCTGCTTCTTAACCGGCAGCGAAGCTGCGGCCTTGAAGGAGGCGGAGAGCTTCCGCACAGCTATGGGAGAGCACATCGTTGAGCTGGACGGAGGGCATCATATCCAGCTTACGGTGAGCATCGGCATTGCTTTTACGGATCGCACGGATGTGACCTTCGAGGACCTGTACCGCGAGGCGGACGAGGCCCTCTACCTGTCCAAGGCCACCGGCAAGAACCGGGTAACCTTAGGCCGTGAGCCTATGGTGCGTCAGGCGGCTAAGGGGTAGGCGCGGCCTCAACCGGCCTTGTTCTGGCTAAAGACGCGTCAGCTTCAGGACCGCGCTGCTGCGGTCGTAATGCATCGCTACGCCTAGCTCTGAGCATATCGCATCCAGCGGAACCATGACCTTCCCGTTCCGCAGCTCCGGCGGAGTTCCGGTAAGGAGAACCTTCTTCCCATTCACGGTCAGAATCATCGGCGGCTCGAATTGCTTCAGCTGCTGGATGGACAGCTCTGGGGTTAGGGACCGGTTCCCTTCATTGATTCGTGGAGCGTTCAGGGTAGTTCTGGAGCTCAGGCCCAGCCCGATATTGAATTTCAGACGGATGCCGAGTGAATCACAGACTTCCAGCAGCTTGTCGTTATAGGAGCCGTAAGGGAAAGCGATAGCCGAATCGGTATTGCCCAATTCTTCTTTCAGCCTGCGCTCTGCATGAGCCAGGTCCCCGGTTACTCTTCTGTAGTATTCTTCATTCAGTTCATTCCGGTTCTCATCATGAATGTACAGCAGGGAGCTCGCCGCCGGGCGGGTGCCGCCCTCTGCATCGACTTCGGCGTAATAATGCAGATTATACGTATGATTATAAAAGCCCATTCCGGCGCGCTTCATCTCCCGCATCTGCTCCCAGGTCAGCTTGGGCACCTGACGCTTACTAGTGTTGTCTACATCAGAGACAATGATGAAGTTCACTGCGGTGTAGCCGTACTTTTGCAGAATGGGAAACGCCAGCTTGTAAAAGCTCTCATAGCCGTCATCGAACGTCAATAGAACCGCATTATCGGGAACCGGCGCGCGGTCCAGCATGAATTCCCGGTACTGCTTCATCGTAATGACATGGAAGCCCTCCTGCATCAGGAGCTGCATCTGCTCATCGAACTGTGCTGCGGGTAATACGCCGGGATAGAGCATTAACGGGTCTTTCGTCAGATGGTGATACATGAGCACCGCCACATGATCCTTATAGTACACACCCTTGGGGAGCGAAGCCTCCTTCTCCCAGCCGATACGTGCATTCAGAATCCGTTCAGCGATATCTTTATCCAGCATTAGCTTATGGTCCGCTGTCAGTGCATAGGCATCTGTTTTGAATTCGACTCCGTCAAGGCCGGTAATGCTTAGCTTAGTCATCGCTTTATGTATAAAAGGCACAGGCAGGAAGACCAGCAGCAGTAACAAGATGAGGATATAACGTTGTTGTGGTTTATGCAGGTTCAGTTTCAATGTACGATTCTCCCCATCTCCCGAATATTAAGATAATAATAAACCTATAACGTCTGCCAAGACAAAAATGTGACAGGATCTTAACTAAGCGATGTGGTTTTTGTAAGGTCTGTGGTGGTAATTAGAAATATAGTAATATCAATATATTAACAATTTGCCGATTAGCAGATACTGGGGGGCGGCTATGGAGGATTTCAGAGATCGGATGAGGGCTGTGCAGCAGCAGCAGGACGGGCTTTTGAAGGAATACCAGTCTTTGATTGAAGAATACGAGAGCAGTGATCTCGTCCGTGAGAACGAAGTGTTAAGAACGGAAAATGGGGCAAACAGGCAGAGCCTGGCGGAGCTGAAGGCTCAGGCTGCGAGGCTTGAGCGCGATAACTCGGAGCTGCGGACTGCGCTGGCGGAGCAGATTCTGGATGAGAAGCTGGGCATTCTGCGGGTATCGCGGCAGAAGCTGCAGACTTATTTTGCCTCCCGGGATCATGCGTATCTCGACCGTCTGACGTCCTTCGAGCAGGACGCCAAGCGGCGAATAGAGGAGATGTACAGTATCGGGGCACGCGAGCTGGGCCAGGAGAAGTCCCAGATCACTTACATTCTGGATGAGGTACAGGCGAAGCTGAATGAGAGTATCCTGCTGCGCAGACAATGGCAGCGGGAGGCAGAGCGTTCGCTCAGGGGGACGATGGACAGCGGTCTGGATGATTTGGCTGCTGAAGGGGTTGATGAGGAGACCCTGCAGCGCCGCCGCAAGCAGAACCGGATCGAAATGAAGATCGGCCTGAACTGGATCAACCGCCTGGGGATTCTGCTGCTAATCCTGGCTGTGGGCGCCGGGTTCAGATACACCTACTCCACCTGGTTCAATGATTATATGAAGGGCAGCGCCTTCTTCCTGCTGGGGGCAGTCATGCTGGCGGGCGGGGAGTGGCTGTTCCGCAAGGGGCGGGGAGCCTTCGCACTGGGTCTGATTGGCGGCGGGGTGTCGGTGCTGTACGGCTCGATATTTTACAGTTATTTTCTGCTGGAGATTATCGGGTTATGGGCCGGGATCGGCCTGTCGGTGCTGGTCACGCTGTCCGCTGTGCTGCTGTCGCTGCGCTATGAGTCACGGACGATCTGTTCCATGGGGCTTGTAGGGGGCTATCTGCCGCTCTTCTCTTATATTGGAGCCTTCGGGCTGGAGGGGAGTGCGGTGTACGCGGCTATGGGATATCTGTTCGTGCTGAACCTGCTGATTCTGCTGATCTCTCTGCGCAAGCGCTGGGTGGTTGTCAATTACATCAGCTTCCTGTTCAATACGCCGTCTATCCTGCTGCTGATTTATCTGGCGGATAGCTATGCTGCGGGCATTCTCTGCGCTGTGCTGACCTTCGCCATGTATCTGGGTATTACCCTCTGGTATCCGTTCAAATTCAAGACGAAGCTGAACTGGCTGGACTTCGGCCTGCTGGGCTGTAACACGCTCGTTAGCTGCATAACGCTGTATCTTCTGTTCCTGAATGCCGGTCTGGATGAATTCAAAGGCGCGCTGGCGCTGGCCTTCTGCCTGATGTATCTGGGGCTTGGCGTGCTGCTGGAGAAGCAGATGCCGCAGGAACGCGAGAGCCGTCTGCTGTTCTATGTCACCTCACTGACCTTCGCCATTCTGATGATTCCATTCCAGCTTGGAGCGGCCTGGTGGTCGATCGGCTGGCTGGTGGAAGGCGTGGCGCTTACAGTCTACGGACATCTGTACCGCTTCAAAATGGCAGAACGTGCAGGCTGGGGCATCCTTTCCCTCTGTCTGCTGACCTTCTTCGGATTCGACGTTCTGCTGCAGCTCTCGGATTATAATGCGGTAATCTACTACACGAACACCTATTTCGATCTGAAATATACATTCATTACGGCGGGAATGATGATTGTAGCCTTATTGTATGCCATCCGTTATTCGAATCAGGAGATGCTGCTCCGCAGCACGCCTGCGGAGGTGCAGGCTACCGTCTGGTTCAAATATGCGGCTATCGTCAACTTCTACGGGTATGTGGTGTATGAAGCATTACGCCTGTACGACCGGATGGTGCCGGAGGATATGGCGCACAATGCCTTTTACAAGCTGCTGCTGGCGGGTCTCTTAACCTCTGGACTCGCTTATGCGCTGCCGAAGGTGAGCGTTCTGTATGACAGGGTGGTCGGCATCATGGTCCTGGTGCTGCACGGGATCGCCTATGCAGTCTGTATTGGCATCACACTGGGTCTGCCCAGTCTTCCGGAAGGCTGGTCCCGCAGCACAGCTGCAGATATTGTGGTGCTGGGTCTGCTGATCCTGTTCAATGTGTTCGTGTGGTTCAGCAGTGCCAGACTGCTGCGGACGACGCTGCTGCGCGATTACAAGAATATAGAGCTGTACCCGGTAGCTATGGGTATCTATCTGCTGGTGATGATTACGGCGTTCCTGGGGGTGCAGATGCAGGTGCGTGACGGCGGGCTGGCCTTCAGTCTGCTCTATCTGCTGCTGGCCGTGCTGTTCATTATGTACGGCTTCTGGAAAAGATATCTGTATATCCGCCGCTTCGGCCTGGCGCTGTCCCTGCTGGCAACCGGCAAGCTGCTGCTCTATGACTTGACCCTGCTGAACACCGGCAGCAAGATCATCGCGTACTTCAGCTTCGGACTCTGCCTGCTGGGGATATCCTACCTCTACCAGCGGATATCGGTCAGAATGGAGGAAGCTTATGCGCTTGCTGAGCAAGACAGGCCGGAGAGCTAGAGCAGCTGTGCTGCTCGCTGTATTGGGCGGACTTGTGCTGGGGCCCGGCGCTTTCCCGGAGCACAGTGCAGCAGCGGCATCCGGGGGAGCGGAGAAGTCGGGCGGCGGGCAATGGAAGTTCTCGCGTGAAATCTCCGTCCCCGAGGCGGCTCCGTACTATGAATTGTATCTGGATGAAGCGGTGTACCGCTCGGCGGCAGAGGACTTGCGCGATCTGCGTATACAGGACAGCACCGGCGCTCCGGTTCCCTATTATAGGGAGAGTGGAGCAGAGACGGTGGAGGAGCATAGTGCGGTCTACTCCTCGGCTCTGATCCACAAGGCAGTGAAAGGAACGGATACTCTGCTGGATTATCAGATTAAGCCGCTTGCCGAGCATGTCGATATTCAGGGGAACCGCCTGGTGTTCGAATTGCCCGCAGAATCCTTCCTGAAGCATGTGGAGGTGTGGGGCGGCTATGACGGGCAGGCCTGGGAGCAGCTTGGTACAGGGGATCTGTATGCCACGAACGGGTTGAGTGCGGACAGCATTACGCTGGAGCGCAGCTACAAGTTCGGCTATTACCGGCTTGTGGTGAAGAACAACCCGGAGGGGCTGGAGTTCCCCGGCCTGACGCTGGTAGACAGCAGCCGGGAGTGGAGCACGGCTGCATTCATGCGGCAGAAATCGCCGCAGGCGGAGATTACGCAGGTGGAGAACCGGACCGAGATCCTTATAAGCAACACGGACCGGCTGAAGATTGGGAAGGTGATGCTCGGCAGCGCCGGGAATTTCCTGCGGCGTTATGAACTGTATGACAGTGCCGGGATCAAGCTCCCGGTCACCGGAAGCGGGGAGCTGTACCGGCTGGATTTCAAGGATACCCTGATCTCCCGGACGGAGATTAAGCCTGTGGCTCCAGCCTCTTCTGATTCCCTGCGGGTGGTTATCTACAATCTGGACGATGCCCCCATCTCCATCACGGACCTTAAGATCGAATATCTGGTAGACCGGCTTGTATTCGCGGGAGGGGAGAAGACTCCGTATTCCTTGCGCTATGGCAACGCGCTGGCAACCGCTCCTCAGTATGATATTATTAATTTCAAAGACCGGATCAGCGGGGAGAAGCTTGTGCAGGCTGCTCTTGGTGCAGAGGCCTTGGTACCGGTGACGGCAGCAGAGCCGCCCGGCACAAGCTGGTGGCTTCAGGGCCGCTGGGGCTTCAATGCCATTATTATTGTGGTCTCGCTGTTGCTCATTCTTATCGTAGCTCGCAAGCTGGGCCAGGCGAAATAGGAAAGGCTGATCCTGTTATATAAGATGGGCTGGAATCGCTAGACATGAACCCGCAGAAAGAAGGATTACCGCATGACCCTGATTATTATTGGTTCTATTCTGCTTGCAGTTGTTGCCGCTGCGTATCTTATCATGACCGTATATCCGGCGTTCGGGCGCAGGGCCGGGGAGCAGGAGAGGGCGCGTAACCTCGGCTCCGCCCATTACAGCAAGGGCAAATTTGCTTATCCGCAGACTGTGGAACTGAGCGGTGACAAGGCTGGAAGCAGCGGACTCTCCATTCTGAAGGACTTCATTAAGGGCAACCCCCACTCCAGACCCGCTGAGCCTCTTCAGCCGCAGCCGCTGTTACCGTCCTCTATAGGAGCGGGCCGCGACACCCGGGTTACCTGGTTCGGACATTCAGCGGTGCTGCTGGAGATGGACGGCTTGACCCTGTTCCTCGACCCTATGCTGGGCCGTGCCCCGTCCCCGTTTCCGTTCATCGGCGGCCGCCGCTACAGCAAGCAGCTTCCGCTGGAGGCTGCCCTCCTGCCGCAGCTGGATGCGGTGCTGCTCTCCCATGATCATTATGATCATCTGGACTATGGAACCATCCGCCAGCTGAAGGATAAGGTAGGACTGTTCATTGTACCGCTGGGTGTCGGCGCCCATCTGCGCCGCTGGGGGGTGGCCGCAGACAAGATCCGCGAGCAGGACTGGGGCGATACGCTTACCTATGAGGGGATAACCTTCACCTGTGCTCCGGCGCGGCATTTCTCCGGGCGGAGTCTGCTGGACCGCAACACCACGCTGTGGTGCTCCTGGATTATGGAGGGGGAGAAGACCAAGGTCTTCTTCAGCGGGGACAGCGGGTATGGCCCGCATTTTGCCGAGATCGGACGTACCCATGGACCCTTCGATCTTACGCTCATGGAATGCGGCCAATATGATCCGCGCTGGGCGGACATTCATATGTTGCCTGAACAGACTGTCGAGGCGCACATCGATGTGCAGGGAGGTCTGCTGATCCCCATCCATTGGGGCGCATTCACCCTGTCGATGCATGACTGGACTGATCCGGCAGAACGGATCTCGGCTGCTGCGGCGCTGAGAGGGGTACGGCTGGCCACGCCGCGAATCGGGGAGACTGTAACCGCAGGGGCCGCCGGATATCCGGTTCTGCCTTGGTGGAGATGAGGCTGCCCGCCTGAAGGGGACTTGTGGTACAATCAGGGTTCATAGATACCAAGGAGCTGACGAACGAAGATGAGTAATGAAGTGAATGAGCAGGAACTGGTGGAGGTATTGTCTGCACAGACGAAGGTGGCTCCGGCCGTTATCCGGCTGGTGCTGAAGCATGAGCAGACGTTCATTAATAAGGCCAAGGCCAATGCACAAGGCGAGGTTGATATCGATAATGATGATCTGGTCGACTATGTGACTGCACAGCGTGATGTGAAGCTGGACGAGCTGACGGTGGAGACCATTCTGGATGCGGAAATGGATTACCTGATGGACAAGGGACTGGCCGGATATATCGACTGAAGCCTTAGCCGGTGGTGCGCGGCTGATCCCCCCAAAGCCGTGCGCCTGGCATAGGTTCTCTAAAATTTAAAATTTATTTTGTATTATTGGCAGTAACCCTTTGCATTTGGGAAAATAGTGTGCTACAATGAAGTCAATCATAAATTTAACCCTTAATTCACATATTGTAAAAGGTTAGCATTTGTGTATGAAGCCTTTTCCAATGTGTGAATTTTTATTTGTTCGTACAATACGTAGGAATAAAAGGACATGTGTTAAATAAACTTTGGAGGTAATATCATGCAAACAGGTACAGTAAAATGGTTCAACGCAGACAAAGGTTTCGGTTTTATCGAGGTTGAAGGCGGAAGCGACGTATTCGTACACTTCTCCGCAATCACTGGCGAAGGCTTCAAGTCTTTGGACGAAGGCCAACGCGTTGAGTTCAACGTAACTCAAGGCGCTCGTGGACCACAGGCTGAGAACGTTGTAAAACTGTAATTCCACAAATAAGCTGCCCTTAACACCAGTTGAGGGTAGTTTTTTTTATGACCATGTAGTAGAGAACAAGCTTCCGTTCTGCCATAACAGTCCGTAGGACGCACTAACTAAGCTATTAGGAGGGGTACTTATGTATTTTCGTAAAAAAGCGATGGTAGATCTTCCGCAGGAAGAGACAGCTATCTGGTCCTGCACCAAGGAAGAATGCACCGGATGGATACGCGACAACTTTGCCTTCCAACATGTGCCTACCTGCTGGCAATGTAATTCGCCCATGACCCGGAGCATGAAGATGCTGCCTACGCTCGTTAATAAGAATTTGGACGCGAAGGCTATTAAGAAGAGCGTTACTATCCGCTAAGCTGCCGCTCTTTGACCGGTTTATACGGAATTAGAGGAGAGTAACCTTATACAGCTGTCTGTTCCTTGCCCGCAATGGGCTATTTTTTTTGGATTGACAATAATGGCAAATACAGGGATGATGTAGCTATGAGAAAATATTTTCTGCTTCTGACGCTCCTTGCGGTTGCCTTGAATGCAGCGGGGATTTTTTATCATAAGCCTCTGCTTAACATCATCGCGATGGGTATAATTCTGATCTTGATTCCGCTGGATATTTATCTGGAGCCGACCCGCCGCAAAATCATGAGCTACTGCATCGGCGCGGTATTGCTGGTTCTGCTGTGGGCAGCCCTGCACTTCGAATGGATCACTCCGATAATGTTCATCTAAGTAGTCTTCTGTGTTAGCCCTTAGGGCAGCTCCTCGAAGCGGGAGAACTGTGCTAAGGGTTTTTTGTTGCTGGTATCCGCGGGGACCTCAGGTCCGTCTCTCGCCTGCGGGCAATGATTTATCTTGACAAAACTCCCGGGGTTTGGAGAATAGAGTTGGAAACGCTGCCAACGAAAGAAGGAATTCTGATGCTTCAGAGGTTCAGAGAGCTCAACACACTGCGCAATCAGATATTCATCGGTTTTTTGCTGGTGATGCTCATTATTATTCTGGTGTCCGGAGCATTTGTGTATGACCGTGTCTCTATCCTGCTCAAAAATAATGCCGAGCGGCACATCCAGCAGACGGCGGTTCAGGCCAACGGAAGGCTGGATGCGCTGACCGGCCAGATTGACGGTCTGATGGAGCAGGTGGCCAATCATCCTACCGTTCAACAGCTGCTGCTGGAGGAGCTGGACGGCAATGAGGTGTCCTTCAATCAGCGCCAGTCGCTGCTGCAGATTGTCTCCAGCTATCAGGCGTACATGCCGAGCGTTGGCTCGCTGGAGCTATATACCGCTGATTACAGGCTGCTGTTCCCGATTAAGGAAGGCAGCCTGGAGAGCAGAATTAACGAGCAGCATATCAGTGAGGCTAATGCCCAGAAGGGGCGGCTGGTCTGGATCGGCGTTGATCCGCATGATGAACAGAGCCTGCTGGCGATCCGCCAGGTCAGCCTGATGGACCGCTGGTTCTCGCGGGGCGGCTACCTGATGGCCCGCATCCAGCGCAGCTACTTCCAGCTCGACGATCCGTTCTCCGGCAGTGACAGCGGAGAGTCTGTGCTGCTCGTGAATGATGAAGGACAGCTCCTCGGGAGCAGCGGAACGCCGCAGGAGGATCTGCTGCCGCTGCTGGAGAGCGGAGACCAGACGGTGAGCTTCCGGGGCAAGGAGTATGTGCAGGTCAAGCTGCGCTCGGACAAGACCTCCTGGACGCTGCTGGTGCTGACACCTGTCAGCTATGTCACCAAGGGACTGTCCGTGCTGCGGACGGTGCTGCTGGTGTCAGGCGGAATCGGAACCCTGCTGTTCCTGATTATATCCTTTCTGTTGTCAACAATGATTACCCGGCCGATTATTCACCTGATCCGGGCGATGCGCAAATCCCGCATGGGGGTGCTGACCCCCAATTCGCAGAAGGTATCTACCATGGAGCTCCGGGAGCTGAATAATACCTACAACGGTATGGTGGCTAATATTAATGATTTGATCAGGGTGGTCTATGAGAAGGAGGTCCTGCAGAGCCGGACCGAGCTGAAAGCCTTGCAGGCGCAGATCAATCCCCATTTCCTGTTCAATACGCTGGAGGCCTTCAACTGGTCACTGGAGGAGAAGGGGGAGGAGGAGCTGGCCGGATTAGTGGTCATGATGTCCAGGCTCTTCCGCTACATTATGGGCAGCCCGCACAACAAGGATGAATGGGTCACGCTGAGTGAAGAGGTGGAGCAGATCAGGCGGTATCTGCGGATTATGGAGATGCGGATGGGAGAGCGGCTGTCCTGGGACATCAGGCTTGACCCGCATGAGGCTGCTGTACCGGTACCCAAGCTGCTGATTCAGCCGATTGTCGAGAACGCCATTCTCCATGGCGTGGAGAGCCGAGTCGGCAAGGGCGTGATTGAAGTCATAATCACCCCCTCCTCCCGCAAGGGGTGGACCTCAGTTGAGGTGTCGGACAACGGGCCGGGTATGGATGAGGCCACACTGCTGGCGCTGCGAGATGCGCTGGATGGCGGGCCGCCGGTCTCTGCCAAGGGCAGCGGAGTGGGGCTGGTGAATGTGCAGCGGCGGCTGAAGCTGTACTATGCGGAAGCGGGCATGAAGACGGAGGGGCTGATCGTAGAGAGCCGACGGTCTGAGGGGACTGTAATAAGGTTTGAGATTCCAAGCAATGGAGGGGATACCTATGAGTCTGGGCAACAAGACGATTCTAATCGTAGATGATGAACCAAGAACGCGTCAGGGGATTAAGCAGACGCTGGAAGTATGGGCGGCAGGCCGGTATATCGTGGAGACCTGCGACAACGGGGTGGAAGCGCGCGAGCGGCTGCGGCAGGAGCGCGTTCACCTGCTGATCACAGATGTGCGCATGCCGGAGGTGAGCGGGCTGGATCTGATCCATTCGCTGCAGGAAGCTCCCCGGAAGCCGGTGATCATTGTCATCTCCGGCTATGCGGAGTTCGATTATGTGCAGCAGGCGATGCGGCTGGGGGCAGTCAATTATCTGCTGAAGCCGCTGGACAAGTCCGAGCTGCTGACAGTGGTCGAGGATGCGCTGAAGCGGGAGGAGGAGCAGCAGCGCCATGTGAAGCTGGAGAAGCTGGTGGATCACAAGCTGCTGGAGATTGACCCGGAGCAGGCCGGGATGGGGCAGCCGGTTAAGGAGGCCATTGCCTATGTGGAGCAGCATTTGCACGAACAGCTGACGATGGCTGAGGTAGCGGGGATGATTCACCTGAATGCCAGCTATTTCAGCGTGCTGTTCAAGGAGCAGGCGGGGGTCTCCTTCACGGAATATCTGTCCCGTCTGCGGATTCAGCGGGCGAAGGAGTTATTGCTCCAGACCGCGCTGCCGGTCGGGGAGATTGGAGAGCGTGTAGGGTATCGGACGGATAAATATTTCATTAAGGTTTTCAAGTCCTTGGAGGCGATAAGCCCGAGCCGGTACCGTCAGCAGATGAAGGGCGGAGCGCAGGAAATCAAATAAATGTGGTATTTTAGCCAATAAATGTGCCCTTATCTGCCTCGGAGTACGATGCTAGAATTTGAATGATAGCGATTACATGGATAATTACGGCCTTTTGCAATGTGAGATGGGGAGGCAATGGCAATGCGAAGGAAACACATGACCAAGGGGCTGCTCCTGGCCTGCATCTGGCTGCTTGTTCTGACAGGCTGCGGCTCTGCGGGAGACAATAATAGTGAGCTTGCAGCTACCGGTGCCTCTTCTCCCAAAATAACCATTCATATGATGCACATCTGGCCCGCCGGACTCTCCGCGCAGCAGTATAAGCTGGTCAGCCAGATTATCGCAGAATATGAGAAGGAGCATCCGGGTATCATCATCAGGCAGGATGTGCTGGAGAATGAGCAGTATAAAAGCAAGCTCAAGGTGCTCTCCGCTTCCAATGACCTTCCCGATGTGGGCATAACCTGGGCAGCCGGCTTCATGGAGCCTTATGTAAGAGGCGGATTATTCGCTCCGCTGGATGACATCCTGCATGGCGGGCAGCTTAAGGATAAGTTCCTGAAGAGCACTACAGAGTCTTATGTTGTCGATAACAAGACCTATGCGCTGCCTCTGGAGATGAACATCTCACCGATCTTTTATAATAAAGAGATCTTCGCCCAATATAATCTTCAGGTGCCTTCAACGTATGAGGAGTTCAAGGCAGTTGTGAGAGCGCTCTCCAGTCATGGTGTGCCTCCGGTGGGGCTGGGCAATAAGGACCGGTGGACAGGCTCGCTCTGGTATATGTATCTGGCGGACCGTATTGCCGGAAGTGAGACGCTCAAGCGGGCAACGAAGGGGATGGGATATTTCGATGATCCCGGACTGGTGCAGGCTGCGGCGGAAGTGCAGAACCTCGTCGATATGAACGCCTTCAACAACGGCTTCAACGGCTTGTCGTATGATGAGGGCAAATCGGAATTCATGGAAGAAAAGGCGGCCATGTACCTGACCGGTACCTGGGAGCTGCCCAACTTCACGACCAACCCGGAGATTCCGCAGGCCTTCAAGGACAAGGTCGGCTTCTTCAAATTCCCTACAGTGGAAGGCGGGAAGGGGAATTCGGGGGACTGGGTAGGCGGTCCGGGTGTCGGACTGTTCGTAGCGGAATCGTCGAGGGTGAAGGAGGAGGCCAAGGCTTTTGTCGAATACTTTGTCTTCAAATGGGGCGAGGCTTCAGTGACGAGTGCGGGGGTGATTCCGGCGACCAAGGTCGATACCACGAATGAGGAGCTGCCGCAGCTATACGTGGATCTGCTGAATGAATTGAACAATGCCGGCAGTATTACCCTGTTCGCGGATGTGCAGATGAAGCCGAATGCTGCCCAGGTCCATCTGGATATGATCCAGGCGCTGTTCGGCAAAGCAGTCACGCCGGAGCAGTTCGCAGCCAGACATAAGGTTGCAGTAGCCAAGGGGAACTGAGCATGGGCCAAGCTTACGACAAAGGGATGCTAATCAGCCGTATTTCCGGTGGCTGATTAGCATCCCTTATTTGTGTGCGAGCCGGCCCTGAGGAGCTGCCGCAGAGTTAGTGTGCCGGAGCTGCCGGGGCGGCTTCCGGCGGTTCGTGCTGGATCAGGCCATGCTTCTCCCAGGCTCTGCTTTTCCAGCGGAAGTACATAATGACGGCCCGCACCCATTCGTCGAACGCTGTGGCCAGCCATACCCCGGCCAGACCCAGATCAAGTGTGAACACCAGGAAGTAGCCCAGCGGCAGACTCATGCACACCATGGAAATCATGCCCATGTAGACCGGGAACTTGGCATCGCCCGACGCGCGCAACGAGTTGATAATGACCAGATTGCAGGTCCGTCCGGTCTCCAGGAAGAAGCTGAGCAGGATGACCTGGGCGCCCATGGCGCTAATCAGCTCATTATCCGTGAACAGGCCCAGCAGCGGCTTGCGGAACAGAATGACGATCAGGTCCATGAGGACTGTGACCAGCAGTGCCCACTTTACACTGGTGAACACCCGTGAGTAAGCCTCCTGCGTCCGTTTTGCACCTACAAGATGCCCTACAATAATTGAGGTCCCCATTGCCACCGCTACGCTGAACAGGAAGATGTAGTTCGAGATATTAACCGCATACTGGCGGGTTGCCATGGCCTCGGCCCCCAAATAGGTGATGTACAGGGTGAAGACTAGCTGGCAGCACTGGTACATTACTGATTCGAAGGCGGACGGAATACCGATTTTGAGAATCTGCAGCACGTATTTCTTGGAGAGGTGAACGTAATAGCTCCATTTCACTCGTACCTCCATAATGCGGTAGAGCAGCAGGAAGAAGATCAAGAGAGCGATGGAGCGGCTGATCACAGTTGACACGGCCGCACCCTCCACGCCGAGCGCAGGCAGCCCGAAATGGCCGAAGATCAGCAGATAGTTGCCGCCGACATGGATAACGTTCATCAGCAGCGATACCGCCATCGTCTGCTTGGTGAAGCCGTGGGTCCGGATGGTGGCGGCCAGCGCGTTGATGAGGGCCTGCAGGAAGATCGCGCCTCCGACAATGTTGATATACGAGCGGGCGTAGGCGAGAATGTCACCCTTCACGTTCAGCGCCTGCAGCAGATGGCCTCCGAGCAGCAGCATGACTGTGCTGAGTATAATCCCTACCGCAAGATTCAGGGTAACTGCATTGCCGATCACTCTGGCGGCTTCTTTGGGCTGCTTGGAGCCGAGGTATTGCGACACGACGATCGCCGCGCCGTTCCCGATGACACTAAGCGCCAGAATGGCTATGGCAATAATCTGATTGGCCGCTCCGACACCGGAGACCGCATCATCGGACACAGAGCTGATCATGAAGGTATCCATACTGCCCATGAGCATGAACAGGAACAGCTCCAGGAAGATCGGCCAGGTCAGCTTCATTAAGTTGAATGTCTTGGGCTTACTTGCTTCCATCATACACCTTCTTATTAAGATTCCTTATGGCTGTGAATCGTTGAATCAAATGTATGGTAGCACAGCTGTTGTGAAAATGCAGTAGGATTTCAGACATGTTGCCTGAAAATCCGCCTGCGCCGCCCAATAGTATCCTCCAGGTGACTACCTCACTTAAAAGTGCCTACTTCCCTAATCGGCAGTATATCCCTAAACTGAGAAACAGCACTTCCTAAAATAATTTACGGATAAGGAGAACTTACACATATGAAATTACAGTTAGCACTCGATCTGGTGGATATTGCCGGAGCCAAGGCGGTTGTTGCAGAGGTTGCCGAATCTATAGATATCGTTGAGATTGGAACACCGGTCGTTATTAATGAGGGGCTGCATGCGGTAAAAGCGATCAAGGAAGCCTTTCCGGCGCTTACGGTGCTGGCCGATCTCAAAATCATGGATGCTGGCGGATACGAGGTCATGAAGGCAGTGGAAGCGGGCGCGGGCATCGTGACTGTGCTGGGCGTATCCGATGATTCGACGATCCGCGGCGCGGTAGAGGAAGCCAAGAAGACCGGTGCTGAGATCCTGGTCGATCTGATTAACGTGAAGGATCTCAAAGCCAGAGCCGCTGAAGTGGATGCGCTGGGTGTGGATTATGTCTGCGTGCATTCCGGCTATGATCATCAGGCTGAAGGCAAGAATTCCTTCGCGGATCTGAGAGACATCAAGAGCGTGGTTACCCGGGCCAAAACGGCAATTGCCGGCGGCATTAAGCTGAGCACACTGCCTGAAGTGATTGCTGCGCAGCCTGATCTGGTAATCGTGGGCGGCGGCATTACTAGTGAAGCCGACATGAAGGCAACTGCGGCGGAAATGAAGCGCCTTGTCAGCCAGGCTTAAGGCAGCCATGGACACGCAGCATTACGCAAAGGAGATTGTGAAGGAGCTGGAAGGCTCCGTCTCCGGGTTGAATGCCGGAGAAGGCGAGGCACTGACGGAGCTGCTGCTGCGCGCAGGCCAGATCTTCGTGGCCGGTGCCGGGCGTTCCGGCCTGATGGGCCGGGCCTTCGCCATGCGGCTGATGCAGGCCGGGCGGACAGCTTATGTGGTCGGAGAGACAGTAACGCCGGGCATTGGCCCCGGCGATGTGCTTGTACTGGGTTCCGGCTCAGGCGAGACGAAGGGACTAGTCTCCATGGCTGAGAAAGCCAAGGCAATCGGAGCAGCTGTAGTCCTCGTAACCATTCAGCCGGATTCGACGATCGGACGTCTCGCAGATTATACAGTTAAGCTGCCTGGCGCTCCGAAGGAACGGCCGGACGGCGGCTATACTACGCTGCAGCCGATGGCCTCCTTGTTTGAACAGACGCTGCTTGTATTCTATGATGCAGTCATTCTGCGGATCATGGAGCAGACGGGGCAGACCTCCGGCCGGATGTTCGGCAAGCATGCCAATTTGGAATAGCATGCGATTTGGAATAGAATAGAGCTTGGAATACAATAAAGCTATCACACGGATGCTTTCCTTGACGGGAGGGCATCCTTTGCTGCCTATGTGCGGCCCATGATGGAATTGGTAGTATGATTTATAGCCGGAAGGGGGCTGGATCTTGGCAACTGAAATTAAAGACCGTATCAACCTGAAGGAGATCAACTGCGAGAAGGAGCTTACGCTCGCTGTGATCGGCGGCAAGTGGAAGCTGATTATTCTGTGGCACCTGGGTCTGGAAGGGACCAAGCGGTTCAGTGAATTGAAGAAGCTGATTCCCCATATCACCCAGAAAATGCTGACCAATCAGCTTCGCGAGCTGGAGGAGGATCAGCTGGTATTCAGGCAGGTATATGCGGAGGTTCCACCGCGGGTAGAATACTCCCTGACAGAGTATGGACATACGCTGATGCCGGTGCTGCGTATGATGTATGACTGGGGCAAGAATTACGGGGAACAGGTGATCTGGAAAGATGCACCTCACTGTGATAGATAGCAGCTGTAAACGAAGGCGCTATATTTGTATTGTGCAAAATTAAGTTGTATACTAACATTCGTGAAGATTTAAATAAATGGAGGCTGGTAGGTATGCTGAAGACAGAATATAGCCCGCTGCTGGAGACGTTCAAATTCAAGAACGGGATTGAACTGAAGAACCGCGTGGTCATGGCGCCGATGACTAATTTCTCCTCGAATGAGGATGGAACTGTCTCCCGGCCGGAGCTGGATTATTATATCCGCCGTTCGGGCGGGGCGGGGATGGTTATTACCGCGTGTGTCTATGTCTCACGCGGCGGGAAGGGCTTCCCGGGCGAATTCGGAGCTGACCATGACGGGCTGATTCCAAGCCTGCGTGAGCTGGCGGAGGCCATCAAGGGCGAAGGAGCGAAGGCCGTGCTCCAGATCTTCCATGGCGGACGCCAATGCCCGCCGGAGCAGCTGGTTGACGGGCAGCCTGTCAGTGCAAGCGATGTGCCGGCTGAGCTGCCGGGCGGCGGACAGGGTACGGTTCCGCGCCCGCTGACAGACGAAGAGATTACCGGAATTATCGCTGATTTCGGTGAAGCGACGCGCCGGGCGATCGAGGCCGGCTTCGATGGCGTCGAGATTCACGGTGCGAACGGATATCTGCTGCAGCAGTTCTTCTCGCCGCATTCCAACAGACGCGAAGACCGCTGGGGCGGGGATCTGCAGAAGCGGCTCGCCTTCCCGCTGGCCGTTCTGCGCAGTGTCAAGGCTGCGGTGAAGCAGCATGCAGAGGGTGCATTCCTCGTAGGCTACCGCTTCTCGCCTGAAGAGCCGGAGACGCCGGGGATTACGATGGCGGAGACCTTTGCCCTAATCGATGCACTGACAGCGGAAGGGCTGGATTACCTGCATGCCTCCCTTATGGAGCTGTGGTCGCTGCCGCACCGGGGAACGGAGGACAGCCGTCCGCGCATTGAGCAGATCGTAGACCGGGCGGGAGGCAAGGCTCCGGTAATTGGCGTAGGCTCGCTCTACTCTGCCGCCGATGCCCTGAAGAGTCTGGACAGCGGCATCAGCCTGGTGGCCCTGGGCCGCCCGCTGCTGATTGAACCGGACTGGGTGCAGAAGCTGGCCGGGGGCCGGGCCGATGAGATTAAGACAGAGCTTGATCCGAACGCCCAGACAGAGCTTGTGATCCCGGATTACCTCTGGGGAGCACTGGTGAACACGCCGGGCTGGCTGCCGGTTAAGCAATAAAGTAACAGACGGTTAACGGTCTGTGACCAAAGCAATAAAAAGAACCCCGTGCGCCCCTTGTTCCAGGGCGGCACGGGGTTTTTGCTGTTTTTAATATAATCTTATTTACGCTTTCTGCTCCGCCAGACGGGCAATCTCAACGATAACCTGTACAGCCTTCAGCATTACGTCAACAGAGGCGTATTCAAATTTGCCGTGGAAATTCTCGCCTCCGGTGAATATATTCGGTGTAGGCAGCCCCATATAAGAGAGCTGTGAGCCGTCAGTTCCTCCACGGATCGGCCGGATAACCGGCGTGATTCCCAGACCCTCCATCGCTTCCCGGGCGATATCGACGATATGCCGGACGGGCTCGATTTTCTCGCGCATATTATAGTATTGGTCATTCATCTCCAGCACGATGTTGTCCGCCCCGTACGTAGATTTGAATTCCTCCACAATTGCGGAAATATTCGATTTGCGGTTCTCGAAGCTGTCGCGGTCAAAATCACGGATAATGTAATGCAGCTTGCTGTGTTCGGCACTGCCTTGCATGGAGATCAGGTGGTAGAACCCCTCGTAGCCGTCTGTGAACTCCGGGGCTTCACCGGCGGGCAGACGGAGATGGAAGGCCATGGCGATTTTGGACGAATGGATCATCTTGCCCTTGGCTGTACCGGGATGGACATTGACTCCGTGGAAGGTGATTTTGGCGGCGGCGGCATTGAAGCTCTCATATTCCAGCTCCCCAAGCGGGCCTCCGTCCACGGTGTAGGCATAGGAAGCGCCGAAGGCGGCAACGTCGAACTTATGCGGGCCGCGGCCGATTTCTTCATCGGGGGTAAAAGCGACCCGGATCTTGCCATGCTTAATCTCCGGATGCGCCAGCAGATAGGCCATAGCCGTCATGATCTCAGCGATGCCCGCCTTGTTGTCCGCCCCCAGCAGGGTGGTGCCGTCGGTCGTAATCAGCGTATGGCCCTTGTAGCCGCTCAGCTCCGGGAAGCTCTTCGTGGACATGATAATATTCTGGGCTTCATTCAGCACCAGATCCTGCCCGTCATAGTTCTCTACAATCTGCGGCTTCACATTCGTGCCGGTGAAATCTGTAGCGGTATCCAGATGGGCCAGGAAGCCGATTACCGGAACCTCTTTATCTGTGTTGGCGGGCAAAGAGGCCATGACATAGGCATGCTCGTCCACCGTAATCTCCGTCAGTCCCAGCTCCTGCAGCTCCTCTGCCAGCTTATGTGCCAGTACCATTTGGCCTGGAGTGGACGGGCAGGTCTCGCTGTCCTCATTCGATTGGGTATCCATTTCAGCATACGATACAAAACGTCTAATTAACTCTTCCTTCAATGCAGGTCATCTCCTCTTCAGCTTCGTATGTCTATATTATCACGATCCGGCCCGGGTCTCATACTTTAGGCAAAGGGTGAGGAGTGAAAGGGGATAACTAGCTGGAAGGAGGCGAGGGGCCGGAGATAAGTTGGAAGGGGGAAGGCAGCGTGTAAGTGGGGGACGGGAGGACGGGCTATGGTTGCTGCCCCGGCAGCTGGCTGGAGACGAGCTTGGCCGAGAGCAGGTAGCGGTCGGGCGCTGAGCCTACATAAGAGAACGGGTAACAGGTAATCAAGGTGAGTACGGGGTCATTGCTGGGCTTAATTGCTCCCCGTGCATCTCCATCAACAATCCGGCTGCCGGTCACTTCATAGGTAAAAGTTCCATCTGCTGTCGCAAGCTCAAGCGTGTCTCCGGGCTCCAGCTCCCCGAGGCTGCGGAAGACAGTGTCACGATGTCCGGCCAGGACGCTGTTCCCTGAGGCGCCCGGGGCGGCGCTTGCCTCATCGTGTCCGGCGCCCTGGTTAAGCTCCGCCCGTCCGGTTCCCTCCAGAATGGCTACCCGCTTTTTAAGCTTCGGAAAAAAGATCTCTCCAATTACCTCGCCCGCTATATAAGCGGGTTTGTCACCCCTTGGTGCTTCCGCGCTGCTGACCATACCTTCAGGCAGTGGTATTTCTTCTTCGGAGCTTACGGGATTCTGGGCTTCCTCCCTCTTTTTGTCCCAGATTCTCAGGGCTTCGCGGGCTTCGGCGGGCGCTTGGAGGATCTGGAAGGCGGAATACAGCATAACGCATACAGAGAGCAGGAAGATCAGCTTGACGGCTAAAGTGAACCCGCTGCGTATCTTCATGCTCTCTCCTCCTTACATCTACATAAAGTTACTTCTTCTGGCCCAGCCTGCGGAGCACAAGCACACTAATCATGGCGACAACCAGGCTGGCCGCAATCAGATTGTACCAAGGGCTGGCTGTGTCCGGCAGTCTGCCGTCTTCCTCCGGCCCGCCCAGCGGAAGCGTGTCGTCTGTGAGGTTGACCTCTTTCCCCGGTGAAGGGGCTGGTGTGCTGCCGGGTGCAGCGGCTCCGGAATCAGGAGTTGCGGACGGACGGTTGCCGCCGTCTTCCTCTCCTGCCCCTAGCGGAACAGGCTCTTCGCTTACGCTCACTCCATCCGGTTCTGCCGTAGCAGTTGCCGGTGCCTGTGATGGCGCTGCTGAGCTGCCAGGCGATGCACTGCCGGCCGGTGAGGCTGTAGGGACTGTTGTTGCAGCAGGCGGTGTACTGCCAGGGCTGCTGGAGGACCCGGGCGTTGACGTAGGCATAGGCGTTACTGTAGCTGTTGGCTCCTCTGTGGATTGCGGTGTAGAGGTCGGACTGGCTGTCGGCGCAGGCGCAGCAGTTGCCGTGAATTCAAAGGCGACACTTACCGTCTTCTCCTGGAACTCGTTGCCTGCCTCCGGCGGGAACAACACCTTCATTTCGATAGCTTCCTCTTCCCCTCCGGCAAGCGAGCCGATGGTCACTACCCCCGGGGCCTCGCTCATTACCCCTGAGTAGAGGATTACTCCCTCTTTTTGCAGGGTCATTTGCAGGATATTGTACAGAGCTGCGTCCCCGGAGCGGAACTGAAAGGCTACTGCATAATCGAACGGAGCATTTCCGTCATTGATAATCTTATAATCCGAAGCCATCGTATCTCCCGGCTGCATGTTGTTCATGGTTGCCGTACTGGTCGTATGTGAGTTGACAGTGAGCTTGATCGTATCCTCGGCGCTGACCCCTCCGGCATGCCAGATTACACCTGCCAGAACGGCCAAAATATACGCGCCAATTAGGGATGTATGTCTCTTCTTCACTCTCCCCGCCCCTTCCTGTGTAGACCTTCGGCAGCCAATAGCCACAATCCGCCCCGGTTCGCGCTTCTAAATCATAGTTTGTCGAATAAAGTGGTTTCTTGAAGAACTACTACTAAATGAAGCAATAATATAAATCGGAACGAGTATGAGCGGGTCTGGATAAGCCTGAACATGCGTGAACGGGGCGGAATGGTCAAAATGCGCTACCGTTCGTTATAACGAATATTAACTACAGTATAATCTTAAATGGGCATAAAGAAAAACCGAAAAAGGGGTTTGAATTTAATGAATTTAGCTAATTTTTCTATTGAGATTAGATTTAAGTCCGAATACCTGCGGATATCTCTTTATTTCTCTGTTTATTGTATTTTATTGTATGTTATAAAGAACATGGTGATTGCGGAAGACTCGCGGTTACTGCACAAAAACAGCCCGTATAACTAACCTGCGGGGTTTGCGCAGGCCGTTGTACGGGCTGATTAATTCAATTTACTTCTTCAACAGGTCGGCCACAAGCTCATACGAATGCAGGCGGGCAGAGTGATCATAGATCTGTGAAGCGATAATCCACTCATCGGCATGGGTCTCTTCGAGAATCTGGAGCAGCCGTTCTTCGATCAGGGCCTGGTCGCCCGCAATGGAGTATTGCTGTTTGCTCATGAGCAGCGCCTTCTCCTGGGAGGTCCAGATTCCGTCCAGACTGTCTACAGGCGGCTGGAGCTTGCCAGTGCGGCCACGGATAATGTTAAGGAATTGCTGCTGCTGGGAAGTGGCAAGTCTGCGCGCTTCTTCTACCGTATCCGCTGCCGTAATTCCCAAGCCCACCATAACATAAGGCTTGTCGAGTACAGCTGAAGGCTTGAAGCTGGTACGGTACAGATGCAGAGCCGGCAGCAGATAATCCGGTGCGAAGTGGCTGGCAAAAGCAAAAGGCAGACCCAGCTGGCCCGCAAGCTGGGCGCTGAAGCCGCTGGAGCCGAGCAGCCAGATTGGGATGTTCAGCCCTTCACCGGGCACGGCGCGCACACCGGCCGGACGGGAGCCTGATCCTTCGGGGTCGAAATACGCCCGCAGCTCGCTAAGCTGCTCGGGGAATTCACTGCCATCGCTGCCGAGGCCGCGGCGCAGTGCTCTGGCGGCTGCCTGGTCGGAGCCGGGGGCTCTGCCCAGACCCAGGTCAATCCGTCCGGGATACAAGGATTCCAGCGTGCCGAATTGTTCTGCAATCATAAGCGGTGCGTGGTTGGAGAGCATGATGCCGCCTGAACCAACGCGGATGGTGTTAGTTCCGGCTGCCACATGTCCGATAACCACGGAGGTAGCGGAGCTGGCAATGCCGGTCATATTATGATGCTCTGCCAGCCAGTAGCGGTTATACCCCCATTTCTCAGCATGACGGGCCAAATCAAGGGTGTTATGAAAAGAATCCGCCGCCGTTCCGCCCTCCCGGATAGGGGCTAAATCCAGTACGGAGAATGGTATGTCGTGCAATTGCTTCACATGAATCCCTCCTATAGTAGATGCATTCCGCATCAGTAGCATTATTTGCAGCCATGAATCAATATACCCGCCAATTATAACATGAAATAATATAATTTACACACTTTAAGTAAGCGGCATGACGGGGAGAGGGAACTTGAAGGGGGAAAGGTACAGTTACTGAAGGGATGAATTTGGAGTATTTGGACTGAATTTGGACGGTTACAACCGTAAAGCAAGGGCTCCGCAGGCAAAAATGTAAGCGCATAACAATTTACTTGCCAATTTAAGGGAGCCTTGCTATAATCGCTTTGAAAAGCTTTTCTAACTTAAGCGACAAGGCCAACCCTGGTAAGGAGGGCACACGTTTCGGGCTAAAAGAATAAGAAGGAAGTCAGACTATGAAGCCAACAATCAGAGATGTCGCCAAGATGGCCGGAGTATCCATCAGCACTGTGTCCCGTGTAATGAATGCCCCGGATACGGTCGTGGAGAGCAAGCGCAGCCGGGTCATCGAAGCGATAGAAGCGCTCAAGTATCAGCCTAATGCATTCGCACGGGGGTTAATTTACAGGAAATCATTCACTCTTGGGCTACTCATTCCTGATATTGAGAACCTGTATTTCGCAGGGGTGATCCGGGGCATGCAGGATGCCTGCATTAAGCTCGGTTACAGTCTGATGATCTGCAATACAGACCGTGACAAGGAGCGGACATTGTCCTATATGGATACTTTTCATGAGAAGCAGGTGGATGGTGTTGTGTTCGCCAGTGATATTCTGCACCCTGAGTATTATGAGAAGCTTATAGGCTGCAGAATTCCATTCGTGCTGGTCTCCTCCCATTCCGATGAGTACGAGGTAGCGTCGGTCGAGGTGGATGATGAGAAGGCGGCGTATGATGCTGTGAAATTCCTGATTGAGTTGGGGCACCAAGAGATTGGGATGATCGGCTTCAATCATGATAATTCGGTGTCCGGGCCACCGCGGATGGAGGGGTTCGTGAGAGCCCTGAGCGAATCGGGGCTGGAGCGTAATATCGGCAAAATCAAGTACGCTAACCACCGCTTTGAGCAGGCCTATCAGGCAACGCACGAGCTGTTCACTGAGTATCCGGAATTAACGGCTGTATTCTGTGTAGCGGATGAGTTCGCCATGGGAACGATCTCTTACTTAAAGGACCGCAATATTCTGGTTCCCGGGCAAGTATCCGTCATCGGCTTCGACAATCTGCGGATGTCGGGGATGTTCATTCCGAAGCTGACAACCATCGCACAGCCTATCTATCAGCTGGGGTACCGGGCGGCCGAGAAGCTGCATGAATTGCTGACTACGGGCAAGGTGGCTGTCATGAAAGAGAAGATGGAGCATAAGCTAATTGTAAGAGAATCCTCGCGTGAGAAATGAGATGTAAGTTCCTGCGGGCTGAAGCACGGCTGCCTGGGGATAGGGCAGCACGGTTTCTTCGCATTATTCTGAAAAGCTTTTCAGAATAATGCGTTACAGGAATATGAGCTAATTGTTTCGGGACCGTTCCGGGAACCATTTCAGGAAACGTACCCACAGCAGAAGGTACTAACACACTATTGGAAGCGTATACATTTGAGTGTGATATAGAAAATATATGTTTGAATTAGCGGTTGTAATGGGTGTGGGTGCCTGTTGTCCGTGAATTTCGATAAGGGGGTGAGTTGCTGCGCTGCCGGAAGGAATTCCGGTAATGAAGCTGGCTTAATGCAATCTCTAAAAACAATTAAAGGGGATGTATGAAACAATGAAGAAAGCTCCAGCACGTAAACTGTCACTTGCGATGGTGCTGTGTCTATCCTTCACCATGATGCTCAGTGGCTGCGGCGGCAATAACAATGCTGCACCAACGCAGGCTCCGGCAGCTACAGAAGCGCCAACAACCGCACCTTCAGCAGATAACAACGCAGCAGCAACAGAGAGTCCGGATCCCGCTGCGGCAGGCAGTCCATTAGACTTGGCGATGAAGGGTGAATATAAAGGCACGAAGGTCACGATGTTCGGACCGTTCGTCGATGCGGACCAGGTGAAGTTCGAGAGCAGCATTAAGGAATTTGAAGAGAAGACCGGCATTGATATTCAATACGAAGGCTCCAAGGAATTCGAAGCCACGATTAATATCCGGGTCGATGGCGGCAATGCGCCGGATATCGCGGACTTCCCGCAGCCCGGTCTGCTGGCCTCCATTGCCAAGACAGGTAAGGTCATCGATCTGACCGGGGTGCTGGATCAGGCGAAGCTGACGGCCAATTACAATAAGAGCTGGCTGGATATGTCCACCATGGACGGCAAGGATGGCAAGATTATGGCCGGGATCTGGAACCGCAGCAACGTGAAGAGCCTGGTCTGGTATCCGAAGAAGCAATTTGACGAAGCGGGATATACGGTTCCGCAGACCTGGGATGAAATGATGGCCCTGACGGAGCAAATCGCCAAAGACGGTGATCCGGCCTGGGCAATCGGTATTGAGAGCGGCGCGGCAACCGGCTGGGCGGCAACCGACTGGGTAGAGAACATCATGCTGCGGACCACGACGCCTGAGAATTACGACAAGTGGGTAAGCGGGGAACTGCCGTTCACTTCTCCAGAAGTGAAGAACGCGGTAGAAGTGATGTCCAAGATTTGGCTGAACAAGGATTATGTCTACGGCGGTGCTAAATCCATTGTCACTACTGCCTTCGGCGATGCTCCGAAGCCGATGTTCGAGAATCCGCCCAAAGCCTGGTTCAACCTGATGGGGAACTTCATTACCAGCTTTTTCCCGGAAACGGCCAAGGTGGATACAGACTATGACTGGTTCTATCTTCCGCCGATTGATGAGCAGTACGGCAAGCCGGTCCTGGTGGCAGGCGACATCTACGCTATGTTCAATGACCGCCCTGAAGTACGCGCTGTAATGGAGTTCTTCACTACTGGCGAATCGATCAAAAGCTGGGTGCAATCCGGCGGTGTCATTGCCCCGATGAATGATGCTTCCCTGGATTGGTACCAGTCCGAATCCGACCGCCGGATGGCGAAGCTGGTACAGGATGCCTCGACCCTGCGCTTCGATGGCTCGGACCTGATGCCGGGCAAAGTGGGTGCAGGTACCTTCTGGAAGGGCATGACTGACTATGTGAGCGGAACCGCTACGCTGGATCAGGCCCTGGAGCAGATTCAGTCAGGCTGGAAGAACTAAGAACCAGGCAGCATGGGACTTAGACGCCAAGAGGTTGTAGGGGCGGTCTTGAGCAATCAGGCCTGCCCCTCAGCTGGTGGTAACGGGTGCTTATGAAGAGGGCTCTGCTCTAACAGAGCCTATAGGAGGAACCGATATGGATGCACAAATAAGGACGGAGCCGGGTGCCGCCGGGGCGCAGGCCAAGCAGAGAATCAGCGGCAGGGCAGTGCTGCTATCGCTTGGCGTCTTGCTTGCGAATATTGTGGTCAACGGGCTGATTTTCCTGTTTTTCCGCGATTCAACGCTTCAACCGCTGCTGACTGCGGTGCTCGCAGTGTTGTGGGGCGTGCTGGGCGTATATCTGATCTACTACACCTTGACCTGGGCAGTGGAGCAGTACCCGGACCATGTCCGCAGGAAGGTGCTGCCATATGTTTTTGTCGGACCGGCTGTCCTTATTCTAGGTTGGCTGCTGATTCTGCCTGCCCTGCGGACGCTGTACTTAAGCTTCTTCAACGCGTCCTCCGAGAAGTTCGTCGGACTCAGCAATTACGCCGCCATCTTCAGTGACCGTCTGATGGCTACGGCTCTGCGCAACAACCTGCTCTGGGTGTTCGTGGGCACGCTGGCCTGTGTCTGCTTCGGGCTGCTGATTGCCATTCTTGCCGACCGGAGCAGCTATGAGCGGATCGCCAAATCGATTATTTTCATGCCGATGGCTATTTCCTTTGTTGCCGCCGGGGTCATCTGGAAGTTCGTCTATTATTATCAGCCGGGCGATGAGCAGATTGGACTATTGAATGCGATTGTGACCTATTTCGGCGGTGAACCGCAGGCCTGGACGAGTATGCTGCAGCCGTGGAACAACTTCTTCCTGATTATCATTCTGATCTGGATGCAGACGGGGTTTGCGATGGTTATTTTCTCGGCGGCCATCAAAGGAGTGCCCGAGGATATTCTGGAGGCTGCACGGGTGGATGGCGCGGGTGAGGTGAAGATCTTTTTTGGCATCATGATTCCTTACATCTCTACGACGATTCTGACGGTGACTACCACGATTATTGTGTTTACGCTGAAAATATTTGACGTTGTCATGGTGATGACAGGCGGTCAATACGATACAGAAGTTGTAGCGACGCAGTTCTACCGGCAGTTCTTCATGTACCGCAACTTCGGCTACGGCTCTACGCTGGCTATCGTGCTCCTGATCGCGGTATTGCCTGTTATCCTTATTAATCTGCGGCAGTTCCGCAAGCAGGGGGGATTCTAATGGTGGGCACCAAGAAAAAAAAGGGCAGCAAAACGGCCGTCAATCTGATTCTGGGCGTCATCTGCTTCCTCTGGATTCTGCCGACCTTCGGACTCTTCGCCTCCTCCTTCCGTCCCGCGGCGGATATTCTGCAGACCGGCTGGTGGAAGGTGTTCCCCCATCAGGAATGGAAAGCGGGCGAGACGGTGCAGCTGTCCAAGGAGGTTGATCTGCGGGAGCCGATTGAGGTGAACGGCAAGACCTATACGGATGAACAGCTCAAGGCAGGGGTGAAGGCGGATGGCAGCCGCCTGATGTGGGAGAACCGCAGGGCACGTACGGTGAATATGCAGGAGCAGGGCTGGCAGGCGGTGCCTGACCTCACGCTCGACAACTATAAGAATGTGCTGTCGGGCAAGGAGTACACACTCAAGGAAGCGGATGGCAGTGAAACGGTGCAAAAGGGGAGCGGATTGTCGCAGGCGTTCTGGAATACACTGACGATTGCTGTTCCGGCGACGGTGATTCCGGTGCTGATCGCCTCTTTTGCCGCCTATGCCTTCGCCTGGTTACGGTTCCCCGGACGCAAGACGCTGTTCGTCATCATTATTGCGATGCTGGTCATTCCGATTCAGGTTGCGCTCATTCCGGTACTCAAGGATTACACAGCGCTTGGGCTGAACGGCAGTTATCTGGGAATCTGGCTGGCACATACGGCCTTCGGCCTGCCGCTGGTTACGTACTTCATGTACAACTTCATCAGCCAGCTGCCGAAGGATCTGTTTGAATCTGCTTTTATTGACGGCGCCAGCCACTTTACTATTTTCAGCAGACTGATTCTGCCGCTGTCGGTGCCCGCGCTCGCTTCGATCGGGATCTTCCAGTTCCTCTGGGTATGGAATGATTATCTGGTGTCGCTGATCTTCATCGGGAACCAGCCGTCGGTGCAGGTCATGTCGATGAAGATCGCCGATCTGGTCGGCTCGCGCGGCAATGACTGGCATCTGCTGACCTCGGCCGCCTTTATCTCGATGCTGATGCCGCTGGCGATCTTCTTCCTGCTGCAAAAGTATTTCGTCCGGGGTCTGATGGGCGGCTCAGTTAAAGGCTGATCTGCGGCTGGGACAAGAGAAGTCGGCAATCGGGAGGAGAATACGAAGATGAGACCGGAGATCAGTGCGGAGATAAGTACGGAGATACGCACGGAGATGAACATAAAGATGAAGTCCTGTGAGCATCCTCCCGCCCTATATCCTTACAGGGAGTGGAGTATCGAAGAGGAACACTACGAGGATGAATACAATCAGCGGAGCGAGAGTGTCTTCGCACTAGGCAACGGCTATATCGGCATGCGCGGGAATTTCGAGGAAGGCTATCACGGCAAGGCTGGGGCTTCGGTAGCCGGGAATTATCTGAACGGCTTCTTTGATTCTGAGCCGGTTGTCTATCCTGAGGGGGCCTTCGGGTACCCCTCCCGCAACCAGGCCATGCTGAATGTGAGCGATGCCCGTATCATCCGGCTGAGCATCGAAGGCCATGAGTTCCGGCTGGATCAGGGGAAGCTGCACCGGTATAAGCGCCGGCTGGATATGCGGAGCGGTATGCTGCACCGGGAGCTGGAGTGGGAGTCTCCCGACGGACACCGGGTACTGCTGGTGATCCGCCGGATGGTTGCCTTGACGCATAAGCATCTGGCCGCTATCGACTATGCGGTGACGGCGCTGAACTTCTCCGGGACACTGAAGTTCGATTCAGCGGTGGACGGCGAGATTGCCCGGCCTGAGGTTACCGGTGACCCGAGGCTGGGGGCGGGCGGCGGCGAGTCCCGCCTGCTGCTGGAGGATACCGGATATGACGCTGCCGCCCGGAAGCTGTGGATGAAGCAGCGCACCCGCCACACGCGGTTTGCGCTGCTGACCGCTGTCAGCCATGCGCTGCAGGCGAAGTCCGGGCGCGAGATGAGCCACCAATTGATCGGGCAGCGCATCTCCGTCTGTTACGCCGCTGCTGTCCGCAGCGGAGAGACGGTGACGCTTACCAAATATATAACGTATCATACCTCCAGGGATTACAGGGAGGAGGAGCTGCCCGGCCGGAGTGCTGAAGTCTTGGCGCTGGCCATGGAGCTGGGCTTCGCCGGTCTGGCCGGGGAGCAGCAGGCGTATCTGGACAGCTACTGGGCACATGCGGATGTGGAGATTAGCGGTGATCCTGCACTCCAGCAGGGCATCCGCTTCAATGCTTATCAGCTGCTGCAATCCGTGGGCCGGGACGGAGCAACGAATATCGGAGCCAAGGGCTTAACCGGCGAAGGCTATGAGGGGCATTATTTCTGGGATACGGAGATGTACATGCTGCCGTTCTTCACCTTCACGCAGCCGGAGATCGCCCGTGCGCTGCTGGAATTCCGTTATGCTACGCTCGGCAAGGCCAGAGAGCGGGCAGCGGTCATGTCGCAGAAGGGGGCGCTGTACCCGTGGCGGACCATTGGCGGCGAGGAGAACTCCGCCTACTTCCCCGCAGGCACTGCCCAGGCGCATATCAATGCCGACATTGCCTACGGCCTGAAGCAATATATCCAGGCCACTGGCGATATGGATTTTCTGGTTAGCCGGGGTGCGGAGATGCTGTTCGAGACTTCAAGGTTCTGGGCCGATCTGGGCCACTACAACCCCGCGCGCGGAGGGGCCTTCTGCATTGATGCAGTAACAGGGCCGGATGAATATACGGCGATTGTGAATAACAATGCTTACACCAACCTCATGGTGCAGGATCAGCTCCAGTATGCCTATGAGACGGCGCTGCTGCTTCAGCGGGAGTATCCGGCGGATTACGAACGGCTGCGGCAGGCGATCGGGCTAACTCTTGAAGAGGCGGAGGGCTGGAGAGAGGCCGCAGCACGGATGTTCATTCCTTTTGACGAGCAGCTCGGGATCTATGCCCAGGATGACACCTTTCTGAATAAGCAAAAATGGGATTTCGATCATACGCCTGCGGATAAGTATCCGCTGCTGCTCCACTATCACCCGCTGGTGATCTACCGGCATCAGGTGCTGAAGCAAGCCGATCTGGTAATGGCTCTGTTCCTGCTCGGGAACAAGTTCAGCCTGGCGGATAAGCTGCGCAACTACCATTATTATGAGCCGCTGACGACGCATGACTCGTCGCTGTCTCCGTGCATCCACAGTATTATGTCTGCGGAGATCGGCGATCTGGCCGGGGCATACCGTTATTTCAGCCGCACGGTACGGATGGATCTGGACGATATCAACTACAATGCCAAGGACGGGCTGCATATGGCGGCGATGGCCGGGTCATGGATGTCAATTGTGAACGGCTTCGGCGGCATGCGGCTGTACGACGGAGAGTTGAGCTTCGATCCGGCTCTGCCGGAGCAGTGGGAGAGCTACCGCTTCAAGGTTACAGTGGGCGGTCAGCTGCTGGATGTCTTCGTTGACCGTGAGGCCGTGTTGTATACGCTGCTGGAGGGGACGGGGCTTGGGATCAGGCATAAGAAGCAGCCGCTGCGGCTGCTTCCGCAGGAGCCGGTGAGGATTTCGCTGGCGCACCGGCTGGAGGCCGTAATCTTCGATCTCGACGGCGTGATTACGGATTCCGCCGAGGCTCATTATCTGGCCTGGCAGGCCCTCGCGGATGAGCAGGGTATACCCTTCAGCCGGGAAAAGAATGAACGGCTGAAGGGCGTCAGCCGGATGGAGTCGCTGGAGATTGTGCTGGAGGGTAGCGGCCTTGCGAAGCTGCCTGAGGCCGGGAAGCTCCGGCTGGCGGAGCAGAAGAACGATCATTACCGGCAGATGATCGGCCGTATCACCCCGGCGGACCTCCTGCCGGGGATCAGGGAGCTGCTCGATTCCCTGCACGAGCGGGGAATCTCCGTGGGGCTGGCCTCGGCCAGCCTGAATGCGCCGCTGATTCTGGAGCGCCTCGGCGCAGCCCGGTGGTTCCAGGCCGTTGCCGACCCGGCTGCGCTCCGGAAGGGCAAGCCCGATCCGGAGATCTTCCTGCAGGCGGCAGAGCGGCTGGGTGTTGCGCCGGGCAACTGCATCGGCGTGGAGGATGCAGCCGCAGGCGTGGCCGCGATCCGCGCGGCGGGCATGAAGGCTGTGGGCATAGGGGAGGCCGAGAAGCTTGGCGCGGCCGACCTGGTGCTGCCCTCTACGGCGGAGCTAGACGCTGGGAAGTTGCTTGAGCTGTTCGCGCGTTAGCCGCTGGCGGTAGGCGGCATCGGGCAGTGGGATTGCTGTCCGTACAGTCAGGGAGCAGGGGCGTGGCAGGGTGTATGCCGAAAACCGAACACATTGTGCTGCGAGAAGGCACACTGCCGCAATGTATGCGAAAAACCGAACATATTATGCTAGTGCGAGGGCTAGTGAGCCGAATATATGCAAAAAAGCGAATACAATTTGTTAAGCGAGGGCTAGTGGACCAAATGTATGCGAAAAAGCGAATACAATGTGCTGGCGAGGAATAGAACGTTAATTACTCAAAAGTCGATTTTGTTCATGCAACACACCACTTACTATGAGATTAAACAAGGGGCTGTCCCATAGCCATGCAATGGCTGTTTGGGCAGCCTCTTCTGTTTCGGCTTTGGCCGGAAGCGGGCTATACGGGGAAATGAAGGGGATAAATCCCATTAAATCAGCCGGAAACGGGCCGGATGGGGAAATGAAGGGGATAAATCCCATTAAATCAGCCGGAAACGGGTCGGATGTGGAAATGAAGGGGATAAATCCCATTAAATCAGCCGGAAACGGGCCGGATGGGAAAATGAAGGGGATAAATCCCATTGAATCGGCCGGAAACAGGCCCGATGGAGAAATGAAGGGGCTGTCCCAAAAGTAATTTTCTATGAGCGACGACAGCCACTTGCAGAAATCTCCGGGAGCCTCGATTGTTCTTCAGTTGTCCAAGCAATTTCCGGTTCTGTCATTCAGCGTACAGCTAATGGGTCGTCTTTTAAGGCAACACCTCCTTACGCAACTGCCGAACGCCCTCTGAGCGATTTTTTTGTTTCTTTTTTTGCATGGATGAGTGGTTTCCCGCTTAAGCAGCGGTCCGTTTGCGGAGCGTCCACCTAAGTGCTCATGTTGGTCCCACTCCGCAATAAAGAGCTGTCACAAGCAGCCATTTCATGACTTTTGAGACAGCCCCTTCTTTCGGTGTACGCCCAGCATGGGCGCCATCACTAGGGTGAAAGTCCCGAACGGGGGCTGGCGAACGCCTACCGTTAGCCAAGAGCAAGGGTGTCCGCCGCGAGGCGGAATCTGAAGGAAGCTGGAGGTAAATGCACGAACCAAGGTATACGAACTCAATTTGAGGTAGGGATAGTCGGATGAGTCATCACAACATGACAAAATCATAGTCAGCAGATGCCATAGTACGGGAGTAAGGAACGCCAGAAACCGGAAGGGCAAAACCGAAAGGAGAGAGGAAACCGATGCGTTCGCATGAAGAGCAAAGACAGCAGAATATCTCGCAAGAGAGCTTATGGCAAAGATGAGCGGTGAAGCCGTCAGGGCAAAAAAGATCCTTACTTCTAGGAAAAAGCAGAGTGCCGGAGTAGTACTATACTTGTTCAACTATCATTCGACGTTAATTCAACTCTTTCGAAAATATTTCTACTTATTTCTTCAGGATTTTTAATGCCAATGATCAACTTTGATATTTTGAATTTACCAACTTTAAAGCTATCCAAATCGAAATGAAGAGTTTCTAGCTCATTCTCAAAAAAGTGCAGTTGAAAACCACCTTTTGATCTAAATAACCCATTTCTCTTTTCTCCTAATAAAGCACCATATAGTTTAAAAGCATTTGGTATCGGTCTGCCTGTTGTTATTCCCTTGATGAAAGAGTATGGAATTTGCAACCCTTTATCTATTTTTAAAAAGGGTGAGTTTCCAAGGTCGATATTTACGTAGGTTTCCATTAGTTGAATTTTACGTTCCATATTTTGAATCCCCATTCCATTTATTTCGCAACTCATAATTACATATAATACCACAAAACCCTCTTTTCATAAAAAAGTCTAAGCTCTGCCCGTTGGCTTAACGCACGCCGCCAGTCCACAACTTTAATTTTCAGTCTAATTGATGCATTCGAGAAGGAAGGAGAGGAGCTTTTCCGTTATTTGTTATTTGAAGAACGTTCTAATTAAGATTTTGCCGCAAGGCTGGTTGTTCTTTAGTAAGTCGCCACGTGACCATGAATTTGTTGTCCTTGATCCTGACACACTGGAGCTTGCTGTCGCGGCGATGTATGGGGATTTGTTCGATAGTAGCCCTTCAAGTAGATGCCCTCTCAGGTAGTCCCCCCCTCCTCCAGCTCCACAGGCAGAATGTGCGCTGCGGCCACGCTCTGGCCCTGCACCTGCTGCAGGATCAGGTCCACGGCGAGCTTGCCGATCGCTTCCATCGGCTGGCGGATGGTGGTGATATGCGGGTCGAGCAGGCTGCGGAGCGCGATGCCGTCATAGCCGACGATCTTCACATCCTCCGGGACGCGCCGTCCTCTGGTACGGCAGGCCTTCAGGGCATAGGCGGCGATGATATCACTGCCCGCAAAAATCCCGTCCACCTCAGGATGCTCCGCAAAGAGCTGCCCGAGCAGCTGCTCGTAAGCTTCGAAGTCGAAGCTGTTGTTGTCGGTATGGAGGGTGACATACTCCAGGCTGTGCTGCTTCGCCATATCCTCGAAGGCCACGCAGCGTAGATGGGATAAGATATTCAGCTTGGGATGCCCGCCGATATGGGCGAGGTGCCGGCAGCCTTTTTGAATCAGAAGAGTGGTAGCCAGCTTGCCTCCCTCATAATTATCCGAGCAGACATAAGGGATATCCGGTGAGATCTGGCGGTCAAACGTCACCAGCGGCAGATTCATCTGCCGGTAGGCTTCCACCTCCAGCGTATGGCTGCCCATAATAATGCCGTCTACCCGGCTTGCGCGCAGCATGTGGATGTATTCCTGTTCCTTCTGCTTGTCCTGCCACGAATTGCAGAGCAGCAGCTTATAGCCTTCCCGGTAGGCATGTTCCTCAATATGACTGGTCAATTCGCCGAAAAAAGGCAAAGACACATGCGGAATAATCAGTCCGATGATGTTGGATTTCGAGCGGCTAAGGGAGCGGGCCAGTTCGTTCGGCCGGTAATTCAGCTCCTCCATCGCCTGGTGCACCTTGTGCTTCAATTCCTCGCTTAAGTAACCCCTGTTGTTCAGTACCCGGGATACGGTGGTTGCCGATACGCCAGCCTTCAGCGCAACGTCTTTGATGGTCGGCATGGCCTGGCCTCCTGTCTGAGCAGTCAACTGCAGATTCATTCTAACGTGAGCGGTCTGCTCTGTCCAATATCGGCGGCTGCTGTCGCTTTTTGTTGTTTCTAAAAACACCTTTACCCCCTATAATTGTATCAAAGCAGTCCCCGTAATGAAGCCTCATGTATACATTATCCTTCTACTTGTCAGATTCCGATTATAGATAGATGAACGGGAGTGTGCGAATGAGTGTAGATCATATTCATCTCAGGTTGTTAAGAAGCTTGCTCTTGCCTCTGCTGATCTTCCTGTGTATAACAGGACCGGCAGGAGCTGCATACGCCGCAGCCGGGGAGCTTCCCGCCCGGAACGTGCTGGTGCTGCATTCCTATCAGAAGGGCTTTGCTTGGACTGATGACCAAAGTGCCGGAATAGAGGAACGTCTCAAGGGCACAGCTAATCCTCCCGTCATCTACACCGAATACATGGACTGGAAAAGGTACCCCACGCAGGGGAACCTCGAACATTTCTACGAAACCATCCGCTTCAAATATCAGAACATCCCTATTCATACGATCATTACAACGGACGATGCGGCCCTGAGCTTCGCAATGAAGTACCGCCATGAGCTTCTGAACGATGCTCCGGTTATTTTCAGCGGGGTCAATGAGCTGGGGGTGTCCAGTATCGGGGACCTGAGCAACATGACAGGCGTTATTGAGAAAATCGATGCGGCACCCACCATCCGTATGGCGATGGACCTCAACCCTTCGCTGAAAAAGGTGTATGTCGTCTTCGATAATTCGGAGAGCGGACTGTCAACCGGCCGGATGGTGATGGATCAGATTAGCGCCTTGAATCCGGGGCTTGAGCTGTTCCCCATGAACCGCTTGTCCATGGAACAGATCACAGCCACGGCAGCGGCGCTGTCCCCGGACAGTATTGTGCTGATGACTACATATTATAGTGACTCTACCGGAAGAATTGTGGAATTCGACAGGTTCGCAAGCGAGCTGGGCAAGAGCAGCAGTGTTCCGGTGTACCATATCTATGATTTTGCATTGAACCACGGCGCCTTCGGCGGGAGCCTGATCAGCGGCAGAATGCAGGGGCAGACGGCGGCCGATCTGGCACTGCGTATCCTGAAGGGGGAGCGTGCCGGGGATATCCCGGTGGTGACCGACAGCAATGTACGCAAGGTGTTTGATTACAATGAGCTGCAGCGGTTCAAGATATCACCGGATAAGCTGCCGAAGGGCAGCGAAGTGATTAACGAGCCGTTCTCCTTCTATCAGACCTACAAGGTGCTGGTTCTAAGCATCGTGGCTGCTTTTGCGGTGCTGGTAGCCTTCATTATGGTGTTGTTATTCTATGTGCAGCTGGTCAGAAGGATCAGAAGCAATCTGGAAAAAAGCAATGAACGCTTCAGCCTGGCAACCTACGGCTCAGATGCGGTAATCTGGGACGTTGACATGTCTACCATGATCTATTATTTCTCGGACAGCTGGTATGAGGTGCTGGGATATGCCCGGGATGAGCTTAATGAGAGCCGCGGCGGCTGGCGGGATATTCTCCATCCGGAGGATGCCGAGCAGGAGAACCGGCTGCGTATCCAGCATCTGGAGGGTCGTTCTTCTTACTACTACGCTGAATACCGGATGCGGAGCAAGGCAGGCGAATACAAGTGGTTTCAGGCCCGGGGCAAGGTGCTGCGTAATGCGGGCGGCGGATATATCCGGTTTGCCGGGTCGATGGTGGATGTCACGGACCGCAAGGGTTATGAGAGTAAGCTGCAGACGAGCTATCAGGAGCTGGAATCGACCTATGAGGAGCTGACTGCCCTGCAGGATGAGCTGCTGGAGCAGTATAACAAGGTGGTGGAGAATCAGGCGCTGCTGCAGACCAGTGAGGAGAAATACCGGCTGCTGGCTTATAATGACGTGCTTAGCGGTCTGCCGAACCGGCTGTCGTTAGCCGAGGAGCTGCAACAATTCATTGAAGAGCATTCCGGCGGACATGCGGCGTTGTTCTTCCTGGATCTCGATAACTTCAAGTACATTAATGACTCCATGGGCCATACCTTCGGGGATGAGCTGCTGGTGCAGGTCGGGGAACGGCTGCTTAGCCGCTCTGACGGGCGCAGTAAGCATTTTCGCTTCGGCGGCGATGAGTTTGTGATTCTGTTCAAGGATGTGGCGGAAGCAGGAGAGGTGATCCGCTATGCGGATTCACTGGTACAGGGCTTCATGGAGCCATTCCAGCTTCATGCAAGTGTGGTGCATATCTCGGCCAGTATCGGGATTGCCCAATACCCGGAGAACGGGAAGAGTGCGGAAGAGCTGCTGAAGAATGCAGACATTGCCATGTACAAGGCCAAAGAAGCGGGCAAAGGCAGCTATATGATCTACGGGCAGGAGATGCAGCAGTATTTTGACGAACGGATGATTATTGAGAATCACTTAAGAAGCGCGGTATCCAATAATGAGCTGTCGCTGCATTACCAGCCGCTGGTGGATACCGGCTCCGGTGAGCTCTGGGGCTTCGAGGCGCTGATCCGCTGGAACAGCCCGGTGCTCGGCTTCGTCTCCCCCTTATCCTTCATCCGCATTGCCGAGGACTGCCGCCTGATCATCCCCATAGGGGAGTGGGTGCTGCGGGCTGCCTGCCGGTTCACCAAGGATCTGCAGAATCAGGGCTATGAGGGCTATCATATCTCGGTCAATATCTCCGTCATTCAGCTGATGCAGGATGACTTCACAGAGATGGTGCTGAGCGTGCTGGAGGATACCGGGCTTGCGCCGGAGCATCTGGAGCTGGAGATTACGGAATCGATCTTCATGGAATCCTTCGAGGCGATCAGCTCCAAGCTGGAGGCGCTCAAGGAGAGGGGCATTGGCATTGCGCTGGATGACTTCGGAACGGGCTATTCCTCACTCAGCTATCTGAAGCAGCTCCCGATTACTACCCTGAAGATCGACAAGTCCTTCATCGACAGCATCGATACCCCGAACAATAGGTCGCTGGCCAGCTCCATCGTCACCATCGGCCATGATATGGGACTGAACGTTACGGCTGAAGGGGTGGAGACCCCGGAGCAGCTTGCTTTTCTGGAGCGGACCCGCTGTGACAAGATTCAGGGCTACTATATCAGCAAGCCTATTCCAGAGAAAGAGGTCGCGGGCTGGGTCGCTGGGCGGATGGCGGGTTGAGGTAAGTTAGCGCTATTTCAGCAGCTTCCGCGCCAGCTTGACCTTGCTGCCGTAGGGCGGGTAGACAATGCCGAGATCAAGACGGGTGCCCCGCTTAACAATGCTTTTGTGATGGGAAAAGAGGTCGAAGCTGTATTTGCCGTGGTAGCCGCCGATCCCGGAATTCCCGACACCGCCGAACGGCAGCCGGGTGCTGGCTACATGGGAGATGGTATCGTTAATGCAGCCGCCGCCGAAGGACACCTCAGTCATTACCTGTTGCTCCACCTGCTTATCGCGGGTGAACAGATAGAGGGCAAGCGGCTTCGGACGGGCATTGATACTCTGGATGGCCTCCTCCAGCCGGGTATACTCCATAATCGGCAGCACAGGCCCGAAGATCTCGTCCTCCATGGAAGCGTCACTCCAATCCGCCGGATAGATCAGGGACGGCTCGATGTACAGCTCCTCAGGAATCACTGTCCCGCCCAGAATCAGCTTATCGCGGTCCCGCTCCAGCATCTCCCCGATCCGCCGCAGCTGGCGTTCATTCACAATCCGTCCATAGTCTGTGTTATGCCGGATATCAGTGCCATAGAAATCGGTGACGCAGCGCTTCATCCGTTCGATCAGCTCCGCTGCCACCTCGCTATGGACCAGCAGATAATCAGGCGCAATACAGGTCTGCCCCACATTGATCAGCTTCCCCCAGACAATCCGCTTCGCGGCGGTCTCCAGGTCGGCGCTCCGGTCTACGATTACGGGGCTTTTGCCGCCCAGCTCAAGGGTGACTGGCACCAGGTTCTTCGCCGCCGCTTCCATGACAATTCTGCCTACAGGCACACTCCCGGTGAAAAAAATATAATCGAACGCCGCATGAATCAGCAGATTCGTCGTTTCCTTCTCGCCCTGTACTACCCGGATATAGGCGGGATCAAAGGTCTCCCGGATCATATCCTCGATGACAGCGGAGGTAGCGGGTGTACTCTCGGAAGGCTTCAGTACGGCGCAGTTCCCGGCGGCAATGGCGCCGATTAACGGCTCGATCAGCAGCTGGAACGGGTAGTTGAACGGCCCGATAATTAGCACCGTCCCGTAAGGCTCGGCTATGATTCTGCTCCGTGCCGGGAACAGGTGCAGCGGTGAGCCTACCTTCACCGGCTTCATCCAGCGCCGCAGGTGCTTCATCATATAGCCGATGCTGTCCAGCGTGAATCCGATCTCTGTGGCGTAAGCCTCGAACTCGCTTTTATGCAGATCCTGGTTCAGTGCAGCGATAATCCGGGCTTCATTGCGTGAGATGGCATCCTTCAGCTTCTGAAGCTGCTCCAGCCGGAAGCCGGGGGTTCTCGTGACTCCGCCGGTGAACCATTGTCTGTGCTCAGCCAGCAGCCGGTCGATCTGTTGTGCGGTGTATGGTGGCATGCTTGTATCCTCCTTGGTGATTTGCGGTTCCTATAGATTGCCTGCCGAAGAGGGCAGAGTCTGGATGTAATCATGCATCCGGCTCCGGTTCAGCAGGGTGATTTCATTGCCCTTGAATTCGATCCAGCCCTGGTCGCGCAGGAATCCCAGCTCCCGCGACAAGGAAGGGCGGGCGGTATTCATATGCTCAGCCCATTCCTTCCGGCTGAAGGGAAGCTTCAGGGTATCGGATTCCTGCTGTTCTCCCTGTTCCAGCAGGAAGTCTACGATACGGCGGCGCAGCGGTCCGGCGGACAGGTTCTCAATCTTCCGGTTCACGAGCACCAGCCGCTCGGACAGATTCTCGATGAAGCGGGTGAGGATATCGGTGTCAGCCGCGAATAATCTCAGCAGCTCCTGCTTGCTGATGAACATCACCTTGCAGGGACCTGTGGCTGTAACCGTAGCGGGCACGGTGTTATTCCTGCGGAACAATACGGCTTCGCCGATCGTCTGCCCTTCCTTCAGATGCGCGATGGTCACACTGCTGCCGGTGGGGTGTGTCTTCTGCACCTCAATGCGGCCGGAGAGCAGAATCCCAAGCCGGTCCGCCGGATCGCCCTCTGCCAGAATAATCGCCTTCTTATGGTAGGAGCTGACAGCGTAAGCCAGCGTATGCAGCAGCTGTTCGATCTCTTCTACGGACTTTCCGCGAAATAGCAGGCAGGATTGCAGCGAAGCAGGCTCCGGTCTCATACTTTTCCTCCCGATGTGTTGTGATTGGTAACATTCGTTACCGATTGATAGACGAAAGTCTACTACAATTATTGGTAACTGTAAAGGCGAGGCACAGAGCGATTCCATTAATGATAAGGAGTGATTCAGGCAATGAGCGAAATGTTTTGTTTCCAGTGTCAGGAGGCAGCTAAGGGGACGGGTTGTACGATTCAGGGGGTGTGCGGCAAGACCAGTGAGGTAGCGAATCTGCAGGATCTTCTGGTGTATACACTTAAGGGCATTGCCGTCTTCGCGCGCAGCGGGCGTGAGCTGGGGATTACTGATCCGGTGACGGAGAGATTTATTATAGAGAGCTTGTTCGCTACGATTACCAATGCCAACTTTGTGCCGGAATATTTCACCGCGAAGATCCGCGAGGGTCTGGCCCTGCGGGATACGTGGCGCAGCAGGGTGGCGGATGCCGGAGTGGCGGCGTATCTGTCTGATCATGACGCGGCGAACTGGAATGCAGGGACTGATGAAGAGCTGATGGACAAGGCGGTAACGGTAGGTGTGTTAGCTACAGAACATGAGGATATCCGTTCCTTGCGCGAACTGCTGACCTACGGTCTGAAGGGGATGGCTGCTTACATGGAGCATGCTGCGGTATTGGGCTTCTATGAAGCAGGAGCCCATGCTTTTATGGAAAAAGGCTTGGCTGCTGCCCTTGATGACAGTCTGAGCGGCGGTGAGCTGACGGCTCTGGTGCTGGAATGCGGCAAGTTCGGCGTGGATGTGATGGCCTTGCTTGACCGTGCGAACACAGCAGCCTACGGCAACCCTGAGATTACCAAAGTGAACATTGGTGTGGGCACGAATCCTGGTATTCTGATCAGCGGTCATGATCTTAAGGATATGGAGGCGCTGCTGAAGCAGACCGAGGGTACCGGAGTGGATGTGTATACGCACAGTGAGATGCTGCCGGCCCACTACTATCCGGCCTTCAAGAAGTATAGCCATTTCGTTGGCAACTACGGCAATGCATGGTGGAAGCAGAATGAGGAATTTGCCAGCTTCAATGGTCCAATTCTGATGACCACGAACTGCATCGTGCCGCCGAAGGACAGCTACAAAGACCGGCTGTACACGACAGGCAACACCGGGTATCCGGGAATTCAGCATATCGCGGCAGGCGCGGACGGAGAGAAGGATTTCTCACCCCTGATCGAGCAGGCCAAGAGCTGCAGCGCTCCGGTGGAGATTGAGACAGGCGAGATTATCGGCGGCTTCGCGCATGCGGCTGTAATGAATGTGGCGGATCAGGTGGTTGGAGCGGTAGAGAGCGGCGCCATCAAGCAATTCTTCGTCATGGCCGGCTGCGACGGACGGATGAAGAGCCGGAATTATTACACCGACTTCGCAGCAGAGCTGCCTAGTGACACGGTGATCCTTACCGCAGGCTGTGCCAAATACAAATATAACAAGCTGGCGCTTGGCGATATCGGCGGAATTCCCCGCGTGCTTGATGCCGGTCAGTGCAATGACTCCTATTCCCTTGTGGTTATAGCGCTTAAGCTGAAGGAAGTGTTCGGTCTGGCGGATATCAACGATCTTCCGATCTCCTATAACATTGCCTGGTATGAGCAAAAGGCGGTCATCGTACTGCTGGCGCTGCTGCATCTGGGCGTGAAGAACATTCACCTGGGTCCTACACTTCCGGCGTTCCTGTCGCCTAATGTAGCCAAGGTCTTGGTCGATACCTTCGGTATCGGCGGGATTACTACCGTACAGGAAGACATGGAGCGGTTCATTGCTGCGGTCTAATACCATACAGATTCAGCATTAGCCAAAATACACAAAAGCGAGTCTCCGTATACGGAGGCTCGCTTTTGTGTATGGATATGAACATCACCGTCAGCGTTTACGGCAGCCGGTAGACTGCAAACGGCTCGCCGGTGCGGAGGGCGGCGCTGGCCTGGTCAAGCTGCTCAAGTGTTCCTGCATCCGGTGAAGCAGAGAGACTCTGCAGATTATGCTGTACCTGCTCTACTGCAGTTGCGCCGACAATCACCGTGGAGACGGCGGGCCGGTTCATCAGCCAGGCCAGGGATAGAGCCGCAGGTGAAGTGCCCATCTCCTCCGCAATTGCTTGAACCTGCTCCCCGAGCGAGATGCGCTCCGGGGTAAGGAAGCGGCGGAAGTTCGGATCGGTCTCTGCTCTGGAGCCGGCAGGGGCACTGCTGCTGCCGGCATATTTGCCGGTAAGAATGCCGCCCGCCAGAGGGAAGTATGGGATGATGCCCAGACCCTGATCCAGGCAGAGCGGAAGCAGCTCGGCTTCGGGCGTGCGGTCAGCCAGCGAATAGCTGCATTGGATAGAGATGTATTTCGCCCAGTTACGCGCTTCGCTGATTCCGAGCGCCTTCATCAGCTCCCAGGCGGCATAATTGGAGGCTCCGATATACCGCACCTTGCCTGCGGAGATCAGATCATCCAGCGTGCGCAGTGTTTCCTCCAGCGGTGTGTAGGGGTCGAAGGTGTGAATCTGGTACAGATCCACATAGTCGGTCTTCAGCCGGCGCAGGCTGCCCTCCAGCTCCTGCATCAGATGATGGCGCGAAGAGCCGCTGCCGCCGGGTCCCTCATGCTTCGGCAATCCGGCCTTGGTCGCCAGCACAGCGTTATGGCGTCTGCCTTCAAGCGCAAGGCCAATGATCCGCTCCGATTCAGAGCCGGCATAGATATTGGCGGTATCGATGAAATTGATGCCCTGATCCATAGCGGTGTGCAGAATGCGGACCGAGGTCTCCTGATCTGCCCGTTTGCCGAAGGAATTGGTTCCAAGACCCAGGGCGGACACCTGCAGGCCGCTATTGCCCAGACGGTTATATCTCACGCGCTCACTTCTCCTTATATAGTAGTAGTCTTAGCAGAATCACGCACAAGCAGCTTGCCGCCGGACTCCAGGCGGCTCTCCTGCGACCGGGCAAGATTAATTACCGCATGCTCCTCCTGGAGCAGCTCAATCTCCTCGCTCAGCTTGAGGAGCAGCCTGGAGAAGCGGCTTAGCACACTGTCTGTGATGTACCCGGTGAATTGTCCCGGATGGGCGAATACCTCAAGCATCTGCCGGAGCGGGTCTGTGCCGGAGCCGAACTCTCCGTTCATACGGCTCAGGGCAGCCTGAAGATCACGGATCAGGCTGCCGAGGTGGCTGTATTTATCTTCCAGCAGCAGCATGACTACCAGGCCGTAATTCACGGATTGCTGGCGGGATTCCACATTCTTGGCCAGCTGGCGCGCTGCCTCCAGCAGTCCGTCCGTCTCTGTCCGCAGCAGGCTTGCGAGGCTATGCAGACGATGCTGCAGTACCCCGGCGTGTCCGGCGTACAGGCCGCTGCCGGTGACCTGGCCGCTAACGTAAATACTGCCGGTGGCTATAATTGTAGATTGGCGGATATCGCCATAGACGTACACATTCCCGAGGGCTTCAACCCGTACAGGTCCTTCCAGATCTCCCGGTACAATGATGTCACCTGCGAACATAACATCGCCCGCAGGATCGGTCATCTCGCTGGTCAGCAGACAGGCCGGAGGGAAGTCACATATCCGGACGCTGCTGTTTCCTCCGCAGATGCGGGGTCTGCCGGTATGCCGGGCCACGATATGACCGCAGGGAAGGAGCTTGGCATGATTACCGGCAGCAAAGTAGAGATCCTGCGGCGGGGGAGGGGGCAGTACCCTTCCGTCTGTATCGAGGCCGGGAATGCCTTCTTCGGGCGGCAGTTTGCGGGCGAAGACTTCGCCTGCAAAGGTAAAGGGGGCCCCCGGGAAACGGAGATACTCCATGGTATCCTCAGGCTTCTGACCCGGGGCTCCCTGTCCCTGAAGCATCCGGTTCCCCTCCAGTGTATGCTCCGGCAGCAGGAATTCCAGCCGGGCTTCCTTGCCGGGCAGCGGGGATCTTCCTTCAGCGATGCAAACGGGAAGATATGTAGGGTTCTCCAGCTCCGCGTACAGGGCGGGAATGTTCAGGTTGCGCAGAATAAAACGGTTGTCCAGTGAGGCGATAATCTGTTCTATGGTGAGCGTGGACAGCAGCATCGCCGGATTGGGCTGGGCACGGACAACCGCTTCGAAGGCGGCAGGACAGTTGACCAGATTCCAGGCGTACTTCTCTGCACGGTATAAAGTGAAGTGGACCTTGAGCTTGTCAGGCGATACGGTAATTTCATATTGCGGCTTCTCACAGATCTCCCAAGTGATATAATCCGCCCTGGTCACCTCGGTTGGTTCTGTAACGGTCTTCCAGTTGATCTTCAGGACAACAGGGTGGATCGCAGAAATGCGGGCGGGAGCACCTCCGGGGAGCGGGGGAGTAATAAATATCTGGTTGTCCTGCACGAGGATAATTCCATTCTTATCTCCAGTTGTCCCGTCAGAAGTCCGGCCCTCCACAGAGAATGAATCCAGGAGACCTTTACGTTCGAGCATCAGGGACTCTACGAATTCATATCGGCTTGGTTCGATATCCTGCTGCGGCATGGTTGTAACCTCACTTTTTCGTATGATCAATGGCAATTCGTACAGAAAAAGAACATCATCAAGCCTGGGAGGCTTCCCCTCCTGAACAGCTGGCTTAAGTGGTCTCTATTGGCAGCCTGGCAACCGTAAACGCAGATTCTGGCGTTCTTAGGCCCATAGCTTTGCGTCCTGCCCTTTCGGGGAGTTTGCCTTTAGAAATAGATCAATGATATACATCCTGTAGAGGCAATGAATAGTGGTCGACTGCAATCGACAAAAAGAATCATAAATAGTTCTTATGCGTCATTAACTTCTGCAAACAAGCTTAATTCTAGTACTTAAAGAGCTATTTTTCAACTATATTATGCCTATTTATCAAAAAACTCGAAATATGCAGCTCTATTTCGACAAAAAAACTGGTTTCCCAGCGCTTACAGCTTATGGAAGAGGCAGAAGGAGGAAAGTGTGAGCATTGAACTGTTGGGACACTCTGGGCTTGGTAAGACCCGGAGTGTTCCTTTTTGATAAGGAGTATTGCGAGTATAAATGTTATGTATATGTTAACTATGTAAATAAACACAAACATTCAGTGTATTATTTCGTAATAAAACCGAAGACATCCCAAATTCATTGTAATATAATCTAACTCATACCAAGGAAACGCGAATTAATGTTAACTAATATAACATTAATAGAGATAGCGACATCAGGAGAGGAGCATAAACCATGCAGATTGCAGCAACACCTTACATCTGGCCTTATGACGGGGCTGTGGACCCGGCGAAGACAGCGCTGATGATTATCGACATGCAGACGGATTTTTGCGGCAAGGGCGGTTACGTCGAGAGAATGGGTTATGACCTCTCATTAACAGCGAGGGCGATTCAGCCCATTCAGCGGCTGCTGGCACGTATCCGGGAGATTGAAGGGTTCACCGTGATCCATACCCGCGAGGGGCATAAGCCGGATCTGTCGGATCTGCCGGCGAACAAACGGTGGCGCAGCCGCCAGATTGGGGCCGAGATCGGCTCCGAAGGACCGGCGGGACGAATCCTCGTGCGGGGGGAGCGCGGCTGGCAGATCATTGAGGAGCTGGCGCCTGCTGGCGGAGAGTACATTATAGACAAGCCGGGCAAAGGGAGCTTTTACGCAACGGACCTGGACCTGATCCTGAAGAATAAAGGAATTACCCATCTGATTCTGACTGGTATTACTACCGATGTCTGTGTACACACCACGATGCGGGAAGCCAATGACCGCGGGTACGAGTGTCTGATTCTTGCGGATTGCACGGGAGCGACGGATGAAGCGAATCACCTGGCGGCGCTGAGTATGGTTCAAATGCAGGGCGGGGTGTTCGGCAGTGTAAGTGATTCACAAGCGGTGCTGCGTGCGCTGGAGCAATACTAAATCATTCATAAACGGGGGAATAACCATGTGGAACAAGTCCAGAACGAAAGCGCTGATGCTGTTAACCTCGCTGATGCTGCTCCTGACCGCCTGCGGTAACACTACGGAAGCCGGTAAGGCCGAAGGCCAGGGAGCGGAAGGCTCAGGCGAGCTGAAGAAGGTGGTGCTCCGGCTGAAGTGGATTCACCAGGCGCAGTTTGCCGGCTTTTATACCGCGGTGGAAAAAGGCTTCTATAAAGAAGCGGGGCTGGATGTTGAGATCCGCCCGGGGGGCTCGGATTTCCCCGCTGTGCAGATGGTAGCTTCCGGCAGTGAGGAGTTCGGAGTTACGGGTGCCGACCAGGTCGTCATCGCCAGAGAGAAAGGCGTCCCTGTCAAAGCGTTATCCGCGATCTACCGCAAAACCCCGTTCGTCATGTTCACACTCAAAGAGTCCGGGATCAAGACGATGGAGGACCTTGTCGGGCAAAAGGTAGGCATTAAGCTGGGCGGCAACGAAGAGCTGACCTTCCGGGCCATGGAGAAAAGCGCGGGCATCGACCCTTCGCAAATCGAAGAGATGCCGGTCAAATACGATCTGAGTCCGCTGTTGACCGGGCAGGTCAAGGCCTGGCCCGGCTATGTCATTAATGAAGTGCTGGCTGTAGAGGAGCAGGGCAAGGAAGTGAATATTATCGACCCGAACGACTATGGCATCAATTTCTATGCCGATACCTTATTCACCACGGAGTCTGTCATCAAGAAGGACCCGGAGATGGTCGCAAGCTTCGTGCAGGCGTCTATGCAGGGCTGGGATTATGCGGTGAAGCATCCGGAAGAGGCGGCAGAATTCGGTCTGAAATATGGCGAGAAGCTGGATCTGAAGCATGAGGTCAATATGATGAAGGCCAGCATTCCGTTGCTTGATCCGGAGAAGCTCCCGCTGGGCTCAATGGACGAGGCATCTTGGGAGACATTGCAGAAGAATCTGGTCGAGCTGGGATTTGTGAAAAAGGAACAGGATACCGGCGGATTGTTCACCAATGAGTTTTTGAAATAAGGAGGGACCCGATAATGACAACAGCGATCAAAGAACAGCTGGATACTGCCGCCGCGCAGCATCCCGGTACCCGGGAAACCATGCTCTCCCTGCGCAACTGCTCTCTTTCCTTCGGCAACGTGCCTGTGCTGGATAAGGTCAGCCTTGATGTATACCGCAATGAGTTCATTTCGATTCTTGGACCGAGCGGCTGCGGGAAATCCACAACACTCCGGCTAATGCTGCGGCTATTAAGCCCGGAAGCCGGTGGAGAGGTGGCGTATGCCTCCCCGGATCTGTCCCTGGGCATGGTCTTTCAGAAGCCGGTCCTGATGCCGTGGCTCAGTGCGCTACAGAATGTCATGCTGCCGCTGGAGCTGGGCGAGAAGAAGAAGTTCAGTAAAGCCGAGGCGCGTGAAAAAGCAGAAAGTGCCCTGCGCCTGGTCGGTCTGCAGGATTATCTGAACCACTTCCCGCATCAGCTCAGCGGCGGGATGCAGCAGCGGGCGGCGATTGCCCGGGCCCTGGCTGCCGATCCGACGGTGCTGCTGATGGACGAACCGTTCGGCGCGCTGGATGAGCTGACACGCGAGAAGCTGAATTTCGAGCTGCTGCGGCTGTGGGAGAGCCCGGAGACCAGTCTAAGCAGCATTGTGATGGTTACCCATTCCATACATGAATCCGCGCTGCTGTCAGACCGGGTCGTGATGATGTCTCCCCGGCCCGCCGGTGTGACGGATATCATTCCGGTGACGCTGCCCTCCCCGCGTGAGGCGGGCATGGAAGAGCTGCCGGAATTCCACCGGATTGTCAAGGAACTGAGAAAGCGGGTGAAGCATCTATGACGGTCAAAATCAAAGACACCCTGTACCCGGTCACGTTTGCGCTCGGCTTCCTGCTTCTCTGGGAGCTGGCTGTACGTCTCCTGTCGGTGCCTATGTATCTGCTGCCTGCGCCTACGCAGGTAGTCTCGGCAATTAATAGCTCGCTCTGGTCGCATACGCTGGTTACGCTGGGCGAAGCGCTGACCGGGTTCATTCTCGCCAATATCCTCGGCCTGGCTACCGCAGTGATTTTCGTGTATTCCAAGCCAATTGAGAAGGGGATGTTCCCGCTTGCCATCGCCCTTAAGACTACGCCGCTGGTGGCGCTGGCCCCGCTGCTGGTCGTTTGGCTGGGGACCGGGTATACCTCGAAGGTAATCGCTTCGATGCTGATCTGCTTTTTCCCGATTCTGGTGAATAGTGTTAAGGGTCTTAAGGCGATTGAATACGAAGCCTGGGAGCTGTTCTCGACCTACAAAGGGACGAAGAGTGAAATTTTCTGGAAGCTGCGGCTGCCGACGAGTCTGCCTTATATCTTCTCTGCCCTGAAGATCTCCACCTCGCTCGCCATTGTCGGAGCCATAGTTGGCGAATTCGTCGGAGCGAATAAGGGGCTGGGTTATGTGGTGCTCGTCTCTTCCTATCATATGGATACGCCGGTGATGTTCTCGGCCATTATTGCTTCGGCGCTCTGCGGCCTGCTGCTGTTCTGGTGTATCGGGCTGCTGGAGAAACGGGTTATTTTCTGGACAAGGAGCGATGATCTATGATGAACTGCTCGGTTATCCGTATCCCTGCGGGTGCGCCGCATGATATGTCGGGCCTTGGCGCAGCGGTGGAAGCGGGGCTGTTCCGGCCGGAGGAAGTGGTCGCGGTGCTGGGGAAGACGGAGGGCAACGGTTGTGTGAATGATTTTACGCGGGGCTATGCTGTGATGGCCTTGAAAGGATTCTTTGCTGAAGCGGCAAAAGGAGGAGCTGCCAGCATCTCTTATGTGATGTCCGGAGGTACGGAAGGGGTGCTCAGCCCGCATTTCACGGTTATCAGCCGCAGCGGACAGGGGGAGCCGGGGGTGGCCGCTGATGGCCTGAAGTCGCTCGCCATTGGTGTGGCAAGAACCCGGAGCTTCCAGCCGGGGGAGCTGGGAAGACTTATTCAGGTGGACGAAGTGGCGGATGCCGTGACCCGCGCGGTTAAGGATGCGGGCATCACCTCACCGGAGGATGTGCATTTTGTACAGATCAAGTGTCCGCTGCTAACCGCTGAACAGATCTATGAGGCACATAGCCGTCAGGCGTCCCTGGTGACAGAGGATACGTACAAATCGATGGGGTATTCCAGAGGCGCTTCTGCACTGGGTGCCGGGGTAGCACTGGGTGAGGTGGATCGTGCGGCTCTACAGGAGGAAGATATCTGCACGGACTGGAAGCAATTCAGCGCGGTAGCCTCCACTTCGGCGGGCAGTGAGCTGTCCTGCTGCGAAGTGATTGTGTTCGGGAACTCGCTGTCTGCGGATGGCCCGTACCACATCGACCATGCCGTGATGCAGGATGCAGTGGATGGCGCTGCGCTGCAGGGCCTGCTGGACCGGTATCCCGGTGAAGAGCTGGTGCAGGTGCTGGCCAAGGCTGAAGCCGATCCCGATGGCATTATCCGCGGACGCCGCCATATCATGCTGGATGACTCGGATATCAATCATACCCGCCATGCGCGGGCTGTAGTCGGCGGTGTGCTGGCCTATGTCGGCGGCGACCCGATGATCTACGTCTCCGGCGGAGGCGAGCATCAGGGGCCGAAGGGCGGAGGGCCGGTGGCGGCTGTGTTCCGCCGCAGGTAGCGGAGCTGATATATAACTACATTTTATCCATCATGGGGGAATCGAATATGCATACACAGGAAACGAAAGTGCTGGCAGCAGCAGATATGACATGGGAGCTTATGCCGAATCACATAGAGCTGTATCACCGGGAGATTGTCTCGGCAACCGAGGCGGACCGCCTGGGCATCCGGATGAGCTCGATTCTGTGGGAGAAGCTGGGGATCGGCGGCCAGGTCTTGCCGCACTATCATGATGTAGTCGAAATCATTCATATTACCGTAGGAGAGGTCAAGCTGCTATGTGACGGGGAGTGGTACAGCTACCGGGCCGGAGATACGTTCCATGTGCCTGCGGGCGTAGTCCATTCTGTCAGGAATACAGGGGATTCTCCTTCGGAGCAGATCAGTATTTTTGTACCGGCGGAGGCGGAGGTGCCGACTAACAGCTTCTTCGGCACTACCCTAATCGAGGATATCTATTCTTCCAAGCTATAGTAAAGGCGGCGGAGCCATGGGCAGCAATGTAATTACCGGTTTGACCTGCAGCGATATTCTGCTGATTCCCGACCTGAAGGAAGCGGCCCTGCTGGCCGGAGCCGGGGGCCTTGGGCGTTATATTAACCGGGTCAATGTAATGGAGGTTCCCGATGTCATTGACTGGGTCCGTCCGGGAGAGTTCCTGATTACCAGCGGCTTCCCTTTTCATAACCGGCCGGAGCTGATCGCGGAGATTATTCCCCAGCTGAACCAGAAGGGGGTGTCCGCGCTCGGGATCAAAACCAAACGTTATATCGATGAGATTCCGCCGAGGGCGCTGGAACTCGCGGATCAGCTGGGCTTCCCGATCTTCGAGCTGCCCGCCTCCACCTCCTTCTCCGATGTGGTCCGCGACATTATGGAGCGGGTGCTGGTGCAGGAGGCGCGGGAGCTCTCGCAGCTGCAGAGCCGCTTCCAGAAGCTGTCGAAGCAGCTTCTCCATGGCGACGGGATTGAGGATTTCCTGCTGACCCTGGACGGCATGCTGCATAATCCGGTCGTCCTGCTGGATGATACCGATCAGGTCTTCTGTTCTCCGCAGGCGGAAGCGCTGAAGCTGGAAGAGCAGCTTCCGGCCTGGATACAGCTTCGCCAGGAAGGCAGTCTCGGCATTACATTCCTCACAGTTGGAGAACGGCGAATCCGTGCCTATGTCTCGGCCGTCAATGACAAGGGGGCAGACCAGTGTCTGCTGGTGCTGCTGGAGTGGAACAGCGAGCTGTCGGTAGTGGATCAGTTAACGATTGACCGGGTCGGTGTGCTGGTAGGCCTGGAGATGATCAACGCCGGGGCCCGCCGGGAAGTGGAACTGAAGTATGTGGACCAGTTCCTGCAGGATTGGATCAGCGGGCGGATTGCTACTGCCGAGGATCTGAAGCTGCGCGGCGCGGCCTGCGGCTGCCCGCTCCCGGAGCGCCCGCTGCGTGCTGTAACCGCCGGATGGCTGGAGGATAAGCCGGAGCTTAAGCAGCTGCAGCAGGTAGTGAAGCGGGTGCGTGCCCGGGCAGACCTTCAGCATGTGAAGCTCACCATCCTTGAAGGGGAACTGGTGCTGACCGTGCCGGAGCAGCCGGAGCTTCCGCTGGAGGAGACGCTGGGGCGTCTGCTGGCCGAGATGAACCGGGTGTTTGTCAGCGGGAGCTGTGCCTTCTGTATTGGCGATCTTGCGGACGGCCCTGATCAGGTGCGGTTCAGCTATGAATCCTCCCGCAAAATCGCCCGCATCCGCCAAATCAGCGGCTACAGCGGGTCTTATGTCGATTACCGGAAGCTGGGTGTCTTCCGGCTGCTGTACCATCTGCCCGAGCTGGAGGAGGTCACCGAGTACAGGGATCAGTATATTGCTCCGCTGCTGGAGTACGACCGCAAGCATAATGCTTCGCTGCTCCAGACGCTCCAGCTGTATTTCAAGTGCAACCGCAACGTCAAGCGGACCTCAGGCGAGCTGTTCACACATTATAATACGGTCACCTACCGGATCGACCGGGCCTGCGAGCTGCTGGGATTAAGCCAGGATGACGGTGACGATATGCTGGAGCTGCAGCTCGCCCTGAAGCTGCATGAGATGGGCAAGGGCCGCAGGTCCGGTACCGATACGCAGAGAAGGAGATGAAGCCTGATGACAGCAACAACAGAATGGCCCGCGAAGCTGACTGCCGGTTGGCTGCGGGGTCAGTATTTGAACGGCGCACTGACCCCGGAGGAGGTTATCCGGGAGATCATCCGCCGCGCTGCGCGGGACAAGGACATGAACATCTGGATTGAACCGCCCGCCGAGGCGCAGATCAGCCCCTTCCTGGAAGCGCTCCGAGAGCTGAATCCGCAGGAGCATCCCTTGTGGGGCATTCCATTCGCGGTGAAGGATAACATCGATGTGAAGGGGCTGCCCACGACGGCGGCATGTCCTGAATTCGCTTATCAGCCGGAAGCCGACGCAGCGGTTGTGGCGAGATTGGTGGCTGCGGGGGCGATCCCTGTCGGCAAAAGCAATCTGGACCAGTTCGCCACCGGACTCGTCGGTGTGCGCAGCCCTTACGGCGCGACTCATAATGCCCTGCGTCCCGAATACATCAGCGGCGGCTCCAGCGCCGGTTCGGCGGTTGCCGTAGCCCGGGGCCAGGCGGTGTTCAGCCTGGGCACCGATACTGCCGGCTCGGGCCGTGTGCCGGCCGCGCTGAACGGGCTGGTCGGCTACAAGCCCAGCCTGGGCGCCTGGCCGGTGCGCGGTGTAGTACCGGCGTGCGCCAGCCTGGATTGTGTCACCGTATTCGCGCACAATCTGGAGGATGCGCTAACGGTGGACCGCGCAGCACGCGGCTTCGATGCGGCCGATCTGTGGTCGCGTTCCGTGAAGCGGGGCCGAGCCGCTCTGCCGGGGAAGCTGCTGCTGCCGGAAGCGCCGCTGGACTTCTATGGGCCCCATGCGGACGAATACCGCCGGGCCTGGGAACGGGCCGAAGCGGCGGTGCAGAAGCTGGGGCTACCGGTTGAACGGGTGGACTGTACGCTGTTCTCCGAAGCGGCAGCCATCCTGTACGAGGGCCCCTGGGTAGCCGAACGCTGGGCGGATCTGGCCGGATTCGTAGAGAGTCACCGTGAAGCTGTGCTGCCGGTGACGGAGTCGATTCTCTCCTCCGGGGCCGCGGAGAGCCACACTGCTTCGAGCCTGTTCCAGGCCATGCACCGCTTGCAGCGGTATAAGCGGGAAGCGGAGCTGCTGCTGCGGGATGCGGTGCTGGTCCTGCCGACCTGCGGCGGAACCTGGACCCGGGAGCAGGTGGCGGCGAACCCGGTAGGAGCCAACTCCGATATGGGCCGCTACACCAATCACTGCAACCTGCTCGATCTGTCGGCGGTGGCAATTCCCGCCGGGGAAGCGGCGGAGAACCTGCCGTTCGGCATTACGCTGTTCGCTCTGGCGGACAGCGAGCCTCTGCTTGCCGGAGCGGGGAAGCTGCTGGCGGAGGGGGATTCGCCGGGGCGGGAGGATGGCGGCGCTGCTGCCGGTGACGAATCACCATCGTCCGGCATGGTTACTCTGGCGGTCTGCGGGCTGCATATGCGCGGCTTCCCGCTGGAGAAGCAGATGCTGGAGCATGGCGCCCGTTTCTGGCAGGAGGCGCGGACCGCTGCCTGCTATGAGCTGGTCAAGCTCCCTACCGTACCGGCTAAGCCGGGCCTGCTGAGACAGGCGGCAGGGGGAAGTGCTGTCGAGCTGGAGCTGTGGCAGATGCCGGTGGAAGCGCTGGGCGCGTTCGCCACGCTCATCCCGGCTCCGCTGGGCCTGGGACGGGTAGCGCTTGCCGATGGCCGCGAAGTGACGGGCTTCATCTGCGAAGGCTATGCCGCTACCGGTGCCGAGAACGTTACGGCCTACGGGGGCTGGCGGTATCTGCCCGCTGAATAAATACCGCTTTTAGCGTTACAGCAACCAAAAAAGGACTCTCCCAAGCTTATAGCTTGTGGAAGAGTCCTTTTTGTATGAACTGGATGGCGCGTGCAGGCTGTGCCTTGACATGCTGTGGTGCGGTGGAAAGAGCTGCGTAATCGGCGCGTTCGATCTCCTCAAGAATCCGGTTCAAGTGGGAGAACACCGCACCGAGATCACGGAAGGCCGCGAGCGGGCACTGATCCTGCAGCTGCGAGAACCAGGCGAGCTGCACATCGCGGGCTCTTCTCAGACTCTCGGGGAGTGACCGTCCGTTGCATTCGGCATCCGATAGCGTCCTTGTGCCGTACAGGGCGATACAGTCTGCCGTTGCGGTTACAACCTCCAGCATCCAGTCGGCTGCGGCATAATGGGACGGCAGCAGAGCGATCTCTTCGCTTATGGCTTTGACATAGGATTGCACCTTGATGAGATGGGTGGTCGTCTGTGTCAGCTTGCCAATGTCCTTACGGCACTGGTAATGAGACAGCGTGTAATGCATCTCCTTCTGCAGCCGGTCGCTCTTCTTCAGCAGCTCGCCGGAGCGCTCAAGAGCAGCCTTGGCCTGTGCGGCATCCCGTCCGCTTGCGGCGAATCCGGTTAAGGCATCGGATAAGGTCAGGCTGCCCTTCAGTGCCAGGTCCTTGACCTTGACGAAGCTCTTGGGCGGCACGATAATCATATTGATAATCAGGGCAATCAGTACGCCGATCAATGTCTCGGCGACTCTCCAGACGATATATTGGTCATGATAGAAGGTAAGTGCGAGCACCGAGGTAACGCCGACCTGCGAGACGGCTTGGATATTGATCCGGCAGGCTGTAGCCACCCCAATGCCGATCAGCAGCATCAGCAGGATCGACAGCGCGCCCACATCGAAGAACTTGCCCACGATCAGGCTGACGATTCCGCCGAGGATGACGCCGGTCATGCGGTAGAAGCCTTTTTCGAGGGAGGCCTTGACGCTGCTCTGGGTAATCAGAATCGCCGCAAGCGGGGCGAAGTACAAGTACTGGTCTCCGTAAATGGTGTGCACCGTCAGCCACGAGAGCGAAGCGGCGAGTGTAATCCGTATCATATATAAGGATAATCCGAACTTTTCAAGGCGCTCCTGTAAGCCCTCGTTCATGTTTGTCATCTTCTTTCATGTAAATAGGAAAAATTTTATGGTTTTCATCCGTTTTCATTATAGCACCTCAAAACAGGCTGGAGGCGGGCAAGATTTTACGAACTTGTTAAGTTTTTGTGCTTGATTTCACAATGTAAGCTATCGCATATATTGCAGGATTCCTTTATGCTATATATATTGAAGTCTGTCGAACTAAGGCAGGAATTGTCGCTTATCCGTGCTGAGCATGCTGCTGCCGGATTGTCTCCCGCAAGAAGCGGGTAAAATAGGTTGTACTACATAAGTAAGGGAGGTTGTTAGCTATAGCTACCCCGGAAGGCACTATTATTTCTTTTGACCAGGTGATTAAGCAATACGACGACGAAGAGGCTGTACTCAAAGGCGTGAGCTTCGAAATTGAACGCGGTAAATTCTACACGCTGCTGGGCCCTTCGGGCTGCGGAAAAACGACCATTCTGCGTCTGATCGCCGGCTTCGCGGAGCCGACTGAAGGTTCGATCTATCTGAACGGCAAAATTATCAACCACATTCCCGCCAATGAGCGGCAGGTCAATACGGTGTTTCAGGACTATGCGCTGTTTCCGCACCTGAACGTATTCGAGAATGTGGCGTTTGGACTGCGCATCAAGAAGCTGAAGAAGGATGTTATTCAGCAAAAGGTGCAGGAAGCGCTGCGCTTCGTCAACCTGGTCGGCTATGATCAGCGGGCCATTAATGAAATGTCCGGCGGGCAGAGACAGCGTGTTGCCATTGCACGCGCCATTGTCAACGAGCCGCAGGTCCTGCTGCTGGACGAGCCGCTCTCGGCGCTTGATCTGAAGCTGCGTACGGAGATGCAGTATATTCTGCGGGAGATGCAGCAGCGGCTGGGCATCACCTTCATCTTCGTCACCCATGACCAGGAAGAGGCGCTGGCGATGTCCGACTGGATCTTCGTCATGAACGGCGGCAAGATTGAGCAGAGCGGAACGCCTAATGATATCTACGATGAGCCGATTAACCGGTTCGTGGCTGACTTCATCGGAGAGTCGAACATTGTGCCGGGTGTGATGATTGAGGACTATGTAGTTGAGTTTAACGGTCACCGGTTCGAATGTGTCGATGCCGGTCTGAAGCCGAATGAAGCGGTGGAGGTGGTAATCCGCCCTGAGGACCTGGAGATTGCGGCCCTTGAAGCGGGCAAGCTGAAGGTGCGTGTAGATTCCCAGCTGTTCCGCGGAGTTCACTACGAGATCAGCTGCTATGACGGCTCCGGCCATGAATGGCTCGTCCATTCCACCCGTAAGGCAGAGGTTGGCTCCGAGATCGGGCTGTATTTTGACCCGGAAGCGATTCATGTTATGCGTTTCGGTGAAACGGAGGAAGAGTTCGACAAGCGTCTGGAGGCCTACGCCGAGGTGGAGAGCCATGATGACTAAGGGCAAGTCGTATTATCTCATTCCGTACTACCTGTGGATCGCGCTGTTTGTCATTGCACCGGTGCTGCTGGTGGTCTACTATTCCCTGTTCGATCTGGAGGGGAAGCTGACGCTGAATAACTACGTCAATTTCTTCACACCGGTCTATATGAGAATGATGCTGAATTCGTTCTGGTACGCTTTTCTGATCACGGTGTTCTCGCTCCTGGTGGCGTATCCGGCCGCTTATCTGCTGACGCGAACGAAGCACAAGCAACTGTGGCTGCTGCTGATTATTCTGCCGACCTGGATTAACCTGCTGCTGAAGACGTATGCCTTCATCGGGATCTTCGGCACCTTCGGCCCGGTCAATAATTTCTTTGATCTGATGGGGTTGGGTGAGCAGCAGATTCTGTTCACAGGCTTCAGCTTCGTGTTTGTGTCGGTCTATATTTTCATTCCATTCATGATTCTGCCGATCTTCAGTGCCCTGGATGAGATGAATCTGTCGCTGGTCGATGCCGCGCGCGATCTGGGCGCATCGGGATGGACAACGTTCCGGCGGGTGGTTTTTCCGCTGACGATCTCGGGTGTACGCTCCGGCTGTATGGCGGTATTCATTCCGGCGCTGTCGCTGTTCATGATTACGCGTCTGATTGCCGGGAACCGGGTGATTACGCTCGGCACCGCGATTGAGCAGCACTTCCTGGTCACACAGGATTGGGGGATGGGCTCCACCGTTGCGGTGTTCCTGATCGCCATTATGGCGCTGTTCATGATTCTGACCGGCGGCTCGCGGAAGGGGGTGCGCGGATGAAGAACAGACGAAGGGTTAAGAACAAGAACGGCATCGCCAATATCTATCTGGTGCTGGTCTTCCTGGTGCTGTACGCGCCGATCTTCTATCTGATGTATTACTCGTTCAACAGCGGTGGCACGATGCACAAGTTCGAGGGCTTCACGCTGGATTATTACCGTGAGGTAGTTGCTGATACCCGGCTGATGATTATTGTGATTAACACACTGGTCATCGCCCTTCTGTCATCGACCATTGCGACGATCATAGCGGTAATCGGTGCGCTGGCGATCCATCATGTCCGCAGCCGCCGGGCCAAAAACACACTGCTCTCGCTGAACAATGTGCTGATTGTCAGCCCGGATGTCATCATCGGAGCCTCCTTCCTGATCCTGTTCACGATTGTCGGGATCAAGCTGGGCTTCACCTCCGTGCTGCTCTCGCATGTGGCGTTCAGCATTCCGATTGCGGTCATTATGATCCTGCCGCATTTGCAGGAGATGAGCCCGACCCTGACGGATGCCGCACGTGATCTCGGGGCCACGCGCCGGGATGTGCTGACGAAGGTGATTCTGCCGATCATCAAGCCGGGAATCTTCAGCGGATTCTTCATGGCTCTGACCTATTCCCTGGATGATTTCGCGGTTACCTTCTTCGTCACAGGCAATGGCTATTCCACCCTGTCGGTGGAGATCTATTCCCGTGCCCGTCAGGGGGTCTCGCTGTCGATTAACGCATTGTCGACGCTGATTTTCCTCTTCACGATTCTGCTGGTCATCGGTTATTACTACCTGAACCAGCGTAAGAGCCGCCCGGCGGTACAGATTGCCGAGCCGGTGGCCGAAGCGGGGGTGCCAAGATGAAGCAGCTTGTGAATACGTTCCTGGCGATTCTGATCGTCGCGTTCGGCCTGATGTTCCTGGCGTCCCGGCTGAACTCGGCCCAGGGCTATAGCGGCGGCAATACGCTGACGATCTATAACTGGGGCGACTATATTGATCCTGACCTGCTCAAGCAATTCCAGGAAGAGACCGGTATTACGGTCATCTATCAGACGTTCGATTCCAATGAAGCGATGCTGACCAAGGTCGAGCAGGGCGGTACGGTCTTCGATGTCGTTGTGCCTTCCGACTACGCCATTGCCAAGATGCGGGAGGAGAAGCTGCTCTTGCCGCTGGATCACAGCAAGCTTCCGAATCTGGCCAACATCGGTTCCAAATTCATGAATCTGTCCTTCGATCCCGGTAACAAGTATTCGGTTCCTTATTTCTGGGGGACGGTGGGAATTATCTTCAATCCCGAGATGACGAAGGGGATGGATTTCAGCAGCTGGAATTCGCTGTGGGACAAGCGGCTGAATAATAATATTTTCCTGGTGGACGGTGCCCGTGAGGTGATGGGCATGGCGCTGAACAGCCTGCACTATTCCGTTAATGACAGGAATGAGGAGCATCTACAGGAGGCGCTGGCCAAGCTGAACAAGCTGTCGCCGAATGTGAAGGCGATCGTCGGCGACGAGATCAAGATGCTGCTGGCGAACGAAGAGGCGGCTGTCGGGATCGTCTGGTCCGGCGACGCTTCCGAGATTATGGATGAGAACGACAAGCTGGATTATGTGGTGCCGGAGGAAGGCTCGAACATCTGGTTCGACAACATGGTCATTCCGCGCGGAGCCGCCAATATCGAAGGGGCGCATCAGTTCATCAACTTCATGCTCCGCCCGGATGTGGCGGCCCAGAATACGGAATACGTCGGCTATTCCACGCCGAACGTTCCCGGCCTGAAGCTGCTGCCGGAGGACATCTCCGGCGACGAGCGCTTCTACCCGCCCGCCGAGATCACCGGCCGGCTGGAGGTCTACGACAACCTCGGCAAGCGGATGCTTGCCCACTATAATGAGCTGTTCCTGATGTTTAAGATGAATAAGAAGTAGCTGGCAGGCTGTAGGCCTGCCGAAAAGCCCCCGTTTGTGCTTAGGCGCAGGCGTGGGGCTTTTTTCTTAAGGGGATAGGCGCTGGGGAGGATAATTTGATTGATGATAAGAACCGGTGCTGCAGAGGCTTGTGGAGTAGGGGGATAGTACAGCGGAAGCGGGAAATAGATGGATTTTGTCCACTTGCTGATAAGTATTAAAGGGTTCTGGCGGAGATAGTTGGAAAAACAGCACTTAAATTCTCCCAATTCACTCCATAGCGGCAAAACCAAGAGTAGCAGATGCTGTTTTTCCACTTGTTGCCGGTCATTCCTCAGGAATCAGGAAATTAAGGTGCGTTATTCCAATTATTTGCCGAAGGCTAATTAAAATATTCCAGTACACCGCGCTTCAACTCATATCGTGCGGTTCGTTCCTGATTGCTGGTGGGAACCGGTAAGAGCCAGCCCTTGTCAGACAGACTGCGCAGGGTGCGGACAGCGGTTCTGTAATCAATTGAGAAATGCTGCTTCACATCCTGCGGGCGGATAGGCCGGGCTAAATGAACGGTTAACCGGATGACCTCCTGCTCCATCAACTGTACGCGCGATACTGGGGTTGCCGCAGGCTGATATCTGCCCAGCACCATCCGCAGCAAGGTTATACAGAGCTCGGGACGCTGTTCAACATCATCGTATGCGAAGGAAATCACGTGATAGCCCATGGCGTACAGGAAGGTCTCACGGTTCAGCTCGCCGCAGTATTTGTTCCGGTCCATATCGCGTACATGTGAAGCATAGCCCTTGATTTCAATCAGTAGCTTCACGTACCCCGGCAACCAGGCGAAGTCGGCAAAATAAGATCTCCCCCGCCAATCTATCACCTCATACTCCGGATGAAGCCCGTCAAAATGGCCCCGCAGCGGCCACCATACCTTATGCAGGAATAGGCTCTCGGCATGCCGATGCCCCCGTTCCAACCGTGCCCGACGTTCTCCATCAGCTCTGCTGTCCAAGTGTCCGCTGATAAACTGATCATGTGCTTCTTCAAAAGTCATGCTCCTCATCCTCTCCGGAAAATAGAAAACGCCCCGGCTTTCCCATAAAGGGGCTACCGGGACGTTCTTCGTCTCGCTGATGTTAAGTATAGGGTAGAGCTTGAATGCAGTGAGAAATGCGGTAGTTGATGGCGTTCCGCATACGGTAAATAAGAAGTGTTCGTGATTGTCTGACGACAGTCCAGTAAGACATATAGCTTATGTGCAGACTTTAAGAAATCTTCAAAAACAGTAAGGATATTTAGCTACCGCCAACACCATGAGACATAGTTTGAAATGAACTTTGTGTGTCACTGCCTGAAGCAGCCTCAATTATCTCAATAGAAGAAATAATCACAGTAACCATACTACATATAACTAGAAGCTTTAAAAGCCTTTTGATCATTTGTATTACGCACCTCTCTAATTAGGAGTTTGTATGTCTCGATTTCATCATCACGTGCTATATGTCTGTATTGTTCAAATAGATCTACGCAGGTGATGACTACACTCTCGTTGTTAATTTTAGCAGAGGATTCCAAACTTTTTAAGATAAAGATAATACCTTCACTTCGATTATTTTTTACATAATAGGTGGCCAATTCTGCTAGAAATCGGACATGCTTGTCTGCCATAACTTGCTGGTTGTATTCCCGGAATTCCGATTTATAAATTCGGTAAGGGATATGCTCAGAGAAGCGTTCCAGAATATCATCCACATTCCAATCATACCGGTTCGCTGACTTAACAATATGGTACATAGCTGTAAATATCTCGTCTGGCTGCTTAGAGATATACTCCACATAATCAGATAATACCTCTATCTGTCCATCAAGCAGACGATATAGGAAGATATTTGCCTTCCCCCACTCCCTGAACTGGGCTAATGTCCGAGCTGCCTCATCATCCTTCTCTTGTATCCAGCTACCATCTATATAGAGAGGGACATGCTCAATCGCAGATTTGTAATCCCCATATTCCATATAAATGCTCGAGATTAATAGCCGGGCATTTAGAATATATAAATACAGCGGCTTTGAAGGCAATCTTTCGTTGTCCGGTTTACGTTTCGAGCGGTGCTGTAGATTGTAACGGAGGGTAGCGAGCTCAAGCATTTTCTCGGCAAGCTCGTTCACTTTAGCCCACTTCTGCAGAGAGTAGTAGACATCCAGCAGGTCTTTCAATCCGTCCAGTTGATCCGCCTCATTCAGCCGGTCGATGAAGCACTCGAACAGGATGGCTACCCGCAGATTGCTGCTCTGGTCATCACCGAGGCCAATTCGGAATAACCTGTATTGGCATACGGCGAGCCGGTCGGAATTCTGATATTTCTCACTGGTGCTCACATTCTCATACAATAATGCTGCTGCGTTCCACAATCCCTGCTCAAACAGCCCTTCTGCAACTTCGAATAGCATAGGAGCATAGACCAGATTCTCCAGCAGGTTCCTAACTACCTGTTCAACACAGTCAAGGCGGCCGAGCGCCGCTGAACGCACAAGAAACGGCCGCAAGCGCCGCCAGGTGGGAGCTGAATGGTGAAAGCATTCGTCCACATATAAGCTATAGAAGTGGTCCTCCGGCAGGCCCATGCCCCGGGTAATGCGCTCCAGATGATCCATGGCAATCGGCTGACGGTCTTTAACGACACGGCTGAGTGTGCCGGAATTGATTCCTGACGAAATGGCAAACTGATTAATGGACAGGCTCTGATTAGACAAATATGCGGTTACCTGATCGCGAATCGTGGTTGTGGACTTCATACAAACACCACCTGACCTAATCCCAGTAAATAGATTTTTAATTCATTGGTGTAATAATATGTGATAATATTCCAACGGTCAATAGAGCGGATTAGTAAATACGGTGAACAAAAGGAAGGGCAGACTGGAACTATATCCCTGGCTAAGCTTACCGTGACACATTGAAACGCCCCGGTTCCTTTGCGGGGATAACCGGGGCGTACTTGATTCAGCTTGTTCTATTAGACGGAGGTAGGATGCTAACGGAAATGGTTACTTCACGGCGATCCGCATCCGGTAGCTAATCGGCACCTGCAAGGTCCGGCCCTGGAAGAATGCCTCTACCTCTGCCGAGAATTCGGCAATATCCTGCACAAGTGAGGTTGGGCTAAGCTTCAGGAGGGACTGGATGCCGCCCTGGCTGAGGGCCAAGCCGATATAGCGCTGTGTATCGCATGATTCTGTGTTGTGAAAAACAATCTCTCGCGCATACGTAAACCGTCCGCTGGCTTTGATCCGGCCCAGATGACCTTCCTTGTCCCATTTGCTGGCCTGATCGGTGTCCGGCTGAAGCTCTGTAAGCAAGTCATCTGAAGCTGCAATCAGCCGGTTATACCGGGCTTCAATAGCGGGCTGCAGCACCAGAGGCCAGTCACAATCATAGGCGGCGAATACCCCGCCGGGCCGCAGGCAACGCGAGATCTCCTGAAGGGTGCTGTCCGGGTCCATCCAGTGGAACGACTGCGAGCAGGTGATGATGTCCACACTCCCCGTGTCAAAAGGAAGCTGGTTAGAGTAGCCCTGCACAAAACACACGTTATTCGCTCCGCTGCCGAGAAGACGCAGCTTATCCTGAGCCTTGCTGAGCATATCTAGATTAGGCTCTACTCCGGTTACCGCTTCAGCGGCGTCCTTCCACAGGAAGGTGGACAGGCCGGTACCGCAGCCTATATCTGCAACATGGGCAGGACGGCGGCCCAGGTAATTACTCAGCAGTTCAATTACCAGCGGAGGGGCTTCGGGCCGGTAACGGTCATATTCGTCCTGGTATCCCAAGAATCGGTCAATGTTAGCCTTGCTGTTGCCTGAAGGAATCATAGGAATGGCCTCCTCGCGGGATGGATTATTTCCTTGCTTAGCTATCGTAGAAGCGAAGGATCAACAGCAGGTACAAGCCCTTCGGCAGCAGCCCGGTTAAGCAGTGCAGAGATGGCCGCATAGCCGTCCTCGCCAAGGCTCATCGTGAATTCGTTGACGTAGAGATCAATATGCGACTTGGCGACTTCCGGCGAGAGCTCCTGGGCGTGGCTTAGCACGTATTCCTGGCAGTCGAGAGGATGGTCCCAGGCATACTGGAGTGAACTGCGAATCCAGCCGGTAATGGCCTCATGGTCCAGATCGCGGCGGGCAATAATCGCACCAAGCGGGATCGGCAAGCCGGTATCGCTCTCCCACCAGCTCCCAAGGTCAGTAAGCAGGTTGAGATTGTAGGACGGGTAAGTGAAGCGGGCTTCGTGAATGACGAGTCCGGCATCAATCTCTCCCTTCTGTACGGCAGGCATGATCTCATCAAAAGGCATAACGACGATCTCAGCCGGACCGCCCTGCACCTGCTGTGCTACCCAAAGACGGAACAGCAGGTATGCCGTAGAGCGTTCGCTCGGGACGGCAATTCTGCGGCCGGACAGCTCGCGCGGATGCTTGATCGCGCCTGCGCCTTTGCGGGTTAGTACAAGCGGGCCGCAGCCCCGTCCCAGCGCACCGCCGCAAGGGAGCAGCTTGTACCTGTCCAGCACCCAGGGAAGGGCAGCGTAGGAGATTTTGAGCACCTCAGGTCCGGCACCGTCTGCAGCAAGCCCGTTCGTAATATCGATATCGGCAAACATTACATCCAGCTTGGGTGCGCCGGGAATCAGGCCATGCGCCCAGGCATGAAAGACAAAGGTATCGTTCGGACAAGGGGAATAAGCAATATGAAGCTCTTGTGTCATTACAGCACCTCCCGTAAAATAGCCGCCGCCGCTGCCAGGGCGTCCAGCGCTTCATTGATCTTCCACGCGGCCCGGTCGCGCGGGCCGACCGGGTTCGAGATCGCGCGCACCTCCAGCGTCGCGATCCCCAGCGCCTGGGCGGCCACGGCGACCCCGTGGCCTTCCATCGCCTCCGCCGCCGCCTGCGGATGGCGGGCGGCCAGAGCCGCGGCCGTCCCGGCGGTGCCGGTCGCGGTCGACACGGTAAGCACGGGGCCCGTGCTTACCGTGAGGCCGGCCGCTGCGAGCGCGGCCGCAAGGGCCTGCACCGTGCCGCCCGGCGCAGGCACGGACACGCTGCCGAAGCCAAGCTCGGCAGCGCTGCGGAAGCCCTCCGGCGTCTCTGCGCCGAGGGCCGCGTCCCGCATCTCGCTGGCGACGACCAGCGAGCCTACGGGTGCGCGTCCCGGGAAGCCGCCGCCGATCCCGGCGCTGACGACGCAGCCGTACGAGCCGGCTGCCAGGGCGGCGGCGGTTCCCGCCGCTGCCGCTGCGGTGCCGGCGCCCGCCGCGATCACGTCGAATCTACGGCTGCCGGACAGGCCGCGCAGGACCGCTTCGCGCTCAGCCGCGACTGCCGTTACGATCAGCACGCGCGGCTTCTTTTCCGCTGCTTCGAGGCGCGCAGCGGCCCCGGAATGATGATGATCCTTCGATTCCATAATCAGCCTCCTTCTATAGAAATAGTTTCATTCCTCAGTTCATACTCACCTTTTGAAAGTCTACGCCGTTTTGAAGAACAGGTCAAATATGCGGGGCGGGCGATAGAAGGATTTTGTCCACGTGCTTGTTGCGGGAGTTGGAGGAGCTGATTGTTGTGCAGGGTGGGGGAGTATTTGCCGCAGGAGTTAGAGGTGGAGTGTTTGTTGCAGAGGTCGGGGCGAAAAAAATGAAATGAAAATTAATTTACCTCCCGCGCTTGACAGACTGCCCTCCATAACGTATATTTATCTTAACTTAAAGATAATTACCTTAAAGATAAACGCAGCCGGACAGGAGGTGCAGGATATGAGCAGCAAGAATAAGACAGCAGGAACAGAAGCAGACACTATGCAGGATCAGGCAGCATCGCTGAAATTGTTCGTCGTTCTGTCGAAGGCGTACAAGAGCCTGATGGATCAGGCGGTGAAGGATATGAAGAGTCACGGGCTGGCATCGGCGGAGTTCATGGTGCTTGAGGTGCTGTATCATAGAAATCGGATTCCACTTCAGCAGATTGGCGAGAAGATTCTGGTCACCAGCGGCAGCATCACATACAATATCGACAAGCTGGAGAAGCGGGGACTGCTGAAGCGCGTACCTTGCGAGGATGACCGCCGTGTTACGTATGCCGAGATTACGGAGGCGGGACGGGAGCTGTTTGATGATATTTTCCCGCAGCATGTCGATTCTATTCACAGCCTGATGGGCGGACTGGACAGCGAAGAGAAGGCTCAGGCTACGCTGCTGCTGAAGAAGCTGGGCAAGGGCGTATAGAAGGGAGTCCATAGCAGCCCAGCGGCGGTAAGGTTGTCTGCTTGTTATTAAGCTGAACTAATGAAGAGAATAATAGATCAGTAAATTTTTTTAGCTAATATCTTAACGTTAAGATAATTAAAACCAAGAGAATGGAGAGTGTTTAAAATGGTTAGTGTAGGTTTATTGTTGATGAGATTGGTGATCGGTGTAGCGTTCATTGGGCATGGCGCACAGAAGCTGTTCGGCTGGTTCGGCGGATATGGGCCTAAGGGAACAGGCGGCTGGATGGAGTCGATTGGTATCAAGCCGGGCGTGCGCATGGCGGTGCTGGCAGGTCTGATGGAGCTGGTCGGAGGCCTGCTGTTCACTCTGGGTCTGCTGACTCCGGTGGCTGCGGTACTGATTGCGGCAACGATGCTCGGTGCCATTGTGAAGGTTCATGCTCCTAACGGATTTTGGTCCACGGCGAACGGGATTGAATTTCCATTAACGGTGCTGGTAGTCGCTGTAGGTATAGCGCTGACAGGCGCGGGTTCGATTTCACTGGACGCAATATTCTTCAATTAAAATAAACGCATCATCATCACAACTATCAGGAGGTTTCATTTATGACTATGCATACTGCAGGGATTCACCATGTTACCGCTTTTGTGGGAGACGCTCAGCGTAATGCTGATTTCTATGCCGGAATTCTAGGCCTGCGGCTCGTCAAAAAAACCATCAATTTCGACGCCCCCGAGGTCTACCACCTCTACTTCGGCAATGAGCAGGGTGCGCCGGGTACGATTATCACCTTCTTCCCTTGGGCTCATGGCCGCAAAGGCAGAATCGGCGGAGGACAGGTCGGTGTGACCACTTATGCTGTACCGGCTGGCTCCTTCGGATTCTGGGAGCAGCGGCTGGCCGCTTATCAGATTCCTGTGACTAAGGTTACCCGGATTGGCGAGTCGTATCTCTCTTTCGCGGATTATGACGGACTGCGGATTGAGCTGGTGGAGCGGGAAGAGGGGGCGCTGAGCACCTGGTCGTTCGGCGGCGTTCCGGTAGAGCATGCGGTCAAAGGCTTCGGAGGCGCTGTCCTCTACAGCACGGCCCCGGACCGGACAGCGGATACCCTCTCCCGCACCCTGGGAATGGAGCGTATCGCTGAAGGGGATGGCTACATCCGCTACAGAGCTTCCGGAAATATCGGCAATATTATTGATCTGAAGGCTGCTCCGGTTCCGCAGGGCGGCGGCGGTACAGGTACGGTTCACCATATTGCTTGGCGGGCCGCAGATGACAGTGAGCAGCTGGAGTGGGGACGCCGGGTTCAGAGTCACGGCTACCAGCCGACTCCGGTGCAGGACCGCCAGTACTTCAATGCCATCTACTTCCGGGAAGAAGGCGGAATTCTGTTCGAGATTGCAACCGATCCTCCGGGCTTCGCCCGTGATGAAGCACCTGAGGCGCTGGGACAGAAGCTGATGCTTCCGGCATGGTTTGAGCCGCAGCGTACGGCGATTGAAGCGAATCTAAGCCCATTTGAAATCCGAGAACTGGAGGTGAAGCAGGTATGATTCATGTATTTGAGCAAGGTACAGACGTAACGCAGCCCACACTGGTTTTATTCCATGGCACAGGCGGCAATGAACGTGATCTGCTGCCGCTGGCCGAGCTGCTGGCACCTGGAGCATCTGTCCTGGGTATCCGCGGCAACGTACTGGAGAATGGCATGCCGCGTTACTTCCGTAGGCTGGCAGAGGGGATTTTCGATGAGGAGGATCTGATCTTCCGCACCCATGAGGTGAAGCAGTTCCTGGAGGAGGCGGCTGCAAAATATGGCTTCGATGCCGATAATCTGGTAGCTGTCGGCTATTCCAACGGTGCGAACATCGCGGGCAGTCTGCTCTTCCATTACGGAGCCCTCTTCCGGGCGGCGGTGCTGCTGCACCCGATGGTTCCGCTGCGCGGCCTGGCGATTCCTTCGCTGCAGGGGGTTCCGGTCTTTATCGGGGCAGGGACCAATGATCCGATTATCCGCTCCGAGGAGACCCGGGAGCTGGAAGCACTGTTAAGCGGCGCCGGAGCTGAGGTTACCTCGCACTGGGGCAATCAGGGGCACCGCCTGAGCGCCGCCGAGGCGGAGGCGGCAAGAGATTGGCTGGCTGAGCATACCGATTCAGTGAAGTAACAACAGCACCACCCGAAATAACCGCCTGCGGGCCTGCCGATCACCGAGAGGATTGGCGGCTACGGCAGGCGGTTTTTTGTGGTTCTGGAGATGGTAATGCTGCATTTTCTGCAGGATTTCCATGCAGGCCGTTCCTGCCGAACCGCGCTTTCCCGCCGAACCAGAAATTCATTGAACATTCCGGCGGTAATCGGTAGTATGGAGAAATATATAAACGGACCTGAACATAAATGGCTCTGCCGTCTTACTAAAGGTTACGGGCAAGAAAGGATGTATCCTATTCATGATGAAGCAAAATTCGGTGACAAGCCTGGCTGAGGGCGGGCCGTCCAGAAGCCAGCGGCTGCAGCTTGCTGTGATTCTGGGAGCCATCGCTACCATTGGTCCCCTGTCGATTGATATGTATCTGCCTGCCCTGCCGGCTCTTGGCCTCTATTTCGATACCAGTCCCGCCATGATTCAGCTTACCCTGACCTTCTTCCTGCTAGGGCTGGCTTCGGGCCAGCTTGTGGCCGGACCGCTCAGTGATGTGCACGGGCGCCGGATTCCGCTGTTGTTCGGAATGATGATCTATGCGGTATCCTCGCTGCTCTGTGCGTTCAGCCCGTCCATCGGACTGCTGATTGTGCTGCGCTTCGTCCAGGGGCTGGCCGGATCGGTAGGGGTGGTGATTTCCCGCGCGGCGGTCCGCGATATGTACAGCGGCTCGGAATTAACCAGGTTCTTCTCGCTGCTGATGATTGTCAACGGACTGGGCCCGATTGCAGCGCCGGTCATCGGGGGGCAGCTGTTGAGAGTGACGGACTGGAAGGGCGTATTTGTAGTCTTATTCGTATGCGGGCTGCTCTTCGCGGCGGTCATTCTCCTGCGGCTGCCGGAGACCCTGCCCAAGGAACGGCGTATCCGCAGCGGGCTCAGAGGGACCCTGCGTACCTTCCGCATCCTGCTCGGCAATGCCGGATTCATGGGCTACGCGCTCTCCCAGGGCTTTGTTATGGCAGGCATGTTCGCTTATATCTCGGGATCCTCCTTTGTTCTGCAGACGATTTACGGGGTATCCCCGCAAATGTACAGCCTGATCTTCGCCGTGAATGGCTTCGGCATTATTCTGACCGGGCAGATTGCCGGGCGGATGTCGGCCAGAGTGGGTGAGCGTAAGCTGCTGATCTGCGGCCTTCTGCTCAGTACCTCCGGAGGTATTCTGCTGCTGATTACCCTCCTCGCCGATGGCGGGCTGCTGCCGATCCTAATCTGTCTGTTCGCTGTGGTTGCAAGTGTAGGTCTTGTGGGTACGACCAGCTTCTCGCTGGCGATGCAGGATCAGGGGGAGACGGCGGGCAGCGCCTCTGCGCTTCTGGGTCTGCTTCCCTTGCTGCTGGGGAGCTGTGCGGCTCCGCTGGTCGGACTTGGCGGCAGCGGCTCGGCCCTGCCGATGGCGCTGGTCATCGCGGGAGCGGGCCTCCTGTCGGTTCTGTCCTATCTGCTGCTGTGCAGAAGAGAGGTTAAGCTGTGAGCCGCAAGGACTTTGCTACCCTGCTGCTGCTTGCTTTTGCCTGGGGGGCTTCCTTCCTGTTCATGCGGATTGCCTCGCCGGAGCTAGGTCCGGTCTTCACGACAGAGCTGCGCGTTACGATTGCCGGAGCTGCTCTGCTGCTCTATGCGTTGCTGACCCGGCGCAGGCTGGGCCTCCTGAAGCACTGGAGATCTTTCCTGCTGCTCGGTGCGGTTAACGCGGCGCTTCCGTTCACGCTGATCTGTATGGCTGAGCTGCATCTGAGCGCCTCACTGGCGGCGATTCTGAATGCTACAACCCCGATGTTCGCGGCACTGGCGGCGTGGGGGACCCGGAAGGAGAAGCCGGGGGCGGCCAAGTCAGCCGGGCTGATCATAGGCCTGGTAGGTGTGGGTGTGCTGGTCGGCTGGAGTCCGCTCCCGCTGACCGGCACGGTTCTTTTATCCGTAGGTTACTCTCTTGGAGCCGCGCTCTGCTATGCGTTCGGAGGATTATACGCATCACGCGTAGGCTCCGGCCTCACTCCGCTGGCGCTTGCTGCGGGACAACAGCTGGGCGCAAGTGTGGTGCTGCTGCCGCTGGCGGTGATTTTTGCCCCGGATCATCTGCCTTCCTCCGCCGCTGTATATTCTGTCCTCGGCCTCTCGCTGATCTGCACCTCAGTGGCGTATCTGCTGTATTTCCGCCTGATTGCCAATATCGGCCCGGTCAAGACCGTTAGTGTTACCTTCCTCGTGCCTGTATTCGGCCTGTTGTGGGGCGTAATCTTCCTGCAGGAGCAGATCTATGCCAACACCATTGCCGGGCTGGTCATCATCCTGCTGAGCGTTATGCTGGTGAACCGGAGGGCCAGGAAGGGTTGAAGGGATATTCAGCAAACTTTCAGCGCATTTTAACGTTCATTATAGAGAAAAGGGATATATTGAAGAGGTGAAAGGAGGGACACCCATGAATGTCTCATCCGTTGCCGCTTCATCATCTGTATCTTATACATCCTCCAGCGCCAGCGATGCCGCTGCACTTGAGAAGCAGAAGGCGAAGCTGGAAGCTGAGCTTGAGAAAGTAAGCGCAAGCAAGGATAACGAGCAAGCCAAAGAAACCAAAACCAAGCAGCTAGAACAGCAGATCAAGCAGATCGAAGCACAAATGGCCCGGAAGTCACAGGCTGCGGGCAGCTCCGCTTCTGCCCAAAGCGCTGCTGCGCCTCCGGACAAGCCTGCCGGTAACCATAAGCTGACAGCAGCATCTGTTCAGGAGATTGCTAACGCAACCACCGACAGCGCAGGGGGATTCGACATTCGAGTATAGCCTTGAGCGAGAATTGCATGCCTCTGAAGAGAGCCGCCATTGCCGTGATGACAGGCTCTCTATTAGGGGATGATAACCCTTGGCACGATGATAAAAGCACCCGGACTAATCGCAGTCCGGGTGCTTTTATGCAAATATGGATGTATACGCTTCTCACCATTACTGGAACAAATACAGCCCCTGTGCAGGGACTTACCCTTCGCCCGCCGTCTAACTCTTGTAAGCGTGTGACCATTATACGGGAGATCTGCTGCTGATCTTGCTATAATGGGTTCGTATGGAGAGGGCTGAATATGTTCAGGCAACAAGAGCGTTCGGCAGTGAGGACAGGTGAAGTCATGCATACTGTAATCAAAAATAAATTGGAACGCTTCAAATTCGTACGGCTGCTGATATCCATCTACCGGATTAAGGCGGTGCGGGCGCTTTTTCCGCTGCTGATTATCGGACTGGTCTATCTGGAGGGGCAGCATGAGCTGAAGCAAATTCATTTAGGCAAAATCATCCGTGATCTGAAATCCGTTCCCGTACCCTCTATTATGCAGATGCTGGGAATTTCGCTGCTGTCGGTGGCGGTTATGAGTACTTATGATTACTTGATCCGGCGGCATTTCCGCCTGCAGATCGGCTGGTTGCGGACCTTCCGTTATGCCTGGATCGCCAATACGTTCAATAATATGATCGGATTCGCCGGTCTGGCTGGCGCGGGCCTTAGAACGCTGCTCTATAAGCGGAGCTGTGTGCCTGCGTCCTTGCTCGCACCGGCCATTGTGTTTCTGTCACCGCTGATGATTACGGGGCTGTCGCTGCTCGGTTGGGGGACGATTACCGGTCTTTTGCCGGCGGACCGGCTGCTGGAGGCGCATCGCTGGCTGGATTTTGCGGTCTGGGGGATGGCGCTGTATCTGCCGTTCTTTGTACTCCTCCAGCGCTCTGCGCTTTTCGCCAAATGGGTTAACCGGGGTGAGGGGAGAACCGCCTGGCTTACCGTAGTTGCTTCTGTGGGTGCGTCCTTCCTGGAGTGGGTGTTCGCCGGACTGACCTTCTGGTTCATTGCCGGTGAGCTGCTCGGGAGCGCCCCATTTCTCACCGTCTTCAGTATCTATGTAGTGGCTGCGATAGCCGGAATTCTAAGTATGGCTCCCGGGGGCATCGGCGCGTTCGATCTGATTGCGCTGCTCGGACTTACCCAACTGGGCATCAAGAGCGACCATGCCATGGGAGTCCTGGTCATCTACAGATTATTCTATTACATTATCCCCTGGCTGATCGGTCTGGTGCTGGCTGCGCTGGAGTTCGGGCTGCCGGGTACGAAGGGCGCTGAACGCAGCGGCGACAGAGTGGAAGCACCTCTGACGATATGGCAGAGAATATGGGGCTGGCCCGGTCAATATACCTTCCTCAGCGATCTGGGTGTATGGGCACTCGGCAAGCTGGTCTTGGCCAGCGGTCTGCTTCTGCTGCTGTCCGCAGCTACGCCTGAGCTGCTCTACCGGCTGAAGGTGACAGAGGAACTGCTGTCGCTGCCCGTGATGCAGATCTCGCACCATCTGTCCGTGCTGATCGGCTTTATGCTGATTCTGCTGTCGCGTGGGATCTCCCTGCGCGTCCGCAGGGCTTATGTCTGGACAGGCCTGCTGCTTTTGGGCGGGGCGGTCTTTGCATTTACGAAGGGGTTCGATTACGAGGAGGCCTTGTTCCTGCTGGTGGTGGCACTGATTCTGTGGATCTCCCGAAGCCGGTTCTACCGGATCAGTGTCCCGCTGAGCGCCAAAAGCACCTTATGGTGGCTGCTCCTGACCTCGGCTGTAGCCCTCAGCTATTACGGGCTGGCGAGTTATACCCATCACGGCTTCCTAAAGCATCTCCCGCCCGGCATTCAGCCGGAATGGCTGCGGCAGCACAGTAATGTGGCCGTTACGGCGGCCGGCGGACTGATTTGCTCCTGGCTGCTGCTGACGATGCTTGTAGCCCTCAGGCCGCAGCACAAGGCAGATACGCTTCTCGCGGATAAGGATATGGCACGGCTGGAGCGCTTCCTCTCGGAGGGCTGGGGCAATGCCTTAAGCCATATGCTGTTTCTTGGTGACAAAAGCTTCTATTGGGCCCAGGAAGGCAAGGTGCTGTTCGCCTTCGCCAGAGTCCGGGACAAGCTGGTGGTACTGGGTGATCCGCTTGGGCCGATGAATCTGCTTAATAACGGAATCAGTGAGTTCAGGCAGGCTGCTGATTTGTATGGACTATCTGTAGTCTTCTATCAGGCGGCCCCGGTATATCTTCCGCTCTATCATGAGCAGGGCTACCGGTTCTTCAAGCTGGGGGAAGAAGCGCTGGTCCCGCTGGCGGACTTCAGCATTAGCGGATCGCGGAACGCCAGCCTGCGGAGTGTGAAGGGGCGGTTCGAGCGCGAGGGCTACCATTTCGAGATCACAGAGGCCCAGCATTCGAAGGAGCTGCTGCAGGAGCTTCGCCTGTTGTCAGAGGAATGGCTGGCCGGGCGCAGGGAGAAAGGCTACTCGCTGGGCTGGTTCAGCGAGCCGTACCTCCAGCTCGCACCGCTGGCGCTGCTGCGTGGAGCAGACGGCCATTTGCTGGCTTTTGCCTCCATAGCTCCTGGTTACGACGGGCAGAAGACGGTCTCGGTGGATCTGATGCGCCATCACAAGGATACCCCGAACGGGACTATGGATTACCTGTTCCTGTGTCTGCTGGAATGGGCGAAAGCGCGCGGTTACAGAAGCTTCAATCTCGGGTCTGCCCCGCTGTCCAATGTCGGGGGCCGCTTTGGAGCGCTGCGGGAGGAGAAGCTTGCCCGGCTGGTTTTTGAACGCGGAGGCCACTGGTACGGCTTCTCCGGTCTGCGCCGGTATAAGGAGAAGTTCAACCCGGCGTGGGAGCCGCGTTATCTGGCCTATCCCGCTGCGGTGACTCTCCCTCTCTTGACTCTGGATCTGGTGAGGCTGGTCTCCAGGCATCCGGAGGAGGAGAATTGAGGCCTTCATGCTGGAAGGTATGCGAAAAACAGCATACAAAGTGCTGGCACGCAGGCGCACGGGCCGAATGTATGCCGAAAACAGCATACAATGGGCAGCTAGAGGGTGCGCGAGTCAAATGTATGCCAAAAACAGCATACAATGTGCTGCCGCGCAGGCGCACAGGCCGAATGTATGCCGAAAACAGCATACAACGGGCAGCTAGAGGGTGCGCGAGTCAAATGTATGTCAAAAACAGCATACAATGTGCTGCCGCGCAGGCGCACAGGCCGAATGTATGCCGAAAACAGCATACAATGGGCAGCTAGAGGGTGCGCGAGTCGAATGTATGCGAAAAACAGCATACAATGTGCTGCCGCGAGGGAGAGCGGGCCGGATTAAGGCCAAGTGAGCAAAAATCAGGGGCAATAGTGCCCCTGAACTCGCCGGATGCCCCACAAGTGGGCGGATAGGTAAGGTGGGGAGAACTATACTAGCTGCGCAGCCGCATAAGTTCTTACACTATCCATCCGCTATGGTGATTTGTTCGCTGAATCGTCCCGTACCCGCTCAGCTGATACGCGCTACCCACCACAGCATAGCTGCAACCGCCAGGATACCTAGCGCTGCCAGCGTATCACGCCTGCTCCAGCGGAGCTGATAGACGGGGGTCCGCTGCTTGGCTGGATCGTACCCCCGCGATTCTACGGCTGTCGCCAGCTCGTCGCCCATACCCAGGACAAGAATCAGTAGAGGCACGATGATTAGGGCGATCTGCCTCGGGGACCAGCGGGCCACCCCGCGGGCGCGCCTTCCGCGTGAGCCCAGCGCAAGCTGCAGCTGGGCCAGCTTGCCGAGAATCCACGGCACGAACTGCAGGGTCACGGATACGGCAAGCGACCAGTTACGGGTGCGGATGCCCAGGGCCCGCAGCGGAGCGATGCCCCATTCCAGACCCTCGCGCAAGGGAGCACCGGTGGTCGTCTCGGTGAACAGGAAGCCCAGGGCAATTAACAGCAGGAAGCGCAGCGCGTTAATTCCCCCGCGCACGAGTCCTGCATAGCTGAAGCTGAGCGGTCCGAGTGCGAAGTCGGGAGAGCTCCAGCTAAGCCCGGACAGGAGCCAGAGGAACAGGAACATCAGCAGGAACGGGCGGAAGAAGCGGAAGGCCCGGCGCCAGGAGATACGGGCCGAAGCCGCGAGCCCGGCCAGCAGACCGGCAGTAAGCAGCAGCGGGAGCAGAGTGTTCATCCCTAGCAGGACCAGCGAGCCGAGAATCATCCCCAGCCATTTGGCCCGGGGATCGAGTCCTTGCCAGCCGGGCCTGCGCGGGGTGTTCTGTTCTTGTCTTGGATTGCCAGGCCTTATTATTGACTGGTCCGTCTGCGCCCCGGCAGGTTGAGGAGGATTCCCCCGGTGCCGTTTATCTTCTGCACTGTATTGCGCGCGGTGTTCGCGGGTGCGGCCGCTCTGGTTGCCGGGTGGCATGGCGCTGCTGCGGGCAGAGGCGCCAGTGCCTGCCGGCAACCTGTCCGTCTGCGGCATAGGCAGCGGGTGCTTTTCCAGCCCTGTCAGCAGCTCCTCCAGATTGTCCGGGACTGCTTCCAGCAGGCCATGCTGCACCGCTCTGCGTCCCATAGAAGCATAGACGGGGGGCGTGAGTCCGGCGTCTGCCAGCAGGCTGGGATCAGCAGTCAATGCCGGAGCAGGACCGTCATAATGGATAGCACCGTGCTTCATCACGATGACCTTGTCGGCAACCGGCAGGAAGCTGTCCAGATCATGGGTGCCGATGATCAGGGTCAGGCCGCTACTGCGCAGCTGCTGTACCATTTCGAGCAGTGCCTGCGCTGCCTGGGGGTCCAGCCCTGCGGTCGGCTCATCCAGAATCAGAAGCCCGGGCTGTACGGCCAGAGCACCCGCAATACATACGCGCCGCTTCTCGCCCCCGCTAAGCAGAAAGGGAGAGCGCCCGGCGAATTCATCGTAAGCCAGCCCGGTCTTCGCCAGAGCGCCCGCGATGATCTCCGTCCGCTTCTCCTTGGACACCCCTCGCTCCATCAGGCCGTATTCGATATCCTTATGTACCGTACCCGCGAACAGCTGCGTCTCCGGCTGCTGGAATACCATGGATGCAGCTTCGGCAGTCTTGTAGTCCGTCTTCTTCCCGTGATCGTAAAGTATCTGCCCGGAGGAGGGCTGTGCAAGGTCCGCGAGCAGACGGAGCAGCGTAGACTTACCGCTCCCGTTCACACCGCAGAGGACGGTCAGCGAACCTGTAGGGATATCCAGAGATATCTCTTGAACGGCTGGCCTGCCGCCTTCATAGCAGAAGGAGAGATGCTCCGTATGAATTCTCATAGCAGCTCCTCCAGATCCTGTCCGGTCAGAGGCAGCAGGTGAAGCGGCCAGCCCTGCTTCTGCAGCAGCTTCCCGACCCGGACGGCCGGAGAAGGAAGCCAGCCGAGGGTCTCCGGCAGCTCCGAGGTATAGAACAGGCTGCGCGGGCTGCCGTCATAGAGCAATTGCCCTTTACCCAGCACCGCGATGCGCGGGCTTGCGGCCAGCTCCTCCATCCGCTGCGTGACCCAGAGGATGGTAGTCCCTGCCTGCCATAGCCCCTGGGCCAGCTCCAGAATATCCGATCTTCCCTCAGGGTCCAGCATCGAGGTAGCCTCATCGAAAATAATCATTTCGGCTTCCAGTGCCAGGCAGCAGCCTACCGCCAGACGTTGGCGCTCTCCGCCGGATAGTGTAGATACCTCTGCCTCCGCTTTATGGCTTAGTCCTACCTGCTGTAGAATCTCATGGATTCGTGCAATCATCCGCCCCCGTTCCAGTCCCCGGTTCTCCAGTCCGAAGGCGATATCCTCGAAGGGGGTGGAGCCAACCGTCTGTGCTTCGGGATTCTGAAATACGAGCTGCACCCGCTGCTTTACTATAATCCGGTTCTCCGGCAGGCGCAGGTCCAGTCCGGCCACGGACAGACTGCCGCCGGAGGGGGTGTTCAGTCCGTTGAAGGAGCGGATTAGCGAGGTTTTGCCGCAGCCGTTGGCCCCTGTCAGCGCTACCCATTCCCCAGGCTCTATATGAATGTTAATCCCTTGCAGTACTGTACGGTGATGCTGCCCCTCCCGCACGGACAAGCTTATATTATGCGCCCTGATCATCCTCATGCCTGCTTTCCGTCCAGCTCTAGTCAACAATTGCTACCCATTATAACAAAGATTTCAGGATTGATGTATCTGGAGGGTGATGTTATAGTGATCCCAAGTGAAAACGGCTTTGCCGTCCTTTTAAAGGACGGTACCGTTTCGGCGAGAAATAGAAAGATAATTTGTAGCGTGAAACATATAAATTCTTATATTTTTAGAAAAGGGGGAACCTCCCGGCCATGAAGAAATGGACCACCCGCGGCCTGATATTCAGTGCCTTATTCGCCGCCGTCATGATAGCTCTGAGTTATTTGAAAATCTCGCTGCCCTTCTCCACGGTACCCATTACCATGCAGACCCTCGCGGTAATGCTGGCTGGTTCGATCCTTGGGGCCCGTTACGGGGCGCTTGCTGTACTGATCGTGATCGGACTCGCCGCTGCCGGATTCCAGGTGATGGGCGGAAGCGGAGGATTGGCGGTCCTGGTTGGCCCTACCGCAGGATATATCTTCTCCTGGCCGTTCGTGGCCTGGCTGATCGGCTTTTTCGCCGAACGCATTAAGCAGGACCAATACACCTTCGTGAAGCTGCTGGCCGCTAACTTTATCTTCGGCGCACTGTTAGTTTATCCGGGCGGTGTGGGGTGGCTGGCCTATTCCACAGGTATGGATTCACTCGGCAAGGCATTGACGGCAGGCATGTGGCCGTTTCTTCCGGGCGACCTGCTCAAAGCAGTCTTGTGTTCGGCTGTAGTAACGGCGGTATGGAAGGTATATCCGATCGAACGTATCCTGAACAGTGACACAGGCGTCTGGGCTGAAGGGGACAACACAACCACAACTCGTTAACCGCAAGCTGCTAACCAATAAATGCAAATGCTAACTGCAAGCTAGTCTTGCTCAGCATAAATAGGCGAATTCATAGCCCCTGCGGCGTGGATTCGCCTATTTCGCGTTATTCACAATAGGAATTCTGTGGGCGTTCATCAAATGTTAAGCGTGCTGTGGATAAAATGTGAATAAGGTCGGGGATAAATCCCGTTGGTGGAGCCGGAAATGAGCCGGATGAGTACCAGATGAGGAAATGAGTGAATTGTTTTGGCTTGAAGAGAGTAATATATTTCTTTTGTGGATAATATGTGGATAAAATGGGAGAGGGTTGCGAAGGCAGTGAAGTCGCAGAGGAATAGATGTGTTGGAGTACTACTGCACTTGATTTCACTACCCGGGTCACTTCTCACCTATAAAACAATGCCGTCCCCCTAACAACAGGGACGGCATTATTCATCTTTACAGGCTTACTCCTCCGCGCAGGCATCGGCTGGCTTCGGCTCGGGCAGCGCCCAGACGGAGACGCTGCCGCCGTTGACCGGGAATACGGCCCAGCCGTCTTCGCCGATGGTGACGGACTCCCTGCGGTTATGGGTGAAGTCCTCCCATACCTCTCCGCTGCGCGCTTCGCCCACGAACATCCGCTTCTCTCCGTTGTCTCCATTGGAGATGACTACAGCGCAGCCGGAGCCTTCAATCTCCTGCACACCGCGCCGGACCCAGCCGATGGTGTTGGGATGATCGAAATAGTCATCCTGCTCGCCGTAAGCCTTGGTGTGGCGGGCGCAGAGCAGAGGATCGATGGCCTCCTTCTTGCCTTCCATCGGCGCAGGGCCGCCGATGCCGTAATAATCCCCGTAGAAGACAACGGGATAGCCGTCGCGCCGCAGCAGAATCAGGGCGTAGGCGCTTTGCTTGAACCAGTCGCCCACCCAGGATTCCAGTGCCTCATGCGGCTGGGAGTCGTGGTTGTCAACGAAGGTGACAGCATTCGCGGGATGTGTCTGGACCAGCGTATCGTCGAAGATATGCGTCAGGTCGAAATCCCGGCCTGCCAGTGCGGCGGAGTACAGCTTGTAATGAAGAGAGACATCGAACAGATCGATCTGGTAATCTACAGTGTTCAGGAATTCGCGGCAGGCCTCCAGATTGGAGTTCCAGAATTCACCGACGATGTAGAAGTCCTCGCCGCGCTTCTTTTTCATCTCCATGGCGAATTCCTTGATGAACTCATGGTTGATATGCTTGATCGCATCCAGCCGGTATCCGCTGCATTGCAGCGTATCGACCAGCCACTTGCCCCAGTTCAGCATCTCATTCTTTACATCGTCATTGCTGTAATCAATGTTGGCGAACATCAGATAGTCGTAGTTGCCGAATTCGTCATCCACATTCTGATTCCAGCCTTTATTCGTGCCGTCAATCCGGAAGACGCCGTTGCGGCCTTCCTTGGCATCGAAATCGGTTCCGTTGAAGTGGGTGTGATTCCACTTGAAGCTGGAGTATTCATCCCCGCGTCCCGGGAAATCAAATTTGGTCCAGCCTTCAATCTCGAACGGCTCGGAGATATCCTTGGTACGGTCGTTCGGGTCCACCTCAATCACCTCGAAGACCTCGGTCTCATCCGCTCCGGCTTTATGGTTCATGACCAGATCCACGTAGACCGCAATGCCGTTCTTCAGGCACTCGGCAATCGCGTCGATTAACTCCTGCTTGGTTCCATACTTCGTGCGTACATCACCCTTTTGATCGAATTCACCGAGGTCATACAGATCGTAGACTCCATAACCGGTATCTTCGGGCGAGACGGCCTTGGTAACAGGGGGAACCCATACCGAATCAATACCCGCCGCCTTCAGTTCCGGGGCCATCTGGGCAAGGCGTTTCCAGTGTTCTCCGTCCGCCGCGACATGCCATTCAAAAAACTGCATCATAGTATGATTTCTCTTCATAATTCTTTGGCCTCCTCTACAAATATAAGACGAATGGGACGTGATCGGATGCTTCAGCAGGGAGTAGAAGAGATTTATGTAGACCTCTGTACATCAGTTGAATAAGTCCAGTTGGCGCGGGGCCAGCCCGCCGTCGATCCCAAGCAGCGATTGCAGCTCCTGAGCATTGGGAGTGGCATCCCCGGCAGAATTATTATTAAATACCACGTAAATATTCTTACAGGTCTGTTCAAGCTCCAGCAGCCGGTCCCGCCACTGCGTTAACTCTTCGGTGCTGTAACGGTACAGATAGCGAAGCTTGCGCCAGTCCGGGTGGCTGCTCTGATTCCAGCCTGCAGTGTTGCGCCCATGCAGCCGCACGTAGGTGAGGTCCGGCCGGGTGGCGACAGGGACAATCGGGATGGAGCCGGAGCCTGCCTGCGGCTCGTCGGCTATCGTATGAATCCAGCCTTCTTGCTTCAGGAACCCGAGGGTCCGCTCACGCATCTCAGGGCTGTACCAGGAATCATTACGGAATTCGATGGCAGCGGGCACATCCAGCAGCCGCTCCTTCGCGTCACGCAGGAAATCCACGTTGTCTTTGGTGCAGTCGAACCAGGGCGGGAATTGGAACAGTGCCATCGCCAGCTTCCCCGCTGAGCGGACAGGAGCGATAGAGGTATGGAAGGCCCGGTACATCTCCTCCGGCGTATCGTAGTAATTCTTTTTCCCCCGCAGATGTCCGGTCATTCCCTGATAAGCCTTCACAATGAACTGGAACGCCTCCGGCGTCTGGTTGACCCATTTCTCATAATTCCGGACCGGCTGAACCGCGTAGAAGGAACTGTCAATTTCCACAATGGGAAAATGGGCGCTGTAGGCGGGGAGGCGGTCGGCAGGTTTGATTTTGCCGTACAGCTCCTCATGGTCTCCGAAGCCGGTCAGCCCGATCTTGATCATAGAACCCCCTCCTTGTCGCATGAACCTGAATTCTGCCGAACGGATCGGCTAACTCTTATTAAACTGAAAACCCGCCTATGCAAACAACAGGAGAACACGAATGACGGAATTCAGTGCAGGGACAGGAAAGAACTGGAGAAAAAGGGACTATGGAAGCTGGTATCACCAAAAGAGAAGGCGGATATACCCGGCAGGTGCCATTTATTCAAATATAAGAATTTTTATGTTTCACACTATAAATTATTCTTCTATTTCCCGCTGAAACGGTACCGTCCTTTAAAAGGATGGCAATGCCGTTTCTACTTGATATGCGCAGGGGAAGCGGGAGGTGCCATGCGGGGTAGGAAAAGAGGGCTTGCCTCCATCACATGGGCTTGAAGCGGGTGATGGAGGAGACGCCATATAGATGAACGCTATTTCGGCCGTTACGCTTGGAGGAGTAGAGGGCATGGTCTGCTTCCGAGAGCAGCTCCTCCAGTGAGATCGAACGGCGGAAGGCTTCAGCCACGCCGAAGCTGGCTGTGATTTTAATTGTTCCTGTGAAGGTGGAGAAGGTGCTCTGCTCGATGTCCCTGCGGATACGCTCAGAGATCAGGGCCGCTTCCTTCAAGAGGGCTCCCGGCAGGCTTAAGACGAATTCTTCACCTCCGTACCGTCCGAAGACATCCCCCTCCCGGACATGCTGGCGGCATACGCTTACTACATGCTGTAAGGCCATATCCCCGTGATGGTGCCCGTAGCGGTCGTTAATGCTTTTGAAGAAATCGATATCCAGCAGGATGACCGAGAAGGGGGCGGCGGAGTCGGCAGCTTCCTGCAGCCGTTGCCGGCTCAGCTCCATGAAGTGGGTCCGGTTGTAGATGCCGGTCAGGCTGTCGATGGTGGCGAGCTGCAGCAGCTTCTCCTGGAGCAGGGTGCGTTCGGTAACATCGATCAGCATGATCATCCGCCCGGCAAGATGGCCGTCATGCTTCTGGACCGGAGAGGAACGGACCTGATAATAGCGGACTTCTCCGCCGGAATGCCACACCAGTTCCTGCTCTTCGCTGAGCTGCGGATTGGAATTCATTACATAATCGACCGCCTCCTTGCCGGCAGGCAGGAAGAGCTGGGCCAGCGGGCGGCCGATGGCGGCGGCATCCAGATCCTCAAGCATCTCGGCAGCGGCCCGGTTATAGTCCACCAGCTTGTCGGAGAGGTCCATGACTAGTACGCCGTCGCGCATGCTCTCGAACAGATTCTCTCTGGCAATCGGCGCGGCGGTCAGCATCCCTCTGGACAGAATGGCCCATATATACAGGGACGAGGTTACACTCATCACAACGGGAACAGGGTCTGTTCCATACGGAGTCAGGTCCATCAGATAGAGGAAAGCCCCCAGCGCAGGCAGGAATTGTCCGACAAAAATAATCAGCATCTGCCGCAGATAAGCCCGCCGCATCCGCCCCCAGCGCCAGAGGATCAGGCACATACCGGCCAGCATACAGCCGAAGGTCAGACTGCCCTGCACGATATACCAGGGTCCCATGACGATATCCACCAGCGGTGCAGGCGCGCCTTCCCGGAAGTAGATAGCCTTATAGAACAGGTGATGGGAGTCGTTGGTCCAGACAAGCACCGTGGAGATCACGGGGACGGAGTAGAGGAGGACCAGCAGTTTTCGGGAGACCAGACGCTCCAGGCCCACGAAGTGCATGATCATCAGCAGACTGGAGGGCGCGATGTACGGCATTCCGAGATACTCCAGCTTGATCCAGAACTTAATCTGTTCCATCGAGTTCCCCGAGAGCTCGAGCGCGAAGGCGAATGTGTATACCGCCGAGGCGGCAGAGCTGACGATGAATGCGCGCAGACCCGAGAAGTCAGTCTTCCTGTAAAAAGCAAACAGGGCGAGCAAGGCGTTCAGCACACCGGAGATAGAAACGATAATAATGTAGTTGGAAATCAGAGATGCCATGGGGAGCGCCTCCATGGATTGGGATAAGCATTGGACATTGTGAATAGTCTCCTGGACACAAAATGAAATGCAAATAAAGGATAGCACACATCCGAATCAAGGGGATACATCCCAGGGCTCGGGCTGGTGCGGCTGTGGGAGAGACGCGAGCAACATAGAATGTATGCGAAAAACCGAACACATTGAGCTTGCGCGAGTGCCCCGGGCCGAATGTATACGAAAAACGGAACATAATGTGCTGCTGCGAGGCCCGTGGGCCGAATGTATACGAAAAACCGAACACATTGTGCTGGTGCGAGGCCCGTGGGCCGAATGTATGCGAAAAACCGAACACATTGTGCTTGTGCAAGGCCCGTGGTCCGAATGTAATCGAAAAACCGATCACATTCGGCGCGGCGTGGGCGCGTGGTCCAAATGTAATCGAAAAACCGATCACATTCGGCGCGGCTTAGGCACGTGGTCCAAATGTAATCGAAAAACCGATCACATTCGGCGCTGCCGTGGGCACGTGGCCCAAATGTAATCGAAAAACCGATCACATTCGGCGCTGCGTGAGCACGTGGTCCAAATGTAATCGAAAAACCGATCACATTCGGCGCTGCGTGAGCACATGGTCCGAATGTAATCGAAAAACCGATCACATTCGGCGCGGCGTGGGCGCGTGGTCCAAATGTATATGTTTCACGCGAACACGTATCCTTCTGTTTCACATTAAAACGGTACCTTCCCTGTGAGGACGGCAAAGCCGTTTCCACTTATAGTTACTTACTATTTTTATCGGCAATCAGCTCTATTATTTACACTGTAAGCGGCTCCCTAGACAAAGTGACGTAATTTCACAGCCTCAATGTTACGCTTTGTCTAATGTGGGATTCGCAGGCAACGTGTAACATGTTAATTAATCCTACATGAAGAAAGAAAAAGTACGGAAAACGCGATAATTATGTTATTTTAATTAACATTAAATAGATTCAGGGATGGAGGGGACTGGAGATGTCACTAGTAGCAGCAACAATTCCTGAAATACAGCTGGAGCATGTCGAAATGCGTTACCAGACGGAGACGGCAGATGTGCTGGCCCTGCATCAGGTAAGTCTCGATATTGCCAAGGGGGAGTTCGTCTCCCTGCTGGGTCCTTCCGGGTGCGGAAAGACTACTCTGCTGAGGCTGATGGCAGATCTTATCACACCAACGGCTGGAAATATCATGGTGGCAGGCAAAAGCGCCAAGGAGGCCCGGCTGGCACAGAAATACGGTATTGTGTTCCAGAGTCCGGTGCTGTATGACTGGCGGAAGGTCAAGCATAATATTACCCTGCCGCTGGAGCTACTGGGCGTCAAGAAATCCATTCGTGAGGATAAAGCGCTGGAGCTGCTTGATCTCGTGGGCTTGCAGGGATTCGCCGATAAATATCCCTGGCAGCTCAGCGGGGGGATGCAGCAGCGTGTAGCCATTGCCCGGGCACTCTCCATGGAGCCGGAAATTCTGCTCATGGATGAGCCGTTCTCGGCGCTGGATGAATTCACGCGCGAGCGGCTGAATGAAGAGCTGCTCTCCGTCTGGAGTAAGGTACAGAGCACAATTGTATTCGTTACCCATAGCATTCCCGAATCGATCTTCCTGTCGGACCGGGTGTTCGTCCTGTCGCCGCATCCGGGCAGACTCTCGGCGGTTGTCGATATTCCGCTGCCCCGTCCGCGTACAGCGGACATGAGGAATAGTCCGGAGTTCTTCGAGCTGATTGCCCGTATCCGCGACAGCTTCGAAGGGGTGTAGTGATGAAGCTGAACCGTGCGTTAATGCGGGGGCGTGCGCTGCCGCTGCTTGTCTGGATCTGCGGGCTGCTGGTGCTGTGGGAGGCGGTCTCCTGGTGGCTGCTGCATGTGGCGAAGACGCCGCTGGCCCAGTCCAAGCTGCCTTATGTTCACGAGGTGGCGCTCACTCTGTGGCAGTACAGCGGCACCCTTCTCCGGGAAGGGGGAGCTACCTTCGGCAATGCCGGGGTGGGCTTCCTGATCGGAGCGCTCTCCGGAGTGCTGCTGGCCGTGCTGATGAGCCTCTCCCGGACGATAGAGCAGCTTGCCTTCCCGTATGCGGTTGCTTCGCAGATGATTCCGATTCTGGGGCTGGCGCCGATCATATACGGGATTGTGCGGGATGAGCAGATGTCGCGGATCATCATCTCGGGCTATATCACCTTCTTCCCGGTGGCGCTGAATATGCTGCGCGGTCTGCGGAGTGTGGACCCTTCTGCTCTGGAGCTGATGCACTCTTATGCCGCTAAGCCGTGGGCTGTATATTGGAAGCTGCGCTTCCCGGCAGCGCTGCCGGGGCTGTTCAGCGGGCTGAAGATTGCAGCGCCGCTGGCTGTAACGGGCGCAATTCTGGTTGAGCTGATGGGTGCTCAGCGCGGAATCGGGGTTATTATGCTCCGCAATCTCTATTATGGACCCTCCCATACCTACATGTTCTGGTCCACGGTGCTGGTCGGTGCTCTGCTGGGTATGGCCAGCTATTGGCTGATGAGTCTGGTGGAGCGTCTAGTAGCCCCCTGGCAGCCGGAATTCCGTCCCCAAGGAGGCAGCCGCTAATGGAAAGTAATACGGTTCGCGAATTTACATCCTCTAACAACGTTATTTCGCCAGATACGGACCAAGGCGGAGATCCATGGAAATTCCTGAAATGGCTGAACCCCGGGTTCGTGCTGCCGCTGCTTGCCGGAGCTTTGTTCCTGCTGCTGTGGGAGCTCCAGATCTTTCACCGCATCTTCGATCTGAAGAAATATCAGCTGCCGCTACCCTCCGCCATCGCTGAAGCGATGCGGGACAATCTCAGTCTGCTGCTCTCTTATACCGGGTATACCCTCACTGAAGCCGTTCTTGGTATGCTGATCGGCTCCGGCTGCGGCTTCCTGATTGCCTTGGCTGCCACAGCCTGGCCCCGCTGGGGCGGCGGCAGCCTCACGATGGTAGCTGCACTCAATGCCGTTCCCATTGTGGCGCTTGCCCCTATCATGAACCTGTGGTTCGGGGACGGCATCGGCTCGCGGGCGGCGATTGTGACCGCGACCACGATGGCGGCTATGGCGATCAACGCCTACAAGGGTATGGCGGCTGTGGACCCGCTGGCGCTGGACCTGATGCATTCCTATGCGGCAGGCAAACGGGCGGTATTCCGCCATCTGCGGATTCAGAACAGTCTGCCTTATGTATTCACCGCCTTGAAGATCAACGCTACAGCGAGCATGATCGGGGCGATTGTCGGGGAGTTTTTCTTCTCCTCGCGGGGGCTGGGTTATCTCCTCTCGAATTCGATCAAGGTGGCGAAGATGCCGCTGGGCTGGGCCTGCATCGTGCTTGCCGCGGTTGCCGGAGTCATCTTTTACCTGGTCGTGGAGCGGCTGGAGAAGGGGTTTATCAAGTGGCACCCTTCCCGGCGTACGTAGTGTGTAATTCCTGCAAATAGCAACAAGAGCGCAATCATACTGTGTCAGACCGTCTTACAAAAAAATGATTGGTAGGGGGAGTTGCTATGATGAAGGGAAAACAGGGCAAAACTCGTGGAGGATTATGGCTTGCGGCGGCTCTAATGCTGATCTCGCTGCTTGCGGGCTGCGGCGGCGGCAACAACGCAAGTCCCTCCGCAGCAGAAGCGACTGCGGGGAATGCAGCGGCAGCTTCGCCGGAAGCTGCCGCAACCACAGAACCGGCGGCTGAGCCGGTCACCGTGAAGCTGCAGCTCAAATGGGTGCCGCAGGCCCAGTTCGCAGGGTACTTCCTGGCGCAGGACAAAGGGTATTATGCGGCAGAGGGCCTGAAGGTCGAGATTCTGCCGGGCGGGCCGGATATCGTGCCTGAGCAGCAGGTGGCCGGCGGTTCGGCCGATATCGGGGTGGACTGGGTGGCGAGCCTGCTGACCAGCCAGGAGCAGGAGATGCCGCTGGTGCAGATCGCCCAGATTTTCCAGAAGAGCGGGCTGGTGCTGGTATCCAAGAAGGAGGCGGGCATCACTACACCGGCTGAGCTGAAGGGCAAGAAGGTGGGCAACTGGATGGGCGGCAATGAGTTTGAGATTCTGGCGCTTTTTGATAAATACAAGCTGGATTCTGGCAAGGATCTGAACTTCACCAAGCAGGGCTTCACGATGGACCAGTTCCTCGGCGGTGAGCTGGATGCGGCTTCGGCTATGACCTACAACGAATATCAGGTGGTGCTGGAGTCGGGCGTTAAGGCGGAGGACCTGAGTGTCATCGACATGAATGACGAAGGTGTGGCGATGCTTGAAGACAACCTGTTCGCCAACAAGGAGTGGCTGGAGGGCAACAAGGAGACAGCAGCCAAGTTCGTCCGTGCTTCCCTGAAGGGCTGGGCGGATGCGATTGCCGATCCCGAAGCGGCTGTGGACAGTGTGATGAAGCTTGCCGAAGCGGGCAGCACGACCCGGGAGCATCAGCTGACGATGATGACGGAGGTTGCCAAGCTGATCCAGCCGGAGGGCTTCGATGCTTCCAAGCTGGGCTATACGGATGCTGCCGCCTTCCAGCAGACCGCCGATATCGCGCTGAAATTCGGGGTCATTAAGACGGCTTCCAAGGTGGAGGAGGCCTACACGAACGAGATTGTGGAGATGGCGGCGAAATAACAGGTAACAGGATTTCTTCATAGCTGAAGCAGATGGCCGCCTGGTAAGGCGGTCATCTCTTCTAGGATAGCGGACGAACACAGGAAAAGAGGTGCGGACGATGACACTGCTCACGGGGCAGGCCAGTAAGGTGAAGAACTATGTAAACGGAGCTTGGGTGGAGTCCTCCTCCGGGCGGCAGGAGGAAGTGTTCAACCCGGCGACCGGCGAAATCATTGCCTATGTGCCGATCTCCAGCCGGGAAGAGCTGGATGCAGCCGTGCGGGCAGCTTCCATAGCCTATTCCGCGTGGAAAAGGGTCGCTGTTCCGCGAAGGGCCCGCTATTTCTTCCGGTACCAGCAGCTGCTGGTCCAGCACAGCAAGGAGCTGGCGGAGCTGATCACGCTGGAGAACGGCAAAAGCCTGGAGGAAGCGCTGGGCGAGGTGCAGCGCGGCATCGAATGCGTGGAATTCGCCGCCGGCGCTCCCACGCTGATGATGGGCAGCCAGCTGCCAGATATCGCGACAGGCGTAGAGTCCGGCATGTACCGCTATCCCCTGGGAGTTGTGGGCGGCATCGCCCCGTTCAACTTCCCGATGATGGTGCCCTGCTGGATGTTCCCGCTGGCGGTAGCCTGCGGCAACACCTTTGTGCTGAAGCCCTCCGAGCGGACGCCGCTGCTGGTGAACCGGCTCGCGGAGCTGTTCGCAGAAGCGGGCTTCCCGCCGGGGGTGCTGAATGTGGTACACGGGGCGCATGAGGTGGTGGACGGCCTGCTGGCGCATGAGGAAGTGAAGGCTGTCTCCTTCGTGGGCTCACAGCCGGTGGCGGAATATGTCTATAAGCAGGGGACCGCGCACGGCAAGCGGGTGCAGGCGCTGGCCGGCGCGAAGAATCATTCGATTGTGCTGAAGGATGCCGATCTGGACCATGCGGTGAAAAATATTCTATCCGCAGCCTTCGGCTCAGCGGGCGAACGGTGCATGGCCTGCGCTGTAGTGGTGGTGCAGGAGGACATTGCCGATGAGCTGGTAAGCCGGATCACGGAGGCTGCGGACGGGCTGAAGATCGGGAACGGCAAGGAGGAGGGGGTGTTCCTGGGCCCGGTCATCCGGCAGGCGAACAAAGACCGGACGATCGATTACATTGAAGCTGGGCTTGCCGAGAAGGCGGTGCTGGTGCGGGATGGCCGCAAGGATGCTGCAGCTGCGGGCAACGGCTATTTCCTGGGCCCGACGATCTTCGATCATGTGCAGCCGGGCATGAAGATCTGGCGTGACGAGATCTTCGCGCCGCTGCTGGCAGTGGTGCGGGTGAAGGATCTGGCGGAGGCGATAGCGGTCACGAATAAGTCGCCCTTCGCCAACGGGGCCTGCATCTATACAGACAGCGCCAGGGCAGTCCGCGAATTCCGTGAGGAGATTGACGCCGGGATGCTGGGCGTCAATCTGGGCGTGCCTGCTCCGATGGCATTCTTCCCTTTCTCAGGATACAAGAAATCGTTCTATGGAGACCTGCACGCGAACGGCCGTGACGGTGTGGAATTCTATACCCGCAAGAAAATGATTACCGCGCGTTACTAAAAGAAGGAAAGCCAAGGAGGAGAGTGTGCCGTGCAGAGTCTGGGCAAAGAAAGCGAGCTGGCGGTTAAGAAGGACCAGCGGTATTTGTGGCATAATATGACCCCTTACAGTGAGCAGCATCCGCCGATGATTGCAGCCTCCGCAAGCGGCTCATGGGTTACCGATATCGACGGCAACAAATTCCTGGACGGCATGTCCGGCCTGTGGTGTGTGAATGTGGGGTACGGGCGCAAGGAGCTGGCGGAGGCGGCGTACAACCAGCTGCTGAGCCTGCCGTATTTCCCGCTGACGCAGAGCCATATGCCGGCCATCGCGCTGGCCGAGAAGCTGAATGAATGGCTGGAGGATGAGTATGTCATCTTCTTCTCCAACAGCGGGTCGGAAGCGAACGAAGCAGCCTTCAAAATCGCCCGCCAGTACCAGCAGCAGACCGGCCAGCCGGACCGCCACAAATTCATCGCCCGCTACCGGGGCTATCACGGAAGCTCATTGGGCGCCCTGGCGGCGACCGGGCAAGCGCAGCGCAAGTACAAGTACGAGCCGCTGGGCGGCGGGTTCCTGCATGTAGCCCCGCCGGACAGCTACCGCCGCCCGGCCGGCATGAGCGAAGAAGCGTTCAACCTCCAGTGTGCACAGGCGATTGAGGATATGATCGTCTGGGAAGGCGCAGCGTCTGTAGCGGCGGTGATTATGGAGCCGGTCATTACCGGCGGGGGCGTGATTGTCCCGCATCAGGTCTATATGGACCGGGTGCAGGAGATCTGCCGGACCCACGGCGTATTGCTGATTATCGACGAGGTGATCTGCGGCTTCGGGCGGTCCGGCCGCAAGTTCGGACATCACAATTTCGGAATCAAGCCCGATATTGTCACGATGGCGAAGGGGCTGACGAGCGGCTATCTGCCGTTATCGGCTACCGCTGTGCGCAAGGAGATCTATGAGGCCTTCAAGGATAACAGCGATGACTACGGGCATTTCCGGCATGTGAACACCTTCGGCGGCAATCCGGCTGCCTGTGCGCTGGCCCTGCGCAACCTGGAGATTCTGGAGCAGGAGCGGCTGGTTGCGCGCGCCGAAATTCTTGGCCGCAGGCTGGCGGAAGGGTTAGCCGGGCTTCTTGGGCATAAGCTGGTTGGCGATATCCGCAGCTTCGGGCTGGTCCTGGGGATTGAGCTGGTGGCGGATAAGTCCACCAAACAGCCCGCCGAGCTAAGCATCGTCAAGGGGATTATTGCGGACTGCAAAGCCAAGGGGCTGATCATCGGCAAGAACGGCGATACGGTAGCGGGCTTCAATAATGTACTCACCTTTGCTCCGCCGTTATCTTCGACGGATGAGGATGTGCAGTTCATCATCGATACCTTCACAGCTGTGCTGAACGGGAGCTGGGCAGAGTGAATTTCTCCGGGTAGAGGAACTGGTAGGCGCGCAGGGCGACCTGAATGGAGATCCGGTTCTCCGGGAGCATGAAGTCCTCGCCGAGCAGCTCGGTGATTTTGTCCAGCCGGTAGTAGAGGGATTGCCTGACGATGAAGAGGCTGCGGGCGGCGATCTGCTTCGACCCGTCATGATCGAGGTAGACGCGCAGCGTCAGCAGCAGCTCGCTGCCCTTCGCCTCATCGTGGTCAATCAGCGGGCCGATATAGCTGCGGATGAAATTCTCCAGCGTCTTGCCGTCGTTCAGGCTCAGCAGCAGCTGGAAGACGCCTAACTCCTCATACATGAGGACCGGCTTCTGGTAACAGGAATAAAGAGACAGCGCTTGTACGGCTTCCTGATAACCGGCATGAGCGTGCTTCAGGCCCCGGTGGGACTTGCTGACTCCGATGACGAGCTGCAGGTCCTTCAGCTTCTCATCCGCGCGGATATGCTGCAAGGAATCAAGCGCCTGCTGCAGGCGCAGCTTGCCGGGCAGCTTGGACTGGATATCCAGGGCAATGACGGTCAGCCGGTTGTTCTTCAGGGTGATCAGCGGCCGGAGGGAGTGCTTCTCGAAGATGGAGCGCAGGATGAGCGATAGATGGAAGGTGATGGATTCCCAGTCATTCTCCGAGCTGTTCCATTTGACATCCCGGGGATTCTCGATCTCGATCAGGCAGACCCGGTAGGGCAGCTCATTAACCAGGTTGAAGTCCGGGCCGACCAGCCCCTTGAGCCGGTTGTCGTCCTGAGTACGTCCCCCGACCAGCTCATCTACCCACAGATTCTCCGAGAACAGCTTTCGTTCCTCCATGTACCGGGTGCGCAGCAGCTCCTGTGCGATGGATAAGGAGGCGGAATCGAGCAGCAGACAGTCGAATTCCTGCGGCTTGTGATTACAGACCATCAGGATATAGGCCCAGGTCTGGTCCAAGGCTCCTACGGGCTTCACGGCGATGGTCTTGTGGCCGTATTCGCGGATATAGGGGGCGGCCTCCGGCGCTGCTCCCTCCATCTCTTCGCTGAAGGTCTCGAAGAAGCCCAGCAGCGGGCGCTGCTCCTCGGGTGCCAGGGCCGGGAAGAAGAGAGGTTTACCTTGCAGCTGCATATAGAGAATCTGTGTGCGGGTGCTTTTACATAACAATTGCAGGACCTTAAGGGTTCCCTGGGAGGTTAGCGTCAGCCGGTGAAATTCGCGGGAGATGCTCTCCAGCTCCTGCAGCATCCGGTGGTGGCGGTTGATGATGAGGGAATGCAGATCGAGTGTAATGTCGACGAACCGTACAGTGCGGGTGAATTGGATCAGCGGAAAATCGTGCAGGTTCGAAAGAGCGATCATCTCCTGCGGAATGGCACTGAAGTAGGCTCCCAGCTCGATGCACAGGCAGGCGGCGTTCTTATCAATCAGATTCTGCATGAAAGACAGGGCAGCGTCCAGATCCGTGCTTGCGCTCATTCCGGTGGTCAGAATCATCTCTTCCCCGTGAATCAGACTCTCCAGGCTCGCGCTCTCCAGCACATGCACCCAGCGGACGGCCCGGTTCAGGCCGTTTCTTCCCCCGATCAGCTCAGCTTCAGCGAACAGCGGCCGCTTCAGCGCGTCGCGGATCGTAAATACAAGTTCCCAGTCCATAAGCTTCCCCCTCATTCACTTCGTTCTCAGGCCATTCTCACAGGTAAAAAAGTGACTTTTGAAATTAGACAATCTGTCTAATGTAACGAAAAAACGGATTGGCTATAGTTTGAATATAATATGTCAGGAAACTTAACTTAAATTGGAGTGTGATTAGCGATTTTACCGGCTTGAAGTTTATTTTACTACAATAATTCTTACAAGTATGCAAAATAATAAGGCGATCATCGTAATAATGTTATATTATATAACATAAATCGAAGCCGAGAGTGGAAGCTACTTTGGCCAGAAGGAGGGGTACCCGATGGAGCAATCTTCACCGTTAACCACATTGACGCCTGAGCTGTTCATGCGTAATTTTGCCGAGGCAGAGCCGGGGCTTACCCGCAAGGGAGCTATCGAAGAATCTAACCGCTGTCTGTACTGCTATGATGCGCCCTGTATCCAGGCCTGTCCGACCAGCATCAATATCCCTTCCTTTATCAAAAGAATCGCTACCGACAATCTCAGAGGGGCGGCGCAGACCATCATGGACGCTAATCCGGTCGGCGCAAGCTGCGCACGGGTATGTCCTACGGAGGAGCTGTGCGAGGGGGCCTGTGTGCTGAACGGCGCTTCCGCACCGATTGAGATTGGCCTGCTGCAGCGTTATGCCACGGATTGGGCGATCCGCAGCGGCCTTCAGCTCTTCCGGGCAGGTGAGCCTAACGGCAAGAAAGTAGCGGTGATCGGCGGCGGACCGGCAGGTCTGTCAGCGGCCAGAGAGCTGGCGCGCGAAGGCTTCCAGGTGGTGATCTATGAGGCGAAGCCGCTGGCCGGAGGCCTTGATACCCACGGGATTGTCTCCTTCCGGCTGCCGCAGGACATTTCGATCTGGGAAGTGGAGCAGGTGGAGAGGCTGGGCGTAGAGATCCGCACAGGAATGAAGGTGGGCGTGGATATTTCCATAGAAGAGCTTAAGGCCGGATATGATGCCATTGTGCTGGCGGCCGGGATGGGTTACGTCCCTCCGCTGGGGATTGAAGGCGAGAAGCTGTCTGGTGTCTATGATGCGATCGAGCTGGTGGAGACCACCAAGACCGGGATTCCTGCCCTGGAGCTGATGGGACAGCGTGTGGCTGTTATTGGTGCAGGCAATACGGCCATTGATGCGGCCACCTGCTCGGTGCGGCTCGGCGCGGCGAACGTGAAGATGATCTACCGCCGGACGCGCGGGGAGATGACGGCTTATGATTTCGAATATGAATTCGCCAAGCAAGAGGGTGTGGAGTTCAACTGGCTGACCCTGCCGAAGCGGATTGTCGGGGATGAGCAGGGGAATGTTGCGGCACTGGAATGTGTGCGGATGGAGCTGACTGGTGAGGCTGGGCCGGATGGACGCCCCTCCCCCGTGCCGGTGGAGGGCTCGGAATTCCTGCTCCCGGTGGATGCCGTAGTGGTGGCTATCGGCCAGAAACGGCGGATTGACCTCATTGAGGCGCTGGGGCTTGAGCATAAGCGGGGGGTAGTGGAGATTGATCCCGCGACCGGGCGCACCTCTGATCCGCAGATTTATGCTGCCGGCGATATTGTTTTTGGCGCAGGGACGGGGGAAGCCATGGTGGTCTCTGCCGCGCAGCAGGGCAAGGATGCTGCCTATGCGATTGTGAAGCAATGGTCAGGCCGTCAGGACAGCGTAATCGGCTCTGCCGTATAACGCGGATTTCATAGAAGAGGGAGGGAATGGCAATGGCAGATCTCAGTATTGATTTTGCAGGCATCAAGTCACCGAATCCGTTCTGGCTGGCCTCTGCGCCGCCTACGAATACAGGCTATCAGGTGCAGCGTGCGTTCGAGGCAGGCTGGGGAGGCGCGGTGTGGAAGACGCTCGGAGAGCCGGTCATCAATACCTCGGCCCGGTTCGCCGCCGTTCATTTTGGCGGCCAGCGTGTAGCGGGCTTCAACAATATTGAGCTGATTACCGACCGTCCGCTGGAGGTCAACCTGAAGGAAATCTATGAGACGAAGCGGAGATTCCCGGACCATACGATCATTGCTTCCCTGATGGTGGAGCCGAAGCGGGAGAAGTGGCATGAGATTGTGAAGCGCGTGGAGGCTATCGGCGTAGACGGTCTGGAGCTGAACTTCGGCTGTCCGCACGGCATGGCTGAACGCGGCATGGGCGCGGCTTCGGGCCAGCAGCCTGATCTGGTGCAGGCGCAGACCGCCTGGGTCAAAGAGGTGGCAACCACCCCGGTCATTGTGAAGCTGACGCCGAACATCACCGACATTACCGTGGTGGCCCGGCACGCCGTCAAGGGCGGAGCGGATGCGATCAGCCTGATCAATACCATCAACAGTCTGGCCGGGGTGGACATCCACAGCTGGAATACAATTCCGAATGTCGGCGGCCAGGGAGCGCACGGCGGTTATTGCGGCCCGGCTGTCAAACCGATTGCCCTTAGCATGGTGGCGGAATGTGCCCGGGACCGTGAAGTCGGCGTGCCGATCTCCGGCATCGGCGGCATCTCCACCTGGCAGGATGTCGTCGAATTCATGCTGATGGGCTCGACAGGAATTCAGGTCTGCACAGCGGTTATGCATCATGGCTTCAGGATTGTGGAGGAGATGATCGACGGTCTGAACCATTACCTGGACGAGAAGGGGCTGGCTTCGGTAACCGAGCTGATTGGCAAGTCGGTGCCTAAGTATTCCAACTGGGGCGATCTTGACCTTAACTATCAAGTCGTTGCGCAGATCAACGAGGAGAACTGTATCAACTGCAATAAATGCCATATTGCCTGTGAAGACGCCTCTCATCAATGCATCGATATGCTGACGAATGCGGAGGGCAAGGCGATTCTGCAAGTGCGCGAGGAGGATTGTGTAGGCTGCAATCTGTGTTCGATTGTCTGCCCGGCAGACGGAGCCATTGATATGATTGCCCTGGAGGGCGGCGCGGCCCCGATGAGCTGGAATCAGCGCAGCCGGATCATCAGCGGAGTCAACGGTGCTTATTCGGAAGTGGAGGCGGGTTAAGATGAAGAAGATCATCAAGCACGGGATTATCGTTACAGCGGCAGATACGTATACGGGGGATGTCCTGATTGAGGATGGAATCATCAGCGGAATCGGCTTGAATCTGGAAGCGCCGGGCGCGGAGATCATTGATGCTTCCGGCTGTTATGTCTTTCCGGGAGGGATTGATCCCCACACCCATCTGGATATGCCCTTCGGCGGTACAGTTACCGCCGATGACTTCGAGACCGGCACGATTGCTGCTGCTTACGGCGGAACCACCACGGTAATCGACTTCTGCCTGACCACGAAGGGGCAGCCGCTCCAGCAGGCCGTAGATACCTGGCATCATAAATCGCAGAATAAAGCAGTCATCGACTACAGCTTCCACCTGATGGTGTCAGAGCTGAATGACAAGGTGCTCAGTGAGCTGCCGCAGATTATCGAGCAGGAGGGCATCACCTCGCTGAAGGTGTTCATGGCCTACAAGAACACGTTCCAGGCCGACGACGGGGTGCTGTATAAGACGCTTCAGGCGGCGAAGCGCGAAGGGGCGCTGGTTATGGTGCATGCCGAGAATGGGGATGTCATCGAATATCTGGTGGACCAGGCGCTTGCCGCCGGAAACACCGATCCGCTCTATCATGCGCTGACCCGTCCCCCTGAGCTGGAAGGCGAGGCGACTGGGCGGGCGGCTTATTTGACCGGGCTGACGGATTCACAGCTCTATGTGGTGCATGTTACCTGCGCCGAGGCGGCCTGGAAGATTGCAGAGGCCCGCAAGAAAGGGCTGCGCGTCTACGGCGAGACCTGCCCGCAGTATCTGGTGCTGGATCAGTCGGCGCTGGCGAAGCCGGATTTCGAAGGCGCCAAGTATGTCTGGTCTCCTCCGCTGCGCGAACAGTGGAACCAGGATGTACTCTGGGATGCCCTCTGGAGCGGGACGCTGCAGACCATCGGCTCTGACCAGTGCTCGTTCAACTTCAAGGGGCAGAAGGAGCTGGGCCGGGGCGACTTCTCGAAGATCCCGAACGGTGGACCCACTATTGAAGACCGGTTCAGTGTCCTCTACTCCGAAGGGGTGCAGAAGGGCCGGATCACGCTGAACAAATTCGTGGATATCATCGCCACCTCAAGCGCCAAGCTGTTCGGCCTGTTCCCGCAAAAGGGTACGATTGCCGTGGGCAGCGATGCTGATATCGTGATCTTCGATCCTGCAGTGGAACGGACACTGTCGGCAAAGACCCATCATATGAATGTGGACTATAATGCGTTCGAGGGGCTGGAAGTCAAGGGAGAGCCGGTCTCTGTGCTGAGCCGGGGAGAGTTCGTGATCCGGGACAAAGTATTCGTCGGTGCCGCAGGTCAAGGCAAATACTTGCACCGCAAGCGCTTCGAGGCCGAAGCTCCCCATCCAGCCCAGGCAGAAATCAGCGGAGGAGTGGTCTGAGATGTCAGCATTTGCAGAGTTCGACCGGGAACGGCAGGAAATCGACAATCTTGTCGGGCTGGGCTATAACGTTGCCGGAATCTATGAGGATCTGGACGGTGCCAGGGTTACCTTCATCCGCAGGGAGCCGGCCGGCGGACCGGTGGAGCTGCTGCTGCTCACAGCAGACGCGCGCAAGCATGTGACGACGCTGCTTGTTGGCCGAACCAGACCCGTGGAGTCGATTGAAGCCCAGACGTAAACCGGAACAACGGAGATCAAGCTCCAAACGTCTCTGACGTTGGCTTGGTCTTTTATTTATGTTGAGGAGAGTAAGAGTTCATAATGTATGCGGAAAACCGAATACAATCTCATGCTCCTCATGGCTAATGCTGTATCCTATGTATATTCACCATAGTACAAGAAATCTAGACGGCAGCTAATTGTGTAAGGGATATGTATGTGGATGGAGCTGCCGCAACTGTAGGATTCACTGCTACGTAAGACGGTTAACAGACTCCAGTGCAGAGAAGACGGAGACGGACGAAGATTGGGTAATTTCGATCCTTGCCGGGGAGTTCGCTGTGACATCGGGCGAGTAGAGATAGATGCTATTTGCGGCTTCAGAGGTGCGGATTCTGGTGAATTCATTGGCCAGGCTGATCATTGAGGAGGAGGCGAGCGTAAGTGCTTTGACCCGCAGCTTGAACGTGACCAGCGTCTGGTCTACCGCCGGAATCGTCTGCTGTCCGCTGCCCGCTTCAACCTGAATATCAATGCCGCGCATACTTGTATTTTTTCCGAGATAGATACTGCCATCCACGGGACTCTGGAAATTGAACTGGAACAGGTCATCGACCTCGCTTCCAGCCGTATAATTTCCTTCCGCATAGACCGAATGCTGTGTATATTCAAGGTTATCAAATACCTGGCTGTCATATTGGATAATGAAGTTAAGATAGCTGTAGCCACGGTCATTTGGCGCGAAGTCTTTTAAATGCACCAGCACGGTAACTTCATCCCCCGGATTATAGGCCTCTTTGTCAGTGGTCACCTCAACAGACATCGCAGGAGCGGTGTTATCCACTGCAGCCTCACGAATCATGGACATCATAAGCGGCAGTACCTTCATCCCTCTGATTGCCCGCTTGAATCTATTCCTTTTATTCATGTTACATCCCCCATTGCCATCATAATGATGCATCCCTATGCACGAATGATCTTTGTATATGAACAATGGTAACAATTGTCACTGATAAAACACTGATAAACGTCGAACCATGGCGTAAAATATCGAGTGTTTTTTTCCATGCGCAAAACTGGAGCAGATGTACCAGATGGTATTGGCGGCAGAAAGTATGTCGTTCAGACCAGAATGATGCTACCGTAGCACGTGATTCTAGCAACAATGTTATAATTTCTTTAACTGGGAATTAATTGATAATATAGCCAATTCCTTAGATTGTTAGGGGGTGGTAATATCACTTAGATTCTTCGATGAAATAAAAACCAAAGGAGCTGAATTGTAAGATATGAGCAAATCAATAAAAGTGCTGTTCTCATTTTTCCTTGTTATATTCTTAATTGCGATGGTCAGTAAAGAGTCTGCTTTTGCGAAAAATGGAATTAGAGTGATATTGTATGGAAATCCCATTCAAGAAAAGCACTCCCCAATTATGAAGAACAACACGGTATTGGTTCCATTTAAAGGGATATTTGAAAAATTAGGTTTTAATGTTAGTTACGACTCAGCAAGCAAAACAATTTCTGGTCAGAAGACAGGCACTACTATTAAATTAGTAATTAATCAAAATACGGCTTGGATAAATGATACTCCAACTATACTTCAAGTATCTCCACAGATAATTGATGGGGCAACGTTTGTACCACTTCGTTTCATTGGGGAAGCCAGCGGACTCGAAGTGAAGTGGTACGGGGACTCTCAGATTGTTTCATTATACTCTAAGCAAAATCTTTTTCCGGTATCACGCGGAGGGAAATTTGGCTATATTGATGCAGAAGGCAAAGTGGTTATTGATTATCAAACGAAATTTACAGATGCCTATGCTTTTAATGAAGGGCTAGCCATTGTTTATTCAAATGCTAAATTTGACGGATTCATCAATCAACAAGGAAATAAAGTAATACCTAAGGGAAATTATTATGATGCCAAGGAATTTTCAGAAGGACTTGCAGCGTATAGAACGCTTAAAACTGCAACTGATTTTGCTGTATCTAACTATGGTTATATGGATATTACAGGAACTAGTCTTATTAAACCGCAATTCAAAAAAGCTAATAATTTCTCCGAAGGATTGGCTGCTGTCCAAGTGGGAAGTGGATATGGATACATTAATTCTTCCGGGCAAATAGTAATAAAAGCCCAATATAACAGCGCTGAGGATTTTTCTGAAGGCGCTGCTCTGGTTACAATAAATGGAATTTCCCATTATATTGATAAGAAAGGGAAGTTTTTGTTCAATTCAAGTTATAAAAATGGGGATTCTTTTTCAGAGGGATTGGCAGCTGTTAAAGCAGGAGCTAACTATGGCTTTATTAATAAGAGAGGAAAATTAGAGATTCCTGCTAAGTATGAGGAGGTTCACTCTTTTTCGGAAGGCTTGGCGGCGGTTAAAATAAATGGAAAATCAGGTTATATAGATAACAAAGGAAAACTACTTATTCCTAACCAATTTGATGCAGCGAGTGACTTTCATGAAGGACTTGCAGTTGCCGAATCGGGAGGGAAGACCGGATTCATTAATAAAACAGGGGCTTGGGTTATTCAACCAACGCTTGACTGGGCTGGACGCTTTTCTAAGGGGCTTTCTTACGCATATAGTGTTGATGGAGAAGTATACATTAATAAAAATGGTCAGATTGTGTGGAGAAGAAGCCAACCTTAACAGAGGAAAGAGTAATGAGGAAAAAGCCAAAATATGAACAAAATTAATTTTCGAAGCAAGTCTTTATATGCGACTATATCGGTATTTGCTATTCTTGTAATATTTTTAGTGCTTATCGTTATGTACAAATAGTAATTCGACTGAGTTTGCAGACTTTAAATGTCCCGCATGTAAAAAGTGGAAGAAGGCAAGTGCAGGAGAGGCTATTGCTAAACAGAATAATGAGAAATTTTGGGGATACTATGAAAAGCTAATACGACCATCAAGGGTATGAAACTGAAATTTGGGCGATTCAAGGATTCCTTTTAAATTTTGTGAAAAATAATATTATGGGATTGACTATAAGTTATTTGAAGAGGATTTCAAAGGCCATACATCTATCGAATACCAATTATCATTTAAATAATACAAGTGTATAAAAGTATTCTGAAAGGACGACAATCATTCGCTAAGTTCGAATGATTGTCGTCCTTTTACTGTTATATAGATGAACTGAAAATTTAAGTTAAAGGAAAAGTGTCGGAGGGGAATTTTGGAACTGGAGGAGCGGTAGCGACCGCCTTTGTCTACGGATTTCAACCGTTAAAAACGGTATAAAATCATGAAATCTGTAGACAACAGCGGCCGGAAGTCCAAAACTTCTCTGGAGTCACAGCTAATTCCAAAACATAAAAACATTAGTTCAATTTATATAGTTTCCAAAGCATACGATAAGAAATATTTCTCGGTCTCTCAAAGGATATTATGGAGTAACGATAGAATTTCGACGCTATCTCCCCAGCCGCCGGTATTCGTCCACGAACCAGTCCGGCAAGGCGTCGCCGGTCTCTGCGATGTAGGATTCACTGAACTGGGTGAATTTACGCTGGGCGCGCAGGGGTTTGGCGGTTTCGTAATAGATCGCAATCAGCCGCAGGGCGTAGCTCTCCTCCAGCGGCTCCAGCTCCGTCAGGCGCACGGCGTAATCTTCGGCCTCGTGTGGCCGTGCAGCCTGCACCAATCCCTGGGTAAGCTGCTCCAGCAGCTTGAGGTACAGCCGGCGGTATTTGTCACGGGCGGAATATACCCAGAGGCTGTCCAGCGACTGAAGCAGGTCACCGGTGTACAGGGCGGCGGCCTGCTGCATACCCTCCAGCTGGCTGCTTTGCAGCGCAAGGGTGGCAGCTTCCTGAAATTTCTCAATGTCGCCCTCGATTCCCCTTGATTCCAGCCTGTAATTCTCCCTGCCGAAGGTCAGCTCAATCTTGTCCTCCAGCGCGGCTTTCTTCAAGGTGGTGCGGATCTGGTAGACCGTAGTGTGCAGATATTGCTTGCCCTTCTCGTAATTCCACTGTGGAAACACATCATTCAGAATGACGCTGACACTGCCCTGCCTGTGAATCCACAGATACGCAAATAATTCCTGGGCCTTATGTGTTCTCCACTTCACTAAGCCCTGAGGGCTGGTTAGCTCATAATCCCCCAGGAGCCGGAACGCAGTTGTCCTGCCGGCTGCTCCAGTTGCTCCGGCAGCCCCGGCAGCCGCCGGCGCTTGACGCTTGCTGAGCAGCTTGTTCCAGGTCTTCAGCAGCCGCGAAGGATCAACGGGCTTCAGCAGATAATCCATCGCAGACAAGTCGAAGGCTTCGACAGCATAATTCCGGTAGGCGGTTACGAATACGATGTCTGTGTCCGGAGATACTGGCAACAGCTTCTCGGCAAAAGTGAGGCCGGACAGCTCCGGCATCTGGATGTCCAGGAATAGAACATCCGGCTTCAGTTCGGAAGCAGCAGCGAGGGCTTCGCGCGGGTTATCGTATGTCAGGACAGAGGATACTCCTTCACACTGGAGCAGCAGCCGCTTCATCTGATCCAGTGCCGGCCATTCGTCATCAATTACCATTACAGAGATGCTCATACTCAGGAGACCTCCTCCTTCCATGGGATTGTTATCAGTACATCTATACCTCCGCTGGCTCCCCGGGTAAGAATCAGCGGACGCCCGAACTGTGTGAGCAGCCGGCGGTTAATGTTCCGCAGGCCGATTCCGGTGCCTTCGCCATGCGAAGATCGGTAGTCGTCCTTCATCCACGAGGATAGCTGTTCATCGCTCATTCCCTTCCCGTTGTCCGAGACGGTGATCAGGATATCACCGCCCTCCTGCCGGGTGGAGATGATCACTGTTCCTCCGTCAATTTTCTCCATCAGTCCGTGACGAACAGCATTCTCTACAATGGGCTGCACAATCAGCGGCGGCAGCGGGAATTCACTAACCTCAATATGATATTCGGCCTTCAGCCGCTTCCCGAACCGGGCCTGCTCCAGCGACAGATAGGCTTCGATCAGCTCCAGCTCCTTCTCGAACGGAATGGCGGTCTCCTGGTTGCTGAAGTCGAAGCTGCCGCGCAGGAAATGGCTCAGATCGTATAACAGCTGCTGTGTCTTCTCGGTGTCACGCGTACTCATCCAGATGATTGTATTAATCGCGTTGTAGAGAAAATGCGGTTTGATCTGCGCACGCAGCATGGCGATCTCTGAGCTGAGCCGCTCGGAGACAGACCGCCTTAGCTGAACCAGCGTGTTGACCCGTCCCTTAAGATCACTCCAGATATAAGGCTTATGGATGAAATCATTGGCTCCGGCCCGGAAGGCCGCCTCGTTGAAGTGAAGCTGCTGCCCGGCCGTAGCCATCAGGATCGGCAGGTCCAGCGGGGTGTAGGTCTGGCGGATGATCCTGCACAACTCCAGCCCGGACATCTCCGGCATCATGACATCAATAATGCAGAGATCGAAATTCCGGTCACCGGCCAGCAGTGCCAGCGCTTCCTTGCCGCTGCTGCGGCTTGCGATGCTGTAATTCTCCAGCGACAGCAGGTTAGTCAGTGCCTTCAGGTTGGCATAATCGTCATCTACGATCAGGATACGCGGCGCATAGGGAGCAGCTTGCCCGCTGGATTGCGGCGGATCAGCCGACCGGTATTTCCAGAGGTCATCCAGCATTTCCGGCTGGGTATACGCTTGTCTTAAGAGCGCCTGTTCTCCGGCTTGGGCAGCAGCGGCGGCTTCCGCCTCGTTGCCCGGAAGCGTGAAAGTGAATGTACTGCCCCGGCCAACCCGGGAAGAGACGGAGATGCTCCCGCCATGCAGTTCTACCAGCTTGCGGCTGATTGCAAGACTTAGTCCGAGACCTCCAGTCTCCAATGAATCGGCCTCGCTGAGCTGCTCATAGTCGCGGAAGAGGTACTCCAGCTGATCCTCGGGAATGCCCTTTCCGGTATCGGTGACGGCAACGGAGAGGAACTCCTCCTGCCAGGCGGCCTCAATCATCACGCTGCCGCGGTCCGTGAATTTCAGCGCATTATCCAGCAGGGTATAGAGAATCTGCATCAGCCGCTGCTCATCTGCCTGGACCAGGAATTGGCCCGGCGGAATATGATTTTTGATGCGGATGCTGCCCTTCTTGTTCAGGAACTGGAAGACCTCGATGACAATGGCCGCTACCCCCTGGATATCGACAGTCCCCCATTGCAGGGTGATGCGCTGGCGCTTGATCTGTTCATAGTCGAGAATGTCTCTGACCATGAAGGCCAGCCTTCTGCCGGTACCGAGAATCAGCCGCATATCCTCCCGCTGAGACGGGCTTAGCGGTCCTCCCGCTCCCTCATGCATGGATAACGCCACGTTAATGATGGCATTCAGCGGCGTACGCAGCTCGGCGGAGGTCTTCAGCAGGAACTCGTCCTTATCCCTGTCCTTGCGCTCAAGCAGCTGGGATAGCTGCTTAATGGTCTGATATGCATGGGCATGGCGCGCAGACAGGAACAGCCCCTCGGCAAGAATGAAGATCGGACCGGATACCGGCGGAACGGCATAGAGTTCAGTCCCGAAGAACAGATTGCTCACTAAGGATAAGGTGAACATGACTGCAGCAATCACACCGATCAGCAGATAGTTAGAACCGGTCTCTCTCCGCCAGGCGGCCTTGACCATGACGTAGAAGGTATAGCAGACAGAGATGAAGCTGAAGGTCAGCAGCACCCCTGTAATCCGCGAATATACAGGCAGCGTGGTGAACAGTACAATGGTGCAGAAGCTCAAGGCATACACGAAGCAGATCCGCTTGAAGAGCCGGGAATACAGAGCAGGAAACAGGGAATAGGTATAGCTGGACACGCAATAGAACCCGACTACACCTGACACCGCCTGCAGCTTGCTGAATCCTTCATACGACAGGGATGGGAGGTACTCGAAGAGCAGCTTCTCGCTGTGCGTCAGCATATAGAGGGCAATCATGAAACAGTAGACGGCCAGCTGGAATGAAGACTTGTCCTCTTTGCGCTGGAAGCCCTGACCGAATAAGTACAGGCCGATAAAAGAAAAGCCCGCTACCAGCAATATATCATAGGTCCGGTTCCGCTGGTCGATGGCAGCTATAGCAGCAGGAGTACCGATCCGGATAGGCTCCGCAATGCCTCCGTTTGAATATGTGAAATTGGATGTATGTATCAGAATCTCCGCCAGGTTAGACTTGCTCTGAAAAATCAGGGAATACGGATGATTGCGCGGCTTGGTGGTCTCCCGGGATTCCCCTGGTGTCCCGCTTCCGCCCAGCCGCTCGCCATTTACATATACCTCGCTGGCATTGCGGATATTGCTAACCTTGAGGGCGAAGGCGGGGACCCCTGGCGGCAGCTGAACCAGCAGTCGGTAGGTCGCATATCCGTAGCGGGAGGAGCTGGTAGCCTCTGATCCCCGGCCCCAAGCGCCGGGCACGGACATATAGGCCGGTGCCTCTGCGGTCCGGGATAAGGAATGCTGCGGTTCCAGCAGCTCCTGCCAATAGAATTCCCATTCCCCTCCAAGCGGGTAGACGGCAGTATTATCGAAAGTGCAGGAGGACAAATCGGCCCATCCTGACCGTGGGCTGTAGCAGGCAGACGAGGAGCCAAGCAGGGGAACCAGCGCCACTGCGGTGAGCAGGCCGATGCATAGCAGGGCGAGCACTCTTTTGGCCAGCAGACTATAATCAAATGTTCTCATAATTTCATCATATCTCCGGCAGCTTGCGCTTGTCCAGCCTGTTGATTACATATCCTTCTATTTCCCGCTGATACGGTATCGTCCATAAAATAGACAGTAAAGCCGCTTCCGCTTGGCATCAGAGAAGCAGAAAGTATTGTATAATTGAAACTCACTAGAGTACTTGAGGAGCGCTGAAGAAATGTTCTATATAGATATTATGTCATGGCTGACCGAGGAGCGCCTGTTACAGCTGCTGGAGCAATACCGCTCGTTCGGGCCGCTCCCGGGTGTGGGGCTTACCTTCATGAAATCGTTCGTGCCTCCGCTGCCGACTATAGCGATTGTAGGGCTTAACGGGGCGGTGTACGGGTTATGGCTGGGGTTCCTGTATTCCTGGATCGGTCTGGTCGCAGGCTGCACGGTCACCTTCCTGATTATCCGCAAAATTGCCGGCCATCCCTATCTCACCAAATGGGCCAAGCGGCCCAAGGTAGCCAAAGCGATGACCTGGGTCCGCCAGAGCGGGTTCAGCTATGTGTTCCTGCTTAGCCTGTTCCCGGTGGGTCCGTTCGTGGTGATTAATATGGCAGCGGGTCTGGCCGGAATGCGGCTGCGTTCCTATCTGATTGCACTGTGTGCCGGCAAAGCCATTATGGTATTTGCGGTATCCTACATCGGCAATGATGTGCAGCGGTTCATCCGTCATCCGGCGGAAATCATCTATGTGCTGCTGTTTATCGGAGCTTCCCTGTGGGGGGTTAAAGCGATTGAAGCCAGGTTCGCCCGGCTGGCGCGGGAGCGGGAGCTGCGCGGCCAAGCGCCGCTACAGCACAAATAATTCACGAATCTCCTCGTCCTCTGTAACGCCTCTCTCCCCGGTATGAAGCCAGCTATTGGTGACAGCATTGTAGCGGTAATCCTTACTCCATTCCCCGATACTGCTGACGATAGACTGTACGGCGAAGATCATATGCTCTACCTCCCGGTCCGTCATGATCGGGTGCAGGGACAGGCGGACCCAGCCCGGCTTCAGCGACTGGTCCCCGGCGTGAATCGCCTGGATGAATGCCTGGGATTGCGCCGGGTTCAGCCCGAGCAGCTGATGGCCGTACGGACCGGCGCAGGAGCAGCCGCCGCGCGCCTGAATGCCGAAGCGGTCATTCAGCAGCCGTACCGCGAGATTGTAATGAATCTCCTTCAGCGTGAAGGAGACAATGCCATGCCGCTTACGGTGTACGCCCTCCAGCACAGAGCAGCCGGGAATCTGCGCCAGACCCGAGAGCAGCTTCCGGCAGAGCTCCTGTTCACGGACGATCATATATTGTCCGGTTCCGTTCATCTGCTCCTTCAGCTTCACGCAGAGGGCGGTGCGGATCGCCTGCAGGAAGCCGGGGGTGCCTCCGTCCTCGCGTACCTCAACATCATCAATGTAGCGGCGTCCGCCCCAGCGGTTCACCCATACTACGGTGCCGCCGCCGGGCTCATCCGGCAGCCGGCCGGTGCTGAGCGCGGTGTCGAACAGCAGCACGCCGCCGGTTCCCGGGCCTCCGAGGAATTTATGCGGAGAGAAGAAGATGGCGTCCAGCTTCTCCTGCGGGGCTGCCGGATGCATATTGATCTCCTGATAAGGGGCGCTGGCTGCGAAATCCACGAAGCATACCCCGCCATGCCGGTGCATGAGCGCAGCAAGCTGATGATACGGGGTCTCTATGCCGGTGACATTGGAGCAGGCGGTGAAGGAACCGATCTTGAAGCGGCGGTGCCGGTAGATCGTCAGCAGCTCCCCGAGCCGCAGCAGATCCACCTCGCCGCCCGGCCCGGAGGAGACGGTAACCACCTCGCCGAAGCTCTCCTGCCAGGGCAGCAGATTGGAATGATGCTCCATATGGCTGACGAAGATAACCGGGCGCTCCTCCGGTGCGCAGAGGGTTTCCTGCTTCAGCCATTCCGGCAGCTTCAGGCCCATGATCCGCAGCAGCTTGTTCACCGCACCGGTGGTGCCGTTGCCGCAGAAGAGCAGGGCATCTGCGGGGGCAGCATTCACATGCTGCCGGATGATGCTACGCGCTTCATGGTAAGCCAGGGTCATGGTCAGGCCGGTGGTGTTGGAGTCGGTATGCGGGTTACTGACATAGGGGCCGAAGGTCTCCTGTATTTTGCGCTCGATCGGCTCATACAGCCGGCCGCTGGCCGTCCAATCGGCATACAGCAGCGGCTGCCGTCCGTAGGGGGTGGAGATCAGATGGCGGCTGCCGACAGTGTGCTCACGGAATGCCGCGAAATGCTCTTGCAGTGAAGACGGCGCGTCTGCCGCAGCGGCGCGGTGGATACTCAGCACGGACAATCCCTCCAGGCAATGAATGCTCTATCAATGAGACGGATTCCGGCAGTCGCTGGTGCTGCGCAAGGCAAGTATCGTGTGAGTCGCAGCCTCTGCGTGCCCGCCGGGGGTAACCAATCCGTCTTCGTCTGCCTCAGTATATGCCCGGTGGTGTAATTAGGTTAAAGCCCATAGCCATCAGATGAAGAGCTGGATATCGCTCTCCAGCGCATCCTTCAGATACGCGGCGGCATCGATAATCTCCACCTCGGGCAGCAGCTCCTCCGGCTTGAAGCCCATGATCTCCACCGAGAGCTTGCAGGCGTAGAACTTGATGTTCTTTTTGCGCGCGCCCTTCAGGAAATGTATAAGCTTCGGTGCTCCTTGATCCTCCATCATCTCCTCCAGCATCAGCTTGCCGAGCCCGCTGAAGTTCATCCGCGAGAGCGGCAGCTGCTCCGGTCCCTTGGGAGTAATGACATCCATCAGCTTCTCATAGATACTCTTATCCTCTAGCGTCATAGTCTCCGGGTCCCGGACGAGGAACAGCCCCCAGAACGAGAAGAACATCGTAACCTCCACCTCAATATCCCTGGCCGCATTCGCCAGAATCAGCCCGGCCATCGCCTTGTCATACTCCCCGCTGAACATTAGCAGATTCAGTTTTTTGCCCATTCATCAGCCCTCCATCGGTATCCATAGAATGTCATTAGTATGGTTAGGGAGAGGAAAAGTATGCCTGTAGCGCAGCCGGAAGACACGAAAAAAGGCCCCCTGACGGGAGCCTGAAAGGTACATTGTGCTCACATACAGGCGTATGGCCCGAATGTATGCGAAAAACAGCATCTACTGGATGCGGATAGAGAGGGCTAGGGCGAATGGTGGACGGGTTACTCCAGGCTGTCTCCAGTCAGCTATCCCCGCTCCACGCAGCAAACGCACCGTTTCCCTCACTGCTCCTCTCCCTGCTCAGCCTCAGCCTGGCGGGCATTGTCATAGCGGCGGGCGGACAGCCAGATGCTGCCGGTGAACAGGACGATCAGGCCGAGGATAATACCGAAGCGCCAGTCTCCGGCCTTGAAGTTGAGCTGCAGGACGGTAAGCACCAGGGCGACCTGGGTCCAGACGAGGGTCCGTTTGCGGAAGGCGGTAATGTCTCCGGCCATCTTCGGCATGCCGCGGATAATCCGGTACGCCAGGAGGGCGAGGATCAGCGCAAACAGGGCGGTTCCGGCCATTTCGCCGGTAGTCAATCTATTCATGGTCTCAGAATCCTTTCGGGTTAACATCAGATGAAGCTAATTATAACGATCCCCCTACCCGCGTGCAAAGCATCCTGACAGCTTCAGGAGACCAGCTTGCGGATCTCATCGGCAGGCAGCGGAGGGAAGAACAGGAATCCCTGAATATGCGGGCAATTATGCTGCACCAGGAAGGCCAGCTGCTCCTGCGTCTCGACCCCTTCGGCAATCAGGTCATAGCCAAGCTGGGAGGCGACGAAGACGATGGATTTGATGATGGTCTCATCTATGGAGCTGACGCCGATGCCGGTGATGAAGGTGCGGTCAATCTTGATTTTGTTCACGGGAAAATGCTTCAGGTAATTCAGCGAAGAATATTTCGTGCCGAAATCATCGATGGAGACGATGATCCCGTGATCGCGCATCTGCTGCAGCAGCGGATAATGCTCCTCCAGCAGTGCGGTGCTCTCGGTAATCTCGAATTCCAGCACACCGGTATCCAGCCCGTACTCGTCAAGCACGGCGAACAGATTCTCGATCAGGTTCCGGTTGTAGAACCAGCTGTTGGAGATATTAATTGAGGTCCGCAGCAGCGGCATCCCCAGGCCGCGCCACTCGCAGAGCTGGCGGCACACCTCACGCAGCACCCAGTCGGTGAGCTGGATCATCAGCCCGGCTTCTTCGACGGCAGTGATGAACGTCCCTGGTCCAATCAGCCCCTTCTCGGGGTGATTCCAGCGGATCAGCGCCTCTATGCCGATCATTTCGCCTGTGATGGCGTTGATCTGGGGTTGATAATACAGCACGAATTCTTCCCGTTCCAGGGCGGAATGCAGATATTTGGCGATCATCGTCTTCTGCTCCAGCTTCTCGCGCAGCTCCCAGTCGAAGATGAAGTAATTGGTGTCCTCCTGCGACTTGGCCTGATACATCGACATATCGGCGAATTTCAGCAGATCATCCGTATTCTGCGAATGCTCGGGGTACAGGGAGATGCCAATGCTGGTGGACAGGCTCAGATGTGCTCCCGAGATCAGGAGAGTCTCTGCGATCAGCATGCTGATCCGCCCGGCGATCACAGGAATATCCGTGTGCGGCAGACCCGCGAAGATCATCACGAATTCATCTCCGCCGGTACGGGCGAACAGCTTGAAGGGCAGGCTCCCGGATTTGAGCCGTCCGGCCAGGGTCTTGATCACCTGATCCCCCGTAGAGTGGCCGAGCGTATCATTAATCTCCTTGAACCGGTTCAGGTCGAAAAAGAATAAGGTATAGGTCTGTGTGGGCTCCGAGCTCTGCAGCAGACGCTCGAATTCGTCCATGAAGAACCGCCGGTTGGGGATCTCCGTCAGACTGTCGTAGTGCGCAAGCTTTTCATAGAGACGCTTGGAAATACGCAGGTCCCGGGTCCGGATGCTGACCACCCGTTCCAGCTCGCGGTTGAAGCGGCTCTGATACCAGAAAATATATAGAATGAAGGCAATCACCAGCAGAAAAGCAATATCGATCCACAGCACGCTGAGCAGCACCTGCCATTTCTTGTGGGAGGGCAGAGAGATCCCCATCAGCCAGTGCTGATTGTAGGTATTCACGGGAACGGTGAGCTGCGGGTCCTTCGTATGGGCTTCATTGCCGAACAGGAAGGTATGATCCTTGGCAGTGACATAGATATTACTGTCCTTATACACAAGCTGGTTAATGATATTATCAATCTTCACGGTGACGGAGACGATGCCCTCCAGAGAGTTGTCCTTATAGATGGCCTGCCGGATCACCATGCCATAGCCGCCCTGGGCAAGTGTACGAGGACCGTCTATTGTAATGCTGCGGGAACGGATCGTTTCTTGGATCATGCCGGGAGAGGCCAGGGAGGAATCCAGCAGCAGGCTTCTGCCTAGCAGTGACGAATTGCCTTCAAGCGGGTAGAGGTAGCGGATCAGACCATCCGGAGCGATCATGATATTCGTGACGTTGCTGGTGTTTTTGGCGTGTGCGGTGACCAGGTAGCTCTGGATTAGTGCAGGATCGGCATCGAAGCCGACGGTTTGGATAAAGGAGCTGACCCCTTTCACAATGGCCACCCGCTCTTCGATGTTCGAGGCCAGCATGACCGCCTGTGAGGCCAGATCCGCCTTCTCGGCTCTATATTCCCGGGCCAGGGATACGGAATAGTAATAGAACAGGCAGAGCTGCAGGACGATGATGAAGCCGATAATGATGCTTAAAGGCTTTTTACTAAGGAAAGCCATGGATTGCCCCCGATACCGGAAAAATAAAAGCCGCAGATGTCAAAGTGTATAATAAGCGGTTCCTAGACCGCAGGGAGATGTCGATAAATGTCGTTTGGGTCTCTATAGCATGTCATTATTATCGTGTTTGCGCAAGGGAATTCCTAACAAAACCCGCCTGAATCCAAAAACGGATAAACACCATCTGCATAAAAGGGCAGTAAGCATTTATCCGAGTCTTTGGAGAGGAGGGCATGGCCCTGCCCGGCTGGAAGGCCGGTGCTATTTTTTGAAGATGCCCAGCGGGGCACCAATCGGCAGGAAGGTACGTCCGAAGTGGGCGTTGAGCACAGATGCGCCGCAGCCGTAGAGCGATACGATACCGATAGCCATTTCCGATACGGCAGCCAGCTTGTGGAAGAATTCCGCAGCGACGCCGAAAGCATCCATCGAGAGTCCGAGGAACAGGAAGTCGATCAGGATGAAGATAATCAGCAGTACACGGTTTGCCTCAACGGCGCCGAGCGTCATGAAGAGGGTGAACACAAGATATCCTGCAAAAACAAATCCCAGCTGCTTGGGATCAACGCCCTCCGCCAGCACTGCACCGAATACACCGAGCTTGATCAGCCAGCTTGCCCCCATGCCGAACCAGAAGAACGCATAGGCGCCGAAGGCAGTCATGCCGAAGGTATTGTTGTGCTTGGCATCCTGGATGGATGCGAATAGCTGGGCGAAGGCTCCGAGGAAGATGGCCCATGGAATAGCATAGCTGAGACCTGTTGTAATTTCGAGCTTTTGTGAAGAAGCGACCAGGGTAACGATGGCTAGTCCGAATAAGCCGATGGCGCTGGGGTCGGCGGTAACGATTTTGACGGACTGTGCGGTGTGCGGTTGCGCTGACATAACAATGAAAGCCTCCAATTTTCATAAGTGTTCGCATAGGATAACAGCACCCTGAGCCGGGTGCTGTTATCAGCCTGCCTATCATATCATATCGCCAGTAGCTTGCCTATAAAAGAAGTCTCTTATCGGCCGGTGTAATAATTACCCTGCTCCAGAAAAGAATACAGCGCCTGGGCCTGAAGCGGCCTGCTGATATAGTAGCCCTGAAGCTCGTCGCTGCCCAGCTCCCGCAGCATATCGAATTGCTCTCTTTGCTCAATGCCTTCCGAGACTACGCGCAGCCCCAGATTATGGCTCAGCTCGATAATCGCCTTGACGAGCACATCCCCTTGGGCCTCCCGTGACATCTCGGAGATGAAGGAGCGGTCAATCTTGATCACATCCACCGGGAAGCGGCGCAGATAGCTGAGGGAGGAGAAGCCGGTGCCGAAATCATCCAGCGAGATCCGGAACCCGTGGGCCCGAAGCTGCTGCAGCGACAGGAAGATGCCGTCCCCGGAGACGAGCACGCTCTCCGTGATCTCCAGCTCCAGGCTGGAGGCGGGCAGCTCATATTCATCGAGCAGCTCTAAGAGCAGCTCCAGCAGGCCCGGCTGCATGAGCTGCAGCGCGGAGATATTCACTGCGGCGGTGAGCTCAAGACCCCGTCTGCGGAAATCGCGCATATCCGAGCACACCTGGCGCAGCACCCAGCTGCCGATGCCGACAATGGAGCCGCTGCTCTCCGCCAGCGGAATGAATTCGGCCGGTGAGATATTGCCGTAAGCAGGGCTGGTCCAGCGCAGCAGAGCCTCCACCTTGGATACCTGCAGCTGTCCCGTGCTGAGAATCGGCTGGTAGTGCAGCTCGAACTCGTTCCCGGCGGCAGCGGAGAGGAGCTGCTGGGCCAGTACCTTTTTGCGCCGGATGCCTGCTTCAAGATCCTCTGAATACTGGAAAATGTTATTGCGGCCGGTCTCCTTAACATGGAACATGGCCAGGTCTGCCTGCTTGACCAGATAATCGGCGTCTTCCCCATTCTGCGGATAAATACTGATGCCGATGCTGGCGGTATTATATAGAAGATGCCCCTTGATCCGGTGAGGCATGGAGAGGGCTTCCTGAATCCGGGAGAGCTGCCGGGCAATGCTGCCTTCATCAGGCACATCATAGAGCAGAATGGTGAATTCATCCCCGCCGAGCCGGGAGACCACATCATGCTTGCCGACAACCTGCGTGATGCGGAAGGCGGTCTCCTTCAGGATGGCATCTCCGAAGTCATGGCCGAGGGTATCGTTCACCGTCTTGAAATGATCCAGATCAATGAAGACCAGCACGATCTGCCGGTCACTTCCCTTGACGGCGGCAATTGCTTCATTCAATTTGTCAAAAAACAGCGAGCGGTTGGGCAGACGGGTCAGCGGGTCCAGCATCGATTGCCGCCGCAGCTCATCCTGGGTCTGCTCCAGCGAATCAATCATCCGGTTGAATTCGACCTCCACTTCACTGAATTCATCCTGGCCTGAGCTGGGAATCCGGATGGAGAGATCCTTGCTGCTGCCGATCCTTCGGATGTTGCGTACCAGAGTGGACATCCTTCTCAGAATGAACCGGTTCACGAAGAGGAGGCTGGCACCCAGCATTAGCAGAATGGAGATGAAATAGAACATACGGAAGGTGGAGAGCGACTTGAGCCCGCTGTTGTAGAACTGGCGCGGCTCCTTCAGGGTGAGGACCATCCCGGGATCTTCGAACAGGTCGTCCAGTATGGTGTGGATGGACATCTGCCCGCCCCGGGCGGGGCTGGTCCAGACGCGTTCCCCTCCGCTGTCCGCAAGCAGCGGGGTGGTGAGACGCGACATCTCCATCGTGGACAGGGTATCCTCCCAGATCTGTGCGATTCCATCCTGGTGCAGCATCCGTCCGGCAATGGCTGTTCCGATGACCGGCTTGTTCTTGCTGCTGTTAAGAATAGGCGTAATTGTAATTAGCATAGTCCCTTTATCCAGATTAACGAAGCCGCTCCGGCTCTTGCCGGGAGATCCCGGCACAGGCAGACGGCTTCGGATCAGCTTGATTAACGTCAGTTGCTCCTCAGTTAGCGGGGTGACTATTCCTGCCGGAAGGTCGTAGGAGCCGCCGTACAGCGGTTGTCCGTCCAGATCAAGCAGGGCAATCATATCGAAATGATTCATTGGATAAGCAGCCGGTTCAAGGCTGCTGCGGATGAAGGCGGCAGCGGTACTGCCGGAGTCCGCCGAGCCGGTAGCCGCTGCATTCTCTATGAAGCGGTAGGTTTCATCCCGGACGGCAACATCAAGGAGTCCCGTTCTCAGGCTCTCCAGCTCTTGATGATAAGCTGCGGTAGCCTTGCTCAGGTTGCGCTTCAGCTCTGCCTCGTCCAGCTTCTCGAAGCGGTTCAGCAGAATCACATGAAGCATCAGATAGGTGGCACCAATGCCGAGGATAGCGACAAAACTAATGAAGATGATTATTTTTTTGCGGAGTTTCATCTGATCCCCTTCATTATTTAAGATTTAATAGGAAATAAGTACCATCGATTATAGTGTACCACGATTAGGGAATATTTTGCAGCGTAAATCTGCCCGAAGTGTCGAATTTTGATGTATAATAATTTAATGATAATAATTATCAAATAATAATAAAAGGAGATTTTTCTTGGCATGATGGAGAAGTGGACCCTTTTTAAGAAAGCCTCACGGTTTGGAGTGATCCCCGTTATGCTCATACCGGTTGTCCTGGGAACAGCCGGGGCCTATGTATGGCAGGGAGTGTTCCATCCGTTTTTATTTGTAATAACGTTCATCGGAGCGGCTGCGGCCCATTTATTCTCCAATATGGTGAATGACCTGTGGGATTTCCGCAACGGCACGGATACAGAGGCGCAGCATACACCTGGAGCCATCTCTACGAACTCCGGGCTGCTGTCCGGGGGCGTCATGCGCGAGTCGCTGTTTGCCCTGCTGACCTGGGGGCTGCTGGCCGTTGCGGCCGGGTGTGGCCTGCTGCTCAGCCTGTACAGCGGCTGGGAGATTCTGTGGTTTGTAGCCGGCGGTGCACTGATCGCTTATTTCTATGTGGCTCCGCCGCTGCGGTTCGGATACCGGGGCAAGGGCTACAGTGAGCTTGCGATCTTCCTGGCCTTTGGACTCATGCCGGTTCTCGGCGCTTATTTCGTTCAGACCGGGGGGTTCAGCCTGAAGCCGGTGCTGTTATCGTTGCCGAGCGGCCTGCTCACAACCCTGCTGCTGTTCAATCATCACTTTCTGCACTGGAGAGCCGACCAGCAGGCCGGCAAACGCACACTGGTCGTGGTATGGGGTGAACGCAGGGCGCTGATCTTCTCGCAGGTACTGCTCTACATCTCCTATGCTTCACTGATTGTATGTGTGCTGCTTCATATCTTGCCGGTATACGCGCTGCTCGCTCTGCTGACAGCCATTGCCCCGATACGGATCTACCGCAGCCTCCAGCCGGAGAATCCCTCTGAAGCCTATCTGCCGCTTATGGGTGCCTCACAGCGCGCCTCGGTACGCTGCGGGGCGGTCATGACAGCAGCCCTGCTGATCCAGGGGCTATTTTAAAATATATATCATTGACTACTACACTACAGAAAGCGGGAGAATTCATGGACAAGCATCTGCCAGCGAACGAAGGTATGCCTGCAACACAGGGCAAGCAAACGGTGATCGGGGATTTCCATAACATACTGGAGGAAGGGAAGGTCTGGCAGACGGGCGGCTTTAAGCTGCCGGACGGCTCGTTCTGGGCGTATCGTGAGCCGGAGGCGGTGGTAATTGTGCGTAATGAGTATCTGTACGTGCGGGCTCAGCTGAGCCGCCGTCATGATCAGGTGCAGATTCTGGATAATGCCAAGCATATGTACTATTCGGCCCAGCCGGTAGAGATTCCGGAGGAAGGCGAAATCCGCTTCGAGCTCCAGATCCGCGCCCGCACACAGGGCACTGCACCAGGGGATCTGTATGACGGCTATGTGTCGCTGAATCTGCTGGACTTCACCACAGGCGCTGCGCTTGATTTCTTCGCCGGCAACGACAAATATGCCAGTGTGTACGGCATCCTTCCGTTCCCCGGGGTAACTGTACCCGAGACGGGAGGGACCAAATACTTCTGTATTTTCAAGGAGGATACGGACTTCAAGCCGCGCGAATTCAACACGTACACCATCACCTACCACCGGGGCAACAATGAGGCTGTCTTCTATGTGAATGGGAATGAGGTGCGGCGCGAGCGGAATGTGCCCGTGAAATTCAACAGCTTCACCATCGCTCTGGGCATTATGACGGAGAAGGACCTGACCCCGGAAGGCAGCGTGTCGGCGCACGGACAGACGGTTATCGCTGAGTGGTCGCCGGTTACCATTACAACCACCGCACAGTAACGTGCTCATATGACTGATAAGGATGAATGGCTGTGAATATAAGAACTTTCTTCAAGTTTGTCGAGCTGCCGACGAAGGTGGCCAGTATGCTCCCGCTGCTGCTGGGGACGCTGTATGCTCTGTACCGGTTCGAGGATTTCTATATCCTGCGCTTCGTGCTGATGCTGGTGTCCCTCTTAAGCTTTGATATGGCGACAACAGCGATCAACAACTATTATGATTTCAAAAAGGCCGCCAAAACCCATGGCTACGGGTATGAGACCCATAATCCGATTGTCCGCTTCAAGCTGAAGGAGTCTACGGTGGTGGCGCTGATCGTCATTCTCCTTGTGCTGGCGGCAGGCGGGGGCATTGCCCTGGTGTTCCAGACCGGACTGCTGGTATTCCTGCTCGGGGGACTCTCCTTCCTGATCGGCATCCTGTACTCCTTCGGACCGATCCCCATCTCGCGGATGCCGCTCGGCGAGCTGTTCTCCGGGCTGTTCATGGGGTTCGTCATTATTTTCATCTCGGCCTATATCCATTCGGATCAGGCGGTGGTCACTCTCCTGCTGAAGGGGGAATGGATCAGCCTGCATATCAATTTCCTTGAGGTGCTGTATCTGTTCTGGTTCTCCGTCCCGGCGATTCTGGGCATTGCCGGAATTATGCTGGCGAACAATATCTGCGATATCGAGGATGATATCGAGAACCGCAGATACACACTGCCGGTGTATATCGGACGGGAGAATGCGCTGCTGCTGTGGAGGCTGCTCTATTATGTGTCTTTTGCCGATCTGATTGTGCTGGTGCTGCTCGGGGTCCATCCGGTCCTGGTCCTGCTGCTCCTGCTGACCCTGATTCCGCTGCGCCGTAATATTGCACGCTTCTATCAGGAGCAGCATAAAGGCACGACCTTCATCCTGGCGGTGAAGAATTTCGTGCTTATGAGTGCGGCAAGAATCCTTGTGCTGGGTATAGCTGTTATATGGGTTACACTAAGATAAGGAAGGTGATAACGATGGCAGAGAAGCTTCGCTGGGGAATTATGGGCTGCGCGCAGATCGCTACAGGCTCGGTCATGCCGGCTATCCAGGAATCAGAGACCGGAGTGATCCGGGCGGTGGCCAGCCGCGGGCTCACGAAGAGCAGCAGCGTAGCCGCCGAATTCGGCATTGAGCAGGCTTACGGCAGCTATGAGGAGCTGCTTGCTGACCCGGAGGTGGATGCCGTCTATATTCCGCTTCCCAATCATCTCCACTGTGAATGGGTGATCCGCGCGGCGGAAGCGGGTAAGCATATCCTATGCGAGAAGCCGATTGCGCTGAACAGCCGTGAAGCGGCCGAGATGGTAGAGGCTTGCCGGAAGGCGGGCGTTCACCTGGCGGAGGCTTACATGTACCGGCATCATCCGCGCATCAATGAGCTGCAGGTGATTATCGCCAGCGGCGAGATCGGCGCGGTGCGTACCATCCGCGGCACGTTCACCTACAACGATGCTACGGATACCTCCAACATCCGCTTCAATGCTGCCTGGGGAGGCGGATCGCTCTATGATGTCGGCTGCTATCCGCTCACCGCGGCGCGGCTGCTGTTCGGCACAGAGCCGGAGGCGGTAACGGTGCACGCGCTGTTCTCGCCGGAGCATGACAATGTAGATATGGTAGCTTCCGGGCTAGTGGAGTTCCCCGGCGGGAAGAGCCTGATCTTCGATTGCGGGATGTGGGCGTACAACCGCCAGCTCCTGGAGGTGCTCGGTACGCAGGGGCGGATCGAGATTCCGATGCCGTTCAATGCGAGATTCGATGATGCGGAGTTCTTCGTATACGGCGGCGGCGAGCCCCGGCGTGTCGAGGCCGTCGGAGCCAACCCTTACGTCCAGCAGGCCGACCATTTCGCTACAGCGGTCTTCAGCGGCAAGCCATGGATTTCGTCGGAGGACCCGGTGCTGAATATGAGGCTGATCGAGAGCTGCCTGGAGTCAGCCCGGAGGCGTGAGCGTATCTGCTTAGGGTAATCATTTGTTCCATCTGTTAATAACGCCAAAAAGCAGCGATTCTTCCAGTTACGGAGGAATCGCTGCTTTTTGGCGTCTTTATGGCTTTTACGAAGAGGAAAGGGGGCTTGCTTAGATTGCGTTCAGGAGAACTTCGTCCTCGTCTTTGTCACCACGGTTGAAGGCTTCGCGGTCGAATTCGCCCTCTGAGTTAGCCACCAGCAGGGCTGTTACGGTAGTCCCGGTAGCATTAACTGCGGTTCGGCCCATATCGATAAGGGCTTCCACCCCTGCAACGATGGCTATACCCTCAAGCGGCAAGCCGAGTGCGGTTAATACCACAGTGGTGGAGATAACAGCCGGTCCTGGCACGCCTGCTACCCCGATGGAGGAGATGATGCTGACCAGCACCAGCGTAATATAGTCGGTTCCGGTAAGCTGAATTCCGTAGACTTGCGCGGTGAATACAGCCACAATGGCCGGCCATACGCCGCCGCAGCCATTGAAGTTGACGGACGCGCCCAGCGGAGCCACGAAGCTGGCAATGCGCGGTGAGACATGCAGACGTTTCGTGATCACCTCAAGATTCACCGGCAGGGTGGCGTAGCTGCTTCTGGTGGTGAAGGCAACGGTCAGCATCGGATAGATTTTGCGGAAGAAGCGGATAGGGTTCACCTTGGCAACAAACAGCACCAGCCCGCCGAAGATCAGGATAAAGTGCAGAATCAGTGCGGCGTAAGAGGTTAGGATGACACTGCCCAGCTCCTGGAGGGTATCCCAGCCGTAGCGTGCCGTGATTCCGGCAATCAATGCGAATACGCCGTAAGGCGTCAGACGGATGACGAATTTTACAACTTGGTGCAACACTGTCGTCAAGGATTCAATAAGATCGCGGACAGGCTTCACAGCCTCCGGCTTCTTGGAGCCGACCTTAATAATGGCCACTGCCAGGAAGATGGCAAAAATCAGCAGAGGCACCACCTTGCCGGTAGCCGCTTCATTCACGGGGTTGGAAGGGACAAGGTCGAGGATCACCTGTGAGAAGGTGGGAATTTCACGGGCGGTGAAGTCCTCGGGAACGGTCTGCTGGATGCCTTTGCCCGGGTTGAACAGCAGAGCTACAGACAGACCGATGATGGAGGCAACACCGGTGGTGCCTAGGAACCAGGCGAAGGTTTTAATTCCGATTTTGCGCAGGTATTCAAGGTTAGTTAAGGAAGAGATGCTGTTCAATACCAGAATGAACACCAGCGGCACAACAAGCATACGGATCAGACTGACATAGATGCTGCCGAAGGTGCTGATGGCCTTGGTCTCCAACGTGAAATATTGAAAAAATATTCCCGCAATCAGTCCGATGCCCAGCCCTGCCAGAACACGGGTGCCGAAGCCGATTCTCTTGCGGGCCAGGAAATAAAGGATACCGAATACGATAATAGAGACCACAAAGCCATGCCAATTCGTCTCAATGGCGGTTAACAGATTGTTGTCGATATTATTCATGCTGCTATAAAGCCTCCTAATAATAGTTTTTTGGTCGGAATTATGGGTTTAAATGTATATGGTAATTTTATGAATGTCAATGTATGAATATGTCAATTATCTTTAAATCCGATAAAACAGATGTGATAAATAAATTGGTGATTGACAAAGGATGGCAGGATGAATAATATGGAACTTATCTGCAAGCCATTTAGGGATCGACTGGACCGCCAGAGATTCAACAGAAGCGCATAACCATGCGTGCTGTTGAATCTCTTTTTGCGTTCCGCAGCCCTGAAATCATCTATACCAACTATCAGCCTAGGGCGAAGTGAAAGGAATGGTTCATCTATGAAAAAGCTTACGGTATCCGTTATTGCCGCAGCGGTGGTCTTCTCGGCATTGACCTTTGCCGCCGTATCCGCTACGAAAAAAACAGCGGAGGCTGAGCCGGTTCAGGAGAAGGCCGCCGCTGCCGCAGCGGCAAGCCAGCCACCGGTAGCACCCGTGCAGACGGCCCAGCCTGCTGAGAGCTCTTCCGCTGTAGCGGTGCAGACCGAAGCGCCTACGGCTGAAGCGGCCCAGACCGCAGCAGTCCAGCCTGAGGCATCAGCAGTACCGGCTGTGGTTGCTGCCGTGCAGACTAAGGCCAGCGCAGCCCCTGCCGTGGCAGCTCCAGCCGCCGCAGCTTCAGCAGAGCCGAAGGATGCCGCGGCATTGAACAAGACGGCGGCCCAGCCGAAGGCTACCCCCGCCTCTGCCGTTCAAGCTGCCGGCGCCAAACCGCAAGCTGCCGTTCCAACAGCAGCTCCTGTAATCAGCACCCCTGCTCCTAAAGCAGCCGTTGCAGCGGTTCCTACGGCCGCTCCGGCTGCTGTTACCGCCACGCAACAGCCGGTGGTTGCCGCAGCGCCTGCTGTAACACAGGCCCCTGCTGCGACACAGGCTCCAGCCAAGGCGGTTACCTTCTCCACAACCGAGGTGGTCAAAGCCAAAGCTACTGCAGCCCCTGCTTCTTCGGCTAACACAGCTAATGCTGCACCGCAGCAACCGGTAAGCGCTCCTGCGCCTGCACCGGCAGAAGCTGCCCCTGCGGCGGAGGCTGCTCCGGCTCCGGCAGCCACAGAAGAGGTTTGCCCATGACGGGCAAGCCTGCTTCTGAAGTCCGCTGGCCGTTACAGACCATACCCCAATCCGAGTCGAGGTGCACATAATGACAAAACTGATTAAGCTCAAAAAGATAGTTCCGCTGCTGCTGGCAGCCCCTCTATTTGTTCTCCCGGTTCGCCAGGCAACAGCAGACCAGGCCGTGCCGGAAACGGAAGCCTTCGTTCAGGCTGCTGCCGGGGGCAGTGTAAGCCATTATAATTATTTCAACAATGTCTACAGCAATTTGAAGGACGAGAAACATGTGTTCAAGACAGCGACGTATGAGGACATCGTCCATCTGTTTGAGAGCGAAGGGAATTACGCTGTGCTGGTGGGTGGAGCGTGGAGTGAGAATACTCAGGCAGAGATAGGGTTTATTAATGAGGCTGCCAAGGCGTACGGTATATCCACCATTTATAATTTTGATACGAAGCTGGATGGAGATAGCCTGGATATTGCTGACAGCAATAATAAGTATGCATATAAATACGTGGATCTGGTCAATAAGTACTTGAAGAATCTTGCCTTGTACGACAAAAGCATTCCCGAGCATAATGTCAGCTACGTAAACAAAGCGGGAGCCGTAATTACTGCGAACAAGCTTGAAGCGCCTTTTCTGTTCGTATACAACAAGGATCATAGAGACAGCCAGGGCAACAGTGCCCCTATCGTATCTTATCTGAACGAGAGCAGGTCCTGGAGTGATTTCCAGACTGGCGGAAAGCTGGACCCTGTTAAGGTTGCGGATTACAAAGCCCTGCTGGAGCCTGTATTCCGTTCGGTGCCTTCCTTTAACACGATTGATGAGTCAGCTTATATCAAGGCGGCCTTCAATAAGAACTATCTGGGGGAGAATCCGGGGAAGCCGGCAATCTTCACGGAAGGGGACGGCAGTCTTGTCTATGAGCATGTTACCTACCATCAGCTCAAGCAGATTTTGGCCAGTGACGGGAATTATGCGGTTCTGTTCGGCGGGTCCTGGTGCCCGAATACGCAAGCGGTCATCAAATACATTAACGAATATGCCAGAAAATATCAGGTGGACAAAATATATTTCTTTGACACCAAGCTGGATGCCGGGGTGACTGTCGCCGAACCGGATAATAACAGCGGCGGTACCTATCCGGCCAATCCGCACGGCAATGAAGAGCTTCAGATCCGGCTAACAGGACATCCCTATGCGAACCTGTATGTCGATCTGGTTAACACCTATCTGACCAACATCAAGACAGAGAACAATACGGCGGCGAAGCCTTCCGTCATCAGCTATATCGATGCGAGCGGCGTCAAGATCAACGGCGACCGGCTTCAGGTTCCGTATCTGTTCACTTACAGCAAGAATAATAAGGATGAAGCCGGGAATAGCGCTCCGATCCTGGGACATGTGGAGCTGATGTACTCCTGGACGAACATTCAGCCGGGTTATGTGGATACCAGATATCCTGGCGTGTATCCGGCCGGCGTCCGATATTCCAATACCGTTGCGGCGTTGTCGGCTCTGTATTCGAGACTGGAGAGCGTGCCGGGCGGATTGACAGGAATAGCCCCGGCTGCGGCCGGAGGTACTGACGGGCAGATTGCAGGCACAGCAAACAGAGCATTGGAGTACACAAGGGAGGGGGAAACTGCATACACCCCTGTAACAGGCGAGGCAATTACCGGACTCGCTCCGGGAACCTACACTGTCCGCTACGCCTCCAAGCCGGGGTATCAGGGGCCGATTACGTCCACTGGCGGTGCAGTAGCCATCTCTTACCCGGCAGGAGCTCCAGTGAAGGTAGTGGTGCCGGAATATATTGAGTCCCAGGCGGCACCTTCCGGATTGACGGGGGTAGCTCCTACTACAGAGGAGAATATTGACGGGCAAATTACAGGGACGGTGGCCGGACAGGAATATAAGCTGGCTGAAGGCGCTGAATACCTCAAAGTAGAAGGTTCGTTGATCACTGGACTGACCCCGGGGATCTATCTGGTGAGATATCCTGCCAGAGAAGGCTATAGCGCCAGCCCGGCAACCGAGGTTGAGGTTCCTGCCTACGGGGAGCAGGCGGCGCCGACCGGACTGGCAGGCATTGCACCGACCACTCCCGAGAATAAGGATGGACGGATCACAGGCACCACCACGCTACTAGAGTTCAAGCTCTCCACAGTCACAGATTATGTCTATGCGACGGATGGTGAGATTACCGGACTCGTGCCGGGTGTATACAATGTAAGATTTGCAGCCAAAGAAGGCTATAAGGCGGGGCGCGCTGCGGATGTAACCGTGCCGGCTTATACGGCTGAGCAGGCAGCCCCAACGGGACTGGCCGGGATTGCTCCAACATCTGCAGCGAATAAGGACGGCCGGATTACCGGTACCACGGCAGCGCAGGAATATAAGCTGTCTACGGCTACGAGCTACGTGTATGCAACAGGCCCGGAGATCACCGGTCTGGTTCCGGGTACGTATGACGTCCGATATTCAGCCAAAGAAGGCTACAAGGCGGGTGCGGCTGCCAGCGTCACTGTGCCTGAATATGTACCGGCTTCCGGCGGCAATCCACCGGCATCCACCGGCGGTACACCGCCAGGATCAGCACCGGGATCAACACCGGCTACGCCAGTCAGCAGCGAGCCTGTTACGACAACAGCAGGGGCAACGGTGACAGTATCGGCCACGGCTTCGGCCACTACCGATGACACTACCGGAGTAACTACGGCGTCCCTTACAGCGGATACGCTCTCCCGACTGGTGGAGAGCCTCATCAAGGCTGAAGCTGCCGGTAAAAAAGCTATCCTGGAGATTAAGGTGGAGACTAAGACAGATACGCAGACCGCAGAGCTGATTTTGCCAAGAAGTGCGTTCAATGCTTTGGCCTCAGGGACGAAGGCAGAGATTAAAGTGAACTATCTGAATGTGGGAACCATCACCCTTGATGCCCGGTACGTAGCCAGCATCAGCGGAGCGGCAGACCCTGGGAATATTCATATCCGGATTGCTAAGGTATCGCTGAACGAAGAAGGACAGGCGGTACTCGGCAACCGGCCGGTCTATGATCTGTCACTGACCGCAGGTGACAGTGAGATTAAGGCGTTCGGCGGTGGTAAAGCCAGTATTAGTGTGCCCTACACCCTGACGGCAGCCGAAGACGCCGATTCCCTGGTCATCTATCATATTACAGAATCCGGCAGCCTGGAAACGATTCGCGGCGGGTATAGCCAGGCGGCGGCCAGTGTGAATTTCGTTACCCCGCATTTCTCCCAGTACATTGTCGGGTATAACAAAGTGAGCTTTACCGATGTGCCGGAGAGTGCCTGGTATAACAACGCAGTGAGCTTCCTGGCAGCCAGAGGAATAACCTCCGGCACGGATGACAACAATTACAGTCCGAATGCCGCTGTAACCAGAGGCCAATTCATTGTTCTGCTGCTCAAGGCTTATGGAATAGCGCCAGAGAATGAAGGAGCCGCCAACTTTACCGATGCGGGGGCTACTTATTACACCTCTTATCTGGCGGCTGCCAAGAAGCTGGGGATTGCCTCCGGCTCCGGGGATAACCAGTTCAAGCCGGATCGGCAGATTACACGGCAGGAGCTGTTCACCTTGCTGTACCGCGCACTGAATACGCTGGGCGAGCTTCCCGGGAAGTCCGCAGGGTCAGCAATATCCGCTTACAGCGATACAACTCAGATTGCCGGATACGCACAAGAAGCCCTGCAGGCTCTTGCGGAACACGGAGTGATCAAGGGGGATAATGGAAGATTATACCCGCAGGAGCTGTCCACGAGAGCACAGGCGGCCCAGGTTATCTATAATCTGTTGGCGCAATAGCACCGCTTCCTCAGTAGCATAGCAAGTTCATCAAGAGTAGCCTAAGGGCTGCTCTTTTTGCTGTTTTCGGGTCTATGCAGAAATCACGCTGCGATAAATCACAGGAATCAAGTGCTAAAATTTGCTAGAATAGGGTGAATGGTACTTTCTGTTGCTTGAAGGAAGAGTGTGCTTACCGAAGGGAGAGAGACGTCAATGGGCTTAACTGAAGAGCCGGTGATTTCAATTGAGGGCTTGTGGATGAATTACAGTGACCGGATGGTGCTGCGGGGGATTGATCTGAAGGTATACCGCGGGCAGATTATCGGATATATCGGACCCAATGGGGCCGGTAAAAGCACGACAGTCAAGATTATGCTCGGTCTGGTGGAGGGTTACAACGGGACCATACGGATTTTTGGCAGGGATATCTCGGACGGGGATACGGCTTACAAAAAAAGAATCGGTTACGTGCCTGAGGTAGCGGAGCTGTATGACAGCCTGACAGCGCGGGAGTATCTGACCTTCACCGGTGAGCTGTACGGACTGAAGCAGGCGGATGCCGATGACAAGGCGCGGAAGCTGATGGGGCTGCTGGGAATGGATAAGGCCTATGATATGCGGATTGCCTCCTACTCCAAGGGGATGAAGCAGAAGGTGCTGCTGATTGCCAGCATGCTGCATGACCCGGATATTCTGTTCCTGGATGAGCCGCTCAGCGGGCTGGACGCCAATAGTGTCATGGTGGTCAAGGAGATCTTCGCCACGCTTGCCGCCAGGGGCAAGACCATCTTTTATTCCTCGCATATTATGGATGTGGTCGAGCGAATCAGCAGCCGGATCATCCTGCTGGACGGAGGCGATATTGTCGCGGACGGAACCTTCACGCAGCTGCGGGAGCAGAGCCGGGAGGGGTCACTGGAAGAGATTTTCAATCAGCTGACCGGGTTCGATCAATACAGGGATATTGCAAGCGAGTTCGTGGCTGTGATAGGCGAGGGTGCGGGGCATGAATGAATTCCTGATTCTGAAGCTGCTTGACCGGGTACAGTGGATCTTTAAGAGCCTGGGAGCCGATTATGCGCTCATGCGCCGTATTCTTCAGGTCAAGCTGACGATGGATGGCAGACGGACACCTACCCTGTTCTCCGGGTCGCAGAATTCCAAGCTGGAGATGGAGGGCTCCCCCTTCAGAGTCCAGTGGCTCTATCTGCTGCTGGGGCTGATGCTGATCGCTATGGTTGCGCCTAGAGACCACCATATCCTGATGATGAGTCTGCTGTTCAGTATCGTGATGTTCCTGATCACCACGACGCTGATCTCCGATTTCTCGACGGTGATGCTGGATTTGCGCGACAAGAACATCCTCTTCTCCAAGCCGGTGGACCGCCGCACACTGAACATGGCCAAGAGCTTACATATTCTGATCTATCTGCTGACCTTAACACTGACCTTCACCGGACCCTCACTGCTGTTCTCTCTATTCCGGCACGGGCCGGGCTTCTTCTTCGTGTACGCAGCTGAGATTCTGCTGATGGACGGCTTCATCCTGGTGTTCACTGCGCTAATCTATCTGCTGATCCTGAGGTTCTTTGACGGGGAAAAGCTCAAGGACATCATCAACTACGTTCAGATTGTCCTGTCTGTGGCGGTAACTGTCGGCGCGCAGCTGGTTAGCAGGATGTTCAATCTATCGGAGCTGGGGCTGGATTTCACTCCCGCCTGGTGGCATTTCCTGCTGGCTCCGGTCTGGTTCGGGGCGCCGTTCGAGCTGCTGGGCGGAGGAACAGGAAGCCGGTCCGTGATTATTCTGACAGCGCTCTCTGTGGTGGTGCCTGCCGTGATGTTCGCCGCCTACATCCGGCTGATGCCGGTATTTGAACGCAGCCTTCAGAAGCTGGCTGAGCATGGCGCAGAGGGCCGGGATAGCGGACGGCTTGCCCGTGTGCTGTCCGAGACCGTGTGCCGGAACAAAGCGGAGGCCATGTTCTTCCGCTTCACCTGGTCGATGATGAAGAATGAACGCGAGTTCAAGCTCCGGGTATATCCGACCATCGGCTTCTCGCTGATCTTTCCCTTTATCTTCATCTTCAATCAGGTGTGGAGCGGCGATCTGGCCGGGATCAGAAGCTCCAAGTCCTTCCTGTTTATCTATTACAGCGCGCTGCTGCTGATGACAGTCGTGCAGATGGTCCGTTACTCGGCCAGCTATAAGGGGGCATGGATCTATCAGGTGATTCCTTTACCGGGCAAGGGGCTGGTCTACCGGGGAATGCTGAAGGCAGCGGTCGTGAAGCTGCTGGTGCCGCTCTTTCTGCTGGAGGCGGCAGTGTTCATCGCTCTCTTGGGCTCCTGGATTATTGCAGATATGGCAGTCGTCCTGCTGGCTCTGCTGCTGTATGCCGTGATTTGCTTCCTTACGTTCCCGAAGGCGCTCCCGTTCTCGGAGAAGTACGAGGCGGCGCAGCGGAAGGAATTCACCGGCAGTGCTTTTGTACAATTGTTCATTCTTGGGGGGCTGGCCGGAGTGCACTATGTCTTCACTCTGATTCCTGCAGGAATATACATCTACATGGTAATTCTGGTAGCTGCTAATGCCTGGATCTGGCGCAGGGCGTTCCTGCCGGACACCTCCCGGGACAACGGATTTCCAACCCTTCGCGCAGGCGGCTGAGGACAAATATGGACAATTTTTGCCGGCGTTCAAAAAAGGGTCCAAGTTCCATTATTTACTTAGACAGCCCGGTGAATACAAGGTAAAATACAGCTAAAGTTAGTTTTCAGAGAATACCTGCAATCATTATATACTCTTCCATTTATCCGCTATTCGTATATTGATTTATAACTTAAGATAGACCCTGAAACGACGCTGATACTATAACCAGTGAAGAGGTCAACTATGGATCAAATGGGAATCCACTATAATATCTGGATCGTTTTACTATCCTATGCGCTAGCTGCCGCAGCAGCGTACTCCGCGCTTAATCTGATTTCGCAGGTTTCCCATTCCGCGGGCCGGGTCAGACGTCTCTGGCTGCTCTCGGGTGCCTGTGTCCTTGGCGGCGGGATCTGGGCCATGCATTTTGTCGGCATTATGGCCAGCCGCCTGCCGTTCAAGGCCAGCTACCATCCGGTGATGGCTGGCGTGTCCCTGCTTATTATTATGTCCTCCTGCTATGCAACCCTTCAGCTGGTTACGGCTCCCCGCCAGAGAAGCTGGCGGCTTCTCGCGGGCAGCGGCATACTCGGCAGCGGCATATCGTTCATGCATTATGCCGGAATGTCCTCGATGGAGATGGAGGCTAAGATTCATTACAGGGCAATGGATCAGGCTGTATCGGTACTGATTGCCCTTGCCGCTTCCTACATCGGAGTTCTAATGTTCCGCAGATTCAAGGATGATACAGGCTTCAACCGCTGGAAGCTGTATTCGGCTCTATTCATCGCCCTGGCGGTTACCGGTATGCATTATACGAGTCTGAGAGCAAGCGACCTGCATAGTTACAGCTGGCAGGCGCCCGCCCCGATGCTGATGGAGACCGATGTGGTTCTGCTGACTGGGATTTCACTGGTTACCCTGTTCGTGCTGGCAGTCTCCGGCGGGACTGTGTTTCTGGACAGGGATGTATTGGAGCGCATGGCCTATCATGACCCGCTCACCGAGCTGCCGAACCGGCATGGTCTGGAGCGCTACTTCAAGGATGATTTCTTCGGCGGGATCTCCGGCGCCGTGTTTTTTGTTGACCTGGACCGCTTCAAATCGATTAATGATACGCTGGGCCATGATATTGGCGACTTGCTGCTGCGGGATGTATCTGCGAGGCTGACCTGCTGCGTGGATGGGAAGGGGAAGGTGTTCCGGCTTGGCGGGGATGAATTCCTGATTGCGCTGCCGGATTGCACCACCGTGGCGGCAGAGGAAGTAGCACAGCATATCCTCCAGGAGCTCAAGAAGTCTTACAGTATTGAAGGTAACGAATTGTACGTAACTGCGAGTGTGGGAATCAGCATGACTCCGGCGCACGGCACCGACCGTTCGGCGCTAATGAAGGCAGCCGATACGGCGCTCTATACCTCCAAGGATTCGGGCAAGAATAAATTCAGTGTGTTCGATCTGGAGATGAACCGTCATCAGGTCCGGCGGATGTCACTTGAGAAGGATCTGCGCAAGGCGCTGGCCCGCTCGGAATTCATGGTGGTCTACCAGCCCAAATGGGATTCGCTGCTGAATGTCACCGTGGGGCTTGAAGCGCTGCTGCGCTGGAGACATCCGGAGCATGGCGTCATCTCTCCGGGAGAGTTCATTCCGATCGCCGAGGAGACCGGTCTGATTGTCCCTATTACATACTGGATGCTGCATGAGGTGTGCGGACAGAATATGCTCTGGCATCAGGCGAAGGTTGCCAGTGTAGCGGTCTCGATTAATATGTCGGCGCGGATGTTTGAAGGCGGAAGCCTGTATGAGGTAGTGGAAGAGGCGCTGTCGCGTTCGGGCCTTGCGCCGCATTTCCTTGAACTGGAGATTACCGAGTCGATTGCGATGAACAATATGGAAGAGACGGTAGCCCAGCTCTCCAAGCTGCGGGATCTCGGTGTGCGGGTGTCATTGGATGATTTCGGAACCGGTTTCTCTTCGCTTGGCAATCTGGATGAGATTCCAGTGAATACCCTGAAGATTGATCAGGTCTTCATCCGCAAGAGTAAGATGCATTCCAAGAAAGCGATCATCAGCAACATCATTGCCATTGCCAGCAATCTGAACATGGAGGTTGTGGCGGAGGGCGTGGAGACTACGGAGCAGATTGAGCTGCTGCAATCGCTGGGCTGCCGGGTGATGCAGGGCTTCTACTACGGGCGTCCGATGCCGGTTAACGAATTGGGCCAATGGTTCATTGAGAATACGGCATAATGTATCTGATTGCTGTTGCACAAAAAGGGCTGTCCTGGACGTGGAGGGTTGTTCCACATCAGGGCAGCCTTTTTCACTGGTTAGGAAATTATGATTTTCTTTTATTGTGGATAAGCCAGTCAGGCATGTAAGCGAAAAACCGAACACAATTGGACGGGGTGCGCCGCGTAGCCAGACGTATTTTCACAGAAAAACCGAATACAATGGGTGCCGCTGCGGGAGGGAAGGGCCCCATGCATCACAGCCAGTAACATTTTAAGAGGAATCCTGCCAAAAGTGCAACAATACTGCCCCAAAGAAGCGGTCTATGCTGAAATCCTGCACGAAATGCAACAAATTCAGCGCTAACTTGCTCTAAACACCGAAATTTGTGCAAAAAATGCAACAATGTACTTCAACCCGTAAAAGGTATAGAGGAATCCTGCAAAAACTGCAACATTACCATTACTACTCCTTAAAAGCGGCCGGTGAGAGAGGCATTAGCATCGTTCCACCCGCAGGGTGATTTTGTTCTGAATAATATTTAAAGTTCCGGTCTAGATTTTGAAATTCTCGACCAATACCTGCAGCTTCTCTGCCAGGGAGGAGAGGAATGCGGCGGAAGATTCGACCTCCTGCATGGCGGCAAGCTGCTCTTGAGACGAGGCGGACAAGGTCTCCGCGCCCTCGGCTGTCTGATTGGAGACCGCTACGATCTTCTGGATCGAAGCGACAAGTCCGTCAGAGAGCAGGGCCAGCTCACGCACGGTGGCTGAGATCTGCTGGCTATGTGCAGACATATCGGAGACGGATGACTCAATCTCGGAGAAGGAATGGCCGGCCGCTATAATCATCTCTTTGCCGTGATGCATCTCTTCCGTGGAGTGCTTCATGGTCTCTCCGGCCTTGTCCATCTGCTGGACAATCAGACTGACCAGCTCACCGATCTGGCGGGCAGATCCGGCCGAACGTTCAGCCAGCTTGCGTACAGAGCCTGCCACAACGGCGAAGCCGCGGCCCTCTTCTCCGGCCCGTGCGGCTTCAATCGCCGCATTGAGGGATAACAGATTCGTCTCCTCGGCAATACTGGCAATAGTGCCGACAATATTCTCAATCTCTTTGGAATGGCTGCCCAGCGTCTCGATAATACCGGATAGATCCGAGATGCTTGCGCCCACAATGGCCATCTGGGAGGTGGTCGAGTCCATAGATTCCCGGCCCGTCCGGGCCTTCTGGGAGTTGATGGCGGCCTGGTTCATTGCGCTGTCGGCATTGCCTGCAATCTCGGTAATGAAATGCGACATATCCTGTACGGCCTTGAAGCTGCCCTCCAGATTCTGCAGCTGGGTATGCGCCCCGTCGGCGAGATCCAGGGTGACATTAACACTATGCTCTCCGGCGCGGTTGGTCTCCTGGGCACTGGCGGACAGCTCCTGGGAAGAGGAGGCAACCAGCATGGACGTATCATTGACCTGTGTAATCAGGTTGCGCAGATTCAGAGTCATCGCATTGAAGTCGCGGGCAAGCTCGCCGATCTCGTCCTTGGCTGTGAAGAGCAGCGGTTCCCGGGTCAGATCGCCTTGGGCTACCGTATTCACGGATGCAGACAGCTTGGTGAGCGGGCTGACCATCCGGCGGATCAGCAGATAGGCGGCAAGAATCGCAATAATCAGAATGGAGCTGCCGATCAGGAAGGGCTGGGTGATGATATCCATGGTCCGGGATTGAATTAAGGGGCCGTCGAAGTTAATCGCCATTAATGCAATGATGGGTTTGGTAGGGTCATGGTCCTGATAGATGGGGCCGTAGCCGGTTTTGAGGGAGGTGCCCTGATATGTATACACCTTCGAGTAGGCGGAGTGCTTCATCTTGATAATCATTTGTTTATCTTCATCTGAGAAGTAGAAGGAATCTCCAGCTTTGTATCCGCGTTTTTTGAAGTTTTGGTCAGCGGCCAGCACCTTGCCGTCCAGTGATAGAATGAAGGCTTCTTTGAAAATAGGCTTGTGATCACTGATCCATCCGATGCGGTCTTCAATCGCGGTCAGCTTGCTGGAATCCCCGGCAGCCAGAGCGGTTATGTCGGCAGGATCAATAAGGCCGGTAGTGATATTCGCGCAGCCTACCAATTCAATGCCTGCAGCTTCATCGATCTGCTTGTAGGCCGCATGATAACCGAAGAAGCCTATGGATGAACCAACCAGCAGCAATACAATCAGCATCATCCATGTTAATTTTGTTGCCAATTTCATAACAAATATCACCAGCCCTGACTCTAAAAGATTAAGTGAATTATGGGTTCACTGCTACGATTATAGCGCATACGCTGCGGTTTGAGCAGACGTCAGAAAAAGAATTTTTGTGTCGGAAAATGATGGATTATGTATAAAAAATCATTGAAAATAGGCGCTGAATCCTATCTTAAATTCAAAAAATATTGTTGCCGGACCCGTATAATGGTACGCTTGAAGCAGAACAAACGGACTGGGAGCTGAAGGAATGTCGCAAGAAATCAATCCTTTGATCGAACGTGTGGGATTATCCATGTGGAAGGTTCAGCGCAGAATCATGTCGCAGATGTCATTGCATAAGGAATTGGGCTTGACTGTGCCGCAATTCGGGCTGCTGCATATGATCTTTCAGGAGCAGCAGGCACGGGTGATTCAGCTGGCGGACAAGATGGAGGTGAAGTCCAGTGCAGTCACTGTCATGCTGGACCGGCTGGAGCTGCTGGAGCTGATCGCCCGCGTGACGGACGAGAATGACCGCAGAGCGGTAATCGTCACGATCACCGGCAAGGGACAAGAGGTGCTGGAAGAAGCACAGCGCCGGTCACTGCTGCTGCTGGAAGAGCATTTGGCCATTCTGGAGCCGGCAGAGCTGGAGAACTTCGCGGATTATTATCTCATGCTGGAGAATCAGGAGCGTTAACATAAGCATCACAAAGAGGCAGCGCTTCTCCCGTTACGGAGAGGCGCTGCCTCTTGTCTAAATAGAATTTATATGCCGTTTCTACTTGTGTCTGGCTATTCTGCGGCAGGTTCTTTGTCCGGCAATTGTGTAACATAGCTGTCAGACAGCTGGCGCAGCCGCAGAGCGCGGTTGTATTCATCCTCGTTGCCGGCCGGAGCAGTACCTCCGGTCGCCAGCGGATATTGGGTGTTATCCTCGAAGCTGTTGCCCGGAATCAGCAGGGCAGAGCTGGAGATGAAGGAGCCGGTAGGCAGGTAATACCGCTGCGGCAGCAGATTGTAGGACTGGCTGAGCAGATCCTGGCCGAAATGAATGTTGTGATCCATGGATACCCCCAGCAGGCTGGCAGCTGTAGGCATAATATCAACTTCTCCGCCGACCTGCGCAAGCTTCTGCGGAGCAATTCCTTCGCTATGGATAAGCAGCGGAATGTTGAGCATATTGGCGTAGCTGTAATCATATCCGTAGATTTCCTTCATTAACTGTTTGTCGTCATGATCCAGCGAATAGATCGGCAGTCCCATATGGTCGCCGTAGACCATAACCAGACTGTTCTCCCATAATCCGCTGTCCTTCAGTTCATCTACAAACTGTCCGAAGGCATAGTCCGCATAGTTCTGGGACCGGACATAATCGCCGACAAAGGTTCCTTCATACCGCTCAGGAAGCTTCATCTTGTGCTTTTCTTCAGGAATAGTGAACGGGTGATGCGCCGACATGGAGATGACCTGGGCATAGAACGGCTGGCCCGCATCGCTCATTTCCTTCAGCTTCTCCGAGGATTTGCGGTAGAGCACCTCATCGGAAGCGCCGAAGAAGAAGGCATCCTCGTCACCGAAGAACTGGTGATCGTAATATTTCTGCCAGCCGAGGGCTTTGTATAGCTCACCCCGGTTCCAGAATTCCACTACATTGGTGTGGAACGTGGCCGTCTGATAGCCGTTGTCTCCCAGCAGACGGGGGAGACTCGGCAGCTGCTTGTCGATATAAGACATGGTAGCCGCACCCTGCGGAGGAATATAGAAGGACGAATTGACCACGAATTCCGCATCGGAGGTGTTGCCTTGGCCGACCATCTGATAGAAGTTCGTGAAGTACAGGCTCTCCTCCATCAGGCGGTTCAGGTTAGGGGTAATCTCCTGGCCGTCTACCTTCAGACCAAGCAGGAAGTTCTGGAAGGACTCCAGCTGGATCACAATCAGATTCTTGCCCTTGGCGGCACCGGCATAAGCCGAGACTGCTGAAGGGTCGATGCCCTTGAGCTGATTAATCGTGCCCTGTGTGATTTCACTGGCCTGGACCAGCTCGGTTTTATCTTTGGCAAAGATCGTGTATGCTTCATAATTAAGGATGCCCATCTCCTGGGCCTTCTTGATCTCATTCATGCTCGCCTTATTCGGAAGAATATTGAACAGGCAGAGTCCGAGCGAGACCGCGAACAGTACGACATGCAGCGTCCGGCCACTGCGCCGGTTGATCTGGTCTTTTTTATAATTGCGTCCGTTCTTATTAATGAAGAAGTAGAAGCCCAGCACGATAATATCGGTGAAGATCAGCAGATAATAAGGGTCCATCAATGAGAACACGCTGTTCTTGACGGCAGTGACCTGGTTCACCTGCTCGGCGGCATGGTAAGTGACAATGACCCCGTAATATTTGAAGTACATAATGGCGGCAAAAAAGATCGCGGTAACCAGCAGATTGACCGTCATGTAATAGCCGAGCTTCCGTCTGGAAGCAAAGCGCTCAATCAGGAAAAACAGGGCCCAGACAAAGGGCAGCTCCGTCAATACGGATTTCCAGAATTGCAAATCATCAAAGATTACACCCCAGGCCAGCAGGCTTTTGAACAGAAAAAGAATGGAAAAGAACACAAATGGCTTAAGGAGCCAGCGTTTCACAGTTTGGGATGACACAGCTTCGCCTTCTTTCTGAAGAATGAACAGGTTTCCCGGGTGATAGGAAACAGCAGCATGAGGACATAAGAATACCATTATCAATAGAACTTATTATGCAGTGCCAGGGAAGGAATGTCAAAAATCAGAAGCGGCCGTATACTCCCTGGAGCGCGCGTAAACTACGGCTAGAACGAACCCGGCGCAGGCCACTCCCTCAGGCGGGGGAATATCGGCGTTAAACGAAGAATATGAGCCTTACGCAGCGGAAGCTGGCGGAAATTATTGGAGGTGGGGACGGATGGAGCATACAGAAATCACACTGTCCGTGAGGGCGCTTGTGGAATTTGCCTACAGCAGCGGCAGTCTGGAGCCGGGCTTCCGCAGCGGAGCCGCCATGGCGGAGGGGACGCGCAGCCATCAGCTGATCCAGAAGCAATACAAGGAAGGGGACCGCAAGGAGGTCTATTTGAAGACCGGAATTGCTTACGGAGAGCTGCTGTTCCAGATTGACGGACGCTGCGACGGCCTGCTTACGGCGGAGGATGGGAGCCTGACGGTGGATGAGATTAAGTCCATGGCCGGAATCCCGGACCCTGCGCTTGAAGGGAAGGAGGTACACTGGGCGCAGGCTTACATGTACGCTTACATGCTGGCAACGGATCTTGAGCTTCCCTGCATTCAGGTGAAGCTCACCTATGTGCAGCGGGGAAGCGAGGCACAGTACAGTCTCTACCGGGAGATGTCCCGTGAAGCGCTGACGGCCTTTGCGCTAGAAACGGTAAGCAGGTATGCACCGTATGCCGAGATGATGGTCCGTTACAAGGCGAAGAGAGGGGAGAGCATCACGAACCTGTCCTTTCCATTCTCGGCTTACCGGCCCGGCCAGCGCCATTTCGCCGCCGCAGTCTACACCTCCATTGCTGAGGGGGCGAATCTCTTCGCCCAGGCACCGACTGGCATCGGCAAAACCATGTCCACCCTGTTCCCGGCGGTCAAAGCGCTGGGTGAAGGCAAGGCGGCCGGTATCTTCTATCTGACCGCCAAGACCGTTACACGGATCGCGGCGCAGGAGGCAGCCACGATGCTGAACCTCCGGGGGCTGCATCTGCATGTCATTGCGCTGACGGCGAAGGAGAAGGCCTGCTTCCGGGAGGAAGGCATCTGCGGCACGGATTCCTGCGCGTATGCGGAGGGCTATTATGACCGGATCAACGGCGCGCTGATTGATATGCTGGAGCATGAGACGCTGATGACCCGGGAGACGATCGCCGGCTATGCCCATAAGCATCAGGTCTGCCCGTTTGAATTCTCGCTGGATGCCGCCTATGCCTGCGATGTTGTTATCTGCGATTACAATTATATCTACGACCCGCGCATCAGTCTGAAGCGCATGTCTGAGGAGCGTAAGAAGAACACCGTGCTGCTGGTGGATGAAGCGCATAATCTGGTGGACCGGGGCCGGGAGATGTATTCGGCTGCGCTTACCAAGGCCCCCTTCCTGGCGCTCAGCCGGACCTACAAAACGGCGAATCCCCGGCTCGGCACTGCCGCCAAAGCGGTGAACGCTTTCTTCATTGCGCTGCGCAAGATCTGCGGTGATAAGGGTGCGGGAGAGTGGGCGGCCTATCCGGAGGAACTGCCGGAGCTGCTGGAGAACTTCGCAGCCGAAGCGGAGCTGGAGCTGCTGAATTCCTCTTCCCCGGTAAGCTCTGTGCAGGCGGAGGAGGACGGGGCGTATAGCCTGCTGGATACCTATTACGCAGTACAGGGGATGCTTCGCACCTTCAAAACCTACGATGAACGCTACATTACCTATGCCGAGGTGCGCAGCGGAGATGTGTATCTGAAGCTGTTCAATCTCGATCCGTCGCATTTGCTGCAGCAAATGGGCAAGAGCTTTCGCAGCCAGATTCTGTTCTCTGCGACCCTCTCCCCGCTCTCGTACTACAGGGACATGATCGGTGCAGGCGAGGAGGACTACAGTCTGAGCCTGGCCTCGCCTTTTCACAAAGAGCAGTGGCAGGTGTCTGTCCTGCCGGTATCCACCCGGTTTCATGACCGGGATGCTTCCTTACAGCCGCTTAGTAATGCTCTTAAAGGCATGGTCTCGAAGAAGGGCAACTACCTGGTCTTCTTCCCCTCTTATGTGTACTTGAGGAATGTCTATGAGGTGTTCACTGAGAAGTACCCTGAAGTGCCTACGCTGCTGCAGGGCAGCGGGATGAGCGAGCCGGAGCGGGAGAGCTTCCTTGCGGCCTTCCGCCCGGATAACCCGGAGCCGCTGCTTGGCTTTGCCGTGCTGGGCGGTATTTTCTCCGAAGGGGTGGATCTGCCCGGCGACCGGTTGAACGGGGTGATGGTCGTAGGTGTCGGACTCCCGCAGGTGGGTCTGGAGCGCAATCTGCTCCGGAGCTATTTCCAGTCACAGGGCAAGAACGGCTTCGATTATGCTTATATCTACCCTGGCATGTGCAAGGTGCAGCAGGCTGGAGGGCGGCTGATCCGCAGTGAGAGCGACAGCGGGGTCATTGTGCTCGCAGACGACCGCTTCATGCAGCCTTCCTACCGGCAGCTGCTCCCAGAGGAGTGGCGGGACTACTCTGTTATGACCTAAGCGGGTATAATCTACTGAAAAGGCATTCACCAGACAACTCAGGAGGTAATGACATGACGCTTAATATCGGACTTGTTGGAACAGGCTGGTTCTCCAAGGTACATGCGGATTTGCTGGCGGGCATGGAGGATGTGTCGCTGAAGGCGGTCTGCGGCAGCAGCAAGCTTAAGGGAGAAGAGATGGCCCGCCCTTACGGGGCCGAAGGCTACGGGGAGATGACCGAGATGCTGGACAGCCACAAGCTGGATGCCGTCTACATCTGTGTGCCGCCACAGTCGCACGGGGCGATTGAACGGGCGCTGATCCGCAGGGATATCCCCTTTTTCATCGAGAAGCCGCTAGGCTCAAGTACGGCCATTCCGGCCAGTCTGCTGGAGGATATCAAGCAGCATCAGCTGCTGACTTCGGTAGGCTATCATTTCCGCTATCAGGAGAATATCCAGCGGCTGAAGCAGACGCTTGCCGGAGACAAGGTAGGGATGATTACCGGAGAATGGATGGGCGGAATGCCCGGCGTGGCGTGGTGGCGCAATCAGGAGCAGTCCGGCGGGCAATTCACGGAGCAGACGACGCATATTGTTGATCTGCTGCGTTATCTGGCCGGTGAGGTGACAGAGGTCTACGGCATGTTCGGCAACCGGATTATGCATGAGAAGCATGAAGGGGTGACCGTAGCCGATGTGGGCACCGTGTCGCTGAAGCTTGCGAGCGGCATTATCGCCAGCATCTCCAATACCTGTGTGCTGCCCGGTGAGGTGAACAAGGCCGGAATCAGCTTCTATAATGACAACGGCATGCTTGACTGGAATCCGGAGCGTCTTCTTGAAGTCCGCAGCGGGAACAGCAAGGAATACAAGAATTCAGGCAATCCTTACGCGGTAGAGAGCGAGGCATTCCTGTACGCTGTCCGCACCGGAGACCGCTCCCGTATTCTCAGCGATTATGAGGACGGGTACAAGACGCTGAAGGTAACCTGCGCCGCGTATGAATCCGCCCAGAGCGGATTGCCTGTGAAGCTGTAGGCCTCCGTCTTAGGGCCAGGGAGCTGCTTAATGAATGAACACTGCGAGGAGTGCGGGTGCCAGCCCAATGGAGAACAGCGCCGCCAGAATCATCGAGATACTGGAGATGGTTCCGGTCAGCGAGCTAAGCTCGAAGGCCTTGGAGGTACCGGTGCCATGCGCTGCAGTGCCCAGTGAGACTCCGCGTGCCACTTCATTCTCAATGTGGAAGAGGCGCAGCACCGAGGGCCCCATCATCGTTCCAAGCACACCCGTGAGAATGACGAAGACTGCGGTGATGCTGGGAACTCCGCCGATGCTCTGCGAGATGCTCATGGCAATCGGCGTAGTTACCGAACGGGGGACCAGGCTGGTGGCGAGATCTCCGCTCAGGTGCATTAATTTGGCCAGCAGCATGGACGACAGTACAGCCGTTACCGTTCCTGACAGCACGCCTGCCGCAATTTCGGCGGCGTGTTTTTTGAGTAGCTTGAAGTTCTTGTGCAGCGGAATCGCAAAGGCGATTGTCGCCGGCTGAAGCAGGTCTGACAGCCATTTGCCGCCTGCATTGTAGGATTCATAAGAGCTGCCTGTGATCAGCAGGAAGCCGATGATTACCAGCGGAGTGATGATCAGCGGAGAAGTGTACATTTTGCCGCTGGCCGCATAGATCCGTTTGGTTATAAGATATACCGTGATGGTAAGTCCAAGGAATAATAGTCCGGTCATCATGAGCTTCTACGCTCCTTTACTTTATAGATAACGCCTGTCAGCAGACCTGAGCTGGCCATGACAGCAAAGGTGCCTACCAGCACAACAGCCAGTACCTGCAGGCCGAAGGATTCCAGCAGCTTCGAGTAGTTCATGACCCCGATAGCCGATGGAATGAAGAACAGCAGCAGCTCAGCCAGCAGCCATGAAGCTCCTGCTTCCACCCAGTTCAGCCGGATCACGCCGGATTCGAGCAGCAGGAATAATAGAATCATCCCGATAATGCTTCCGGGAAGCGGAATATGCAGTAGTGAGGTTAATCCGTTAACGAGCAGGGAGAACACGGTTAGTCCGGCCACCTGCAGTAAGCCTAAGGCAATCTTTTTCATCATGATTACCTCCTTTCATCTCTTACTGAAATTTTACATCTAATTCTTTCATAGGTACAATGAATGGATTGAATATCTCACATTCTAATTGTCTATGCATGGAGGGTACCTAATGGATATCAGACAGCTGGAGTATTTCGTGCAGGCTGCCAGGCTGAACAGCTTCTCCAGAGCCGCAGAATCGCTGTATATCACCCAGCCGACCATCAGCAAGATGGTCCGCAATCTGGAGACGGAGCTGGGAGCCGACCTGTTCTACCGCGAAGGCCGGAGCATCCGTCTCACGGATGCCGGAGAGCTGCTGCTCGTCAAGGCGCAGAACATTGTAGAGTCCTTTGCCAGCCTCTCCTCCGAGCTGGACAGCCTGCGCAATCTGAAGCAGGGGCATATCCGTATCGGACTTCCGCCCATGGTGGGGGCCAGCTTCTTCCCGGCGGTCATCGGGGAATTCCACCGGAAGTATCCCGAGGTGACAATCCGGCTGCATGAGGACGGGGCGAAGAAAGTGGAGGATGACGTAGAGTCCGGCCAGCTCGATATCGGGGCGATTGTACTGCCGGTGGACCCGGCCAGATTCCACTGCTTCACCTTTGTGGAGGAGAAGCTGGAATTGCTGGTTCCCACAGGCCACCGTCTGGACGGAGCGCAGCAGGTGCCGCTGAAAGAGCTGGCCGGGGAGGAGTTCGTCCTGTTCCGGGAGGACTTCGCCCTCCATGACCGGATTATCTCGGAATGCGTCAAGGCGGGCTTTCAGCCCAAGGTGGTCTATGAAAGCTCCCAATGGGATCTGATCAGCCGGATGGTGGCCGCCGGAATGGGCATTGCGCTGCTGCCGGAGACCATCTGCCGGGATATCGACCGTTCGCGGATTGCGGTGATTCCCCTGACCGAGCCGGTGATTCCCTGGCAGCTGGGCATGATCTGGCGCAAGGACCGCTATCTGTCCTTTGCCGCGAGGGAGTGGATTGCTTTTGCGATGAATGTATTAGGAGAGCGGTATTCGCGGCCGGAGCCTCCGGAGGATATATAAATAACAGAGCTTATTTATACTTCCGCCGACATTTTTTTCTTTTTTTGCAAATTTTGTTTTTTGGCATCATGATTTATGATAAGGGAGAAGTTGATAGAGAGAAGGTGAGTAACCGTGAACCTTTACCAGAATTCTCCTGATATTAGCGGCCGGGATTACAGAGAAGATGAGCTGTTCCTTACTATAGAGAATTTAAGAAGTGAGCTGCTGGAGGTGGCCCAGGAACGGAGTCTGAGCGACCATGCAGTGCTGGAGCTTAGCCAGCGGCTGGACGGATATATCGTGATGGCCCAGAACCTGATGATGGAGAGCCTGCGCAGCCGCAAGAATGGAGCCGCGCCCTACGGCAAGAATAAGAAGAGCCAGCGGATCAGGAATCAGGCGGCTCTGCAGCAATAATCTATAATACACCCGAGCATCTGACGGTGTTTGTTAATCGTGGTCCTACTAATGTGGGGCCATTTTGTTGTGCTTTTCATAGTGTTGTCCTATAATGGCAATTAATAGAAGGATAACCTGAATGATGGATAGGGAGGTGCCGGGTGGAGGCGAAGCTGACTACATTACGTACGGAAATCGAGAAGAGTCTGTCCCGCTCGGGCCATAATCTTGCCTCATTTGCCAAAGTCTCCGGCCTGAACCGCGGCAGTCTCAGCGCCATTCTTCACGGCAATCCGCCGAAGCCCATCTCGTTGGGACAGCTCGATGCCATGATCCGGGCCTTCGGCTTCCCGGAAGGCTGGCTGTATCCGCTGTATGTGGATGAGTGCTTCAGTGAAGAGCGGATCTCCCGCCGCCGTATCGAGCCCTTCCTGGTTAAATGTGCCGAGATGGGCAAGCAGCAATGCATTGAAGAGGTCTTAAGGCGGATTATGGAATATCAGCGGCCGCTGGATATCATCTACAGGGTGGCAGAGAGGCTATTCTGCAGCGGCAAAGTACAGGAGTCCATCGTATTCTACAAGCTGATTGTAGACCATGAACAAGACAGCTATTCCGAGCGTATGGCGATTAGCCAGTACCGTATCTTCATGTCTTTGCAGTCTACTCCCGATGTGGATATGGAGCAGAAGCTGCGCGCCGTCATCAGCTTCGAGCCTTACCGCGGGCTGCTTCCCGAGGAGATGCAGCTGGACGGGCTGCTGAAGCTGGCGAAAGTATGCTTCGCGCTGCACCGCTGGAAGGATGTGGAGAAATTCTCCGATGAGCTGAGGGCGTTAGCAAGCGGAATCTACCGCGAGGAGCTGCGCCGCAGCAAGGCGAGGAGAGGGGAGCCCTTTCAGGCGGAACGCCCGCTGGTGGTCTATTACGGGCACGGTTATCTGCTGAAGGCATCGGCGCTTACGAAGCAGGGGGAATATGAGCAGGCCAAGAAATATACCGCCGGCTATGCGGACCTGGGATGGTTCGAGATGCTGGATGACGAGGGGCGCAGCAGTGTGGACAGCTTCAAGCTGTTTGCCACGGCCAACGGGTTCACGCTGGAGATTCTGATGGGCAACATCTCTGTATTGCCGTCCTATATCGCTTTCTTGTCCGAGCATCCCGGCGAGATTCTGTCCGGCATGGTAATCATTATGGAGTCGGCCAACCGCTTCGGGTTCTCCGCTGATGCTGTGATGTCGCGCTTTTCCCGGGAGATGCTGCGCTTCGAACAATTCCAGGATACGATCAATGTAGACCGGGTGTACCGTCTCTATTATCAGATTGCGATCTATCATATCTCCCGCCAGCAGTATGCCAAGGGAATAGACTATATCATTCATTGCCTGCGTCTGACCATCAGACTGAACAGCGGCAAGGACTTCATTAACTGTGTAACCTTATTTGAACTGAACAGAGACTATGCCTCGGATACCCAGCAGAATGCATACCGGGAGCTCATCAGGGAGGTGAGAGCGCATGAAGAGATCACTGTTGATGACGGTCAGCGTTTTGGTATTGTTTAGCTTCATCCTTGCGGGTATAGGAACAGATCAGAAGTCTAAGACGAGAGGGTTAACTGCTGTTGAACACGGAGTGGAATTCTAAAGCGGATTAGAGCAGTTAATTGTATATCTAAGAGAGACTCCCCGGCCCTTTGTGTCGCGGGAGCGTTTGCGCGTGATAATGTGAAAAAAGTTACATGACTCTGCCGAATGATGTTCTCCATTCTGTAAATATTAAGAGCGCATTCAAGAATTGACAAAGTGCAGGCACGAAAATATAATTAGGTAGCCTAATTAATATAGGGTTTAATTATTTGTAGACCTAACTAAAAATGGAGGTGGAAGCATTGGGATAAATCGCGAAGGTGAAAACTCAGTCGGACACAAGCTTTTTTCTGCACTCCGGAAGCTGCGCAAAGGGCATTGGCATCACTCGGTGGAGGGGCATAAGCCAAGTGAGATGACTTTATTGATATGTATTGCACGGGCGTCGCATGCTTCAGATCTGGGACTCAAGGTGTCGGAGATCAGCCGCTTCCTGGGACTGACTCCGCCAACAGTAACCCAGCTGATTAACAGTCTTGAAGCCAAGCAGATGGTAGAACGGCAGGCTGATCCGTCTGACCGGAGGGTAGTGCGCATCAAGTTGACCGAACAGGGGAAAATTATTACCCGCAGGGCCAGGGACCATATGGACGCCACACTGAACAAGATGGTGGAGTACTTAGGTGAGGAAGAATCTGATCAACTGGCGGAACTGCTGCTGAAAGTCTATGCCTTTATGGAGGATAATCCTCCGCCTAATCTAGACCGGTTACAAATGAACGGAGATGAGAAGCATGATTAAATTAATGAAACAACTGAAGCCCTTCCGCTTGGCTATCGCAGGGGTACTGATTCTGGTATTCCTGCAGTCCATGGGCGATCTGTATCTTCCCACCTTGATGAGTAACATTATCGACAAAGGGATTGTGGAGGGTGACCAGCCGTATATCTGGAGAATTGGCGGCTTCATGCTGCTGGTGGCGGCCGGAGGTGTGCTATGCTCTATTATTGCCAGCTATCTGTCAGCCAGAGTGGCGGCAGGCTTCGGAAAGAATACCCGTTCACGGGTGTTCAATCATGTGGAGAACTTTACGCTTCATGAATTCGACAAGCTGGGCACGGCCTCATTGATTACACGTACCACTAATGATATTACACAGGTTCAGACGGTACTGACTATGATGCTCCGCATGATGGTCGGTGCTCCGATGATGATGATCGGCGGGATTATTATGGCGGTGTCGGAGGACGCCAAGCTCTCGCTGATCTTTGTAGTGGTGATTCCGCTGCTGGTCGGAGCGATATTTTTCATCGGAATGAAGGGTCTGCCGCTGTTTAAGGCGATCCAGATCAAGCTGGACAAATTAAATCTGGTGCTGCGCGAGCATCTGACCGGTATCCGCGTCATCCGCTCCTTCAACCGGATTGAGCATGAGAACAGACGGTTCAGTGCGGCCAACGCAGATCTTACGGATACTGCAATCAAAGTCAATAAGGTGATGGCGGGCCTGATGCCGCTGATGATGATCGTCATGAACTTCTCGATGATTGCCATTCTGTATTACGGCGGAATCCGCATTGGCGACGGGGATCTGAAGGTTGGCTCCTTGATGGCATTCATTCAGTATGCCATGCAGATTATGTTCTCGCTGATCATGGTGTCGATGATGTTCGTGCTGATTCCAAGAGCTTCTGCCTCAGCGCTGCGCATTAATGAAGTGCTGGATATGCAGCCAGAGATTAAGGACCCTACCTCTGCAGAACTGAAGACTACGGCTACAGCTACACAGGAGGACGGCCGTGACGGATTGCACGGGTATGTGGAGTTCGACAATGTATCCTTCGCTTATCCGGGTGCAGAGCAGGCAGCCTTGTCGGGAATTACCTTCAGTGCGCGCCCCGGTGAGATTACCGCCATTATCGGCGGAACCGGGTCAGGCAAGTCCACGCTGCTGAACATGATTCCGAGATTCTATGATGCCATAGAAGGTACGGTAAGTGTGGACGGTGTGGATGTGCGCCAGATGACGCAGGAGGAATTGCGGAGCAAGATTGGTTATATTCCGCAAAAAGCCGTGCTGTTCACCGGTACCATCAACGAGAATATCCGGTACGGCAAAGAGGATGCAACCGAGGAGGAGATTCTTCATGCCGCCAAGGTGGCACAGGCCTATGATTTTGTCACAGCGATGAAGGAAGGCTTCGATTCAAGCATCTCCCAGGGGGGCGGTAACGTCTCCGGCGGCCAGAAGCAGCGTCTGTCGATAGCCCGTGCCCTCGTCCGCAAGCCGGAGGTATATCTGTTCGATGACAGCTTCTCCGCGCTGGACTTCAAGACCGATGCCAAGCTGCGTGCCGCGCTCAAGGAGGAGACTACGGAATCTACGGTCCTTATCGTCGCACAGCGGGTAAGCACGGTAATGGATGCAGACCGGATTATCGTACTGGATGAAGGTCAAATTGTCGGTATGGGTACGCACCGCGAGCTGCTGGACAACAATGAGGTGTACCGCGAGATTGTATCCTCGCAGCTGTCAGAGGAGGAAATAGCATGAGTGAGCAGAACAAAGCAATGAAGCCGCCCGCCCGCAGACACGGCGGATTCGGCCCCGGCCCGGGCGGACCCGGCATGGGTATGCCTCCCGAGAAGGCGAAGGATTTCAAGGGCACCCTGCGCCGCCTGGTCCGGTATTTGCGCCCGCGCCAGGTACAGCTGATTATCGTATTCGTAATGGCGATTGCCAGTACCGTATTCAGTATTTTCAGCCCTAAGGTGATGGGTAAGGCAACGACCAAGCTGTTCGAAGGCGCTTATGGCAAGATGATGGATGTACCTGGGGCAAAGATTGATTTTGGCTATGTGAATGATATTCTGATCCTGCTGGCAGGCCTGTATCTGTTCAGCGCGCTGTTCAGTTATATCCAGCAGTATGTCATGGCCGGTGTGGCGCAGAAGGTTGTCTACGATATGCGCGAGCAGATCAACAGCAAGCTGGAGCGGCTGCCGCTGAAATACTTTGATTCCCGGACCCACGGGGAGACGCTCAGCCGGGCGACCAATGATGTGGACAACATCAGCACCACTCTGCAGCAGAGCTTGACCCAGCTGATCACCTCCATTGTGACGATTGTCGGGGTTATTGTGATGATGCTGACGATCAGCCCGTGGCTGACCCTGATTACGATCGTAACGCTGCCGCTGAGCTTCGTGGTGATTATGCTGATCACCAAGCGCTCCCAGACCTATTTCGTCGGACAGCAGAAATCGCTGGGCCAGCTGAATGGTCATGTGGAGGAGATGTATACCGGGCACCGGATCATCAAGGCTTTTGGACGGGAGAAGAATTCCCTGAAGGACTTCAATGCCATCAATGAGGAGCTGTATAACTCCGGCTGGCGCTCCCAGTTCATCTCCGGGATTATTATGCCGCTGATGATGTTCATCGGGAACCTGGGGTATGTGCTGGTCTGTGTGGTCGGCGGGATCTTCGTGACCAAAAAAGCGATCGACGTCGGTGACATCCAGGCATTCATCCAGTATTCGCGCCAGTTCACCATGCCGATTACGCAGACTGCCAATATTGCCAACATCATTCAGTCCACCATCGCTTCGGCAGAACGTGTATTTGAACTGCTGGATGAGGAAGAGGAAGTCCCTGAAGTGGCGGCTACACTGGCGAAACGTTCAGCAGCTGCAGAAGAGGGCTCTGTGGAATTCCGTCACGTGCAGTTCGGATACAAGCCGGGTGAACTCCTGATTGAAGACATGAACATCGAGGTCAGTCCGGGACAGACCATTGCGATTGTAGGGCCAACCGGGGCCGGCAAAACCACGCTGATCAACCTGCTCATGCGCTTCTATGAGATCAGCGGCGGGGAGATTGTGATCGACGGTGTGAATATCACCGATATGAAGCGCAGCGAGCTGCGCAGCAAATTCGGTATGGTGCTTCAGGATACCTGGCTGTTCAACGGGACTATCCGCGATAATATCGCTTACGGCCGGGAAGGGGCTTCGGAGGCTGATGTGGTGCGGGCAGCCAAGGCTGCGCATGCCGATCACTTTATCCGTACGCTGCCGCTCGGGTATGACACGATTCTGAATGAAGAGGCCTCGAACATCTCCCAGGGTCAAAAGCAGCTGCTGACCATCGCCCGGGCGATTCTGGCCGATCCGTCCATCCTTATTCTGGATGAAGCAACCAGCAGCGTAGATACGCGGACAGAGGTGCAGATCCAGAAGGCGATGAACACGCTGATGCACGGCAGAACCAGCTTCGTGATCGCTCACCGCCTGTCCACCATCAAGGATGCCGATCTGATCCTGGTGATGAACCAGGGTAGCGTAATTGAGAAGGGCACCCATGTGGAACTGCTGGAAGCGGGCGGCTTCTATGCCGATCTCTATAACAGCCAGTTCTCCGGGGATGACCTGCCGGATGCAGGCTGATCTCTGATCTGAATGGAATAGTTACCTGAATATAACCGGCTGTAGGTCACAGCCAGGCATCACCTAGCGTTCATGCAGAGCGTCTTCGGACATTCTCTGTATGAACGCTTTTTTGCAACTCATCCAAAAGCCCAGCCTTTTCCTGCATAAAATACAACTTTCCCCGCGTCCAATTGGCCTTAATCTTAAATTGTTGTACAGAAGGCAGCATTCCTCCTCCATCCATAGGCTGCCAATGAAAATTCCTGCATTTCGTGCAGCAATCCTCCAAATATCAGGTTATCTGTAAGCGAAAGTTGCAATAACTGCAAGATTTCCGTGTGCAGATTCAAGTCATAGTCTTTAGACGCCTGTGTATTATATAGTATTTTCCAGATTATACTAGAAAAAGAGTCCGGGCCCCCCTGCGTCCACGGCATAAGTTCAGGCATTCCAGGGGGCACAGCGGCAGTGATCACTCTAGTTTTACAACATTTCAGAAAAAAGATTTGCTTAAAATTTTCGGGGTATATATGATAAGGATATCAAAATGACCCGCGGCTCATTTTTTGGGCGGACGGATAGGAGAGAGGATGAAAGGTATGTCGGGCTACGGAAAATGGGTAGCAGGGAGCAAGACCAAATGGATTACTCTGCTGGTGTGGGTTGCACTGGTCGGGGTGCTTACGATGCTATGGCCTTCAGTGAATTCACAGGTTGCTAACAATGCCTCCAATCTGCCTGAGGATTCACAATCGGTGCGGGCATCGGTCGTTGCCGAGAGAGAATTTCCGGCCGGAAGCGGAGTGCCGGCACTGCTCGTTTGGCATCGTGACGGAGGCATCCCGGAGGAGGATCTCGTACATATAACAGCAGTATACAGCAAGCTGGAGCAGCAGCCTCTTATGCATCAGAACTTCGTTCCGCCGCTGGGCAAGCTGCCGCCGCAGGCGCTGCAGGCGTCCTTGTCGGAGGACCGGAGCACGCTCGTTACCCCGGTGCTGTTCGACAAGACGGCGGACAGCGACCAGCTGGGAGAGTCGCTGAAGAGCCTGAAGGAGCTGGTGCGGACGGAGACGGGGACTGACCCGTCTGCCGCCAAGCCGGACAGCGGAGACTTAAGCCTGCGCGTATCCGGCCCGGTCGGAATCTCGGTAGATGCTACAGGGCTGTTCAAGAATGCCGACGTGTCGCTGCTGATTGCCACCGTCATTCTGGTGCTGGTCTTCCTGCTGCTGATCTACCGTTCGCCGATTCTGGCGCTGATTCCGCTGGTCGCTGTAGGCTTCGCTTATGGCGTAACCAGCCCGGTGCTTGGCCTGATGGCCAGGGAAGGCTGGATTACGGTGGATTCGCAGGCAGTCTCGATAATGACTGTGCTGCTCTTCGGGGCAGGGACAGACTATTGCCTGTTCCTGATCTCGCGCTTCCGTCAGATGCTGAAGGTGGAGGAGAATAAGGGGCGCGCACTGCTGAGCGCCATTTCCCACTCCTCCGGGGCGATTGCGATGAGCGGCTTCACCGTGGTGCTGGCCCTCTTCGCTCTGCTGCTGGCCAAATACGGCGCGTACCACCGGTTTGCAGTGCCGTTCAGCGTCTCGATTCTGATTATGGGGGTAGCCAGTCTGACCCTGGTTCCGGCCTTGCTGGCGATCTTCGGACGGACCTCCTTCTTCCCGTTCGTGCCGCGCACGCCGCAGATGGAAGCAGAGCGGGCCAAGGCCAAGGGCAGACCGGTCCCGCAGCCGCAGCCTGCCCGCCGTAAGGGAATCGGGTACCTGGTGGTATCCCGCCCGTGGGCCATTGTCGGAATTACTGTAATACTTCTGGGAGTGCTGGCCTCATTCTCCAGCGGAATCAAGTTCACCTATGATATTCTGTCGTCGTTCCCGAAGACTATGGAGTCGCGGGAAGGCTTCGACCTGATCGGCAAGCAATTCTCCCCCGGTGAGCTGGCACCCGCCAAGCTGATGGTCGATACGGAAGGGTTATCCGGCGGAGAAGACCTGAAATCGGTGCTGAGCAGCCTGTCCTACGTGGATGTGGTCTCAGACCCGCAGCAAGGGGCCGTTAACCCGAAGATTACCGCCTATGATATTGAGTTCAAGGACAATCCGTATTCGATTGAGGCGATGGACCACATCCCGGCACTTCAGGCTACGGTTGAGTCGGCCCTGACGGAATCAGGGATTGAGAACGCGCAGGATAAGGTATGGATTAGCGGCCAGACCGCTACCCAGCACGATACCAAGGAGCTTGGAGAACGTGACACCGATCTGATCATCCCGGTTGTTATCGGCCTGATTACGGTGCTGCTGCTGGTCTATCTCAGATCTGTCGTAGCCACAGTATATCTGGTGGGGACAGTAATTCTATCGTTCTTCTCGGCACTGGGCCTGGGCTGGATCATCATTCATTATGTACTCGGAGCAGATGCGATTCAAGGGTCCATTCCGCTATATTCCTTCGTCTTCCTGGTAGCGCTCGGGGAGGATTACAACATCTTCATGATCTCGAATATCTGGAAAAAACGTAAGCATAAGCCGCTGAAGCAGGCGATTGCAGAAGGTGTGAATGAGACCGGCTCGGTTATTACCTCCGCCGGACTTATCCTGGCCGGTACATTCGCCGTTCTGGCAAGTCTTCCGATTCAGGTACTGGTCCAGTTCGGCATCATCACTGCGATCGGTGTCCTGCTGGATACCTTCGTGGTCCGTCCGTTCCTGGTACCGGCTATCACTGTTCTCTTCGGCCGTCTGGCCTTCTGGCCCGGCAAGCATCAGGAGATAAGCGAAGCCTCTGCTTCGGATACACAGCGGTAAGAAGTGGTTAGTTCAGCAATTTTCTGAAAAAACAACAAAGAAATCGCCCTTTCGGGTAAATGGAAGATCCATCAACCATCCCGAAAGGAGCGATTTTTTTGCTTTTGCCAGCAAATCTCTATTAAAGGGAGAAGCGCTTCTTTTGTACGAAGCTAGTAGATCATCAGAATTAAACAAGTGAGTTCATTCCATAAAAGCAGTAAGGTACGAAGCTGCCTTCGTAGTGAAAAAACAGGGATAAGTGTATTCTGTGCAACTAAAAACAGGGAAACGGGTGGACTTCCTCTTCTAAGTGTAGTCTGTACAACTAAATTTGCCCGGATGGGCGAAAATCCAGGTTTAGGGGCATTTTAATTGCACGTACTACATCTAAACGGAGATTTGGCAGCGTATCGGACGATTTAGTTGTACGAATTGCAATTAAGCCTACCCCTTGCACCTAATCGGGGTGAGGTAACCCCTCAGCAAGCCATTAGTTAAAGTAATTCTCAACATGTTTAGATCTGATGTGCTACTATTCAGCCTGAACGTCCGGAGTGCGGCTGTGCACCAGCTCGTACTTGTCGAGCGAGGAGCCGACAATGGCTTCGTTCCGGCCGGCACCGCGGTGCGAGTCCCGGAAGGCGGGGCTTGAGGTCCAGCCGTTCAGCGCTTCCTCATTCTCCCAGACGGTGCTGATCTTCAGCTCCTCTATGCCTTCCTTGGGAGCGCCGCGCCACACCTCCATGCGGATGAAGCCGGGGATGCTCTGCACCCCGTTATCTGCGCTGAATCGTGAGGCCAGCGCTTCACCATGCCCTTCCTTGATCTTAATCGTATTAGTAACTACCAGCATGCCAAGTCCTCCTTGTAGAGCTTTGCGTAATTTCCGCCTCCATTATTGCGGATTGGTGGTCCAGATGCCTGCCGTCTTCAGGAAGACACGGTCAGGCAGCTTAAGCGCAGCGAGCGTCAGCTCGGCAACGTCCTCCGGCTGCATCATCCGGTCCTCGTCCCCGATCTTAAGACCCGCGCCGGTAGCGAGGCCTGTATTCACTGTGCTTGGGGTCAGCGCCACGACACGGATATTATGCTTGCGTACCTCCATCGCCAGTGACTCCGTCATGCCCATAAGAGCAAACTTGGAAGCACAGTAGGCCGAGCCTGCGGCGAAGCCGCGTTCCCCTGCGGTGGAGGAGATGTTGATGATATTGCCGCTTGAACGCTCGATCATCGCAGGCAGTGCCGCACGTGTCACATAATAGGCCCCGAACAGGTTGATCTGCATATGCCGTTCCCAGTCTGCCGGGTCCATCTCCAGGAACGTGCCGAACTGGGCGATCCCGGCGTTGTTAATAAGCGCGTCGAAGGGGCCGAGATCCTTCTGTAGCGCTACTACCGCCCGCTCTGCTTCTTCACGTACTGCAATATCGGCTACGGCGATACTGACCTTGATGTCGTACACCTCGGTCAGCGCCGCCTTCAGCGCCTCCAGATCCGCCGAGGTTCTGGAGATCAGCCCCAGGTTGGCGCCTTCCTTAGCCAGCGCCATAGCGAGCGCCTTGCCGATTCCCTTGCCTGCACCTGTAATGACAATACTGGTTCCTCTCAAATCCATAACCTGTCGTCACGCTCCTTATATATAGAATGATGGGTAATTCTAGAAGATACTGTCTATTATACCTGAGCGGCCGGGCACAATCACGCCGGAGCCGCAGCTCCGGCAGTGCAGGCCGCCAGTCCCCCTGTACCACTTGTGCCGCTAATGTCCCGCAGCGCCCGGTCATCCCGCTTTAGCCTTCCGGCGTGATCGTCTTAAGCGGCACGGTCGCCGGACCTTCAAGCACATCGCCTTCGTAGGAGAAGCGGGAGCCGTGACACGGGCAATCCCAGGAGCGCTCGGCGTCATTCCACTCGCATTCACAGCCCAGATGAGTGCAGGTTCTGTCAACGAGATGCAATTGGCCCTCAGGGTCGCGGTAGGCACCTACGCGTTTGCCGTCATGGAAGACGACTGCACCCTGATCCGGCTCCAGATCCTTCGTCTTGGTGTGTACAATCTCCACTTTGCCAGCCACCAGCTCCTTGGCGACCGAGAAGTTCTGCACGATGAAGTTCTTGATCGCGGGCACCGCCTTGAAGCGTGAGGGATCATATAACCCGGTGTAGGGGTTACTGCTTCCCAGAATGCCGTCTGCGATCAGGCGGGCAGCCACGGTTCCGTTCGTCATGCCCCATTTCCCGAAGCCGGTGGCGATATAGATCTCCTCGTCCCCGGCGCGCTTGCCGATGTAAGGAACCCGGTCCAGTGTGAGCAGATCCTGGGTGGACCAGCGGAACGGAATACTGCGGATGCCCAGCAGCTCCCCGGCGAACCGCTCCAGATTCTCATAATGGCCGAACGTACAAATGCCTTGACCCGTCTTGTGGTTCTCCCCGCCGGCGATGACCAGCTTCCGGTCTCCCCATTCCACTGCCCGCAGCGAACGGGTAGGTTCACCGGCACTCAGATACATGCCGCCCTCATAATCCGTCTCCGGCTCGAACGCCAGACAGTAGGAGCGTTCCGCATGCAGCCGCGAGAAGTAGAGAGACCCGCCGTCATAGAAGGGGAAGTGGGAAGCCGACACGGCATGGCGGCAGCGGATCTGGAGCTTCTCTCCCTCGGTATGCAGGGTTATCTGTCCGTCCGTATCGACCTTCTCTCCGATCATCGTGTGCTCAAATACAGTGCCGCCCCTGTCCAGAACCGCCTGCAGCAGTCCCTTCAGGTACTCCAGCGGGTGAAAACGGGCCTGATCCGGCATCCGGATGGCCCCGCCCGCGCCCAGCGGCAGCGGCACCTGATCCAGCCACTCTCCGGGCAGTCCCAGCTTGCCATAAGCCTCGAATTCCTTATTCAGCGCCTTCAGCGTCTTCTCGTCACCTTGATCCGCATACAGGTAGGCCGCTTCCCGCTTCATCCCGCAGGACAGGTCCAGCTCCTCCGCTGTGGCAATCATCCACTCCATGGCCTCGCTGTTCGACTGATAATACATCCGGGCCTGCTCCCCGCCGAAATGCTTCAGCAGATCATTATAGATCATGCCGTGCTGGGCGGAGATTTTGGCGCTGGTATAGCCGGTGGCCCCGCCGAGAATCTGTCCGGCTTCAAGCAGGGTGACCTTATATCCGGCCTTGGACAGCAGATAAGCGGTAGTAATCCCGGTAATTCCTGCCCCTACAATAGCTACGTCTGTGACATGATCTTCCGCAAGCACCGGAAAAGACGGCAGACCTGTACTGCCTATCCATAACGATTCCGGAAATTGCGGAAGACCTTGCGAACGGGGTTCCTGTGTGCTCATAGTCTAGTCCCTCCTAAGTGATGATCCATTTCATTTATTACCACTCTTCCGTGAAAAGAAACGCCCCGCTCCCCCGGCAGGTGCATGAAAACCGCCAGAAAGTGCCAACCTAAGAAGAAATTCACCGGGCAGCGGGCGGAGAGGGGCAGGGACGGACCTATGTCGGGACAACAGCATAAGCAGGCAGCCTCGCTCGACTGGATCAGAGGTCAGCTAAACGGGTTCGCCGATCTTGAAGATAAGGTCTTGACGATTCCGGCGGGACAGGTCAGCCTGCTCTATATCAAAAGTGTGACAGACGGACAGGTCATCAGCCGCAATATTATTGCTCCGTTCTACGAGATGGGCCATCCCGCAGCCTACTACAGCTATGTGGCCGATTATCCCGGCAGTGAAGAGGTGACAGACGGGCAGCGTGCTCTGGATCTTCTGCTCAGCGGCTATGCCTGTATTGGGCGGGAGGGCAAGCTCTGCTGCTTCGATGTCCTCCGGGCGGAGGCCAGCAGTATCAAGGAGACGATTACGGAGAGCATCAGCCAAGGCCCCTCCGATGCGCTGGGGGAGAGTCTGGCGGTGAACCTCAATCTGGTCCGGCGGCGTTATCTGTCCTCTGCGCTCAAGATGGAATTTACCATTATCGGCAATGTGTCCAAGACCAAGGTGGCGATCCTCTACGACGAGAGCCGGGTGAATCCCCAGGTTCTGGCCGAGTTAAAAGAGAAGCTGGACTCGCTGAAGCTCGACATTCTGCAGGCCGCCGGTGAACTGGAGAAATATATCAGCAGCGACAAGCTGCGCATTTTTCCCAAGACCATAGTAACCGAGCGCCCCGACCGGGTGGTATTCAATCTGGCAGAGGGCAAGGTGGCGATCCTGCTGGATACGACCGGGTATGCGATTGTGCTTCCGTCGATATTCAATGATTTCTTCACTGCCATGGATGACAAAATCCATCTGCCCTTCGTCGGCCGCTTCCTGAAGCTGCTGCGCATTCTGGGCGTGGCCATGACGTTATGGCTGCCGGCCTTGTACATTGCCTTCACCTCATACAATCCGGAGATTGTGCGGGTGCAGATCGCCCTGCTGATCGGGGGAAGCCGCGCTACGGTGCCTTACCCTTCTTTTGTCGAGGTGATTCTGATGATGATCATGATGGAGTTCCTGACGGAGGCTAGCTTGCGTCTGCCCAGAGCCATCGGTCCTACAGCGACCACGGTCGGCGGTCTGATCCTGGGGCAAGCTGCTACAGCGGCGGGGCTGATCGGTAACATTATGATTATTCTCGTCTCCGTAGTGGCGATATCCAATTTCCTGGTTCCGCTGAATATGATGAGCTTCTCCATCCGTGTGCTGAAGTATTTCTTTGTCATTGCAGCAGCTGTGCTCGGGCTTGTCGGTGTCGTGATCTGCCTGGTGGGCTTCACGCTGTACTTATGCAGCCAGCGCAGCTTCGGCCAGCCGTATTTCAAGATGTTCGTCCTTGATGCGCTGGGAGCGTCACTGAAGAAGAAAAGCGGGGGCTCCTAATGGCCAACAGCCGCTATTTCTACTGTCTGTTTCTCATGAACTCTCTGATCAATATCATTAACTTCGCCCCTCGGGAGCTGCTGGATGCCCGCTTCGACGGTGCGCAGTCCTCCATTCTGGTTGCGGTGGGTACGGGCACGCTGTTCATCTACCTGTTCACCAGAGTCATCCGTAAATTTCCGGGGAAGGGACTGCCGGAGATCTTCGGTTCAGTGATGCCGAGGCTGCTGTCCTCCCCGCTGATTGTCGTATATGCGGTTCTCTGGTATCTGGCCGGGGCGCTGATTCTTCTGTCCTTTGTGGACATTACCCTCCGGTTCATCAGCCCGGACACCGGCCCGATGGCAGTCTTGCTCGGGTTCCTGATATTGACCTGTCTGTGTGCCAGAATAGACTCGCTGTCCCTGCTCTATGGACTGGAAATTACACTGGCCATCACGCTCCCCTTAATTCTGTACACGACAGTCAAGGCGGTGGTGAACCCGGACTTTAGCTGGGACGCCGTACTGCAGATCATGACACATGCCCTGCATCCTCCCGACTGGAACAGCCTTGCGGCAGCGACCTTTACATTCAGCGGCTACATTAATATGGCGGTCTTCAACCGGGTCTTTCATGGCTTGAAGCTGAGGCATATCTGGATTCTGAGTCTGGAGGGGCTGCTCGTGCTGGCCATCACGTTTTATGTGCCCATCGGATATCACGGAACCGTCGGTGTCGAGCGGCATGTGTACACCTGGTTCACTACAGCGGACAGCATCCGGATTGAGTCGTTTTTGATTGAGCGCATGCTCTATCTTTTTTATTTTGCTTACAGCACACTGGCGCTCGTCAGTGCCATTATCCAGTGGCATGTCGGCAAAGAGCTGCTCCTCAGCCAGCTCCCCTCCGCCTCCGGCAGACCTAAGACGAGACTGCGGCAGGAGATCGTCATTATGGCGGTTTTTGCAGCGGGCACCATGCTCATGATGCGCATAGACCAGTACGACCTTAATATGCTCGGGGTATTCCTGCTGCATATCCGCTGGTACGGGGAGCTGCTGCTGATCCTGCTGTTATTCTGGTGCTACTGGATGGTAAGGAGGCGAAGAGTGTGAGAGCGGGAGTAATCGGGACTCTGCTGGTGATGCTGCTGTCCGCAACCATGACCCTGGTCCTTACAGGCTGCAATTTCAAGGATATTGACCGGAGAATATTTGTGGTTGCTATTGGCATTGATCCCGGCCGGAAGGAAGGAACGTTCAAGGTCAGCCTGAAGCTGGCGATTCCGCAAGGGGATGTCACGAAGATTGACGAGAAGATGCAGATCCTGACCGAAGAATCGGATAGCATCTCTGAAGCACTGCGCAGAATGAAGTCCAAGGTGGAGAAGGAGCTCGACTATGTGCACTGCAAATCGGTGATTCTGGGGGAAGGGCTGGCCGCGGGCGATATCCGGCATGTAACGGACTGGGCAGTCCGGCGCAGAGACATCCAGCTGATTCTTAATTTCGCCGTGGGCAGGCCGGGGGCGCTGGAGGTGCTGAGGGTTAAGCCGCCCGCCGAGCGCATTCCGTCGAACTCGCTGATCCTGGCTATGAGTGGGCAGGGAACAGAGTCGCCTTTTATCTCAAGCGTGTACTCCTATCAGCTTATGAGAAGTATTTATGAGAATGGCATTGACCCCATACTGCCGGTCATTGAAGCGCAGGGGAAGGAACAGTTCCTGATTAACAAGATCGCTCTGCTGGATAAAAATAAAATCCGGCTCGTCCTCTCACCCGATGAGACCAGGCTGCTCAATCTGCTGTCCCGCTCCAATCTGCGGACGAACTTCCCCGCCCATATAGGCAGCGGAATGTATGAATACTACACCGAGAGCTCCTCCTCCGGCTATAAGATTGTTGTTCCCCGGGAAGGTGAGCCTTACATCCGCTATACCATTAAGATTCGTGCGATCCTGGAGGAGAACAGTACGGAGGAGATGATTACCCACCATATGCTGACAAAGATTGGAGAGGCCGGTGCAGCAGAGCTGAGCGCTGCGGTTAAGGCGCTGCTGGTCAAGATCCGGGACAGCGGCATGGACCCGCTGGGCTGGGGGCTGCATTACGGGGCGAGGCACTGGAATAACGACACGGAAATGAGGGTATGGGAGAGTCTATATCCCCGTCTCGACTTCCGCGTGAATGCCAAAGTGGACGTTAAATACTCGGGCATGATCAAATAGGGCCGCAGGATTGACGCTTCCGGCATCAGGACTTATACTTGATCTAAAAACAAATTAGAGGATGATAAAAGATGAGAACCCTGAACCTGACCTCTCAGCGTCAAGCCGTGTATGATATCGTCCGCAATTCCCATGATCACCCTACCGCTGCGGAAGTCATGAACCGGCTGGTTGAGCAGGGGCATAACCTCGCTTATGGAACGGTCTACAATTCCCTGCGCTACCTTACAGATAAGCAGATGATCCGCGAGCTGAAGCTGGGCGAGGCGGCCAGCCGGTATGATGCGCGCCTGGACGACCACCAGCATATTGTCTGTGAAATCTGCGGTGCTGTGGATGAAGTGATGAGCCAGGTTCCGCAGGAGTGGAGCGACTCGGTGGCAGCAGATACAGGCTATTCGATCACTCATACGCATGTGGTATTCGGAGGCATCTGCCCGGCCTGCCAGAGCAGAAATTCACGCCAGAACTAGGACGTTTGTATGAGGTATGCTGGCTCGCTTAGTAACGGAATATAACAAAAGACCGTTTTCATGGAAACGGTCTTTTTGCTGTGCTGATATAAAAATTATCAATAAACATAGGGAAATAATCATAAGTTTCCAGAAAAAAGAGGGATTCGGGGGCTGGTATTTAATTATATATAGGATCCGGGAAATAATCCTTCTTAAGACCTATAAGGAAAGAGAGAGTGAGTCCATCATATGAATAAAAAGGTGCGTCTGAACATCCGTACGAAGCTGATTATTACCTATCTGCTTGTCCTGCTGGCACCGAGCATCATTATAGGCTGGTTAACCTATCAATCAGCCAGCAGCAACGTTGAGAAGCAGCTTACCAATAATGCCCAGGAAAGCGTAATTGCAGTGAATGAGATCATAAGTTCCAATATCCAGTCGAAAATAGATGATATTCTCTATTTCGCCGGACAGCTTCCGGCAGATTCCATTAATAACGAGGCGGCCGGACTGGCGGCGCCTGCACTGGAGAACAGATTGCGGGAGTATGCCGCACTGCATCCCGATGTGCTTGATATTTATGCCGGAACCAGCAAAGGCAAGAGCATCCGTGCGGCAGAGCTGGAGCTGCCGGAAGGCTATGATCCGCGCAAGGAGAATACCTATATCAACGCGCTTAAGCATGGCAGCGGCACTGTAATCTCCCCGGTATTTCAGACAGTGAATGGAGAGAGCGCCATTGCGGTATCGGCGGTGCTCGCGGATGGCAATGGTGTTGTCAGTCTTGATCTGAATCTGTCCTCGCTTGCCGGTATGACGGATATCAAGGTCGGTCAGGAGGGCTATATTCTGATTATCGACAGCAGCAAGAAATTCCTGGTTCATCCCACAGAAGCGATTGGCGCGGAATCCTCGCTTGAGTTCGTGAAGCAGATGTTCGGGAGTGAGAGCGGAAGCTTCGATTATGTATATAAGGATGCACCCAAGAAGATGACCTTCATGGTGAATGAGCTGACGGGCTGGCGAATCGGAGGCACCATCAGCTTGAATGAGATTACGCAGGCAACCAGCGGCATCCGCGAGACGGTCTGGCTGGTCATCTCTGTATCCGTGCTGCTGGCGCTGGTGCTGATCTATTTCAACATTGCGTCGATTCTAAAGCCGCTGATCCGCCTGCGTAAGGCAACCGAGCGGATTGCCGGCGGTGACCTGTCGCAGGATATCGGGGAATTCCGGGGGGATGAGATCGGCCTGCTGGCCGGAAATTTCCGCCTGATGGTGGAGAATCTGCGGCAGATGATTATCGGGGTGCAGACCATGACGGATAATGTCTCTTTCTCCGCTGAGCAGCTGAGCGCAGGGGCAGAGCAGACGACCAAAGCTATAGAGCATGTTACAGTGGCCATCCAGGAGGTGGCAGCCGGCACGCAGCAGCAGGTAAACAGTGTACATAAAGGAATGGCAAGCACGGCTGCCACCACAACCGAGGTAGCCCATATCTCGGAGTTCATGAAGCAGGTGTCGGTAATGATGGACAAGACCTCGCTGTCGGCTTCGGAGGGCAATGATTCGGTCATCAGCGTAGTCGACAAAATCAACGGTATTCATGAGACCGTGGAGGAAATGGGTACCGTCATCGATCAGCTGAGTGAGCGGGTCGGGCAGATCCAGGGGATTACCGGCGTGATCTCGGGAATCTCGCGGCAGACGAACCTGCTGGCGCTGAATGCGTCCATAGAAGCGGCCAGAGCCGGTGAACAGGGTCGCGGGTTCGCTGTGGTAGCCTCGGAGGTCCGCAAGCTGGCGGAAGAATCCGGAAAGTCGGCAAGCCTGATCTCCGAGCAGGTTGCCTCTATCCATTCAGAGATGCTCCGGGCTACGGCAAGCATGGAGGATGCGAAGACCAAGGTGATGGACGGCATTATGGCTGTGGATACAACAGGACGTTCGTTCTCGCGTATCCGCAGGGCGATTAAGGGGGCCGCGGAGACTATAGGCGGAATGAACGAAGGCGTTCAGACCCTGACTGCAGAAGCAGATAGTCTGGATCAGGCTATTAGCGAGATCCGCGGCATTACCGAGGCTGCGGCAGGCAGCACCGAGACGATCTCGGCAGCAGCCCAGCAGCAGCTTGCCTCGGTGGAAGAGATCGCCTCTTCCACCGCCGACCTGAGCCGACAAGCCGATGAATTGCAGCAGCTGGTCGGACGCTTCAAGCTGTACCCGGGAAACCAGGCTCCTGCCGCGCCGGAAGCGGTCAAGCCGGGGGAGAGCCTCCCTGGGGAACAGCAGAATTCATGAGGCCGAATATGCGGTCTGGTCTTTTCTTTTACCTCACTTTGCAAGTATACTGGTAAGCAACAATACGGGGTGATGAAGGGGAGAAGCGTTCATGGCAGAGCAATTAAAGGGCATTACCGTAGCCCTGGCCGGTCCGCGTAAAGCGGAAGACATGGCCAAGCTGGTAGAGAATATGGGAGGAACCGCGCTGCACCGTCCCGCTCAAGGGACAACCTTTCTGGATGATGCCGCCCTGCGTGAGGGGCTGATTGCCTGGACAGAGCAGCCGCCGGATCTGGCTATTCTGACTACCGGTATGGGGCTGGACGCATTGTTCGAGACGGCTGCGAAGCTGGCGCTTGCGGACCGCTTCCTGGAGGTTCTCTCTGGCTCACCTGTTGCTGCCCGTGGTTATAAGACAGTGAATGCCCTGAAGAAGCGCGGACTTGAGCCGGTCGTGCGTGACGATGACGGCAGCTCTGCCGGACTGATTCGCGGCCTGCAGGACTATGATCTGCAGGGCAAGCGGGTCATGCTTCAGCTGCATGGGGAGACTGCCCCGCAGCTGACCGGCTGGCTGGAGCAGGCGGGCGCAGCCGTAAGCTGTGTGCAGCCTTACCGGTATACTCAGCCGGAGCCTGGAGCGCTGGAGCTGCTGCTCACAGAGATCACCGAAGGACAGGTGGATGCAGTGGCGTTCACAAGTGCGCCGCAATTCCGCTTCCTGGCACAGCATGCGCGGAAGCAGGGGCAGCTTGCGGCGTTGGTGCAGGCTTTTGAAGAGAGGGTGCTGGCGGTATCTGTCGGCCGTATGACCTCGGAGGCCCTGAAGGAAGAAGGCGTGAAGCGGATTGTCATGCCGGAGCACGAGCGGATGGGCAGCATGTTCGTTACCCTGGGCCGCTATATTGCAGCTAACCGGTAGCAGCCGGCTGTTCAATTAACAGTTACTGCTACAAATACAGAGAGATATGGAGGAGGAGACCTATGGACAAGAGAAAATGCCTGTTGTTAGGCGATTACACACACCCTCGGTTTCACCCGTTGCAAGGTGTGGACAAGCAGGTCAGTGAAATTCTGAATGAGCTTCTGACGGTACAATGCTCGGAGAACAAGAAGCTGATGCTAAGTGAGCATCTGTCCGGATATGATCTGTGCATCGCATATAATGAATTGTGGAATGAAACCGTATCTCCGCAGCAAACGGCAGGTCTGCTGAGCTATGTCAGCGGAGGAGGCGGTCTGATTGTCCTGCACACCGGGGTATCCCTGGCGAAGCGTTATGAGCTGGCCCAGCTGATCGGCGCCAGATTCACCGGCCATCCGGCCTATACTCCGCTTCAGTTCAAGGTGCAGGAGCATGATATTACCGAAGGCATCGAAGACTTCCAGCTCGATGAAGAGCCGTACCGGTTCGAGTTCGATCCGTTCACCGAGAAGCAGATTCTGCTCGAATACGAAGCGGACGGGGAGATGCTGCCTGCGGCCTGGTGCCACAGCTATGGCCTGGGACGGGTGGTCTATCTGATGCCCGGCCATCATGAGCCGTCGTTCCGGCATCCGGCGATCCGTCAGCTGATTCTGCGGGCAGCCACCTGGGCGGCGCGTATCCCCAGATAATCAGCAAATAATCGGCCTTATCGAAGCTAAGCCCCACTTTTGTGGGGTTGTTTTGTGAAATGGCGGGCGAAGGGGTATACTTTATCCATAACTGCAATCTTTGGGAGGGAAGTACCATGAGTGATCTGTTGAAGAAAGCTATCTCATTAGGCGTAGGCCTCACCATTGTCAGCAAGGAGAAGGTTGAGAAGGTCGTAGACGAGCTGGTGAAGCGGGGCGAGCTGGCCCCGTCGGAATCCAAGGCGCTGGTGGAACGGCTGGTCGAGCGCGGAGATGAAGAACGGGGTGTGTTCAAGTCTGCCGTGCAGGAGCAGGTTCAGCGGGTGCTGAAGGAGCTTAAGGTACCTGTGCAGGAGGATATCACCAGGCTGGAGTCGCGCATTGCCCAGCTTGAGGGCCGTGTTGCCGAGCTTGAGGGCAAGTCACCCCAGGAGACCACCGTGCCGGAACAGCGTACGGAATAAATGGCTGTCCGCATAAGGCATGCCGGACGTTACCGGGCAATCGCCATGGCGCTTATGCGTCATGGCTTCGGCTATATGGTGGAGGAACTGGGCCTCTACCATCTTCTGTCACTTCCCCGCAGGATCATCACACAGGAGGTTCATGAAAGTGTGACCCTCGGTGAACGGGTCCGCAGGGTGCTGGAGGAGCTGGGGCCAACCTTCGTCAAATTGGGCCAGCTTGCCAGCACGCGCTCCGATCTGCTGCCTGATGCGATTATTCAGGAGCTGGTCAAGCTGCAGGACCATGTGCCGCCGTTCTCAGCCGAGACAGCCCGCAATATTCTGGAGCAGGAGCTGGACCAGAATATCGATGCGGTCTTCCAATACTTTGAGAATAATCCGCTCGCTGCCGCCTCCATCGGTCAGGTGCACCGGGCTGTGCTGCATGGCGGGCAGAGTGTAGCGGTCAAAATACAACGTCCAGGCGTCATGCGGACGATGAGCAGGGATCTTGAGATTCTATCGGATCTGAGCCTGCTCGCCGAGCGCAAGATGGACTGGGCCAAGCAATACGGATTAGCCCGGATGGTTGAGGAATTCTCCCGGGCGCTGCTGGCGGAGCTGGATTATGCCCAGGAAGGGCGCAATGCCGAGCGCATAGCCGGGCAGCTGTCTGCTCAAGATAACGTATATATACCGGCCATCTATTGGGACTTCAGCTCCACCAGGATTCTGACCATGGAATACATGGAAGGAATTACGCTGAACCGCAAGGACGAACTGCTGGGCTCGGGCGTGAAGCTTAAGACCATCGCCCAGCAGTTTGTGGAGATGATGCTGAACCAGATTTTTATTCATGGCTTCTTTCATGCCGACCCGCATCCCGGGAATGTCATGGTGCTGGAGGACGGGAAGCTGGCCCTGATCGATTTCGGGATGGTCGGACGGCTTAGCGAGGAGATGAAGGACGGTCTGTCCGCGCTGGTGATTGCACTCATGCGCAAGAATACGGACTCGATGGTACGGGCCATTCTGCGCCTGGGAGTGATCCCGGAGGAGGCCGACCGGATGGCACTGCACGAGGATATGGACCGGCTGCGCGAGCAGTATTATGATATCCCGTTCAAGCAGGTCAGCATCGGCAAGGCGCTGAATGATCTGTTCAGCATTGCCCGCAAGCACCGGCTGGTCATTCCGCCGGATCTGGCGCTGCTGGGCAAGACGATGCTGACCTTGGAGGGCATGGTCGCCAGCCTGGACCCGGCCTTCAGCATTATGCAGATGGCCGAGCCGTTCGGCAGGCGGCTGATCAAGCAGCGCTTCAGCGGAAGCCGCCTGCAGCGCAAGCTGCTGGGCGGGGTAGCTGATCTTGCCGAGAGTCTGGTCGAGCTTCCCGCTCAGGCCCGGCAGCTCTCCTCGCTGATCAGCAAGGGGAAGCTGAAGGTGGAGATCGGGGTCCCCGAGCTGCAGGACCTGGAGCATAAGTTCAGCCGGATCGGCAACCGCCTCTCCTTCAGTATCGTGCTGCTGGCCTTCAGCATCATCATGGCCGGACTGATTGTTGCCTCCTCCCTGCGCGGCGAGCCGTCGCTGCTCTGGGACTTCCCGATTGTGGAGATCGGCTCGGTCATCGCACTGCTGATGATTCTGTGGCTGCTGTTCTCCATCTTCAAATCGGGCAGATTCTAGCCGGGAGGGCCGGATAAATAATTATTCTTCGCCGAATGCACACAAAGGTTGCAAAATCAAGTACAATATTAAGATAACTTGCCACAATTAAAGTGTAATGGAACGCAAATGGAGTGCCGTCTGAACGTCCGGTGGATCGCTGCTGCGCCGTATAACCGAACGTTCGACCGCTGCCTTGCGGGCCTATGGGACGGAAGGGCTCCGGTGACGGGGTGCTTCCGCTTTTATTTGATACGATAAGAATGTGAAACGGTACCGTCCTTATACAGGGCCTGAGGGTGATATGCCCTCTGCTTACCTTGCGTACATTACTCCGTTACATGGATGAATATAAGTTATGGACTGACATGATGAACTGAAAATTCAGAAAATTAGTGAGGTGGAGCAATTGCCGGGTTTTAAAGATTTAGGAGTATCTGAAGTGCTGATGGATCTGCTCAAGGGGCAGGGCATCGTGAAGCCGACGCCGGTGCAGGAAGAGGCGATTCCGCCGCTGGTGCAGGGTCTGGATGTGATCGCACGTGCGAAGACGGGAACGGGGAAGACGCTGGCTTTTCTGCTGCCGATTATGGACAAGATCCGGGTTGAGGCCGCTTATCCGCAGGCGCTGATTCTGGCTCCGACGCGTGAGCTGGCGCTGCAGATTACCGAAGAGGCACGCAAGCTGGCCCGTCATACGGGCGTGAAGATTCTGGCGGTCTACGGCGGTCAGGATGTGGAGAAGCAGCTTCGTAAGCTGGAAGGCGGCAGACATCTGATCATCGGTACGCCGGGACGGCTGCTGGATCACCTCCGCCGGGAGACCCTGGACCTTAGCGGCGTGAAGATGCTGGTGCTGGATGAAGCGGACCAGATGCTGCATATGGGCTTCCTGGAGGATGTGGAGACGATCATTACGGCTGTGCCTTACCGCCGCCAGACGATGCTGTTCTCCGCGACGATGCCGGACCCGATCAAACGGCTGGCAGCGAACTATATGAAGGAGCCGCTGGATGTCATTATCAAGAGCGGCTCGCCGATTCCTCTGGACAATATCCGCCAGCAGGTGGTGGAATGCTCAGACCGCAACAAGGAGGAGGCGCTGATCTCCCTGATCGAGCGCGACCGTCCATACCTGGCGATCATCTTCTGCCGGACGAAGCGCCGGGCTATCAAGCTGAACGAGGCGCTGCAGGCGGCCGGGTATGACTGTGACGAGCTGCACGGCGATCTGTCGCAGGGCAAGCGTGAAGCCGTCATGAAGCGGTTCCGTGACGCCAAGCTCCAATTGCTGGTGGCTACGGATGTGGCGGCACGGGGTCTGGATGTTGAAGGGGTCACCCATATCTTCAACTATGATCTTCCGCTGGATGCGGACAGCTATATTCACCGGATCGGCCGCACCGGCCGCGCCGGAGGCAAGGGCCTCGCGATCACGTTCGCTTCGCCGCGTGAGCGCGCCGGGCTCGAACTGATCGAGCACGGCATCTCCCAGCGGCTGGACCGCCGCCGGTACGAGAAGGATGAATTCGGCGTAGGCGAATTCACCTCGGTGCAAGGCGGCGGCTCGCCGCGCGGGCGGCAGAGCGCGGCGCCTGAAGCGGCGCGCGCCGGCCGTGGCGGCCGGGCAGGGCCGCAGCGGCGGTGCGCCGCGCGGCGAAGCCGCTGGGCGTCCGGGCGGGCGCGGACGCGGCGGCAGAGACGCAGGCGGCTGGGGCGCGCCTGCTGAAGGCGGCGGCCGCAGCCGGAAGGACGCGGCCGGAGGCGGCAAGCGCAGCGCGTACAGCGCGGCTGCGGCGCCGAAGGGCGACTCCGCCGGGCAAGGCGCGGCGAAGAAGCCGAGACCTGGCGGCGGCTACGGTGCCTTCGCCAGCGGCGGCGACAGCGCACCAGCCAGCAGCTATGCTGCGGGTGTAGGTGCGGGTGCCGCAGCCGGGCGCGGCGGCAAGGGCGGCGCTGCGCGGGGCGGGGCCGCCAGAGGCAACGCCGCCCAGGGCGGGCCGAGCAGCGGCTACAGCACCAACGTATCCCGGGGCGCAGAAGCCGGGGGCTTCAGCTACGGCGCTTCGAAAGGTGCCGGCTCCGGGGCCGGGTATAATCCCGGCGGCGCGAAGTCGAGCCCGAAATTCCGGGCGCATGTAGCGCGCAGCAACGATGCGGGCGGCTATAACGCCTCCGCTCCCAAAGGCGGCTCACGCGGCGGCTCTAAGGGCGGCAAAGGCGGCTTCAGCTCAGGCGGACGCAGCAGCGGCGGGAATTCATCGCGCGGCGGGCGCAGCGGCGGCTCCGGCGGCGGTTCACGCGGCGGACGCGGCTCCTCCAGATAAAGGTGCTTTACATGCATAGCTAATCCTTGTTACCATAGGGCCGTTGGCGTCACAGCCAACTGACTCTATGGTAATATTTATTTACTGAAACCTTTTGGATATTAGGCCTGTCTATATAGATACTGCCGTAACATTCGGGTACAAATATAAATAGAGAGATATAGAAAGTAACCTGCGCTTTTGATCCTGCGGATTCTGCCGGATTCAGAAGTGCGAGGGTACACAACGTTTAGGAGGATTACACAGCATGTCCAAAACCGCCAAAATTGTCATTATACTCATCTTCGTCATTGCGGTCGGCTGGGGAATCGGGAAGTATACGTCCCCTTCCGCTTCCCCGGAGAATGGAACCAATATAAACACAGGTGCAGATCTGGGAGCCGAGGGGCCGGATGCAGCGCCAGAAGCTTCGCCAGTGCCTACGGATCAGCCGGCTCCTGGAAGCTCCGGGAACAATGATGCGCAGATGGTGGTAGCCGAGCCGGAGAGCATCACGGTTATGGTTAATAAGCAGTACAGCCTGCCTGATCAGTATAAGCCTTCTGATCTGGTCTACCCGGATGTCCCTTTTATTTTCTCGGAAAAGATTGAGAAGCGCATGCTGCGGCGTGAAGCAGCTGCCGCGCTGGAGGAGATGTTCGCGGGGGCGAAGGAGGACGGGGTCTATCTGGCCGGTGTATCCGGCTACCGTTCCGAATCGACCCAGAGACGGCTGTACGATAACTATGTCGCCAGAGACGGCGAGGAGAAAGCCCAGACCTACAGCGCGATGCCCGGTCACAGCGAGCATCAGACGGGACTGGCCATTGACCTGTCCGGCAGAGACGGCAAGTGTGCGGCCGAGAGCTGTTTTGCAGGGACGAAGGAAGCAGAGTGGCTTGCCGCCCATGCCGCTGAATACGGCTATATTATCCGGTTCCTTGAGGGCAAGGAGGCCATTACCGGGTACAAGTACGAGCCTTGGCATGTCCGGTATGTAGGCAAGGAGATTGCCGCTTCCATCGCCGAAAGAGGGATCACACTCGAAGAATATTATGACGCCGTCCCGGTGTCGAATTAACCCCACACTATAATTAGGCGGTCCCGCGATTTGCGGGGCCGTTTGTGTGTCTGGGCGGGAGTAGCTCGTCACCAGTATCTGCCCTTCCATAAATGCGGCAAGATTTGAAGCTGCGTTCGTAGCGAAAAAACAGGGATAAGTGTATTCCGTGCAACTAAAAACGCTGAAACGGAAGGCTTTTTCCTCCTAACTGTAGTCTGTACAACTAAACTTGCCCGGATGGGCGAAAATTCAGGTATAGAGGTAGTTTAATTGCACGAAATACAGCTAAACATAGATTTGGAGGCACGTCCGGCGATTTAGTTGTACAGACTGCAATTAAGCGCTGGATCTCCACAATGAAGTGTGTTGTGACTCTAAATGGGCGCTATAGTAAGCGGTTGCAAATCTGAAGCTACAGAGAAGCATGCTAGGATGAGTAATGTATACACTCTGATGCTACTAGGTGCGCTAATGCCGGGTAATATACACTCTAATGCTACAAGGTGCGCTAATGCCGGGTAATGTACACTCTAATGCTACAAGGTGTGCTAATGTTGGGTAATATGTCCTGATGATGCGCGTCACAGGAAATAAGTGGATTCCATCCAACTGCTGCGGCGCAATTGAATCATCCACCGGCAGCAGTTGGATAATGAGCACTTAATTAATCAATATTCAGCAAAAGTACCCAAACGCCACCAACTAGCTGCTCTTTTTCCACTTGCTTCCTGCCAATCCTCTGAAACCGGGAAAATAAGATACGTTTATCCACTTACATGCTGCTGAAGCGGGCGGAGACTCGTTCGGGAACGGTGGTTCACCCCCGGGAACGCTGGTTAAGTAGTGGGAAACCGCACACTATGAAATGGGAGGCGTTTCTTGATGTCTGAACATAATCATGTGGTGAGTAAGGACGGCAGTGTGACCATGAACCGCGTAACGGAGGCGCTGGACCGGATTGACCCCGGGCAGAAGGAGATGATTCTGGACAACTTCGAGAATTTCAAGGTGTATTTAGGAAAGCGCATTCAACTGGCGCAAAAAATCGGTCTCAGCGACGAACAGCTGGCACTGGCCGCCGAGAAAATCGCCGGATATCTGGCAGCGTATGAGGAGCCCCGCAATAGTGAAGAGAAGCTGCTGCTGGAATTGTGGAAGGCCGGCAACAAGGAGGAGCGCCACCGGCTGGCGCATATGCTGGTGAAGATGGTGCAACAGTAAACAGATGTAGCACAAGCAACATGGCTCCCTGAAAAAATAACATGAACAGCATTGTTGCATTCCGTCCTATGAAAATCAATCAGGCGGTTCCGTGATCCTTGCGGAGCCGCCTGTTTCCTGTGCAAGTACCCTTTGACACATCGGCGGTGTGGAGGATATAATCATTTTAATATATGATCAAATATTCATATGTATTGGTATCTAACCATTCATCTATTCATTCACCCACCCATCCGACAAAGGAGCAGTGCCCAATGACCACCCTCAATCTCCTATCCCTGATCGTATTCTGTGCGTTCCTTGCCTCTTATGTGTTGAAGCTTATAATTCTCTACAGCAAGAACAATATCCAGGCCAATGTGCTGGGCAAAGGCGGCAAGAAGCTCACCGCCATTAAATCAACGGAATGGTTTGTCAAAATCGCTACGTTCCTGTGGGGCGCGGCCTGGTTCCTGATGTCTGTAGCGGAGCCGTATTTGGTGAATTTGCTTGGTCGGCATTATAATCTTCCGGTTGTGAATTACATCGGTGCGGGTATAGTTAGTATAGGGTGTGCAGTGTTCATCCTGGCCATGGCGACAATGAATACTTCCTGGAGAGTCGGGATTGATAAGTCCACCACGACCAGGCTGGTGACGCGCGGAGTGTACAAGTACAGCCGGAACGCCGCTTTTGTCGGCTTCGACCTGATGTTCGCCGGGTTATATCTGATGTATCCGAACTGGCTGACGCTGGTGATTCTAGTGTTAAATATTGTGGCTATTCATCTGCTGATTCTGCAGGAGGAGGAGCATCTGCGTCTGGTGTTCGGTGACGAATACAGGTCCTATAGCCGTAAGACGCCAAGATATCTCTGAAGCCGCGAAAATCCAACCCATTGGAGCTGCTCTCATATGAAATTAAGCATTCTCGATCAATCCCCGGTGCCGGAGGGAAGCATTCCGGCCGAAGCGCTCCGGCAGACGGCGCTGCTGGCCCGCGAAGCAGAGCGGCTCGGTTATCACCGCTTCTGGGTTGCGGAGCATCATGCTGCGCCGGGCCTCGCCAGCTCCAGCCCGGAAGTGCTGATGGCGCATCTCGCTGCGGTAACCTCAGCGATCCGCATCGGCTCGGGAGCGGTGCTGCTCCCGCATTACAGTGCGTTCAAGGTCGCTGAGAATTTTCGCGTCCTGGAGGCGCTCTATCCCGGGCGGATCGATCTCGGGATAGGGAGAGCGGCAGGCGGCGGTGCCCTGGCCGCCAAAGCACTACAGGATACCCGTGTGACTATTGACGACGTTGACCGGTACGAGCAGCAGATTCAGGAGCTGATAGCCTATCTCTATGAATTTGAGGGCGGAGCAGCCCCGCAGCGTTATGCCGGATTAAGGGCAACGCCTGCAGTGGACTCAGCGCCGGAAGTCTGGCTGCTGGGCTCAAGCCGGGAGAGTGCGGTGTTCTCGGCCCGGCTGGGTACCGGGTATGCCTTCGCCCGGTTCATTGCCGGGAATGGGGGAGCGGACGCGGTGCATGAGTACCAGGACAGCTTCGCGCCATCCGTGGCTGCTGCATCGCCGAAGCCGCTGCTTGCGGTGTTCGCCGTCTGTGCAGAGACATCGGCCGAAGCAGACCGGCTGGCTGCCAGTATGGATCTCTCACTGGTTAGCCTGGAGCGGGAAAACCTCTCTTCCCCGACCCCGTCCGTAGAGACTGCACTGAACTATACATATACCCCTTACGACCGTTTCACCATTACGGATAACCGGAAGCGGATGGTCATAGGCTCGCCTGCTGAAGTCAGGGAGCAGCTTCAGCTGCTGGCGGACGAATACCGCTGCGGGGAGCTGATGATTTCTTCGCATATCCATGAGTTCAAGGACAAGCTGCAATCCATCAGGCTCATCGCCGAAGCCTGCGGGCTGCAGCGCAGGGCGTAGCCTTTGCCGCCGGAATTTGGTTTTGGCTGCGAATAGGGTAGAATGAAGAGGTTAATTATATAGCCGAAAGGAAGCGAAGCAGAGATGTCGATTTATAGTTTTGCAGGAGTGACGCCTTCGGGTACAGAAGTGCCGTTCAAGGACTATGAGGGCAAGGTACTGCTGATCGCCAATACGGCCAGCAAGTGCGGACTGACCCCGCAATACGGAGATTTGCAGAAGCTGTACGAGCAGTACGGGGACCAGGGGCTGGTGGTGCTGGGCTTTCCATGCAACCAGTTCGCCGGTCAGGAGCCGGGCACAAGCGAGGAAGCGGAGTCCTTTTGCCAGATTAACTATGGGGTTACGTTCCCGGTGTTCGCCAAGGTCGATGTGAATGGTCCGGAGGCGAGCCTGCTGTTTCAATATTTGAAGGGCCAGCAGCCGGGTGACGGCGAGAGCAGTGATATCCAGTGGAACTTCACGAAGTTCCTGGTGGACCGCAGCGGCAATGTAGTGGCCCGTGTCGAGCCTAAGGAATCACCGGAGAGCATGAAGGGACTTATCGAATCCATGCTTTGAACTTCCACACCCTTAAAAGGGCGGGATTCTTAGCTAGTTAGCGGGCGCATACGTTTCCGCTTTGCCCTACTGCTAAGTTAAGGGCGAGTTCATTCGCCCATCCTAGATCAGAGCGTATAGCTATCTAGGCTGGCAGACTGTTACCATCTGCCACAGGTTGACGCATGATGTTGATGGCACCGACCCGATCTCGATGTGCTGTATACCCGCAGTCGCACTGATACGTTCGATCCTTTGCTTTGTTCCGCTCTCCACAAGAGGGACAGGTTTGCGAGGTGTATGCCGGATTCACTTCAACCACTTGGATTCCAGCGAGTGCCGCCTTATATCCAATGAACATTTGCAACTGATAGAACGACCAATGATGCAGATTTTTAGCGTTTTTACGACTTGTTCTTGTCGTCTTACGGATATTCTTCAGCTTCTCTAGCTTGATGACAGATACCCTTTCTTGAATCGCCATATTTACGATCTGGCGGCTAATTTTGTGATTCTGATCTTTCATAAAACGACTTTCCTTGTCGTTCTGTTTGCGGATCGCTGATAGCTTTTTAAGCTTTCCTAATTTGCGGCGATAGCTATGGTACTTACGGCGAACAAACTTGTTTTGACGTCCATTTCCACAAAATTTGGTCTTTCCGCTAGAGGTTACGACAACAGCAGGTACTTTCAAGCCTAAATCAATCCCCATCACTTCATGACCATCGGCTGGCTCAGTGGGGCGTTCGATTGAAATTTGAACAAACCATTTCGCTGATTTTTGAACCACTCGCAGAAGTCCAAGTTTCCCATTCGAAAGCATGTCACGCTCCCGATCCGAAAGAAGCACAGGAACCACCAGACGTTGTACTTTTCTTTCCAGCATCACTGGAAAAGAAATGTGGTTGCCCCAAATCGTATAATTTTGATTGTTAACGTAATACAATCTCTTTTGGAGAAGAGGTCGCTTCTTCGTTTTCTTAAACCGCTGAAATAGGCTTTTGGCGTCTCGAATCACTTGATTCTTTACGGCAGAGGGTAGATTGGCATGAATGGTTTTTGAAGTTATTTTGGGAAACGTTCCAGACCGTTCGGCTTGCTCCGTTAATTCGTTGACGGTTCGAATGTATTCGTTGCCCATATCCACCAATACAGACGGATGGGTTGGAAAAATGCGGATTTGAATCGTTACGGTTTGCAGGGTTTCACCCCCTCTTTTTTTGTTCTTCAACATATTGTTTGATCGTTTTGCTTGAAACGTTCCCTGCGGTACTGACCAAGTAGGAACGAGTCCAGAGGGAAGGCAAGTGGTTCAAGTGCTTAAATTGTTCACGGAGGCACCGGGAAGTGAAGTGATTCTTTTCAGTTTCGCCATAAGTTCTGCGGGAGAATCGGTGGGCAGTACGTTTAGAAAAATATACACATGATCAGGCTTACTTCCATTGCGAGTAGCTGCCAATCCTGTTCGGCACATATCTCTATAACGATTTGCTTAAACTGAATCACCACTTGATCGACTAGCACTTTACGTCTGTATCTAGGGCAAAAAAACAAAATGATAGTTAATGAATGATACGGTTGTTTTGGTATTTCTGTAGGATTGTCTCATACCTAAATTGTAGCATTTAAACAATTTAACTACTACAAGAACACGCGCTCATTTAGTACAATTTTTACAACATAAGGATGTTCCTTGATTAAAGAAGATTCAACCCACCCCTAAAGGAGTGGGCTTTCTCGACCAACTTCTTTAATGAAGTCGAAATCATCCGCTCTGAAGGCTGGAGCCAGGCTATACGTGTTCTCCCGGATAGTGGTGCAGATGCGCCCGGTCCGGGAGTTTTCTATAATGTATGAAAATTATCCTTGAATCTTTTCAGAGACCCTGTATTCTTTGAAGAGAAATGCTTCGCCTGACTACATGAATCGCATACAGGAAGCAAGGATGCAGGATAATAACGGCAGGAGGGTTACATAACGGCATGAGGTTAATTACAGAGGTAGCATCGGCAGCGGGGATCAAGGAGGAGCATCTGGAACTGTACGGCAAATACAAAAGCAAGCTGTCGCCCTCGCTCTGGACAGAGCTGAAGCACAAACCGGACGGCAAGCTGGTTCTGGTGACCGCGATGAATCCTACACCGGCAGGTGAGGGCAAGACGCTGACGACCATCGGGCTCGCCCAAGCGATGAATGCAGCGGGTGTACGCACGGTAGCAGCGCTGCGTGAACCTTCGCTCGGTCCCTGTCTGGGAATGAAGGGCGGAGCGACCGGAGGCGGCAAGGCGCAGATCGTTCCGGCAGATGAGATTAACCTGCATTTCACAGGGGATATCCATGCGGTGAGCGCAGCGCATAACCTGCTCTCGGCGATGATCGACAATCATATGTTCCAGGGCAACAGTCTGGGGCTTGATCCGCAGCGGATCGTCTGGAAAAGGGTTATGGATATGAATGACCGCAGCCTGCGGAATATCGTGACCGGCATTGGCGACGGCAACGGAACTGTGCGGGAGAGCGGCTTCCAGATTACAACAGCCTCCGAGATTATGGCTGTGCTCTGCCTGTGCAGCGATCTTGCGGATCTGAAGCAGCGCCTCAGCCGCATTCTGGTCGGGTATGACCATGCGGGCCAGCCTGTAACGGCACAGGCGATTGGAGCCGTGGAGGCGATGACTGCGCTGCTGAAGGAGGCGGTGAAGCCGAATCTGGTGCAGACGCTGGAAGGAACCCCGGTCATTGTGCATGGCGGCCCGTTCGCCAATATTGCCCACGGCTGCAGCAGTGTGATAGGAACCCGCTACGCGCTGAAGCTAGGCGATGTGGTGGTGACGGAGGCAGGCTTCGGCGCAGATCTGGGCGCGGAGAAGTTCATGGACATCAAATGCCGCCAGGCCGGGCTGGCTCCTGCGGCTGCTGTCCTGGTGGTGACGGTGAAGTCGCTGAAATACAACGGCGGCGTCCGCAAGGAGGAGCTGTATGAGGGCAACCGTCCGGCGCTGCTCTCCGGATTGTCCAATATGGTGCGGCATATTGAGAACCTGCGCAAGTTCGGTGTGCCTGTGCTGGTGGCGCTGAATCATTTTGAAGGGGATGCTCCTGCTGAAGTAAATGAGGTGCTGGAAGCCTGCGGGCGGCTGGGTGTACCTGCTGCAGTATCCAAGGTATGGGCGGAGGGAAGCGCGGGCGGACAGGTGCTGGCGAAGGAGCTGATGAAGCTGTTGGAACGGGAAGAGCCTGTGAATTATGCGCCGCTGTATGAAGACCAACTGGATATCCCGTCCAAAATCAACCGCATCGTCACGGAGATCTACCGTGGCGCGGGAGTAGCCTTCTCTCCGGCAGCCAAGCGCAGTCTTGCTGTCATTGACCGGCTGGGTCTGCACCATCTTCAAGTCTGCATGGCCAAAACCCCGTATTCCTTCTCGGATCAGCCCCGGCTGCTCGGCGCACCGGAAGGCTTCACTATGGGCGTCCGGGACATCACCCTGTCCCTCGGGGCGGGATTCGCTGTAGTGATTACGGGGAACATGGTCACGATGCCGGGTCTCCCCGCCAAGCCCGCAGCAGAAGGCCTGCTGGTCGATGAGGATGGCGTAATCTCGGGTCTGGAATAAGACAGCATCAGCTAATGGTTGTAGTTTGGCCTCACTTTACCGCAGATATGCTGCGGAGGGTGAGGCTATTTTGTATGCCAAAACAAACATGTCTTTCAAGGCACAACCCCAGCATGAAAATGAGCAGCGCGCCTAAAAACAGAACGATCACAATTGGACCGGGTGCGCCACGTAAGCCGAATGTAATCGAAAAACCGATCACAATTGGACCGGGTGCGCCGCGTAGGCCAAATGTAATCGAAAAACCGATCACAATTGGACCGGGCGCGCCGCGTAGGCCAAATGTAATCGAAAAACCGATCACAATTGGACCGGGAGCGCCGCGTAGGCCAAATGTAATCGAAAAACCGATCACAATGGGACCGGGAACGCCGCGTAGGCCAAATGTAATCGAAAAACCGATCACAATTGGACCATGGGTGCGCCGCATAAGCCAAATGTAATCGAAAAACCGATCACAATGGGACCGGGCACGTCGCGTAGGCCAAATTTTCTCCTGCTGTTTCCTGCTCCTGGCAGACATAATGCCCCTCCTCCGGGGGAAACTAAGCCAAGGTTGAAGAGGGAATCGGCGGCACAAGTGGAGTGGGTGATGTGGTGAAACTCCAAAGTGATTAAAATTTGAAATTGTGAACAATGTGAGAAAAATCACAATAACTCTTGCAATGTGATAAATATCACAATATAATCAGTGTATAAAGTGAAAACAATCACAAACGAATAGTTTTATAAACAAAGTCACGAGCTCACAAGCCCTACTAAATAAGCTTTTCAACTTGGAGGAGGAAGAAATCATGAAAGTAGCAGTTATTGGATGTACCCACGCTGGAACGGCCGCCATTGTAAATACCGCACAGTTATACCCGGATGCCCAGATTACGGTGTACGAGCGCAACGATAATATCTCATTCCTGTCTTGCGGCATTGCCTTATACGTTGGCGGTGTGGTCAAGGACCCGCAGGGACTATTCTATTCCTCCCCGGAACAGCTGGCTGCGCTGGGTGTGCAGACGAAGATGCGCCATGAGGTAATCAACATTGATACCGCCCGCAAAACCTTGAAAGCCCGCAACCTCGTGACCGGCGAGGAAATGGAAGATACTTATGACAAATTGATTATGACAACAGGCTCATGGCCGATTGTGCCTAAGCTTGAAGGAATAGAGATGGAGGGCATCCTGCTCTCGAAGAACTACAATCACTCCAACACCATTATCGAAGAAGCGCAGAAGGTGAAAAGAATTACTGTGGTCGGTGCCGGATATATCGGGGTCGAGCTGGTGGAGGCTTTTCAGATGAATGGCAAGGAAGTTACGCTGATTGATGGGGAAGACCGCATCCTGAGCAAATATCTCGATGAAGAGTTCACCGCACCGATCCAGCAGTCGCTTGAGGATCACGGCATTAAGCTGGCGCTGGGCGAGAAGGTCGCCTCCTTCACTGGTGAGAACGGAAGAGTGACCAAGGTGATTACGAGCAAGGGTGAACATGAGACCGATCTGGTGATTCTCTGCATCGGCTTCCGTCCGAATACCGAGTTGCTGAAGGGTCAAGTGGATATGCTGCCGAACGGCGCGATTATGGTTAACGATTATATGCAGACCAGCCTGCCGGATGTCTATGCTGCCGGTGACAGCTGTGCGATTCATTACAATCCGACGGGTAAACACGCGTATATCCCGCTGGCCACCAACGCAGTGCGTATGGGAACGCTGGTTGCCCGCAATCTGGTCTCGAACACGATCCCTTACATGGGTACGCAAGGAACGTCGGGTATCAAGATCTACGAGGACAATATTGCCGGAACCGGACTGACTGAAGAGGCTGCCAAGGCTGAAGGGATGGATGCGGAAAGTGTCATGCTGATCGACAACTACCGTCCGGAGTTCATGCCAACCTTTGAGCAGGTTCAGGTAAAAGTGGTCTTTGACCGTGCCACCCGCCGCATTCTGGGCGCGCAGATTATGTCCAAGATGGATCTGACGCAGTCGATCAATACCGTATCGGTCTGCATCCAGAATAAGATGACTGTAGACCAGCTTGGCTTCATCGACTTCTTCTTCCAGCCGCATTACAACAAGCCTTGGAACTTCCTGAACACCGCAGGCCTCCAGGCTCTGCCGAAACTTGCTGCAGTCAAAGAGCCAGTACACGCATAATTGTAAAATATAAAATGTTCTGCCGGAGCCCATTCAGGGCTCTTTTTTTGATGCGGCAATAGACAAGGAGAGCTGCCTCTCAAGTCAACTTCGACTTGTTGAGGCAGCTCAACTTTAACGATACGTGTCGATTACGATTGATTGCGATACCCGGAGATTATATTCTTGACGGCGATAGGATTGCTGTCTGTGGGTCCAATCTCAATAGCAGGCAGGGCCGTTGCGTTTGCGGTTGTCAGATCAATCGGGCGAATCGCTCTTGATTCTCCCACATAAGCCTTAGTGTCGGAGAAGAATGCCAGATCGCCGACAGAAGTAAGCGGAACGAACCGGGTCTGGGCGCGTGTAGTGTTGAAGATTTGCAGACCTCCCGTCGGTAAAGAAGTTGGTTGAATTGTGACCCCAATATACACTTGCCTACGCGAAAGCCGGATTTTATCCTGGCCTTTATAACTGGTGACATCTGGAAGGGCATTGCCATATATGGTTCCCATCCAATCAGCGTACAGGTCATTAAATAGTTTCAGATAGCCTCTATCGTTTTCCGTGGTGCAAAACAATAATTTGTTGTCCAGGTAGACGCCGGATACCGTGTTATCCAGCAAACTTGAGGTCGTAGGCTCGCCTTGTACATCACCGTCATAAAAACAGAGCATACCGGTCTTTCCAAGAGCGATTAGCGAATACCCCTCCGGGTGGACGACCAGTGGATTGTGTGCCGTGTCAAAGGTGAGCTGAAATTGGGACCCGTATGGATGAACGCTGTCATCCTCAATGGATATGGCGGCGACATAATCTCTTCCATCGGCAACCTTACAGGCTACATACATATAGGAGCTATTCTCATTGCTCGCCAAGGCGAAAGGCCGGCCTGGACCGACATCCACATTTTTCAAAACCGTATTCGTAGGAGAATCAATAATCGTAACGTTCTTATCTCCATAATTCGCCACATAGGCTTTCTTGCCATTCGAAGCAACCAAGACTGCAACGGGACGGGCAGGATTGGAGCTCATATTGCCCACGGGAACCGTATTGAGAATGCTATGGGATCTCGTATCAATAATGGAGAGTGAACCGATGCGGGTATTCGCTACGAATAGCTTCTTCTCGTCGGGGTCCATAGCCATAGCGCCAGGGTTAGCACCTACCTGAATCCGCTTGATGATCCGATCTTCTGCAGGATCAATAACAGCGACATAGCCATGTTGATAGTCAATTTCATAAGTCACGTAGACATAAGGATCGCGTGAGGGTAATTTCCTGTTGCTTGCTTCTGCCTTGTTTAAATTCATGGATTAATCCCCTTTCCTGGTGTTGAACCGGATGGACTTCCCGGACCCGGAGGACCGGCTGGCCAGATGGGCAGGCGCACCAGATGGAATACGGATGCCGCATTTGGAAGTCTGCTGTAGGGTATGTATGAATTCTCCAGCCCGACTAGCATAATGTCCTGCCAGATTGTCAAAAAGGGCGGAAATAACGAAGAATAATAGAATCCCACGAGGAAAGCCCATAGGAAAGAACTGCCTCTTTAGGGGAGACATCCGTTTTCTCTTTGTACCGCAGCACCAGCTTTTATGGTAAATTTGACATGTCAGTGAAAACTTTCACGTGGTTTTTATGATAGTGACTTTTATCACGTAAATGTGATTGGGATCACGTTACAATGGCATAAAGGAACAAATTTTAAGTAATTAGAAGGGGATAGGAATCATGGCTTATAACAAACCGCAGGGAATCGCTGAAGTCACGGTAGAGAACGGAGTGAAGAAGGCACATAATCCGCTCAGCACTGTACTCATTCTTGGTTTCTTGGGAGGAGCGTTTATCGCGCTCGGATTTTTGCTGGATATTCGTGTCATTGCAGGTGCGCCTGCCGAGTGGGGGTCCATTGCCAACTTTATCGGAGCAGCCGTATTCCCGGTCGGACTGATCCTGGTGCTGCTTGCCGGAGGGGAACTGCTGACAGGGAATATGATGGCGGTGCCGCTGGCGTTCATTGCGAAGAAGATTTCGTTCTGGGAAGTCATTAAGAACCTCGTGCTGATCACACTCAGCAACCTGGCGGGTGCCTTATTCGTCGCTTATTTCTTCGGTCACATCGTTGGTCTTACATCAGATGGCGTGTATCTGGAGAAGCTGGTAAGTATGGCGGAGCATAAGATCGATGCTACGTTCCTGCAGGCTTTTATCTCCGGGATCGGCTGTAACTGGCTCGTAGCGCTGGCGGTATGGCTGTCGTACGGGGCAGACAATTTCAGCGGCAAAATCCTCGGTATCTGGTTCCCGACCATGGCGTTTGTAGCCATCGGCTTCCAGCACGTTGTAGCTAACATGTTCCTTATCCCTGCTGCGATCTTCGAAGGACATTTCACCTGGGGCCAGTATGTGGCCAACTTCGTTCCGGTCTGGCTGGGCAATCTGACGGGCGGCGCAATCTTCGTGGCTGCGGCATACTGGATGGCTTATCTGCGCAAGGAGCCGGGTGCTGTGAGCCCAGCCGCAGGCGTACCTGCTGCTGGATTGAAGAAACACGCTTAATGAATACGGACCTGACCCGGTGAATCACATCGCCGGACTGTAACATAGCTCGGCCTAGCACTTCCTGCTTCTCGGCACCCTGCTTCAAGGGATTCGCAGAGACAGGGAGTGTTTTTGTATCGGGTACAGCAGGATCATCCTCCGGACAAAACAAAATTCACCGTGCAATCCGATTCGGGGGAACGAAATCGGATCTCACGGTGAATAAAATAGGGAGTGTTTCATATGGATCATTACCCCGGCTTCCGGGGAACGAATCAGTGCGGGCGAGGTATTTTTCTTTACGTGTGAAAGAGCGGGTTATAGAATATTAATATCGCTGGCGGCGGTGAAGACAGGATTGATTTTCAATAGGATAATTCCCTGGTTTCCCGCGATACAGCATTAACGCGTATGCTTGCCCCGCCCCCTGTTTTAGGATGATACTGGATGGATTAATGACAGCTATGTTACAGGGGATGACAGACAAGATATGAGATTCATGCAGGCCTATCCGAAGGAAATTAAAGTATTCTTGATTGCCAGTCTTATTAATGCTACCGGCAGTGCGCTGATGTGGCCGCTGGTTACGATGTATGTATTCGATGAACTGGGACGCAGTATGAAGGACGCGGGAATTGTGCTGCTGGTGCAGTCACTCGGCGGGATTGCCGGTCAGCTGCTGGGCGGTTCGTTGTATCATAAGGTAGGAGTGAACCGCCTGATTGTCGGCGCATTAGCGATGAATGCCTTGACGCTGTTTGCCCTCCCGTGGGCGAGCGGAAGCTGGAGCGTATTCATAATCGTCATGGGTCTGATGGGATTGTTCAACTCCCTCTCCCTCCCGGCGATCCAGGCCTTTATCGGTTTCCGGTTCGCGGAGCAGCGCGCAGAGCTGTTCAATATCATCTATGTTGCCAATAATATAGGGGTAGCCCTCGGAACCGCGCTGAGCGGCTTCCTGGGCAATTATATGCTTAGCTTTGTGCTCAACGGGGTGACCTCGGCCGTATTTGCCGGATTCTTCTTCGTCTATCTGCGTAAGGTAGGGACGGCACCGGCTCATAGCACAGTATCGAAAAAGCAACCGCAGCATGAATTATCGGGCTGGAGACTCCTCGGCCATATACGGATCTATCTGTTCATGGCGGTGGGCTCGATGTTCCTGCTGATCGGCAATTCGATCTGGAACAGCGGAGTCTCGCCGTTCATTATCTCGGAAGGCTGGTCGAAGCAGCTATACGGCTTCCTCTGGACGCTGAACGGCGTGCTGATCTTCGCGGCGCAGCCGCTGGTCAGCCTGATCAAGCGCGGGTTCGCGCAGACGTCAACCGCGCAGATGACAGCAAGCGCCGTCTTTTACCTGGGCGGGTATGCTGTAATTCTGTTTATGCCAAGCTATCCGGGGATGCTGCTGGGTATGGTGCTGGCTACCCTTGGGGAGATGCTGATCTCTCCGGCGATGCCTTCCTTCATCTCGGAGCATGCCCAGCGCAGCGCGCCGTTCTATCTCGGACTGAGTGGCGGAATTGGCGCAATCGGCCGTGTCATCGGGCCTTATCTGATGGGTGTTCAGTTCGACAGGGGCGGTCTTGCGCCAACCGGCTGGCTCGCTTGTGGAATGGCTGTGCTGTCCGTAGGATTCTTCGCGCTACACGCCTACATGAACCGTTCCGCTGTACAGCTTGAGCGCAGGACTGCATAATCGTTCATGCTGCAACTAATATTTTTACTAACTGCTTAGTAAGGCAAGGGGTGTATAATAATGCAACCAATTAACAGAGATGCTGCACTGCTTATCCGGCCCTCTGAAATCAAGGATGCCCGTGAGCTGATCGTGCTCGATAATATGATCTGGACGGAGAATACGACCCCGGGTCCGCTGATGTGGCGCTCGCGGGAGGACTATCTGCTGCATGCGCCGCCCGGCTCCCAGCTTGTGGCCTTGCAGGACGGGGAGCTATGCGGTTATGTCGGCTTCGGCTGTCCCAGCGGGATGGAGAGCAACCGCCATGTATGCGAGGTGAATATCGCTGTGCACCCGCGCTTTCAGCGGCTGGGTGTAGGCAGCCGATTGATCGCGGAGATCAAGCGCCATGCTGCGAAGCATGGCATCCGCAAGCTGCGGCTGCGTGTGCTCTCCTGCAATACACCGGCGCTTCAGTTCTACCGCAAATGCGGATTCGAGGAAGAGGGACGGCTGCGGGAGGAATTCTACTTAAGCGGACGTTATGTGGATGAAGTATTCATGAGCTGTAGGCTGACGGGAGGAGAAGGGGATGGAGAGTGAAGTGAAGATGCAAGTCGTCTCGCTTAATGTAGGCAAGCCGAAGACGGTAGAGTACCGCGGTAAGCCGCTGGATACCGGAATCTACAAGCTGCCGGTAGCCGGTCCGCTTGCGCTTCGGGTGGGTGGGTTCACCGGAGACGGGCAAGCGGATCTGGTCAATCATGGAGGCCCTGACAAGGCAGTCTGCGTCTATCCGGTGGAGCATTATGCCCACTGGGAGGAGCGGCTTGGCCGTAAGCTGGAGGTTTCCGCCTTCGGCGAGAATATCACGGCGCGCGGACTGCTGGAGACTGAGGTGTGCATCGGGGATGTGTTTGAGATCGGTACAGCACTGCTGGAGGTGAGCCAGCCGCGCTTCCCGTGCTTCAAGCTCACGCAGAAGCATGGACCTGCGGATATGCCGGCCCAGGTGCTGTCCACCGGTTACAGCGGCTTCTACCTTCGCGTGCTGCGTGAAGGCAGCCTTGCGGCCGGGGACCGGATTACCAAGCTTGCGGGCGGAGCAGGCCGTATCCCGGTGAGGCAGGTTCTGTACTCGATGGAGCATGGGCGCAAGGACCATACGGGCCTTGCGGAGCTGGCCGGACTGGAGAGCCTTGCGGCCGGCCTCCGGGAGCGGTTCCAGAGATGGCTGGATGCGGCGGAGGGCTAGGACGCTCGTCCCTCTCCACCTCGCGTGCACATGCCACTCCGCCCAGCCCTTCAAGCAAATAACCGCAAATAATTGGAACAAGTCCAGCTAAAATAGTTAGTTTCAGCCCAGCAGCTTCCATTCGCTGCGCAGCAGGCCGTACACTGCATGGTTCACATAACCGCCAGGCAGCTTCTCCGCCTGGCGGATGACCCCTTCGAAGATAAATCCCAGCCGTTCGGGGATCGCTCTGCTGGCCAGGTTGCCTGTAGCGCAGCGAATCTCGATGCGGTTGAGCTCCAGCTCCAGCAGGGCGTAATCGACAAAGACCCGGCAGGCGCTGGTCATATAGCCTTGTCCCTCATAGCCTTCGCCCAGCCAGTAGCCGATGCCGACCGAGCGGTTATGCCAGTCAATCTCGTGATAGCCGATAATTCCGGCCAATTCCTCCCGGACCCACAGCCCGGCGGTGAACCCGCCGTTATCAATGCCTTGCTTCACGGAGTTCTTAATGAACGTGGTGAGATGGGCCTGTTCGGTTACGCCGTCCACCCAAGGCAGCCACTGCCTGAGCCGGTGGCGGGAGCGTTCCACCAGAGCGAACATCTGACGGGCATGCTCCGGCATGAGCAGCTTCAGCTTCAGCTCTTCATCTATGACATAATTAAACATGCGGCTGCCCCCTATACGTTATGAGATATAACCCACGCTGAACTAACGCTTCCTCCACTCCAAGGCGTAGATGTCTTCCTCCAGAGCCTGCATGCGCTGGAGGGTAAGTGTGCGGCAGTCGCTAAGCGCCCCGTTATAGATCGCCGGTCCCAGCTCCTTCAGGAAGAACTCCAGCAGATTGTCTGCGGCCAGGTGGCCGATCGTTTCCCCGCGCTCCGCCTCGAAGTAGGCACGGATATTGTCCGTAATCATATCGCGCTGCTCTTTAGGCAGTTTTACCGGTTGCATAAGCATCCCCCTTGTCTTAATATTCCTATATTTATCATGCTACTCCATCGCCGGGAGAGAAGTCAAAGGATGCGGGGGCTGCTCAACTTTTATTGAACATTCCCGGCTTAACGGGTATATTAGTAGGAAACATGTTCATACAAGGAAGTAGTTATATTACAGAATGAAAGGTTGATCAATGTGGAGAACCAGGGTACACCCTCCAATTTCATTAAGAACGTCATTACCGAAGATCTCCGCTCGGGTAAGGTTAAGGAAGTCGTCACCCGCTTTCCGCCGGAGCCGAACGGTTATTTACATATCGGACATGCCAAGGCGATCTGGATTAACTTCACGCTGGCGGATGAGTTCGGCGGCAAGACCCATCTGAGATTCGATGATACGAATCCGCTCAAGGAAGATACCGAGTACGTCAATTCCATCCAGGAGGATGTGAAATGGCTCGGGTATGAATGGGAGGAGCTGCGGTTCGCCTCGGATTATTTCGGGGAGATGTATGCGCGGGCCGAGCTGCTGATCAAGAAGGGCAAGGCCTATGTCGATGATCTCAGCGCCGAGCAGATCCGTGAATTCCGGGGAACCCTGACGGAGCCGGGGCAGAACAGCCCTTACCGCGAGCGCGGGGTAGAAGAGAACCTGGATCTGTTCCACCGCATGAAGGCGGGAGAATTCAAGGACGGCGAGAAGGTTCTGCGCGCCAAAATTGACATGTCCTCTCCTAACATCAATCTGCGTGACCCGGTCATTTACCGGATATCCCACTCCCATCACCATAATACGGGCGACGCATGGTGCATTTATCCGATGTATACCTTCGCACATCCGCTGGAGGATGCCATTGAGCATGTCACCCATTCCCTCTGTTCCCTGGAGTTCGAGGACCAGCGCCCGTTCTATGACTGGGTTGTCGCGGAATGTGACATGGAGGCTGCACCTCACCAATATGAATTCGGACGCCTTAATCTGGCCCAGACCGTTACGAGCAAGCGCAAGCTGAAGCTGCTGGTCGATGAAGGCCATGTGGACGGCTGGGATGATCCCCGCATGCCGACCATCTCCGGGCTGCGCCGCCGCGGCTATACGCCGGAGGCCATCCGCAGCTTCGTGCATGAGACTGGTATCTCCAAGAGCCAGGGGCTCGTGGACCTGCAGATGCTGGAGCACTTCATCCGTGAAGATCTCAAGCTGACGGTTCCCCGGACGATGTCTGTGCTGCGGCCGCTGAAGGTGGTTATTACGAATTATCCTGAAGGCGAAACCGAATACTTCGAAATTGAGAACAATGTGGAGAACCCGGAGATGGGCAACCGCCAGATTCCGTTCTCCCGTGAGATCTATATTGAACGCGATGACTTCATGGAGATTCCGCCGAATAAGTATTTCCGCTTGTTCCCCGGCAATGAAGTGCGTCTCAAGAATGCTTATTTCATCAAGTGCAACGACTTCATCAAGGACGAGAACGGCGAAGTGGTGGAGCTGCACTGTACCTACGATCCTGAGACGAAGAGCGGCAGCGGCTTCACCGGCCGCAAGGTTAAGGGAACGCTGCACTGGGTAGATGCAGGACAGGCTGTACCGGCGGAATTCCGCCTCTATGAGCCGCTGATCTCTGCCGAAGAGGCGGAGACGGATGCTGAAGTAGAAGGTCTGGAAGCTTCCGCTGACAAGCCGGAGCCAACCTTCCTGGATCAGCTGAATCCGAAGTCCATCGAGATCCTGCAGGGCTTCGTGGAGCCTGGGCTGAAGGACAGTGTGGCGCAGGACAAGTTCCAGTTCTTCCGTCACGGGTACTTCAACGTAGACAGCAAGTATTCGTCGCCGGAGCATCTGGTGTTCAATCTGATTGTATCCCTCAAAAGCTCCTTCCAGCCCAAGAAAGGCTAGAAGAGCTGCATATAAGCAAACAGGCTTGGTCTCCCGCCGGGAGGCCAAGCCTGTTTGCTATATCCAAATATAAGATTTATAGGTTTTACGCTACAAATTATCCTTCTATTTCTCGCTGAAACGGTACCGTCCTTTTAAAGGACGGCAAAGCCGTTTCCACCTGTGCGCATTCCTAGTCTTCCGCCAGCTCGTCCTCGGGATCGGCCGGAGGGCGGTAGCTGCCGCGAATGACAGTGAGCCACATCATTCCGAAGCCGATCGCCCCGAACAGGGCAAGAAGCGCACCGGATTGATACATCGTCTGCGCGCCGAGGGTCTGATACATCCAGCCGCCGAGAACGCCCCCAAGAATGCCGGAGATTCCGCTCCAGGTGAGCGTGTAGAGAGCCTGTCCTGAGGAACGGTAGGGCCTTGGCACCAGCAGCATGGTCAGCTGGGTTCCGACATAGAAGAAGCCGCCGAAGGTAATGGAGTGCAGCACCTGAATAAGTGCGACCTGCAGCGGAGTCGTTGCATCGGCCATCAGCCACCACCGCAGGAAGAACAGCGCGCTGACCAGCGTGAGCGAGGCCAGCAGGACCGGAATTTTGCGCCGGAGAACGATATTGCACAGGAGCAGCACACCCATCTCCAGGATGGAGGACAGGAATACAGCGAGACCGATCATGGTCTTGCTTCCGCCCAGCTCCGTGATGTACAGTGACACAAAGGTGTTATTCATCGTATTCGGGATCGAGACCAGGATGCCGAAGAGGATGAAGCACAGGAAGAACGGGTTATGGAAGATCTGGCTCATGCCTTTAAAGGGCAAGGGGGCGATTCCGATCGAATGGTCCAGCTTCGGCAGGGTGATCAGTGCAATCATCGCCGCACAGAGCAGGGACGCAAACAGATAGGACAGCACAGAGATGCCGGCCCATTCAATCACGGGACCGGCAAGGATGGCGGTGAAAGCCCAGCCTAGTGATCCCCATAGCCGGAAAGAGCCAAAGCTGCGGCTGGTTCCGTCAATATAGCTGAGAATCATCGTGTTGCTCTGGGCGAACAAGGGCCCCTGGAAGAAATAGAAGAACAGAATGGATATGTAGATCATTTCATATGTATTCGCCTGAAAGACAAGTTGGGTCAAGACCAGCGTTCCCGTCAGCATGACGAGGACAATCCGCCGGATATTCTGATACCGGTCACTCCAGATGCCCCAGAAGGGGTTGGCAATAATGGAGACCAGTGCGCCTACAGACATCAGGCTCCCAATCTCCAGCTTATTCATCCCCACATCCTGCAGATATAAGGGAAAGAAGCTGGTGAAGAGGACAACCGTTCCATATACGAAGAAGTTGAACCATTTCAGAGAGGTGAAAGACAGCTGCTTATCGAGATGATCCCGCAAACGTTGCACTCCTTTCCCGCTAGGATGCCTTGCATTCTTGCTGTGGCCGCCTTATTATGCCGCTGATATCACTGTAACATTTGTTGAAAAGGGATACAAACCAACTTTTATGGGGAATTACAAATCAATGGCAAAATATCTGTTTAACTTCAGTTTACATAGGCCAGTTATTCTGGGTTCTAAGGCGGAAGCGGGGCCCCACTGCTCCAACCATCTATCTGCCGGAAAAGGGGATTCCTTATGACAAACAAGCAAGCACCGCAGAAGCAGGGCGCGGCCATGAAGCCGTTCCTGAAGCTGCTGCACGAAACCAAGCCATCTTATCTGCTGCTGGCGCTGGCCCTTGGCCTCAGCATCATTTCGACCCTGGTCGGTCTGGTCATTCCCATGTTCACGAAGAATCTGGTGGACGGCTTCTCGCTGGCTTCTGTCAGCAAGCTGCAGATTGCCGGTATCGCCGGAGCGTTCATTGCGCAGACCGTGGCTGGCGGAGTCTCGATCTATCTTCTGAATGCCGTCGGGCAAAAAGTTGTGGCCGGGCTTCGTGACAGGCTGTGGCGCAAATTCCTGGTGCTGCCCGTCTCCTATTACAATGAGAACCGGACAGGCGAGAGCGTCAGCCGGATGACTAATGATACAGGAATTCTCAAGACACTGATCTCGGAGCATCTGGCCAGTCTGTTCACCGGCCTCATCTCCATTGTCGGCTCTGTCCTGGTGCTGTTCTATCTGAACTGGAAAATGACGCTGGTGCTGTTCACGGTGCTCCCGCTGTCGGCGCTCATTCTGGTGCCGCTGGGACGGCAGATGTACAAGATCTCTAAAGGCACGCAGGACGAGACGGCCTCCTTCACCGCTGTGCTCAGCGGCGTATTGTCCGAGATTCGGCTGGTGAAATCCTCAGGCGCGGAGCAGAAGGAGTATGAAGCCGGGCGGAAAGGGATTATGAACCTGCTGGGCTTCGGGATTCGTGAGGGTAAGATCAGCGCCCTGATCAGCCCGCTGATCTCCTTCGTCTTCATGATGCTGCTGGTAGTTATTATCGGCTATGGCGGGATGCTGGTATCCTCGGGGGCGCTCACTGCCGGTGAACTGGTCGCCTTCATTCTGTATCTGATCCAGATTATTATGCCGCTGACGCAGCTGACGCAATTCTTCACCCAGCTCCAGAAGGCCAAGGGAGCCTCTGAGCGGATTATTGAGACCCTTGCCGCAGAGGAAGAGGTGTATGACGGCGTGGAAGAGGCTGAAGGCACAGAGGGACCGATCGCAGTGGAGGATCTCAGCTTCGGATACAAGACGGGCGAGAAGGTGCTCAGCAAGGTAAGCTTCACTATGCAGCCGGGGCAGGTGACTGCCATTGTCGGTCCGAGCGGAGGCGGCAAAACCACCCTGTTCTCGCTGCTGGAACGGTTCTATGAACCGCATAGCGGAGTCATCCGGCTGGACGGCAAACCGGCATCGATGTTCTCCCTCAAATCCTGGCGGAAGAGAATCGGTTATGTCTCACAGGAAAGTCCGCTACTGGCCGGTACTATTGCAGAGAATCTTGGATACGGGCTGGACCGCGAGATCAGCAAGGAGGAGCTGAAGCGGGCGGCGGCCATGGCCTACGCTGACGGCTTCATTGAAGAGCTCCCGGACGGGTACAACACGGATGTCGGTGAACGCGGGGTGAAGCTGTCCGGCGGACAGCGGCAGCGGATTGCCATCGCCAGAGCACTGCTGCGCGATCCGAAGATCCTCATGCTCGATGAGGCGACCTCAAGCCTCGACAGCCAGTCGGAGGCCGTGGTGCAGAAGGCGCTGGGCAATCTGATGCAGGGCCGGACTACGATTGTGATTGCTCACAGATTAGCTACGGTGGTGAATGCGGACCAGATTATTTTCATGGAGAAAGGCCGGATTACCGGCAAGGGCACGCATGAGGAGCTGCTGAGGGACCATGAGCTGTACCGTGAATTCGCCGAGCAGCAGCTGCAGATGAACACACCTGAGCTTCTGAGCCAAGGGATAGAGGAGGGTTCGACAGATTATGGTCAAAATACTGGTGGTGGACGACGATCCGCATATCCGCGAATTGGTGGGAGTGTTCCTGAGAGCTGAAGGGATGGCCGAGGTGCTGAGCGCCTCTGACGGGCTGGAGGCCTTGCGGCTGCTCGAAGAGACTGCGGCGGATATGGCGATCATTGATATTATGATGCCGAATATGGACGGCTGGGAGCTGTGCCGGGAGCTGCGTAAGCAGTATGATTTTCCGATTCTAATGCTGACGGCCAAAGGGGAGACCTCGCAGATTGTCAAAGGCTTCGAGCTGGGTACAGACGACTATCTGGTCAAGCCGTTCGAGCCGCCGGTGCTGATCGCCAGGGTCAAGGCCCTGCTGAAGCGTTACCAGATTGCGGCCGCCCAGAGTGTTACCGTTGGCAGTCTGCGGATGAACCGCGTCACCTATGAGGTGCTGTCCGAGCATGGCGGGTTCACGCTGCCGCTGAAGGAATTCGAGCTGCTCTTCAAGCTGGCCAGTTACCGGGGGCAGACGCTGACCCGTGACCGGCTGATTGAAGAGATCTGGGGCTACGATTACGAAGGCAATGAGCGGACGCTGGATGTCCATGTAGGCCGTCTGCGCGAGCGGTTTCCGCAGGAGAAGTTCGGATTCTCCATCCGTACGATCCGGGGGCTTGGCTACCGGCTGGAGGGATAAGCATGAAGCGCAGAGTCATGAAGATATGGGAGAAAATCAGTATAGTTGGACCTATAGCCGGAATGTTGACCATGTTCTTTATCTCCTGGAACGGAAGCTATTTCGGCTCAAGGCTGCTGGTCCATTATTTTCACTGGTCCTTCTCCGAATACGGGTATCACCTGTTTGTTATGGCGATGCAGATTATCATCTTTTTCGTCTGCGGGGCGATGATTGCCTTTGCTACACGCGGCAAGGATCAGAACTTCTATAGGCCGATCCTTACAGCCATGCGGCAGATCTCTCAAGGCAACTTCAAGATTGAACTGGAGAACAGCGGCCAGTACCGGCAGTTCGGAGGGATTGTGGAAGGGATCAACGAAATGGCGAGTGAGCTGAGCCGGATGGAGCTGATGCGGCAGGACTTCATCGCCAGCGTATCCCATGAGATCCAGTCGCCGCTGACCTCGATCCGCGGGTTCGCTGCCGCGCTGCAAGAGGAGAACCTCAGTCCGGAGATACGCAAGCATTACCTGGATATTATAGAAGCGGAGAGCCGCCGCCTGTCCGGCCTGAGCGACAATCTGCTGAAGCTGTCCGTGCTGGATGCGGAGAGCTTCCCGTTCGAGCGGAAGCCTTATAGGCTGGATAAGCAAGTACAGGCGATGATCCTGGCCGCAGAGCCGCAGTGGCTTGGCAAGGAGATTGAGGTGGAGGCCGAGCTTCAGGAGACCACCGTGACCGCGGTGCAGGATCTGCTGAGCCAGGTATGGACCAACCTGCTGCATAACAGTATCAAATTCACTCCGCAGGGTGGAAGGATCACTGTCACTATGCGCAATACGAGGGAGTGGGCGGAAGTGGAGGTCAGGGACAGCGGGATCGGCATGACCGAAGAGGAGCTGACCCGGATATTCGAACGGTTCTATAAGGCGGATAAGTCCAGAAGCGTCAATAGCGGCAGCGGCAGCGGGCTGGGACTCCCGCTCGTGAAGAAGATCGTGGAGCTCCACGAAGGCAGCGTACACGTAACAAGCCGCCCCGGAGAGGGGACGGCGTTCATCGTGCGGCTGCCGCAGCAGGGCGGATGAGCCTGCGGTAAAAGGTAATGATCAGATTGCTGACCAAGCCCCAGTGTTCACCGGACAGGCGAGTGATTACGCAGGCGATGTCCTCCGGTTCCCCCGGGCCCCGAACAACATAGCCCCGAACCCATGACAGCCAGAGGATGTTGTCAGGGTTCGGGGCTATTTGCGCATTGGCTTGAGATAGGGCTGCGTTGTCTCCCATCAGGGTTCCCGCCGGATCATCTCTGCCAGCAGGGGGATGCCGCGCTCCAGTTCTGCCGCAGAGGCATAGGCGTAGGACAGTCTGAGATGCCTCCCGTCGCTGCGGTCATACAGATCGCCAGTATTCAGCAGCAGTCCGGCACGCAGCGCTGCGGTGAACAGCTTACGCGGGGGGACAGTCTGGTGGAGAGAAAGCCAGATATAGAATCCTCCTGCCGGTATATTCCAGCTTGCCAGTCCGGTGCAATGGAGCTGCAGCAGCTCAAGCATGTGGTCGCGGCGCACGCGTAGTCTGCCCCGCAGCACATGCACGTGCTCCTCATGATAGCCGCCCGTAAGCCAGCTGGCGGCCGCCAGCTGAGATAGGGAGCTTGCGCCGTAATCACTCTGCATCTTGATGTCGGCCAGCCGCCGGACGACCGGCTCTGGTCCGGCAATCCAGCCGATGCGCAGACCGGGGCTGGCGGCCTTGGACAGAGTACCCAGATGCAGGACCCGTCCCTCATGGTCCAGTGCCTTCAGCGGCGGTGGTGGCGGAGCGTCCAGCCATAATTCCTGATAGGCCCCATCCTCCAGAATGGGCAGCCCAAGTCTGCCTGTGACCTCCATCAGCTCCCGGCGGCGCTCGGCATCCATCAGGATTCCCGTAGGGTTATGAAAGGAAGGAATGCTGTAGAGCATCGCCGCCTTACTGCGCACCGCCTCTGCTGTAAGCTGCTCCGGGATCAGACCACGCCCGTCCATAGGCAGGCCGCTGAATTTCACCCCGGCAGATTGGAAGGCGTGAATCGAATACAAATAGGACGGCTTCTCCAGCAGAATAGACGAGCCGCGCGGCAGCAGCCCGAGGGCAATGAGCTGAAGCCCCTGAAGGGCACCGGAAGTAATCAGGATGGAGGCAGGGTCAGCGGTAATGCCGCTCCGTGCCAGTAACCGGCTGACCGCCGCCCGCATCGCCGGACTACCGAGCGGCTCCTCATAGGAGAGCGGAGGAAGAACGCGCTGCGCGAGTCCGCTCAGCACCTCGTTCATCGCTGCTCCGGGCAGCAGCTCAGGCGCTGGCTCACCTGTGCCAAGGCGGATCAGGCCCGGCTCATATTCGAGCCGGTTAATGTCCTGAATGGTGGGCAGGTTGGGATAATGAATTCCCTCCTCCACATAGTCGTTCCAGTTGCCATGGGCTGAACGCTCCGGTCCGGCCGGAACTGCTGCGTCCGCCGTATCTGAATGTGTATGGCCGATAGGCGGCCGCCCGCCTGTAACTATCGTTCCGCCGCCGCGTCTGCCTTCAATCAGGCCCAGGGCGGTAAGCTGGCCCAGCGCTGTAACCACCGTGCTGCGGTTCACGCCGAGCTGGCGGCACAGCACCCGCTGCGGGGCCAGCCGCATGCCGGGCGGCCAGGCCCCGGTAGTGATCTTGGTCAGGAAGTAGCCGGTGATCTGACCATGCAGCGGCAGCGGAGAAGCCGGGTCCGGCTTCCAGTTCTCCGGCAGGCTGGGGACTGTCCTCTCTTGTTCCGCTTCAGGATCTTCAGGCCGGGAAGCCTCCGAATGTATGGATTGGCCAGGCGTGCTTAAGTCTGTTGTTGTATGGTTGGGCCGTTGAGGATGTGTCAAGGGCAGCCTCCTTCCGGACGGATTATTGTACAAAAGCGAAAAACCGAACACATTCTCCCCCTCACAGCCACTATTGGCTAGCATTATCGTTCATTCCTTTTTTTCTCTTTCATTTGTCGTTCGCTCTTTCTTCCAGTCTATCATGATTCCTCCTCTTTCATTCGTCTTGGGTGGTATGTGCCGCAGAACTTGGATGGTTACGGCAGCTGCTATGGCAGGGTACGATCAGTAGGCTATTACCGGAGGTAGCCTGAGAGGCTCGTTTATCTGGAAGCACTACTAGCAAGATATAAGGGGGAAAAGAAATGGTGCAGGCCATTCTACATGGAATGATCCTGGCCTTCGGGCTGATTCTGCCGCTGGGCGTACAGAACATATTCGTCTTCAATCAAGGGGCGCAGCATCCCAGATTCCGCAGTGTGCTGCCTGTCGTACTGACGGCAGCGGTATGCGACACACTGCTTATCGCTGCCGCAGTCGGCGGAGTCTCCTTGGTCATTTTATCGCTGCGCTGGGTCACGCCTGTTATATATGGGGCAGGCATTCTGTTTCTGACTTTCATGGGCTGGAGAATCTGGCGCTCTACTCCGGCGAAGGATGAGTCGGGCCGACTCTCGGCGAAGGGACAGATCCTTTATGCGCTGTCTGTGTCCCTCCTGAACCCGCATGCCCTTCTGGATACGGTGGGCGTGATCGGGATCAGCTCACTGCAATACGAAGGGGCGGTACGCTGGACCTTCGCGGCTGCCACAGTGACCGTCTCCTGGTTCTGGTTCCTGGGTCTTGCTGCAGCGGGCCGCCAGCTCGGCAGACTGGATGCTTCCGGCAAGGTCATGAAGGGGCTGAATACCGTTTCCGCCCTGTTGATCTGGGGGATCGCCGTTTATATGGGAGTTCAGCTGTGGGGGCTGTTGTATGGCTAAAGAGATTTCCCACAATCCTGCTGAATGATATGAGACTTGCTTAGCCTCATTTAACTGACTGTTTTAGTTTGTACTTAATTTACTCAATAAATCTGTTAATTCTTTAGAACTGCGATCTTTTAATTTCAACATTTTTTCGCTATTACTATCTTTAATCAAGAATCCACTTTTGGATTTAAAATCTAAATAAAGGCTGGATTTCACAACTTCGCTATCCGCGTAAGTAACATTCATTCGATATGTGGGGGGACCCACATCAACAGCCCCGCGTACTTTTTTCACCGTTCTTATAGCATCGTCGAATATTCGAATGCTTTCAATATCAGTGTAAGTAATTTCCGTTGTTTCGGAAATAAGACTGACGCTAACAATCTCAGGATGTGGTCTGACTAAAACATATATTAAAACAAACAATATTATCAATGAAATTGAAATGATGCTTATTTTTCTCATAAACTCTCCCCTTATCGTAAGGTTCGGCCAGCCCGTTGCCAAACTGTTTCGAATTCTTCACACTTTCGCGATATAGTTGTTTTATTTGACTCTATTCTATTGAATTTTCAAATTCGATCCCCTACTATTACAGATATAAACATAAAGTTCTAAATAATGGAATGCGGGAGGTGGTGTTGCTTTGAAGCCTGCAGTCATGATTCGAGACCAGCTTGCAGATTATTTAACCCGGCATGAGATGTCTATTAATCACTTCGCCATAAGCTCCGGTATCAATTCCGGGACACTGAGCCGGATTATTAATGGTCATCAGCCTATTGCCATGAGCCATCTGGAGTTAATCACTGCAGGAATGGGGCTTAGCGAGGATTTTTTTTACAGCTTGTATGTGGAGGAATGTTTCTATTATTCGGCACCGACCTGGCGGCGGCTTCGCCCGTTCATTGTGAAGTGTGCGGAACTGGGGCGTACCGATTGTATCGAGCGTCTGGTGGAGAACCTGCTGGATAATCTGACTTATGTACCCATGCTGTTTGAAGTGGCGGAAGGCTTGTTCCAGCAGGGCCACTGGCCGGCGGCTGCACTGCTCTATGAGAATGTAAGCGCCAGCGAGAAATATCAGTATTCCGAACGGTTGGCCACCTGCCAATACCGCCTGTTCCAGATTGCACTGGGTGATGACCAGAGCACGAACCTGCGCGCAGCCACCCTGTTTGAGAGCTACATCCCGCGCCTGAACGAGGCGGATCAGCTGGATGGGTTGAAGCATTTGATGCATGTCTACTATTCATTACAATTGTGGAATAAAGTAAATGAGCTTGCTCTTGAACTACTACGAATTGCAACAATTCAATATGATCTTTATTGTAACCCGAAATATAAAGGAGCAGTGAATAGCGGTGAAAGACCTCTTTGCTTTTATATATTGTATGCTCATCTAATGCGTTCAAATGCATACGAAGAATGTGGGGATTACAAAGCGGCACTTGAAATTGTACCTTTATATACCGACGTAAATTGGATACATGAAGAAAATGAGGAAACGAAGAGGACTGTGGCGCAATTTCAGGAATGGGGCAAGGCCAATACTTATTTATATCGCTTACTGGATGGCCAAGTAGAGGCATTAACTGATTATGTTGATTATATATCCACGCAACAAGGAGAAATTTTCACAGCTTTATATTATATCGTCAAATCCGCAAACCTATATAACTGGAATATAGACTATATTTTAGAACGTTTCTCTGATTATACGCCGTACAGGTTACAACTCACAGAATTCGGAGTGTACAATCATCAGATTAAAGCGGATCAGCATGCCAGATTTCTTGTTGAACTGGGAGTCTATTATTTGAGGAATAAGCGAAGTGAAGGCATTAGATATATACTGCAAAGTTTGGAATCATCATCTAAAATTAATAATGAGAGTATCATCTTCAAATGTGTTGATCTCTTCGAGCAGAACAGGCATATTGCCGGGGAAGATGAGCAGAGACAATATAAAATCTTAATAAAAGGGGTGCGGGATACAAATGAAAAGAAAACTCCTATTATTGCTAGCAACGGTTAGTTTTATTATATTTATTACTATTCCTGAACCACATATGATGGACAAATCTTTACAACAACAAAGCATTCAAACAATGGGGCACGGCCCAGGTGGCGGCTGAATAAGCGGCTACAGTTATAACAGTATCATTGTAGGCGTCTTCTGCTAATGCAGGGGCGTCTTTTTTATGGACAACTTCTACCTTGTCAGAGCTTTGTCAATATATTCACTTTAACAGATAATGCAATCAGTCCATTATTTTGTAGTTTTACATAAATATCTATAATGTTGCATAAGGAGGCGGGATTCCCATGCATAGTCCAGCAATCGTTAGAATTCGTATAGAGCAAGCTAGGAGTAAGCTTTATACATTACATATTCAATATGGCGGTTTCAATCACCCAGAGGTCTTGCGGCAATCCGTAGTACTGGATGAGCTGCTCAATGCCTACGATAATGTCTATCGGATGAACAAGCGTCCACCTGCGTAAACATTGATCTTGAAAATAACAGGAAATTTAAATATAAGATCCAACGGATACGTGTTTAAAAGAGGTGGTAGATGCTGTGGAGCATACAGTCAAAATTCGAGACGAGATAGCGGCGTATCTTACAAAACATAAACTGTCTATTAATCAGTTTGCAATTGCCAGCGGAATTCATTCCGGCACACTCAGCCGGGTCATGAAAGGCCAGCAGGCCTTGGCGATGAATCACCTGACCCGCGTGACCAACGGGATGGGGCTGCCGGAGGACTACTTTTACAGTCAGTATGTGGATGAATGTTTATACGATTCGACGCCGACCTGGCGGCGCTTACGGCCGTTCCTGCTGCAATGCGCGGCGTTATCGCGTCTGGATTGTATTGAGCGGGTGGCGCAGAATTTACTGGATAATCTGCTGTATGCACCGCTGCTGTTCGAGGTTGCGGAGGAGTTATTTGAGCAGAAAAACTGGCAGGCCGCAGCATTAATCTACGAAAATGTGGGAGCCAGCGAGAAATATCAGCATTCCGAACGCCTGGCACTCTGTCAATATCGGCTCTTCCTGATTAATCTTGGCGATGATCCACAGGAAAATCTAATCGCTGCTACTTTATTAGAGAATTATGTCGATAAGCTGGATGAAGTCAATCAGCTGGATGCGCTGAAGCAGTTGGCGGATATCTACCTCGCGCTTCAGAAATGGGACAAGGTATCTGAGGTTGTAGAAGAAATGCTCCGAGTGGCTTCCATCCATTATGACCTTCATGGTGAATCAGGCCGTAGGCATAGAGATCATAAGTTATATAAAAGGCCGCTATATACTTATATATTACATGCTCAGCTTATGAGGTCGTCTACTTATGAAGAGATGGGGGACTATACATCCGCATTGGATATGGTACCACTCTATATGGATCACAGCTGGATACGGGAAGATGACGAAGAAGCAAGGCGTATTAAGGCTCAATATATAGAATGGGGAACGGCTAATACGTACCTTTACCGCTTAATGGACGGGCAGATTGAGGTGCTGGAAGAATATATAGAGTATATTTCAACCCGTGAGAACGAGATTTTTATGGCGCTGTTCAAGATCGTTCAGTTGGCTAATCAGTATAAGTGGGACGTTGATCATGTGATACAGAGATTTGCGGACTACATTCCTTACCGGAAGGTTTATAGTATCTTTGGTGAGCACAACAAGTTCATTCATGAAAAAAACTACACCCAATTCTGCAGCGAGTTGGCGACCTACTATCTATCCCGCAAGCGATACAAAGGCGACGATGTGATCATGCAAAGCGTAGACTTATCCGCCAAATTAGACAGCGAGCAGCAAGTGATCCGGGGGACCATATCCGTGGATTTCGAGATTGCGATTTCGGATATTCCGAAGTCGGGTTGAAGCACATATTAGACATTCCTTACACAACGGCTGAGAATCCTTCTGGAATCTCGGCCGTTGGACGTTAGGCATATACATTAATCTGTTTCCTTTTTGTCCTGACGAATAGCTGTTTTTGACGTACTTTGATGAAACGTTTTGACAAGCAGATTCATTGTCTTATCAAGTTGAGCCAAGCGTTTCTCTAATCCATCCATTTGTTGATTGAATTTAACCAGTACCGTCTGAAGAAGAATTAGAGAAAGTGCAATCGGGAATCCAACATTTCCTATTAGCTGGACAACAGCCTGTAGATCCATAAGAAAAAACCTCCTTTCGTTATTTTTATTATAATACATAACGAAACGTAACGCTATATTTTGAGGAGGTATATTTTGTGGTAATATGGCATATCAAATAAGCTATAATAAAAATAAGTTAAAATATATGCTCGAATTCAAGTGAGATTAGTATTCAAAGAGGAATAAATATTGTGAGGGGTTACGAATCGCTATATAATATTCATAGATGATAAGGAGGGGAAATATGAAGTATAGTATCAACTTATTTGGCTTGATGGTTGATTGTAATATTAAAATTAGTGGTGAGAATCTTGGTATAGAAATACCGGAGGAAAATCAAAAGGCTTTAAAAAACTATCTGGTACGTGTGTTGCCCAAGTATGGAAGAGAGGCTTCAAATGATTCATCCTTAGATTCTTTAGTAAAACTTGCCTTGGATGCTGAAAAAACATTAGATGGCCGTATGGTAGAACCTAAGCTAAAGTTACCCTATGAATTCCAGCCTGAAATCAAGGAGAAACTAATTGAAGCAGCGGCATTACAAGAAATATCAGCAACTCAATTATTAATTCGTATTATTGAGAATAAATACCAAGAAATTATGGGATGACAGGAGTGATCGACCAATGGCATACGGAAATAAGGTGAAATTTCATTATGACGTACCTGTTTATATAAAGTCGCAATTAGCTGCAGCCGCAAAAAAACTTAATATGACAGCAACCGAACTATTATCTAAAACTATTGAAGAAGAATATGAACGTGTAATAAAGGAAAAAGAGGCTAAATAAAATTAGCCTCTTTAACGTATTGATACATTTTATGGATTTGGTCAATAGTGAATTGTTGATAGGAGTAATCTGGACTAATTAGGTCATACGAAAAGACATGTAAGACAGAATAGTTTTCTGATCTATTATCTTCTATGAGGTAGACATAAAAGTTAGGAATTTCTTTTGTTACATGACAATGAAATTGAGAGGTTGTACTTGCTTCGATGATCTCCATAATATGTTGCTTTACATATGAAGAGACACTGGTTAATTGATTTTCCTTGAATAACATATGATAAGAGCCCCCTTTTAAGTGAATGCCGTTTCCTATACTTGGTTTGTTCATTATACCAAACGTTTGTTCGCATGTTAAGGGTTAAATTTCCACAGGAGTATATCTTTTACGTGCTTCAGGCCTGATATGTTTCGATTTTTCAGGTTACAATATTGATGTTTTTTGTTGCTTTATAATTTCAAGGGATGAAGTAGATAAATGCAACAAAAAGCGGCAGTCCATGAAATCGGACTGTCGCTTTTTGTTGAGTTTGTATACGCTTAGCTATGGCAGGGGAATAGGTTGAATTATTTCTCCATAGACTGCTTTTGTCTTATTATCCTTAATTTCAATTACAGTAGAGACTGCGCCGTTCTCATATATATAGCGAGTGGCATCATTAGCGGCGAAAATGTAAGTGTAAGTTAAATTTTTATCACTTTCTGCTTGGCGATCAGAATTAAATGAATATTGAATGGGTAAAGAAATAGCTGCTATACGAGCTTCTTGTATATTACTTGATGTAAGCTTAGTCGAATCAACTGTGTAATCCTTGCTCGTTACAAATAGTATGCCGCGAGTCCCCTCATAGTAGACACTGTGGCCAAAGGCTTCACTAACAAAACGTGCTGCCACCATCATGCGTCCGTTGTAGTTGTTGGCTACACTATCCATTTTTACTGGCTATAGATAGTCCTTGAGTCATCTTAAAAGTGTCTTTTGTAGAATTGGTAATTGTTGCAGTATGAGATTGGGAATCCCATGAACAGCTAAGCCAAGTGAATCGAGGGTTCGGATCCTCAGAGCTCAAAGCTCATCACCCTATATTAGAATAATGAGCTTAAACCAAATAAATTATATACCAAAGCTTGTTCCTGGAAATAACGTATAACGATCTAAATATTTTGTGGATTTCGGTACAACTTTTACAGATTTAATCTTATTATTCTCAAATGTGAAATCCCATTTTTCTACTTTTACTTTATAGTCATCTTCTGCAGTGACTCGTTGAACGATTCGAACAGTAAGTCCATTTGTGGATTGTCCAATAACTCTCATATCAACAATACTACCCAGATTGTAGTTTCCTACAGGAAAAGATTGTACATCATAAATATCAGTTATGAAATTTGGAGCCACTAACTTAAGGACCTCTTCTTCCATTCTCTCGTCATAAGACATTATCCACTTAAGTGCTAAATTACGTTTTGAAACATATGTTACACTACCTGTTTCTGTTTTGAAATTAGGATCAGAATCTACGTATACATTTTTCGCCTTATTATCCCATTGAATATTGACTCCTAGGCCTTCTGATATAGCACGAAGAGGAACAAAAACAGAACCATTAATAATTTTAGGCTGTACACTTGTTTGTACTTGATTACCATTAACAAAAATTTTAGGAACCGTAGTTGCAGCATAAGCGCCTGCACTGAACACGGAAGTGAAAAGAACAGCAGATACACATATTTTTTTCCAATTTCTCATCGTTATTCCCTCCAAAATTGTTATTCATGTATTTAGACGTATATTATCCACTCTATGTTACTATTAAACCAAAAAATTCTTTGAAATGGAATTTATTATTATTCTCCACAGTAAAGAGCCGACTCCTTGAAAGGAATCGGCTCTTTATTAATTAAGATTTACAAACCACGAACGAAGAAACCAATTGGTGTAGAACTACCTCCAGCAGTAGTTAGTTGTACTGGGACTGTAATAGATTGCCCAATAGCAAGCGAGAATGCGCCAACTTTTACTGCTTCACCTGCTTTTACCTTGTTAATACCATTAACTGCATTGCTACCTACCTTAATAGCTCCGGCATATAGCCCACCGCGTGGATTAAGGTAAAGATTAGCGGTTTGAGCACGTCCTGAGGTATTAGTAATTGTAATGTTTACATTATAAATCCCTCCATAAGAACCAGGGTTAGGGTATACTGTATCATTGCTTGAGTATTCAGGAAAAACTGCTGGAGTACCGAGGATGCCTACGCTATTTGAAACGTTACTACTGCCAAGCGACAATGTGAAATTATCACCTTGAACATCAGCGTAATTCCAAGTACCTCTAGGGTGAGTAAGAACAGTTCCGATAACGGGACCTTGGTGAGTATTTAATACTTGAGCAGCATTTTTGGCTGCCACAGTACGGATCTTTGCGACCATAAGATTGGCACTAGTAAGAGTAAACTCCATTATAACTCCTCTTACTTCGTTTTTTTCGAGAGTAAATTCTTTTACTGTTCGAACACCATTAGTTGGAACACTAATATCTGCAGTTCCTGAGGTTAGCGTTTTCCCAAGAAGTGCTTTAGCTAAACATTGTCCAGCGTTTGTAAGAATATCACCGCCATTAGTGGTGACTGCAGTTTCAAACTTGATTTCACTTACGGTTATCGGAGAACCAGCGCTCCCCACTGTCAAACCATATTTAATCTGATTGCCTGTTTCATTATGGTGCCACATAAATACTCGATACTTTACCTTCAAAGTTGCAGGTACTTGGTCTTCCCACAGTGTGATCATAGAGGCATTGGTAAAGTAATTAGAAATCAACGGTTCAGGATTGTCACACACATACAATCTTGTTCCAGAAATCGGTGTATACCCAAAAGATGTTGAATACTCCGCTGGAGCAGACATTGTAACTGCACCTAAATTAACTTGTGAACATGGCATAATAAAATTCCTCCTAATGTATCGTAACGTCATGTTACGCATTATAGTTGCACGAACAGAATCTATTACAATAAAGACAACGGTTCTCTTCAATCTCCGGATAATTGCAGTGAATTTGTCTATTAACAATAGTAGCGCTGTTCGTATTCATATTATATTATATTGCGTTTCGTTACGCAATACTTTTTTTATTTACTAGAAGAAATGACAGGACAGATCATTGAATCTGTGAGAGCACAACAGTGCGTCCTTGTGGCGGCTTTCAAAACGAATCACGATAGAAATAACCAACTATAGCGGATTTTAGAGTAAAATAAAAGTCAATTATTTCATAGAAGTCAAACTGATAAACCAGCTTATATTCATGATTTTGTAAGTGTGTTAATTTCCAAGTGAAGGGACAAAAAAGGACGCCATTTCGGGTAATGGTAAGTACAACCAAACCAAACCGAAATGAGGCGACCTCATGAATAAACTTACCCCATTCTTGGCAGTGTTCAAACAAGTATTAACGCCAGAAGAAGTCCAAAGGGTGACTGGGGAAACCGAGGACTATGAGGATACAGGAACCAAAATGACCGTCGGTGTGTTGTTCGATTACTTTGTCCAAGCTTGTTACCACCAATGGGTCGGCTTCCGTCAAAGTGCCCGCGTGGGCTCGAACTACGATCTGCCCAAGGTTTATTACTCCACCCTTTCTGACAAAGCCGGTGAAGTCCCTTACGATATCTTCAAACATCTGTTTCAAATGCTCGTCTAGAAATGTAACCGGCAAACCCGGCGGGACCTGAATCTGCCTAAAGATCTTCTGCTTATTGACTAGGCGACGATTACGGCGGCAAACTCCCGCATGCCTTGGGCCCCGTATAAAAAATTCAGAGGAGGCATTAAGCTGCATGTGTTTGTGGCCCTTGCCGCTTATGGGTTTTTGAAATACATTTTTGATGAAATTCACCCGAGGGTACCTGTCCTCGCTGAGTACAATGACGGTACTTCCGGCAAGTTCGATGATCTATGCCTCGCTTAAAGTTTGACAAACATAAAGTTTGCAAGACCTGGAAGTAACTCTTCCAGGTCTTTTTAGAATAGGCCCATGAATAAGTTCATGGGCCTGTTACATTTGTCTCCGTGCCCTACCCCCCAATCTGCGACATGCGGCGGGCGGTGGGGGTGTGGCTCTGGGCTTTGTGCTCCAGGGCCAGGGCCATTTCATGGTTATGCGGCTTGTTGCCGAGCGCCTCGCGGAACAGGGCCTGTACCGCCGCAGGGTCGCTGATCAGCGGGCGCACATTATATTCGTCCTGCCAGTACAGGCAGGCTTTGATGTTGCCGTCGGCGGTCAGGCGCAGGCGGTTGCAATTGTCGCAGAAATGCTCGCTGACCGGATGGATCAGCCCGAAGGTTCCCTTCGCGCCGGTGATAAGCCGGTTCTGGGAAGGGCCATTCCCGGAGGGCATGTCGGCCTCCTCGGTGGTCCAGCCAGCTTCCTTGCAGGCCTCTACTACAGTCTCCAGCGGCAGATAGGTCTGCCGCCAGGCATCGCTGGCGCTGCCGATCGGCATGTATTCAATGAAGCGAACATTGAGCGGGCCGTTCAAGGTCAAGGCGATGAAATCCTTGATCTCGTCATCGTTGATGCCTTTCATCAGCACGACATTCAGCTTGATCGGGGACAGGCCGGCGGCTTCTGCGGCTTCAATTCCCTTCAGCACCTTGGCAACATCGCCGCCACGGGTAATCATCGAGAAGCGGTCCGGCCGCAGCGAATCCAGGCTGATGTTCACCCGGGACAGCCCGGCCTGCTTCAGGATAGCCGCTTTGGCAGGAAGCATCAGCCCGTTCGTCGTCAATGAGATATCTTCAATGCCGGGTATAGCGGAGATCATGGCTACCAGCTTCTCCAGATCCTTGCGGACCAGCGGTTCGCCCCCCGTCAGCCGGACCTTCCGCAGGCCCAGGGGCGCAAGCGCCTCCACCACAGCGGCAATTTCCTCGTAGCTCATAATCTCGTCCTGCGGCTGGAATTGCATTCCTTCGGCGGGCATACAATAGATACAGCGCAGGTTGCAGCGGTCTGTAACCGAGATACGGAGGTAATCATGTATGCGTCCAAAAGGGTCAGTCAGCGGCTCCATAGCGTTGCTCCTTCACCTGTTGATTTTAGTTTAAATTTTAAAGAAAGCAGTCGGCTGCGTCAATGCACAAGCGGACAATCTAAAGCATAGGGGGACAGAAGGCCAAAGCAGCAGCCTAATTATGACAAAAGTGCGACAATTCCAGGGAATGGTCATAGAATGCTCACCGAAAGCGCTTATCAATTTCGATATAATTTAGGTGCGGAAGATTCAAACTTTAGAACCTTTTACTTTTGCGAAGCACAGCTATGATACCGGAAGGCTCAGGCGGCGATCCCTAAGGATACCCCGGGTATCCGGCAAACTATGTAGGGAGGATTTGCAAAATGACCATACCAACTGTTCCATCGCTTGTCGTGCCGGAGGCTTGCAGCCGCTGGCTGGAGAGTCGGGGATTAATATATCAGCTGCTGGTGGACTTCTATGGAAGAAAACCATCTCTCTCACTGGTCGCCCAGTGGAGCCGTAACCGTGAGATGAGTGTCGCTGCGGAGATGACCGAAGGCGGCCGTGAATTGAAGCGTTATCTGTGCAGCCAGGAGCCGTCTATGCTACCGGCCATCTGTGAGAAAGAGAAACTCGAATACAAACGTCTGATGAACGAGCGCGCGGTCAGCTCCTTCGTAGCCCGTGAAGCGGCTCAGCTGGGCCGTGAGGAAGAATTCTGCAACGTGCTCTCGGATGTGTACGCTTCGGCGGGGATTGTCTTCAAGAAGTGCAGCGGCGAAGCCGACGACCACATTGCCATTGAGCTGGAATTCATGGCCGTGCTGCATGAACGGATGCTGTACAACAGCTTCTCGATCCGCAGTGCGATGGAGCTTCTGGAGATCCAGGAGAGGTTCCTCGAAGAGCATCTGCTGAAGTGGACTCCACAATTCTGTGCGAGAATGAACGCTGCAACCGACAGCCCGCTCTATCTGGGGCTCAGCCATATGCTGGAGGAATTCCTGCCGCAGGATCTGCACATGCTGCGTGCCTGGAAGGCTTCGCTGGAGAGCAGTGCGGCGGCGATGGCTTAATAAGTAACCATGCTCAATCAAAAAGGCGCCCTTCCATCAACCGGAAGGGCGCCTTTTTTTCTGCTCGCGGGGGTCTTGAACTTAAGCTTTCACTTTATAGGTTTTGATTGAAAGAAAATACAAAAAGCGTGTAGGATCGGAGGGGGATTTTGGAACTGTAGGAGCGGTAGCGTCCGCCTTTGTCTCCGGATTTCTACCGCAACAAGCGGTCTAAATCAGGAAATCTGGAGACAACAGCGGCCGGAAGTCCAAATATCCACTGTAGTGACGTCTGAGCTTTACGCTATGTTCTTACAATCAGCTCTTATAACTGAAACTGAAGTTCATCCCTTATTTATTCGTAAGTCTTCTTACTCCGAAACTTCATCAGGAACTCATACACCACCGGTACAACGACCAGGGTCAGGAGCGTGGAGCTGACCAGACCGCCGATGACGGTTACGCCAAGCCCCTTGGAGATGATCCCGGCACTGTTCTCAAGGCCGGTAACCAGTGGCAGCAGGGCGCCAATGGTCGCTAGCGCAGTCATGAGAATCGGACGAAGGCGGGTAGCCCCGGCCTCAAGCAGCGCCTTGCGGGTAGACATCCCCTCTTGTTCCTTATGGATTACGCGGTCAATTAAGACAATCGCATTGGTGACCACGATCCCGATTAGCATCAGTGCGCCCATCAGTGCCGAGACGTTCAAGGTCTCGCCAGCGAGGAGCAGGGCGACAAGAGCGCCGATAACTGTGAACGGCAGCGAGAACAGGATGGCGAACGGTGCGAGACCGCCGCCGAAGGTGACTACGAGCACGAAGTATACAATGGCTATAGCCGCCAGCATGGCGATACCAAGCTGCCCGAAGGTCTCATTAATCTGCTCGGTGACTCCGCCGAAGGTGATGGTCACGCCGTCCGGGAGATCAAGGGCATCTATTTTGTCCTGAACGGCGTTGGATGCACTATTAATGTCACTGGAGATAATGTCGGCGGTAACCTCGACCTTCATTTTGCCGTCTTCACGGGTAATGGAATCCGGGGACTGGCCCTGTTCAATCCTTGCTACCTCACCAATCGGTACGGTAATGCCCAGTGGAGAAGTGAGCGTGGCAGCCTGCATTTCTTGAATACTGCTGTAGGAATCCTTGTCCGTCTCCATGTAGACCTTGTAATTCTTGCCGTCCAGCTCTACCTCAGTCAGTACAGGCCGGGTTCCAGCGGGGCTCAGCTTCATCGCAAGCTGTCCGGCTGTTAAGCCCAGTGAGCTAAGCTTAGCCTGGTCAGCGACGATGGTGTATTGTTCATAAGCTTCGGAGAGGCTGGTCTTCCCGTCTTTGAAGTTCTTGGTGTCTGCCTGAACAATTCCGGCAATTTCATCGGCCACCGGTTTGAGCTGCTCCAGCGTATCGCCGTAGATGTTGACAGTAAGGGTACTGCCGCCCAGTCCGCCTCCGGCCATGCCGGACAAATCGCCCCACACGCCATCCGGCACCTCTTGGCTTAAGCCTTCAATTAACTTCTCCTTCACGGTATCGAAATCAGGCGTATTGCTGTCATACGTGACATAGAACAAGCCTGAATTGCCTGAGCCCATTCCGAACGGGCCGCTGCCGCCGATGGAATATTGCATTTTGTCCAGATGCTGCTGGGCCAGAATGAACTTCTCAGCCTTCAGGCCCTGCGCCTTCACATCCTCCAGCGTCTGACCGGCCTTCGGGGAGAAGGTAAGCGTAACATTCTTCTCCTCCTGGGAAGGCAGGAAGCTGACGCCGATCGGCTTGATCAGGAACAGACTGCCTGCCAGCAGCAGGACAGCAACACCCAAGGTGATCAGCTTATGCGAGAGACACCAGTCCAGGATTCGGACATACCCGCCCGCCAATGCGCCGGGCTTGTCTTCGTGGCCCTTTTTCCCCTTCTTGAGTCCATTACGGAACAGGGTATGGGCCAGTGCAGGCACCAGGGTAATGGCAACCACCAGTGAAGCCAGCAGCGCGAATACCATAGTGAGGGCAAACGGCAGGAACAGCTCACCGACCATACCGCTGACAAAAGCGAGCGGCAGGAAGACGGCAATCGTCACAATGGTTGAGGACATAATCGGCACAAACATCTCACGGGTAGCCGCGCTGATCAGCTCTCTGCCGCGAAGCTTCTCGCCGGTCAGCGTAAGCCGCCGGAAGATGTTCTCAATGACGACGATGGAGTCATCGACTACCCGCCCGATGGCTACGGTCATGGCGCCGAGTGTCATCATGTTCAGCGTAATATCCATTTGCCGCAGGCATAATACTGCAATCAGCAGTGATAATGGAATCGAGATAATAGAAATAATGGTAGAACGGATATTGCGCAGGAACAGCAGGATGATAAGCACGGCGAACAGGGCGCCGAAGGCAGCCTTGGACAGCATCGTGTTCACGGAATCTTCAATCGGCTTGCCTTGATCCAGCAGAACGGTGAGATCCATCGACTTGTATTGCTGCTTCAGTTCTTCTGTCTTGTCCTTGACCCCGTTCACGACATCGACGGTGTTGGCATCATTGGCCTTCACAATCTGAATCCCGATCGATTCCTTGCCGTTGGTGCGGGAGATTGATTCCGATTTGCCGACCACCTCGATAGTGGCAAGCTCGCTCAGCTTCACCGTCGGCAGCCCGGTCATGGCGCCAGCGCCAGCGCCGTTATTGCCAGCCGCAGCATTGGTGCCGCCAGCAGCACTAGCACCACCTGAAGCTGCACCGCCTGCTTCCCCGGCTCCCGCACCGGCAGCTCCTGCCCCGGCAGCACCAGGGGCGGAAGGAACCAGCGGAATGCTGACATTCTGCAAGTCCTCCACCGTAGTGATGTTGCCGTCAACCACAACAGCCTTCTGTGACTTGTCCATCTCGAACAATCCGAGCGGCACCCGCAGGGAGGAGGCCTGGATGATGCCTTTGATCGTATCCTCGGTCAGTCCGTATTGCTTCAGCTTCTCCTGATTGAACTTCAGGGACACTTCTTTGACATATTGTCCGGCAATCTGCACAGAGGCGACGCCTTCGATATCCTCCAGCGCCGGGCGGATATCATTCTCGGCAACCCGGGTCAGCTCCTCCAGATCGCCGGAGCTCTCATCAGAGATGCTGAGGGAGATGACCGGCAGCGAGCTGAGACTGAAGCGCGAGATTTGCGGCTTTTGCACCTCATCCGGCAGCTTCACCTCGTTCAAGGCTTCCCGCACTGCTGCTGTGGCATTGTCCAGGTTCGTGCCGTAGTCGAACTCAATGGTGACGCTGGAGGCGTTCTCCAGAGAGGTGGAGGTCAGCATCTTCACGCCGTCTACGTTGCGGAGCTTCTGCTCCAGCGGCTTGCTGACGTCATTCACGACCCCTTCGGGTGCGGCTCCAGGATAAATAGTAGTAATGCTGAGATAAGGGATACTAATGTTAGGCAGGGTCTCCTGCTTCATAGTCAATCCGCTGTATAGACCGGCGAAGACAATAATGATCGTCAGCAGCCAGACGGCGAATTTGTTGCGGAGCGAGAAATTAATTAGGCTTTTCATCAGTAAAAAGAACCTCCAGTACATTTAATCTTGATATTACAGGCGTGCCGCATCTGCGCTTCGCTTAATGAAATCCGCAGGAAGTGTGCATATAAGGAGCGAATACTTTCTTCAATTGACTTAGCTCGCCGGATAGCCCGGGATACCCCTCAAGATTGGCCAGCATCCCTTGAATGATCGCTTTACGGGGCTGGGAGGTTAGGATCTCGTTCTCCAGAATGCTTAGGGACTCCAGGCCGTCTTCGGCATGCTCGTGGTGTATTCCGTCCGCTTCACTGAGCAGGAGCTTCATCGCCTTAATCAGCTGAAGCGGGCTCTGGCGCGGTCCTTCTCCTTGACCCTCGGCCCATCCGGCAAGGACTGCGGAAGAGATCAGAGGGGCGGGCTTCCCTGCAAGCAGGCCGGAGACCATAATGTCCAGCCAGTCCACCAGCCGGTCAGCCAGCTCAGGGATGGAGACAACAGTCTCCTGACCGAACAGCAGCTTGATGCTGGAACTGATCATGCCGTGGCTGAGCACGCACAGCTCGCCTGCATAGGGCAGAATCTCTGGGCCGTACATGAGCTCCAGCTTCTGCTGGAACCAGCGCAGCAGGGCGGCGTTGTTCTGCTTCACCCAATCGGGAATCTCGGCTACACCCCGGCCGGCCACCTCCTGGAATTGGCGCTGCAGGAATTCGCGCAGCTCGTATACATGACTAAGCAGTATTTCGAGCTGGTTCCGCAGCTTCTCCCTGGGCTCTATGCCTGCTGCCTGCTCCTCCTGCTGCAGCGGATCATGAATCATCCGGAAGCAGTAGATGTATATACTGCGCTCCAGCTCCTCTTTGGATTTGAAGATCAGATACAGACTTCCTTTGGAGATCCCGCATAATTCGGCAATCTCCTGCATGGAGGTGGAGGAGGAGCCTTTTACAGCGAACAGCTGCATGGCGGTCTTAATGATTTGTTCTTTTTTGGTCATGCTTTTAGCGGTCAAGGCGATATAGGCCCCCGTTCTGACTAGACAGTTCTGTATTTGACTGATTGGTCAGTGAGATTATATTATATATCCTGCAGCAATACAAATTTGCAGGTTTCAGTAGGAAGAAACGGATTCTTCATGTAAGATATAAATGTGTCATTTTGGTGAGAATCGGCGGAATGAGAAGGTAGGGTACATATGAGAAGAGGACTGCAGGCTATGGTCATCATAGCGGCTATGCTGGCTTTCTATTATTTTGGATTTGGGATTTTCGGCAGTACAGCCGGAACCATTATCAGTATATTTTCGACATTGACGGTCATCTCTGTCGCGCTGGGGATCTTCATGGAGAACCGCAATCCCTCCACCACAGTGTCCTGGATTCTGCTGCTCGCGCTGATCCCGGTGCTGGGGCTGGTGTTCTATTTCCTGTTCGGGCAGAATGTATTCAAGCGGCGTAAGTATGACAAGAAGGCCCAGCGCGACCTCATGGCCTATGAACGGATTGAGAACGATGCGTTGCGGATGCACCAGGACTGGTCGGTGTTCAGCCCATCGCAGCAGAAGCTGCTGGGCCTGTCCCAGCGGCTCGGTCGCACGCCGATCTCCTTCAATTCAGAGTCTCGCATTCTGACCAACGGAGAAGAGACCTTCGGGACACTGCTGCTGGAGCTGCGGCAGGCGCAGCATCATATCCATATGGAATATTATATTTTCCGGGCGGATCATATCGGCACGCGCATTCAGCAGATTCTGATTGAGAAAGCCCGCGCGGGCGTTGCGGTCCGGTTCATGTATGATGCGGTCGGGAGCATGCAGCTCTCCAGAGCCTTTCTTAAGGAGCTTAGTGATGCGGGGGTGCAGGTGGCTGCTTACGGCAACTCGACCTCCTTTTTCTCCAGCAGGGTGAATTACCGCAATCACCGCAAAATCGTGGTCATCGACGGCGATGTCGGCTTCATGGGCGGGCTGAATGTAGGGGATGAGTACCTGAGCCGCAGCAAGACCTACGGGTTCTGGCGGGATACACATATGCTGCTGAGGGGCGAAGCGGTGCGGACGATGCAGATTATCTTCCTGCAGGACTGGATGCACACGACCGGCGAGAAGATCCTGGAGCAGGATTACCTCTCCCCGCAGCTTCGCTTCACTACCGGAGACGGGGCGGTGCAGATTATTGCCAGCGGCCCGGATAATGAGCGGCGTGCACTCAAGAATATTTTCTTCTCCATGATAACTACAGCGGAAAAATCCGTCTGGATCGCAAGTCCCTACTTCATCCCCGATGAGGATATACTGACTGCGCTGCGTGTGGCGGCGATGTCGGGGCTGGATGTCCGCCTGCTGTTCCCGGCCAAGCCGGATAAATGGATTCCGTTCCTGGCCTCCCACTCCTACTTCCCGGCGCTGCTGGAGTCCGGTGTGAAGATCTATGAATATGAGAAGGGCTTCATCCACTCCAAGCTGCTGATTGCAGACGGGGAGATTGCTACGATTGGAACAGCGAACATGGATATGCGCAGCTTCCATCTTAATTTCGAGGTGAACGCGTTGCTGCTGCAGACCGAGAGTGTCTCGCGCATTGTCGCAGACTTCGAGCGTGACCTGCAGTCCACGCGGCAGATTGTCCATGAGACCTTCATGGAGAAAAGACTGCTGGAGCGGCTGCTGGAATCCGCAGCCCGGCTGATGTCTCCGCTGCTGTAAGCGGACAAGCGGACAAGCGGACAACAAAAAAACGGTACCGTCCTTTGGGACGCGGTACCGTTTTTTGTTTTTAGAAAATTATGATTTTCTTCTGTTTTGGATAAGTGGCGCGCAGGCGTGTGGCCCGAATGTATGCGAAAAACAGCATACATTGTGCTCGCATGCAGGTTCATGGCCCGAATGTATGTGAAAAACAACATACATTGTGCTCGCATGCAGGCGCATGGCCCGAATGTATGTGAAAAACAGCATACATTGTGCTCGCATGCAGGCGCATGGCCGAATGTATGCCAAAAACAGCATACACTGTGTTTGCGCGCAGGTATTTTATTCACCCGTTTAGGGTGAAATGTGTTCTTTTCCCATTCAGAAGGTAGTGAAGCCAAGCCGGGTCTGTATCCGGTAGAGGATGTATTTCAACCAGGTGACCTCACTCTGATATTCCGTGAGCGGCAGGCTGTATTCAGCGCCCTCGTTGTTCCATAGCCGGTTGAAGTAGCCCTCCACCTCCGCATACAGCGGCTGTTCCCGCGGAACGGATACATAGAGGTCATTCTCCAGGTTATAGTCGTCCAGATTACGGGCTGTGAAGTTCGTTGATCCGCCCAGCAGGGTAGAGTCGCCTGACGCCTTGGCAATGAACATCAGCTTGCTGTGATACTGCTCCTCGCCTGTATTGTACCAGCGGATCAGAATATTTCCTTGAGAGCGGCGGTCCAGGTCCATGGCAACGGGACGGTTGGGGATGCCGATTTTGTCCCGTCCGAAGGCATTCTGGTTGGGATCAAGCAGCAGCCTCACCTGGGCGCCGCGGGCATCTGCGGCAAGCAGGGCATCAATAATTCCGTCATCCGCCAGATAGAACATCCCCATCCAGATGACATCCCCGGGTCCTGCCGCAGCGATCCCATCCAGGGCATATTTGTATACCTTGCCTTCGGTCAGATAGCGGACTTCAAGCGAAGGTTCCCCGGATACGGCAGCGGGCGGTTTGAATTCAGGAGGCTTGCTCAGCAAGGGACCGGCTCCCGAGAGATTAGCCGCCGCCTGCTCACTCCGCAGAATATCCTCCTGGATTGGACCCTGCACCTCCAGGGCAATGTTGGAATGATAAGCACTGGCATCATGTACATTGCCGGAGGAGATCAGGGCAGTGTTCTCGCTGAGCACGACCTTGCGGTGGTTCGCTTTGACATTGAGCAGCTTCAGGTAGGAACGTGCGGTAATGTCCGGTCCTCCGCTGGCCATCAGATTCGGAATCCAGCCGGTGCCGGATTGCCCGAACCACTGGATGAAGGCGCGCCAGACCGCAGAATAGGCAGGAGTCGAGTCCCGCAGACCGTCTACATCCGTCATGATGATCTTAATACCGGCGGCTCTCATCTCTTCCAGGAGGGCATTAGGCGCAGAGCCGTAATTCGTATTCACCTCATCGGTGATGAAGACGATCTCCATCGCGGGATGGGCGGCTTTCTGGGCAAGCAGCTTATCGGTAAGCTGTCTGCTGACAGCGGGGAACTGCTGGTCTGTATGGGTATAGTTATTGAACAGGAACAGATCGATCACGAGGAACTGTCTGGACTCTTCAATAATCTGCAGGATTCGGGGCAGAATCTGTTCTTCCCTTGCCTGCTTCCCGCTGTTGTCCTGGTAAGTCAGATCATGCCAGAAGGCGACCGTATTCACCTTATACGCAGGACTCTCCGCAGAAAGTCCGGGCGGCAGCGGCTTATGGGTCTGATAGATCATCACCCCGGCCAGCCAGAGGAGAAGAAGGGTCAGGGCCATCAGGAGTCTGGAGCGGCGGCGCAGGAAGAACTGCCATTGGCGCTTGTGGCGGGATGGCGTAATGGCGCCGGAAGCCAGCGTGATATGTAACTGTTCGGGTGTGACGGGACGGCGGCCTTGATTCATAATAATCCTCCTGGGTCTGCTGCGGGGCCAGCATTGTAAATACCTATAACGCCCGCTAAGGAGAAGTGAAGCAGCTGATGGCAAAATCCCTGAAAAATCTAGTGTTACAATAAGCGCTCCATTTCATCCGCACCGTACCATGGAGCTGCATCATACAAGTTCTGGTGACATAACACAGATGCAATTGTATAATGAGTGTAAATAATTTGTATAAGGTTTGAATCTTCAAATGTATTCAGTGTAAACAGGAAGGCAGTGAGATCCATCGTGTATTCCATCAAACAGGTCGTCGAAATGCTCGATATTCCCTCTGTCACTCTGCGGGCGTGGGAGAACCGGTATCAGGCTGTCGTCCCGGAACGTACCGAATCCGGCTATAGGCTGTACAACCAAGAGAATATTGAGGACCTTCGCTGGTTGAAGGAACAGACCGATAAACAGGGCATCAGTATCTCACATGCCGTGCGGATGCTGAAGCAGCATAAGCAGAAGGACCTGGATGAGCGTATGTCCGTTGCGGGCGGTGACCCTAAGGATGCCTTGGACAAAATGAGGCAGCAGATCTATGCAGCGCTGCTCGACATCCAGGGCGAGCGGGCGGATGCCCTGATCGATTTCGGGTTCTCCCTGTACGGCTATGAGGCGATGGTCCATCAGGTGCTGGTGCCTGTTCTGGTGAAGGTTGGCGATGCCTGGGAGCAAGGGACGGCAACCGTGGCCCAGGAGCATTATATGACACATATGATCTCGAACCGGCTGTCCCAGTTCTTTCACGTGTTCCCGGTGTATGCCCATCTGCACAAGGTGCTTGCCTTCTGCCCGGCAGGAGAGCATCACCAGGTCGGCCTGCTGCTGTTCTCGCTGTTCCTGCGCAGAAACGGGGTTGAAGTGATCTATCTGGGGGCCAATACCCCCGAGGACGGTGTGATGGAGCTGCTGGAGAAGCAAGAACGGATCGGAGCTGTCTGCCTATCCGTTACGAATGGTTCGCTGGTCCCCTATACGGAGGAGCTGCTTGAACGGCTCGGCAGCTTGTACCCGGAGATGCAGCTCATCGCGGGCGGTAAAGCTTATGAGGCAATCAGCCTCCAGGATACCAACGCCACCTATGTGATGGCGGAGCCGCCGGAGAAGTGGCAAGCCTGGTTCGATCAGGAATATGCCACAACCCGGCATAGAGCGTAGCAAATATAGCGGATTTTAATTGAAGTAGATTCCATAGGAACCGGTCAGAACCCTTGTACAGGGCTGGCCGGTTCTTTTGCTGTGGACAAGTCTAGCAACCAAATTGCTGGAAGTCTGGCAGATGATATTTACATAGCCCGGCAAAGTATGTATGATATTTGTATCACTATTGTATAGTTTTTGTATAATGTTTGAACGAAGGAGGACGTTGCTTGATCCGAACCACAGATACCGCAAAAGTCGCAGTAATTGGCGCAGGACCGGGCGGGCTGGCCGCCGCCATGCTGCTTGCCGCCGAAGGATATGAAGTCGATCTCTATGAACAACAGGCAGAAGTTGGCGGAAGATCAGGCGAACTGAAGCTGGGAGACTACCGTTTTGACCGGGGAGCCACCTTCTTGATGATGCCGCATTTGCTGGAGGAGCTGTTCACTCTGGCAGGGCGTTCGGTGCATGACTATGTCTCGCTTACAGCGCTTGATCCGCTGTATTCACTGCATTTTGGAGATACCGTATTTACGCCCTCCACGAACCAGGATCAGACGGCTGAGGAGATTGAGCGGCTGTTCCCCGGCAACGGCAGCGGCTACCGCCGGTTCATGGCAGAAGAAGCCGACAAGCTGGAGCGGGTGATTCCGCTGCTGCAGCGTCCGTTCCAATCGTTAGGGGATTATGTTAAAAGAGATGTGTTCCACGCGCTGCCCAAGCTGAACGCTACAGACACCGTGTATAACCGGCTGTCCCGTTATTTCGATGATGAACGGCTGCGGTTCTCGTTCTCGTTCCAGGCCAAGTATCTTGGGATGTCGCCTTGGGAATGTCCGGGCACCTTCACGATTCTGTCGTACATGGAGCACCGTTACGGCCTGTACCATCCGTCTGGCGGCATTAACCGTGTGCTTCAGGCTATGGCTCAGGTCATCCAGGAGCATGGCGGGCGGGTGCATACCACAAGCGGAGTGAACCGCATTATCGTCAAGGACGGGCAGGCCGCAGGCTTGCTGCTGGAGAACGGGGAGAAGGTGGATGTGGATTATATTGTGATTGGAGCAGACTTTGGCTCTGCGATGACACAGCTGTTCGAGCCCGGGCTTCTGAAGAAATACACTCCTGCCAAGATTGCCCGCAAAAGATATTCCTGCTCCACCGCCATGCTCTACCTCGGTGTGGATGGAGAGGTGGACCTCAGTCATCATTCGGTTCATTTCGCGGACGATTACCGGCGTAATGTCAGAGAGATCACGGAGCTGGGCGTGCTGTCAGAGGATGCTTCTATCTATATCCATAATCCGTCAGTCATCGATAAGACACTGGCGCCTCCCGGTAAGTCCTCGCTCTACGTGCTGATGCCGGTGCCTAATCTGAGTGCCGATATTAACTGGGAGCAGGAGCGTGAGGAGGTAGAGAACTGGATGATGGAGCGGCTGGAGCAAATTCCGCAGCTGGCGGGAATCGCCGGACGCGTGGAAGAGAGCCTGTTCTTCTCCCCGCTGGACTGGCAGAACCAGCAGAATGTATATAACGGGGCCACCTTCAATCTGGCCCATAATCTTGGGCAGATGATGCATCTGCGGCCGCATAATACCTTCGAGGAGGTACGCGGCATCTGGCTGGTCGGCGGGGGAACCCATCCGGGCAGCGGCCTGCCGACGATCTTCGAGTCGGCCAAGATCAGCGCACGGCTGCTGCGGGAGCATGACCAGGCTGTGCGGAGGCGGTTCAACGTACAGGCGGGTGCGCCCGGCGCAGGTGCGGGGGTTCCGTTATGAGCCGCATAGCCATCGTAGGCAGCGGAATCGGCGGGCTGACGGCAGCGCTGCTGCTTACCCGTCAGGGACATGAGGTGGTGATCTATGAACGGGCACCCCAAGCGGGCGGGCGAGTGGCCTTTGAAGAGCAGGACGGCTACCGGATTGACCGCGGCCCTACCATCGTGCTGCTGCCGGAGATGCTTCTCGCTATTCTGGAGGAAGGCGGCCTTCCGCGATCCAGCCTGGAGCTGCTGCGCTGTGATCCGCTCTACCGGGTTCACTTCAGAAGCGGGCGGGTGCTGACCAAATTCGCAGATGCGTCGGCGCAGGCGGAGGAGATTGACCGGTTTTATCCCGGAGAGGGCAAGGGCTTCACCCGGTTCATGAAGGACATGTCAGTGCTGTATCCGCAGGGGCGGACGTCGTTCCTGGAGCGGGGGTATGCCAGCGGGCGGGAATTCTTCAGTCCGGCTAACCTGTCGCTGATGGTCCGCCTGCGTGCTTACCAGAATCTGCGCTCTGCTATCGGGCAGTATTTCCGCAACGAGGAGCTTAAGGATGCGTTCTCCCTGCAGAGCCTCTATATTGGAGGAGCACCCTTCCGCACACCCGGTATCTACACCATGCTTCCTTATGCCGAGCATGCCTTCGGCATCTGGATGCTGAAGGGCGGATACGGGACGCTGCCGCAGATCATGGCCCGGGAGCTGGAAGACCGCGGGGTACAGATTCATACGGGCGCTGAGGTGGAATCCTTGCTTGTTGAAGGAAGCCGCTGCTACGGAGTTGTTGTTCAGGGGCAGTCGATTCCTTATGATGCCGTTCTGTACAATGGAGATTTCCCGAATGTGGAGCAATTGCTGCCGCCTGGTGTATTCAAGCAGGAACGGGCGCTGGGTGTGACAGCGGATAAGGACAGACACATATCGGCCAAGGCCATAAAACGCGGAAGCTGGAAGCCCTCCTCGGGCTGTCTGCTGATCTATGCAGCCACGGATAAGCAGTGGCCGGAGTCGCTGGTGCACCAGTTCTTCCTGCCGGACAGTCTGAACAGCAGCTTACATGAGCTGTTTGACCGGGGACAAATCCCCCAGGATTCATCTTATTATGTATTTAATCCGGTAGCGCTGGACGACAGTGCAGCTCCTCCTGGACAGAGCGTGCTGTATTTCCTTGTTCCCGTCCCGGCGGCACCGGATAAGAACTGGGAGGAAATAGCCGGAGCACTAGCCGACAAAGTCATGGCAGATGCCGAGAAGCGGGGCTTCCCCGGGCTTGCCGCGAGTGTGATCTGGCGCAGGCTGAGAACACCTGCCGATGCGCAGCAGGAAGGAATGTATGGCGGGGGCAGCTTCGGTATTGCACCGCTGCTGAGCCAGTCGGGGGTATTCCGGCCCCAGCCGAAGCCTTATCCGCTCAAGGGGTTGTATGCCGCAGGTGCTTCCGTCCATCCGGGCGGCGGTGTGCCGATCGTGATGCAGGGAGCGAAGCTTGCCGTTCAGGAAATAATAAAGGAGATGAGCGTACATGGATGAAAGGATACTGCAGCAATGTGAGGAACTGATGAAGAAAGGGTCCACTTCGTTCCATAAGGCGTTTGATGTTCTGCCAAGTCCCAGGCGTGAGGCGGTGCATGTGATTTATGCCTTTTGCCGGATTATAGACGATAGTGTGGATGAGCCGGAAGGCGCGCCGTACAGCATTCATGAGCTGCGGGAGCATTTCATGAATCTGGAGCAGGCGGACGGGCATTTCATCTGGCCGGCGCTGCGCTGGCTGTTCAGCAGCTTCCCGCAGCTTCAGCGTGACCCGTTTCTTTTGCAAATGGAGGGACAGCTTAGAGATCTTACCTTCACAGCCTATGACACGATGGAGCAGCTTAAGGATTACTGTTATCTTGTAGCGGGAACGGTAGGGGAGATGCTGCTGCCTGTTCTGCGGGATGATCAGAGTGAAGCGGCACGGACATCGGGGATTGCGCTGGGGATAGGAATGCAACTGGTCAATATCATCCGCGATGTGGGTGAGGATCTCCGGAGAGGACGCAGATATGTGCCGCTTGAGGTGATGGAGGGACATGGCTACAGCCAGCGGGAGCTGGAGAACGGGGAGGTCAATCACCGTTTTACTGCCGTTATCCAGGAGCTGCGGACAGAAGCGTTGGACTGGTTCCGGCGAGGGCTGGAGCATGTGCATACGTATCCTTTGGAGAGCGGCCTTGCCATTGAACTTGCCGCATCCTTCTATGCTGCTATTCTGGATGCTGTGGAGGCAGACGGGTATGATGTTTTCCGCAAAAGATCCTATGTCACCGATGAAGCCAAGCTCCAGCTGTTCCAGCGTACGGTTGTGCGGTATGCCGGTGCAAGAACTGCGGTGGTCTAACGATGGTCCGAACCCTTTTTTGGATCTGGTATACCATCGGTGCGCTGCTGCTGATCGTGTTCGGAATTCCGGACAGCCTGAAATTCTCTAACGGATTATTTCTCGTATTCTATGGTGCCTATGGGCTGGACTTATTAATCAAGGGGCAGTTCAAACCCTTCATGTCTGACTGGTCAGTCAATTCTTCGGGAGGCCGGATGACCAAGCGATTCTGGTATGCTGCGGCTCTTATCTGGTTAGGCGGAATGGCGGTGGAATGGGTAGGCGTGCATTCCGGCCGGTTGTTTGGGGATTATAATTATTCTACTATTCTCGGGCCTTTATTATTTGGTGTGCCGGTTACACTGGGCTTCGCCTGGATTGCGGTTGTGTGCAATGCCGTGCTGATCAGCCATGATTTCGGACAGCGCGGCCTCAGGCTCCTGCTGCTGCGGGCCGTGCAGGTCGGCTTTTGGACGGTCCTGATGGATCTGGTGCTCGATCCTGTTGCCCATGCCAGGAACTTCTGGCATTGGGAGGGCGGCGGGGGCTTCTATCAGGTGCCCTGGAGCAATTTCGGCGGCTGGCTGATTGCAGGCGCTGCCTTGTCCATGCTGCTCCCGGCTGTGCCGTTCACCCGCCTGGCTGCCCGCCGGGGTACCCGCCTGTATCAGGCGATCCTGATCCTGTTCGGCCTGATCAGCCTGACAGAGGGATTGCCTGCCTGCGCGGTGATCGCGGGGGCAGGTGCCGCTTTGGCCGAAGGGAGTCTACGCTATGCTGGAAGCCGTTCCATCGGGAAGGTTTGACTGGTTATTCTACCGTTATAATTCCTTCTATCTGCTGCGCAGGCATTTCCACTTCATAGGAGTCAGCGGAGAGCTTCAGCCCGCTGCCGCTGCCGGGCGGGGGATTCTCTACCTTATGAATCACAGCTCGTGGTGGGACGGCCTGCTGGCCTATCACGCCGCAGGGAAGCTTCCGGGGAAGCGGCATTATTTCATGATGGAAGAGGAGCAGCTACGGAAGTATGCCTTCTTCAGGAAGCTCGGCGCCTATTCCATTAACCCCGGCAATGCCGGAGATGCGCGGGCTTCTCTGCGGTATACAGCCGGACTGCTGCAAAAGGGTGAGAGTGTCTGGATGTATCCCGAAGGCGAAATCCGGCCGCTGGAGCACCGGCCGCTGAGCCTGAAGGAAGGGGCGGCCCTGGCGCTGCGGCTCAGTCCGGGGGCGGCCGTAGTCCCAGTGACGCTATACCACGGCCTGTTCCGGCATACGAAGCCGGAAGCTACGCTGCTGGCCGGTGCGCCGCTGCTGCTCCCTTGGGCGGAGATGGACCGCTCAAGCGTAGCCCGTGAGCTGGAGACTGTTCTTAGCGGACAACTGGAGTCACACCGCAGCAGAGTACTTAATCATCAAGGCTATATGCCGGATGAATTCAGGCCGCTGCTCCGCCGGGGGAGATCTACCAATGAATGGCTTGACCTGCTGCGGCCGGGCGGTGGGAGCGGATGAACGTATTCTTTCAGGCTGTAACCGGTATTGTGCTGCTCCAGCTATTGTTCGCAATATGGAATGCAGCGCAGCTCCCCAAGCTGGGGGCAGCACCAGGATCGCAGGCGCTGTCAGCAAAAGCAACGGCATCCTCACGGGCCTTGAGCTTATCGGTACTGATCCCCGCCCGGGATGAAGCGGATAATATTGGGGACTGCCTCTCCTCTGTGCTGGCCTCAAGCACCGGCATAATCGGGATGGAGATTATTGTACTGGATGATTCATCCACTGACGGAACGGGGGCTATTGCCGCAGCAGCGGGCAGTGGTGTACGCGTTCTGAAGGGAAGAGTGCTGCCGGAGGGCTGGCTGGGCAAGTCCCATGCCTGCGCTCAGCTTGCAGAAGCGGCAAGCGGAGACTGGCTGCTGTTCCTGGACGCAGATGTCCGTCTTCAGCACGGGGCGCTTCAGACGGCGCTTTCTGCTGCCTCCGCTGCGGGCGGCGGCATGATTACCGGCTTCCCCCGGCAGATGACCGGAACCTGGCTGGAGCGGCTGGTTGTTCCCCTGATGGTCTTCACCATCATCTGCCACCTGCCCATTCCGCTGGTCCGCGGCTCCAGAGATCCGCGCTTTGTTGCGGCGCATGGAGGCTTCATCCTGATTCACCGGGACAGTTACGACAGCTGCGGCGGGCATGAGGCCATCCGCAGCGAGCTGGTGGATGACATGGCGCTGGCCCGCGCCGTGAAGCGGTCGGGCGGAACGGTGACGCTCATGGATGTTACGGAGCAGGTGTTCATGCGGATGTACCACAATGCCCGGCAAGTATGGAACGGCTACCGGAAGAATATCTATGCCGGTATCGGCCGCAGCCCGTTGCTGCTGCTGGGTGTGCTTATTGCATATCTGTCGCTGTATGCGGTGCCCACCGCCGCCGTTCTGTACTATGCCCTAAGCGGACAGCTAAGCGCGGCGCTCTGGCCTGCTGCTGCGCTACTTGCGGGTCTGGCCGTGAAACGGACTAGTGATGCTGCCGGACGGCAGCCTTTCTGGTTCTGTCTCCTTCTCCCGGCGAGCATGCTCTGCCTGTCCTTGATTGCTGTGGCGTCCTGGCGCGGAAGCCGCACACGCGGAGGCTATGAATGGAAAGGAAGGCGTTATGAATGAAACCGAAGGCAGTGATCATAGGCGCCGGATTCGGTGGGCTGTCCTGTGCGGTCACCCTTGCCGCTGAAGGCTGGGAAGTCACTGTGCTGGAACGTCAGCAGCATCCGGGCGGCAAGCTGCAGCGTGTGCAGGCAGGGGGTTACACCTTCGACCGCGGCCCAAGTACAATTACGATGCCTCATGTCTTCCGCTCGCTCTATGAGCTTGCGGGAGCCCGCATGGAGGATTATGTCCAGCTCTATGAGCTGGAGCCGCGTACCCGCAATATCTTCGCAGACGGCAAGGTTGTCGATTTCTCAAGGGATACCGGGCGAATGCAGGAGCAGATGGCCTCCTACAGCCCGGCAGATGCTGCGCGGTTCCCGGAGTTTCTGGCGGAAGCCTCACGGCTGTATCAGCTTAGCGAGAAGCAGTTCCTGAACAGGCTGCTGCTGTCCTGGAGGGATAAGCTGTCCCCTTCGCTTGTGCGGGACCTGGTGCGCGTAAGGCCTTTTCTCAGCCTGCATGGCTTGCTGCTCCGCTACTTCAGTCACCCGCATACCCTGGCTATGCTTGGCCGCTATGCCACCTATGTGGGATCATCGCCGTATCGTTCCCCCTCCATCTTCGCCATGCTTGGTCATCTGGAGATTCAGGAGGGCGTATACGGTGTGAAGGGCGGCACCTATGAATTAATCAGCGGTCTGTCTGCACTCGCCCGGAATTTGGGCGTACGGTTGATTACAGGCACGGAGGTAACAGGAATTTCCGTAGTATCCGGTGCGGTGGAAGGTGTGGATACGGCGCAAGGCTTCTACCCGGCCAAGACTGTGATTGCCGGTGGCGATGTCCTGAGCATCAACCGGATGCTGCTTCCTGAAGCAGTTCGTCCGGGAATGACGGACCGCAGGATTGAAGCTTACGAACCGTCCCTGTCCGGGCTGGTAACGCTGGCAGGCGTGCCGCGCACGTATGATAAGCTGCTGCATCATACGGTATTTTTCCCGGAGAACTATGAGCAGGAATTCAAGGATATCTTCGAGCATAAGCGTCCGCCGCAGCAACCGACAGTGTATGTATGCCACTCCGGTTATTCCGAGCCTGAGATGGCGCCTGCGGGCGGCAGCAACCTGTTCATTCTGGCTAATGCGCCTTATCTGAGCCCGGCCTGTGACTGGAGTGAGGAGAGGGATGCGTACGGGGAGCGGGTGATTTCTGTACTGGAGAGTCACGGTGTGAGAGGGCTGTCGTCCGCAGATGTGCTGGAGCGTTACACACCGCAGGATATCGCCCGCGATACGCTGGCACATCAGGGGGCCATTTACGGGATATCCTCCAATACGGTGAAGCAGACCTTCTCCCGCCCGGGCAACCGTTCCAGGGATGTTAAGGGACTGTGGTATGTAGGCGGAACCACGCATCCAGGCGGGGGAACCCCTGTGGTGTCCTTGTCGGGCAGGCTGGTGGGCGAATATATTGCAAGCCATGTATGAAGAGTGAGGACCCCGCCAGCGTTCAACGGCGGAGCGGGGATGTGCAATAGTTGTGCTATAATGGAAGGTAATTGTGGAGCGGGATATATTGCAAGTAGATGAATAACTCGTAGAGTGACTTTGTTGCTGAATGTATGCTAAAAACCGAATAGATTGTGCTCGCAGGCAGGCTTATGGCCGAATGTATGTGGAAAACAGCATACATTGTGCTCGCAGGCAGGCGTATGGCCGAATGTATGTGGAAAACAGTATTCATTGTACTCGCAGGCAGGCGTATGGCCGAATGTATGTGAAAAAGAGTATACATTGTGCTCGCAGGTAGGCTTATGGCTCGAATGTATGTGAAAAACAGTATAGATTGTGCTCGCAGGCGGGTATATGGCGGAATGTATGTGGAAAACAGTATTCATTGTACTCGCAGGCAGGCGTATGGCGGAATGTATGTGAAAAACAGTATTCATTGTACTCGCAGGCAGGCGTATGGCGGAATGTATGTGGAAAACAGCATAGATTGTGCTCGCAGGCAGGCGTATGGCGGAATGTATGTGGAAAACAGTATACATTGTGCTCGCAGGCGGGTATATGGCGGAATGTATGTGGAAAACAGTATTCATTGTGCTCGCAGGCAGGCGTATGGCGGAATGTATGTGGAAAAGAGTATACATTGTGCTCGCAGGCGGGCGTATGGCGGAATGTATGTGAAAAACAGCATACATTGTGCTCGCACACAGGCACATGGCCGAATGTATGCGAAAAACAGCATACATTCTCCGTAGGGTGATGTTGTTATAGTTTGAGAAATAGTGCAGCAGAAACGGAGGAAGACAGCATGAATGATATGCCGCGAAACGGTGTGCCGCAGAGCGCTGTGGAGCAGTTAGGCACATATGTCCAGCAAGGGCAGCAGACAGCAGGCTCAGGTCCTTCCGGACATAAATCTCTGCTGCCCGACTCCAGAACCGGGGAACGGAAGATTGAGCATGTGCGGCTCTGCCTGAATGAAGATGTGGCAGGCAGCGGAATTACAACCGGGTTCGAGCAGTACCGGTTCCGCCATAACGCGCTGCCGGAGCTGGATTACGATACCATCTCACTGGGTACTGAGTTCTTAGGCCGTACGCTGCGTACCCCGCTGCTGATCAGCTCCATGACCGGGGGGAGCACGGCTACAGGGAAGATCAATGAGCGGCTGGCCGAAGCGGCGGAGCGCCGGGGCTGGGCGCTTGGCGTCGGCTCGGTGCGCGCGGCTGTAGAACGCGCGGAGCTGGCGGCTACCTTCCATGTGCGGGCCAATGCACCCACAATTCCGGTCATTGCCAATGTCGGAGCCGTGCAGCTCGCTTACGGCTTCGGGGTAGAAGAATGCCGCCGGGCGGTTGAGATTGCCGGAGCGGACTGGCTGGTTCTCCATCTGAACGGGCTGCAGGAGGTATTCCAGCCCGAGGGTGACACCGGCTTCGGTTCCCTGCTGCAGCGGATAGAGGCATTGTGCCGGAGCCTTGAGATTCCAGTGGGGATCAAGGAGGTCGGCTGGGGGATTGACGGCGATACGGCTGCCCGGCTGTATCAGGCGGGTGCTGCCTTCATTGATGTTGCCGGAGCAGGCGGCACTTCGTGGAGCCAGGTGGAGAAGTTCCGCAGCATTGATCCGGTACGGCGTGCGGCTGCGGAGGCCTTCGCCGACTGGGGGATTCCCACGGCGGAGTGCATTGCCGAGGTCCGCGCGGTCTCCCCGCGCGGGGCATTGATCGGCAGCGGCGGACTGAAGCACGGCGTCGATGCCGCCAAGGCGCTGGCCCTTGGCGCTGATCTGGCAGGCTTCGGACGGGGGCTGCTGGGTCCGGCCGTCAGCTCCGAGGAGGCGCTGGATCAGGCGCTGGCCCAGGTAGAGCTGGAGCTGCGGACAGTGATGTTCGGCATCGGTGCACCGGACCTTGACGCACTGCGCGGAACGCCGCGTCTGGTCCGGCGCTGACGTCAGGCTTGCTTTTATAATCAGAACCGAAGGAAGGTATCCAAATGACGATTACATTGGTCCCGATGGACGAAACTGCGTTTCAGTCGTTCTTGAAGCAATCAACCCGCGACTACGCAGAAGAGAAAGTACAAGCCGGTGCCTGGGATGCAGATACAGCGTTAGCGCAGGCCCAGGAATCGATGAATCGCTACCTGCCGCAAGGCCTCAATACGGCGGGAGCTTATTTCTATTCGGTAGTAGAGGAGACTTCGGGGACTCAAGCCGGTTATCTGTGGTTCAACGTGACCGAGAACCGGGGGGTGCGGGAGGCGTTCATTTATGACATTTATATCTTTGAGCCGTTCCAGGGCCAGGGATATGGCAAGCAGACACTGCTCCTGCTGGATGAAGAAGCTAAGAAGCTGAAGGCGGCCAAGATCGGCCTGCATGTCTTTGGGCATAACGAACGCGCCTTCGGGCTATACAAGAAAATGGGCTTCCAGGTTACAGACATCACAATGTCCAAGACGCTGTAGGCCGCAGGCGGAAAGTAGCACCAGGCGGCATAAGGTTCTGCACAGCACCAGCCGAAGTAACTGGACTCCTCAAGGAGTCTTTTTGCATAAGGGGCAGTGTTCGGGAGTAAGTGCGGCGGTATGTGAGCCAAGGATTCACGGAAAAACGAAAAAAATGGGACTAGCGCAACGTGTAGTCGAATTGTAGTCGAAAAACCGATTACAATTGGAGCGGACGCGCCGTGTAGGCTGGATGTAGTCGAAAAACCGACCACAATTGGAGCGGACGCGCCGTGTAGGCTGGATGTAGTCGGAAAACCGATTACAATTGGAGCGGACGCGCCGTGTAGGCTGGATGTAGTCGAAAAACCGACCACAATAGGAGCAGAAGCGCTGTGTAGGCCAAATGTAATTGATAAACCGACCACAACGGGCAGCGCCAAGTAAATATTTTTTACCCGGTAAGATGAGTTTGGCTGCCCGCCCTTGACATCCGCTGTTGCTGGAGAATTTGTTCTAATATATAATGGTTTGAGATCAGTTCGGGATTTCATGCGGTGATCAAACCAACCGAAAATAGGAGTTGTCATATAAATGGCTTTGAAAGCAGGTATCGTTGGACTTCCCAACGTAGGCAAATCGACATTATTCAATGCAATTACACAAGCGGGCGCAGAATCCGCCAACTATCCGTTCTGCACCATCGACCCGAACGTCGGGGTTGTAGAAGTACCGGACGAACGTCTGGATAAGCTGGTGGAGCTGGTACAGCCGAACAAGACGGTTCCGACCGCTTTTGAATTCGTCGATATTGCCGGACTGGTGCGCGGTGCGAGCAAGGGCGAAGGCTTGGGCAACAAGTTCCTGGCCCATATCCGCGAGGTGGATGCCATTGTTCATGTGGTGCGCTGCTTCGTCGATGAGAACGTGACCCATGTGGACGGCAAGGTGAATCCGATCAGCGACATCCAGACGATTAACCTGGAGCTGATTCTGGCCGACCTGGAGAGCGTGGAGAAGCGGATTGAGCGTTCCCGCAAAAATATCAAGGGCGGCGACAAGAAATACGCCCAGGAAGTAGAAGTACTGGAGCGCGTAAAGGAAGCCCTGTATCAGGACCAGCCTGCACGCAGTCTGGAGTTGTCTGACGATGAGCGCCAGATCGTGCGTGATCTTCACCTGCTCACGCTGAAGCCGGTGCTGTATGCGGCGAATGTGGGCGAGGATGAAGTGGCGACTGCCGAGGAGAATCCTTATGTGCAGCAGGTCCGTGAATTCGCAGCAGCCGAGAATGCTGAAGTCGTGCCGATTAGTGCCAAGGTGGAAGCGGAGATTGCAGAGCTGGAAGGCGAAGACAAGGCGATGTTCCTGGAGGAGCTGGGTCTGCAGGAATCCGGGCTTAACCGTCTGATCAAAGCGGCTTACAAGCTGCTGGGTCTGTACACTTATTTCACTGCGGGTGTTCAAGAGGTTCGTGCCTGGACTATCCGCAAGGGCACTAAGGCCCCTGGAGCAGCGGGCGTGATTCACACTGATTTCGAGCGCGGTTTTATCCGTGCGGAGGTTGTGGCTTACACCGATCTGGTGGCGGCAGGTTCAATGAACGGTGCCAAGGAACGCGGGCAGCTGCGTCTGGAAGGCAAGGAATATCTGGTGCAGGACGGCGACGTTATGCATTTCCGGTTCAACGTATAGATACTTTTCGCTTGTTATAGAGAGGCCATTCAGGAGTAGAGGTACTTGCTTGCTGGATGGTTTCTTTGCGTCATTCGGACTCGGTGCCGGTGTATAAGCTGGCCGGAGGCTCAACATCATAAGATCATACAGAATCTTAATTTAAAAAAATCCCCGGCCCGCCGCATGTACTGTAGCCAATTGAGGCTTGTGGTGGTATAATATAAAGTCGTATATCTACTTCAGTTGTAGCAACAATTTAAAGTAATAATGAACGAAGAATTTGAATCAGGAGAGGTGAATTCCCTTGTTGGACCGATTGCAATCCCTGGCGGACCGCTATGAGAAACTCAGTGAACTGCTATGTGACCCGGATGTTGCAAGCGACAGTAAGAAACTGAGGGACTATTCCAAAGAACAATCCGACTTGCAGCCCGCCTTCGAGGCGTATAGCGAATATAAGAACGTAATGGAAGAGCTTGAAGCCGCGAAGATGATGCAGGCCGAGAAGCTTGATGATGAAATGAAAGAAATGGTCAAGATGGAAATCGATGACCTGTCCGAGCGTCAGGCCGTTCTTGAGGAGAAGATTCGTCTGCTCCTGCTGCCTAAGGACCCTAACGACGACAAGAACGTAATCGTGGAAATCCGCGGCGCAGCCGGAGGGGACGAAGCGGCCTTGTTCGCCTCTGACCTCTACCGGATGTATACCCGTTATGCCGATACCCAGGGCTGGCGCGTAGAGCTGATGGATGTGAACACGAATGATCTCGGTGGCTTCAAGGAAGTCATCTTCCAAATTACCGGGCGCGGCGCTTACAGCAAAATGAAATTCGAAAGCGGCGCACACCGTGTGCAGCGCATCCCTACCACAGAATCCGGCGGACGTATCCATACCTCTACCTCTACCGTGGCCGTAATGCCGGAAGCGGAAGATTTCGAAATCGAGATTCATGACAAGGATATCCGTGTCGATACCTTCTGTTCGAGCGGCGCGGGCGGACAGTCCGTTAACACGACCAAATCAGCAGTACGTGTAACCCACGTACCTACGGGGATCGTGGCTACCTGCCAGGACGGCAAGTCCCAGAACTCCAATAAGGATAAGGCGCTGAAGGTGCTGCGTACCCGGATCTCGGATTTGAAGCGGCAGGAAGAGGAAGCGAAGTATTCCGGAGAACGTAAAAGCAAGGTGGGAACCGGTGACCGCAGTGAGCGTATCCGTACCTACAACTTCCCGCAGAGCCGTGTGACGGATCACCGGATCGGCTTAACCCTCCACCGTCTGGATCAGGTGATGAACGGGGATATTACCGAGATTATCTCGGCACTGTCAATTGCGGAACAAGCAGAATTGATGGAAAAAGGAGAATAATGCTTTGAAACACGACTCTTATGTCATGCCTGACGTGCAAAGCATCCGGGAAGCCTTTGCGGAGGCTTCTTCTTTTTTGGCCGGACACGGCCTTACGGAGCCGCAGCGCAGCAGCCAGCTCCTGCTGGAGCATGTGCTGGGCTTGTCCGGGGCGGCGTATTACATGGCCTTGGCTGATCCGTTCCCGCTGGCGCGCAAGGCCGAATGGGAAGCGCTGGTGACCCGCCGGGCGGCGGGAGAACCGGTGCAATACATCACCGGCGAGCAGGAGTTCTACGGCCGGGCCTTCGAGGTCACGCCCGATGTGCTGATCCCCCGCCCGGAGACGGAGCTGCTCGTCGAGGCGATTCTGAAGTACGGCGCGGAGCTGTGGCCGGACGGAATGGTGGCGGCCGATGGATGCACGCTGGATATGACAGCGGGCGATCAGGGCGGCACGGTGCGGGGCGAAGCCGCACCGGAAGCTGGAGGAGACGAGCAGGGACAAGCAGCGGGCGGCGAGGTCGGCGGGGTGCGGGGCGAAGCCGCACCGGAAGCTATGGCGGCTGCGGATGAAGCAGCCGCCCACAGCCCGGCGGGCCGCATCGCCGCCCGCCGGGAGAGCGGCACAGGCGCAGCCGGCGCCGCACGGCCGCTGACCGCCGTCGATATCGGCGCCGGCAGCGGAGCCATCTCCGTCACGCTGGCGGCGGAAGCGCCGGCGTGGCGGGTCTGCGCTGGCGATATCTCGCCCGGCGCGCTGGCCGTGGCCCGGCGCAATGCGCAGCGGCACGGCACGGCGGTGGACCTGCGGCTCGGCGATCTGCTCGAGCCGTTCGCGGGGCTGGAGACGGATATCCTCGTCTCCAACCCGCCGTACATCCCCGGCGGCGACATCGCCGGGCTGCAGCGCGAGGTGCGCGATCATGAGCCGCGCACGGCACTGGACGGCGGCGGGGACGGGCTGGACCCGTACCGCCGCATGATGGAGCAGCTGCCGCTGCTCCCGGCTCCGCCGCGCCTGGTCGGCTTCGAGCTCGGCCAGGGGCAGGCCGAGCAGGTAGCCGGACTGCTGCGGGCAGCCGGACATTGGGACGAGATCATCACCATCGATGATCTCGCCGGGATTCCCCGGCATGTGCTCGGGATAGCCCGCCGGGGACGGACGTAGCCGGGCCGGTGTAACCGTCTGGTGCGGCGTCATTTTTAGAAGGAGCGGCGCTGCTGTTGCGGTTGGAAGTCCAGTTTTCACCGCAGTGACGGCCATGCTTCGAGTCTAATTTTAACAAATAGCCTGCTGAAGATTTGCCGTGCCCCATTAAGCTGCAATCGCTGCGCTAAATGCACTTTGTACAACTAAATTATCTAATATTCCATCCATAATCTGTTTAACTGTATAACGTACACTTAAATTTCCCTCCGCACCCGATGTTCCCGTAATCAAACAAATTTAGTTGTACAGACTACAATTAGAAGAGGAAAACCATCATTTTTACTACTTTTAATTGCACAAAATACACTTATTACTGAATGGCCGGGAGAACGAGGGGCGGAGTAGATATGCCTATCGCTGAATGGCTGGGAAAGCGAGGGGCGCGTGAGGGCATTGGGAGCGTACGCGCAAGCACAATCTCCTCGGGCGAAGCAGACGAGCCCCAATCTTTGGTAAATTGTATTTAGGCGGTCCCTTCCTTTACAATAGACAGGACGGAACTTCTGCCTGGGCGGCTGCCAGGGGACAAGAACGGGAAGAACCAGTACTGAGTAAGGAGACAGAATATGCTTCAGAAGATTAAGAAGATTGACGGCGTTATCCTGGTGATTCTTGTGCTGCTGATGGTGGTCAGCATTTTCTCCATATATAGTGTGACCCACGGGCGTGAGAGGCTGGACGGGTCGCATATTAAGATGATCAAATTCTATATCGTGGGCTTTGTTGCCTTTATCGGGCTGACGTTCGTGGATTACCGCCTGCTTGTAAAATATGCGTTATATGTCTACATCACGGGGATTGGCATTCTGGTAATGGTCAGCTTCATCGGTACAGAGCAGAACGGCGCACAAGGGTGGATCAAGTTCGGCGAAAGCTTCAGTCTTCAGCCGGCGGAGCTGTTCAAGCTGATTCTGATTCTGTTCCTGGCAGCTGTGCTTGTACGCAAGAATAAAAATAAGCTGCTGTTCTGGCGTGATGTGGTTCCGCTGGGATTATTCAGTCTCATGCCGTTTGTCATCGTAATCAGCCAGAATGACCTGGGGAATGCGCTCTCGTACATCGTTATTCTGATCGGTCTCCTGTGGATCGGCAATATTAAATTCACCCATGCGCTGATCGGGCTGCTGGTTATAGGCGGCTCTGCGGCTGCCGGAATTATGAGCTATATTCATTATCACGATGAAATTAAGGATTTCCTGGTAGATATCAAACGCTCGCACTGGATCGAGCGCTTCGACCCGTGGCTGGTGCCGGATAAGGCAACGGCCAAGGCGATCTACCATACGAAGAACGCCAAAATGGCCATCGCCTCCGGCGGCATGAGCGGTGAAGGCTATATGACAGGCAGCTCGGTGCAGACTGACCGTGTGCCATACACCTATTCGGACTCCATTTTTGTACAGATTGCGGAGGAATACGGCTTTGTCGGGTCGGCGCTGGTGCTGCTGCTGTACTTTATCCTCATTCACCGGATGATACTAATTGCACTGGAGTGCAAGGATAGGGGCGGACCATTCCTGATCGTCGGGGTGGTGGCGATGCTGCTGTACCAGATCTTTGAGAATATCGGGGCCTTCCTGGGCCTGATGCCGCTGACCGGGATTACGCTGCCGTTCATCAGCTTCGGGGGAACCTCACTGCTGATCAATATGGCGAGCATAGGGCTTGTAATGAGCGTGCGTCTGCATGGGCAAGAGGTGGAGGAGGATCTGCCGAGTCCTGCACTGTATTCTTCCGCCGCCCCCGCCAAAAGAAGCTAACTTATTAAGAATAGTAAAGCCCGCGCCTTTAGGGGGGCTGGATGCTGCTTCATCCATACCGAAATTCTTCGTTAACGAAGGGTTCCGGTATTTTTTTTGCGGTTTAGGAAATTATGATTTTCTCCTTAAAAGCGGCCGGTGAGAGAGGCATTAGCATCGTTCACCCGCAGGGTGATTTTGTTGTGCCTAGAGGGTGGGGGATGTGGGTCAGCTATGCAGAAATAGAAAAATTGAATAAATGCTCCCAATTGCATTACAATGGAAATTAGTGGATTGCAGCCTGGGATGGCTACAGCGGGCGGATTCCTAATCCGGAGAGGTTGAGGGGTTATCCTTATGTTGCAGAGAATCAAAAGAATAGACGGCAGCATTGTGCTGATTTTGATTGTGCTGATGGGGATCTGTATCTTCTCCATTTATAGCGTGACTCATGGAAGAGACGGCCTGGATGGTATGCATATCACCATGCTGAAATATTATGCGCTGGGGTTTATCGCGTTTATCCTGATCACCCTGTTCGATTACCGCCTGCTGGTGCGGTATGGACTCTATATTTACATCGCCGGGATCGGGATTCTGCTGTCGGTCAGCTTTTTCGGCAAGGTGAAGAACGGTGCCCAGGGCTGGATTGGTATTGGAGATTTAAGTATTCAGCCGGCGGAGCTGTTCAAGCTGATTCTGATTATTTTTCTGACCACCGTGCTTGTCCGCAAAAATAAAACCCGGCTCCAGTTCTGGCGCGATGTCGTGCCGCTGGGTCTGATTGCATTCATGCCCTGCGCGCTGGTCATCGTCCAGAATGATCTGGGCAATGCGCTCAGTTATATCGTAATCCTGCTTGGCCTGCTATGGATCGGGCGTATCAAATTCTCGCATGCGCTGATCGGGCTGATCATCGCGGGCGGGGCGATTCTGGGCTTCATCTTGTGTTATATCAACTATCACGAGCAGACGGTTGATTTTATTGAGAAAACGCTGGGCCGTGATCACTTCGTCAGCCGGTTTGACCCTTGGCTGGTGCCTGAGCTGGCCAGCAGCACTGCTAGCTATCAGACGAAAAATGCCCAGACGGCGATTGGCTCCGGAGGCTTGAAGGGAGAAGGCTATTTGCAGGGCAGCTCCGTACAGAGCAACCGTGTGCCGTATCTGTATTCGGAATCGATTTTTGTGCAGATTGGGGAAGAATTCGGCTTCCTGGGTGCAGCGGCGCTGCTGATGCTCTTTTTTATCCTGATCCACAGATTAATCCTGATTGCCTTGGAATGCAGGGACCGCGGCGGGCCGCTGCTGATAGTCGGGATCGTGGCAATGCTGCTGTATCAGATTCTGGAGAATATCGGAGCGATGACCGGACTGATGCCGCTGACCGGCATTACTCTGCCGTTCATCAGCTACGGCGGAACCTCGCTGCTGATTAATATGGCCTGTATGGGGATTGCGATGAGTGTAAGGCTCTACGGGCAGGATGTGGAGGACGATCTCCCGCTGCCGCAGCCGGACACGAAGGGCAAATCCCTTTTGTCCAAAAACTAGGTGCTTCCGTCCCTACTTCATGAATAATAGATTACTAGGTTTGCAGTCTCTCATTCCTGGACATACTGGGAACATAAGAGGTTCAGAGGGAGAGGGGCTGCGGAAGATGGAGGATGTTAAGCTGGAGCGAGGGGATTCCCTGCGGATTACCTTTAAGTATACTGCCATTTTAATTTGTTTTTTTATGATTCTGATGATGGCCTGGGAAGGGCAAAAAAGCGATGCCGCCGTAGCGGAGGTATCGATCCCGCAGGAGTCAATCCGTCTGCGTATTCTGGCGAATTCGGACGGCACCGGGGATCAGCTGGTCAAGCGCCAGATTCGTGACCGGATCGTGAAGCAGATCAACCAGTGGGTGGCCGGGCTGGAAGATCCGCAGAGCCTGGAGCAGGCCCGTGCCCTGATCCGTAATCATCTGCCGGAGCTGAATGAGCTGGTGGGCAGAGAGCTGGCGCAGCGCGGGATTGAATACGGCTATCAGGTGGAGCTGGGCACGGTTCCTTTTCCGACCAAAATGTATGGCGGCCGGGTCTATCCTGCCGGAGAATACGAGGCCGTCCGGGTCACACTTGGAGCAGGCAAAGGGCAGAACTGGTGGTGTGTGCTGTTTCCGCCGCTCTGCTTCATCGATGCGGGAACAGGGGATGCTGCGGCTGCAGAACCGGCTGCTGCGAAGGCGGGGGCCAAGGATGCGGCTAAGGTCTCAGCCAAGGCTTCGGGAGACGGTGCGAAGGTGAAGGCTGCGGCTGGAACAGCGCAAGGGGCAGTATCCGGTCTCTCGGATTCTGCTAACAAGGAAGGAAACGCGGGTGATGCTGCAGAGACACCGAAGGTGAAGTTCTTCGTGTGGGAGCTGCTGAAGAATATCTGGAGCTGGATCTGCGGGTTGTTCGCCTGAATGTACTGAGAAGCATAGTGTAGACGCAGATTGGATTCTACAGTTTTTGCGCCGGATATGGTACGATGATTGCAGCACTTGAGCAGAAGCGGCTCCACCTGAGGGGGCCGTTTTTGGCCGTATAGTAAACTATAGATTCCTCCTGTTGTGGACAAGCTTCCTAAAACCGAATGCAATAAGCTGGCACAGGGTCTTATGGACCAAATGTATGTGAAAAACAGCATACATTGTGCTGATATAGGAGGTGCATGCCCGAATGTATATGAAAAACAGCATATACTATGCTGGCGTGAAGGAGTATGGCCCAAATGTATGCCAAAAACAGCATACATTGGCTACCATGCAGGCGTATGGACCAAATGTATGTGAAAAACAGCATACATTGTACTGGCGTGAAGGTAATCCTATTCATCCGTCAGGATGACTTTGTGCAAAGATAAGAATTTATATGCTTCGCGCTATAATAAAGGACGGCAAAGCCGTTTCCACTTGCGTAATAATTCAATCAGAAAGCTAGTGATGATAGATGACAGAGGATAAGCATTCACCGTTTGCGGCCCAGCGCCGCAGCGGTCATATAGAATCTACCCTGTACTGGAGCCTCGTTTCCGGCAAGGAGGGAAGGGATGGCGGATCGGGTAGCTCTGCCGGTTGGCAGCCGGGCGGGAGTGATCTGGACATGATCTCGGAAGCGGCAGCGCTGCTGCGGAGCGGGGAGACGGTGGCCTTTCCGACGGAGACGGTGTACGGACTGGGCGCAGATGCGCGGAATACTGCAGCGGTAGAAGCGGTATTCGCAGCCAAAGGCCGTCCTTCGGATAACCCGCTGATCGTGCATATTGCCCGGCGGGAGGATCTCGGTCGCCTGGTGACGGAGGTGCATCCGGTGGCCGAGGCGCTGATCGATGCGTTCTGGCCCGGCCCGCTGACGCTGGTGCTGCCGGTGCGTCCCGGCGTTCTCTCGCCGCTGGTGACGGCGGGCCTGGACACGGTTGGCGTGCGCATGCCGGATCATCCGGTGGCGCTTGCGCTGCTGCGGGCGGCGGATTGTCCGGTTGCCGCGCCCAGCGCCAACCGCTCCGGGCGGCCGAGTCCGACGCTGGCCGCCCATGTGCTGGAAGACCTCGCCGGATATATCGGCGGGGTGCTGGACGGCGGCGCGGCCGGGGTCGGCCTGGAGTCGACCGTGGTGCAGGTGCAGCCGGACGGGACGGTAGCCGTGCTCCGTCCCGGGGGCATCACCGCCGAGCAGCTCGCAGCGGTGACCGGCACTGAAGCGGCCGCAGCGGAGCCGGCCGCCGGGGCGGACACGCCTGCCGGTGCATCCGGCGGCGGGTCCGTGCCTGTGCCGCCGGCAGCCGTGCCCGGCGGCGAAGCCGGCGCTGCTGCGCAGGCGGCCGCCGGCAGCAGCCCGGCGCCGCGCGCGCCGGGCATGAAGTACACGCACTATGCCCCGCGCGGCGCGCTTGGCATCGTACGCGGCTCCTCCGCGCAGCGCGTGGCGGAGACCGCCGCAGGGCTGCTGCAGGCGGCGCAGCGGGCGGGCGAGATCACGGGCCTGCTCCTCTTCGAGGAGCATAGGGCCCTGTATCCCGCCGACCCGGCCGCCTGCACGGTGTCTCTCGGCTCGCTGTCCTCGCCGGAGGAGGCCGCCCGCTTCCTGTATGCCGCCTTGCGGCGCTTCGATGAAGCGGGGGCCACGTACATTCTGGCCGAGGCCTGCCCGGTCACGGGCCTCGGCGCAGCCATCATGAACCGGCTGATGAAAGCCGCCGGTGATTCGGTGATCGACGCAGAATAACGCCGAATTATTATCCCCCGTTCATTCCGGATGGCCTTGCGGACCGTAATGCCGTTATTTTCTCATATTAGCCCATTTTCCAGGCCTAAAGGACTGTAATGCGCTTATTTCCTCTCCGCCAGCTCATTTTGGGGTGGAAGTCAGCAGATAAGCGCATGGGAGTCCGTTAGCCCGCGCAAAAGTGGTTATTCTCAAAAATAACGGCTTCTCAGTCCGTGACAAGCCAGAATCTCCAGTTCCTGCCATACACCCCGCAGTCATGAATACCATCTTGTCCGCATATCGTTGTTGTACAAGAACTTACGGACTCAGGGTGGAGGGCTATTCATGGGCTGGGACGGAATGGTTGGGGGCTGGGGCGGAATACATGGGGGCTGGGGCCAGATAGTAACAGTGGCCATTATGGCAGTTGCGCTGGGGATGGATGCGTTCTCGCTTGGCGTGGGCATCGGGATGAGGGGCATCCGTCTGCTGCATGTGCTGCAGCTTAGCCTGCTGATTGCTTTTTTTCATGTGCTGATGCCGCTGCTGGGCTTGTTCACGGGCAGCTATGTCGGCCATTTGCTGGGACAGGTTACCACCTATGCTGCCGGAGGCCTGCTTGTTCTGCTGGGCGGACATATGGTGTTCAATTCCTTCCGCCAGGAAGACGGCGGCAGCAGCCGGCAGATGGATCACCGGACAGTGTGGGGCATGCTGCTGATCTCGCTCAGTGTAAGTGTGGATTCTTTCTCGGTCGGGGTTTCGCTGGGGATGTTTGTGAATAGTATTATTCTAACCGTGCTGGCCTTCGGTGCCTGCGGCGGTGTCATGTCCATTACAGGGCTGCTGCTGGGCAGGCGGGTGAGCCGCGGCCTCGGAGAGTACGGGGAAGCGCTGGGCGGAGCCATTCTCCTGGCGTTTGGCTTGATGTTCATCTTTTGATACAATAACGGCAATACCCATAATTTTTAAGCTTGCTTCATACCGAAATTATAATGTTTACCGGAGGTGGAAAGGTTGCTGCATATTTTATTTGTCTGCACAGGTAATACCTGCCGTAGTCCCATGGCCGAAGGGCTTCTGCGGAAGCTTGCGAAGGAGCGGGGCATTCATGTGGAGGTGCGGTCTGCCGGAGTTTCTGCTGTCCCGGGTACTTCCATATCCAGACATGCTGCCGGCATTCTCCAGGATGAAGGGATTCAGGACCGCATCGTATCCTCTCAGCTGGACGGGGAGGCAGTGGCTTGGGCCGATCTGATCCTCACCCTGACAGGAGCGCATAAGCGGCGCTTGCTGCAATATTTTCCTGAAGCGGTACCCAAGACCCATACCCTTAAGGAGTATGTCCAGACGCAGGAATCCGTGAACGCCGATATCCGGGAGCTGGACAGCTTGTATGCAGATGCAGAGCTGAATCTGGCCCTGGGCACCGAGCCGGATGCTGCGGCTATGCAGCGGATGATTGAGATCCGCCAGCGTATCCCCAGCTTCGATATCAGTGATCCGTTCGGCGGCTCGCGTGAAGATTACGAGCTGGCGGCTGCCGAGATCCGTACGGCGCTGTATGGTCTGCTCGATAAGCTTGAATCGCTGAGACGGCTTTGAAGTGGTTGATTTTTTGCCGCCAATCCCTTAAGATGTAATAAATATGATCCGGTTCCGGTGTAACTGGCGACGAGTGTGGATGAAACCACGATGGAGCACCTGGAATAAACGGCCGGTCGCCTGGGCAAAAGAGCACATCCGCAGTTCAACCTGCGGACTGCTCTTTTTTGTTTAAAAGTTGCATCTCCATTGAAATCAGAAACGGTTGAAGGGGGCGGTAAGATGGAGGAAGTCCTGAAGCAAAAGTCAGGGGAGGATCGCTTATCCGGTATGGCGGCTGCAGAGCAGCAGCTAACGGGCGGCGGGGAGCTTTCTTTGGCCGCAGCCACTGCTGCGGTAACGCGTGAACTTGCAGTAGCGGGCAAGCTCGGTCCGGGGAAGATCCTGGTCGTCGGAGCCAGCACCAGCGAAGTGGCGGGCAAGCGGATTGGGACAGGCGGTGCGCTGGAGGTTGCGCGGCAGCTGCTGGAGGGGATTACGCAGATTGCGGATGAATTTGGTTTTCACCCGGTCTATCAATGCTGCGAGCATTTGAACCGTTCGCTCGTGATGGAACGCGCTCTGCTGGAAGCCCTTGGTCTCAGAGAGGTGTCGGCTGTACCCATTCCGGGGGCCGGAGGCTCTATGGCTGCAGCGGCCTACCAGTCCATGACAGATCCGGTACTGGCAGAGACGATTGAAGCTCATGCCGGTATAGATATCGGGGAGACCCTGATTGGCATGCATCTGCGCCGGATTGCCGTACCTTACCGGCCTAGCCTGCGGGTTATCGGGGCTGCCCGGGTAAATGCCGCATGGAGCAGACCGCCGCTGATCGGCGGGGAACGGGCCGTGTACCGCACGCCTGAGACTAGCGGTTCCGTGAATTGTGACTGAAGTGAGAGGGTTTAACTAACACCACATAAATCAGAGTTACAGGGAGGAAATTAGAAACATGGAACAATTGCGTAAAAGTGACCCGGCAGTACTGGAAGCGATGGGCCTCGAACTGAGCCGTCAGCGTGCGAACATTGAACTTATTGCCTCAGAGAATATTGTAAGTGAAGCCGTCATGGAGGCTATGGGCTCCGTGCTTACGAACAAATACGCCGAAGGTTATCCCGGCAAGCGTTACTACGGCGGCTGTGAAGATGTGGATATCGTAGAGAACCTGGCCCGTGACCGTGCCAAGGAGCTGTTCGGTGCCGAGCATGCCAACGTGCAGCCTCATTCCGGCGCACAGGCTAATATGGCTGTATATCTGGCTGCGCTCAAGCCCGGCGATACCGTTCTCGGTATGAATCTGGCGCATGGCGGCCATTTGACCCACGGCAGCCCGGTGAATGCTTCCGGAATTCTGTATAACTTCGTGGCCTATGGCGTACAGGAGGATTCCTTCCTGATCGATTATGATGAAGTGCGCAAAGCCGCCTTCAAGCACCGTCCCAAAATGATCGTTGCCGGTGCGAGCGCGTATCCGCGTACGATTGATTTTGCTGCACTCGGTTCGATTGCAAATGATGTGGGCGCTCTGTTCATGGTCGATATGGCTCATATTGCCGGTCTGGTAGCTGCCGGTCTTCACCCGAATCCGGTTCCTCATGCCCACTTCGTCACTACAACTACGCACAAAACCCTGCGCGGTCCGCGCGGCGGGATGATTCTGTGCAGACAGCCATGGGCTGCCGCGATTGATAAAGCGGTCTTCCCTGGTTCCCAGGGCGGACCTTTGATGCATGTGATTGCGTCCAAAGCCGTATCGTTCGGCGAAGCGCTGCAGCCTTCATTCAAGACTTATGCCGAGAACGTAATTAAGAATGCCAAGGTGCTGGCGGAGACCCTTGTCGGCGAAGGGATTAATATTGTATCCGGCGGAACCGATAACCATCTGATCCTGCTCGATACCCGCAACCTGAACATTACCGGCAAGGATGCTGAGAAGGTGCTCGACTCCATCGGAATTACAGTCAACAAGAACGCAATTCCGTTTGACCCGACCAGCCCGTTCGTCACCAGCGGTATCCGCATCGGTACACCGGCAGTTACGTCACGCGGAATGGATGAGCAGGCTATGGTTACGATCGGCCGGATTATTGCTACTGTCCTGAAGAACCCGCAGGATGAAGCTAACTTGACCCAGGCAGCCCGTGAGGTAGCTAAGCTGACTGAACAATATCCGATTTACCCTGGATTGCAGTATTAATCTGAGTCTCTCTAACATCGCCTTTGCGTATCTGGTTCCGCCGGATTTACGCAAGGGCTTTTTTTGCTGTTACATAATGTTCACAAATGGCTGCCAAGAAAACGTGTGAATTATACTGAAAGTTACATGAAAGTTCATGGAATTTTCAATAAAAGTAGTGAAAGAACTGTGAATAGTATTAAAAGCGCTTAATCGTACAAACTAAACTTTGTTTTATATCCAGAGAGGTGGCTATATTGCCTTAAGCTTCCATGGGCTGGGAATTTACAGTAAGCGGGGGGACCTGCGGATTTGTCTATCTGTAGGTGAAAAGCGGCCTTGGTGATGATATAATAGATAGGATTTAGCCACCTGAGAAGCACAGCGCTTACTTTGGCTATAAATAAGACTTACAATTACCGGAGGGACAACATGGGAAAATTGGTGATTTGCGATCATCCATTGATTCAGCACAAATTGACATTCATTCGCGATGTGCGGACCAACACAAAAGACTTCAGGGAGCATGTCGATGAAGTAGCAACACTTATGGCTTATGAGATTACACGTGATATCCCGCTGGAGACCATTACGGTGCAGACGCCAGTGCAGGAAACGCAGAGTAAGGTGATTTCGGGAAGAATGCTCGGACTGATTCCGATTCTGCGCGCCGGTCTTGGCATGCTGGAAGGTGTTCTTAAGCTGCTTCCTGCGGCGAAGGTAGGTCATGTAGGCCTGTTCCGTGATCCGGACACCCTGCAGCCGGTGGAGTACTACATTAAGCTTCCTACGGATGTCCAGGAACGTGAGCTGATCGTAATCGATCCTATGTTGGCTACAGGCGGCTCTGCCATTGCGGCGATTACCTCGCTCAAGAACCGCGGCTGCACCCAGATCAAGATGATGAACCTGATTGCTGCCCCGGAAGGTGTTGCGGCTGTACAAGCTGCTCATCCGGATGTGGATATCTATGTTGCGGCGCTTGACGATCATTTGAATGATCACGGATATATCGTTCCGGGACTCGGAGATGCCGGGGACAGACTGTACGGAACCAAGTAAGAAGCACAGATAATAATAGAACGAACACAATAGACTGCAGTTTTCAGAAGAGAGGGAAGGGCTTATGTCCAAAATTAAAGTAATGACGATTTTCGGAGTGCGCCCCGAGGCAATCAAGATGGCGCCTCTGGTTCTGGAGCTGAACAGACATCCTGAGCAGATTGAATCGATTGTTTGTGTAACTGCGCAGCACCGGGAGCTGCTGGATCAGGTGCTTGAGGTGTTCAAGATTACCCCGGATTATGATCTGGACGTAATGAAGGACCGCCAGACGCTCAATGAGATCACGATCCGGGTGCTCGAAGGCCTGGAGCCGGTGCTCCGCGAAGTGAAGCCGGACCTCGTGCTTGTACATGGCGATACCCTGACCACCTTCCTGGCCAGCTATGCGTCTTTCCTGCAGCAGATTCAGGTTGGGCATGTGGAAGCAGGTCTTCGGACATGGAACAAGCTTTCGCCTTATCCGGAAGAAATGAACCGTCAGCTGACAGGCGTGCTTGCTGATCTGCATTTTGCTCCGACTCATTGGTCAGCGGGCAACCTGAGACACGAGAACAAAAAAGAATCAAGTATTTATATCACAGGCAATACCGTAACTGATGTGTTTCAATATACCGTACAGCCGGACTACCGGCATCCGGTCCTTGATTTTGCTTCAGGAAAAAGACTTATTTTGATGACGGCGCACCGCAGAGAATCCCAAGGCGAACCGCACCGTCATATTTTCCGTGCAGTCAAAAGAATCGCTGATGAATTTGAAGATGTAGCCATTGTGTATCCCGTGCACCCGAGTCCGGCAGTCAAGGAACCGGCGCATGAGATCCTCGGCGGACACCCTAGAATCAAGCTGATTGATCCGCTGGATGTCGTTGACCTGCATAACTTTTATCCGCATACCCACCTGATATTGACCGATTCCGGCGGCCTGCAGGAGGAAGCTCCCTCCTTTGGAGTTCCTGTGCTTGTGCTGCGTGATACAACCGAGCGCCCGGAAGGGATCGAGGCCGGAACACTGGAGCTTGTGGGAACGGACGAGGAGAAGGTGTATCAACGGACACATGCTCTTTTAACTGATCAGAACCTGTATGAGTCGATGAGCCGGGCCGCCAACCCGTATGGAGACGGCAAAGCCTCCGAGAGGATTGTCAATGCGATTTTGCACCATTTCGGAGCTGTTCAAGAACGTCCGGAAGAATTTCACACAATGTTCACAAATGATAAAACAGGGCAAGACAACTAATATACTAACGTTAATAAAAGCAGCATACAGTTAAACTGTACGGTTTATATGGTTTTGGTGTATTTTGCTGTGATTATTTTCATATTTTCATGCGATTTTGGGCAATTTTCTGTGAATTGACAAAGAGTCTGGATATTCAGTAAAATTAGTTGGGATTGTAGCCTATGAAGGAACCAAAGAATGAGCCTGGACTGGGGCGTACGGCTCTAGTACTCGGGGGTGCGGGCAGCTTGCTCGCCGCTTACATTGTAATAGGCTTTTTTGTGGCAAAGTGGCTGCGCAATCTGATGGACGGACCTGCCTTTTGGCTGGCTATCGGAACAATTACCGGGTTGATTCTCGGAGTTGTGAATGTTGCTTTGCTAATCAAAAATTTTTTGGGGGAGCAAAATGGATAATATGACTCCCGTAATCAATATCGTCACCAGGGTGACAGTAATCATTATGGCAGGATTGGTAATGGGGTGGGCTCTCCATCATGAGACCCGTGCAGTTACTCTGGGAATGACACTCGGCTTGCTGGCAGGACTGGTTAATTTCCGTTATCTGGCCCTTAAGGTCAGAAGAGTGACAGCAGCGGTGGCGAAGCAAGGGAAAAGCTCCTTCAGCCTTGGTTTTGCTACAAGAATCAGTTTTGGAATTCTGGTGACCATGTTCTCAGTCAAATATGAGCATTTCTCGCTGGAGGCAACGATTATCGGCCTGTTCATCCCCCAGCTTCTGGCTATTCCCGTGGGGATATATCTAGGAATCAAGAATAAGCTGTAGCCATACTAACGAGAAAGGGGGATGATACTATGCACGAAATGCCTTTAATCTATGTTGGCGGAATACCGATTGACCTGTCTGCTGTGCTGATGCTGGTAATCAGCTCGGTGATTGTGTTCGTACTGGTCATGCTGTCCGTCCGCAACCTGTCGGTTGAGAATCCATCCAAGCTCCAGAATTTTATGGAATGGGTGGTCGAATTTGTACAGGGACTGATCAGCAGCGCCATGGATTTGAAGAAGGGAAAGCCTTACATATCACTGGGATTGACGCTGATACTGTTTATCTTCGTCTCCAATCTCCTTGGTCTGCCGTTTTCCTTCATTACAGAAGCTGATAAGCCGGTCTATATTTTTGGACATGTTATTGAAGCAACCAAGAACCTGGCCGATGGCGCGCATGCTGAGATTCTGTGGTACAAATCGCCGACTGCAGACATTAACGTAACCGCAGGACTTGCGATCGTTGTGTTTGTACTCATGAACTACCTGGGCATCAAGCTGAACGGCAAGCATTATTTCAAACATTATATTGAGCCGTTTCCAATTTTCTTGCCGCTGAACATCATTGAGAATCTGGCGAAGCCGGTGGCGCTTGCCATCCGTCTATTCGCTAACATCTTTGCCGGTGAAGTTCTGATTACCGTCATTCTGAAGCTGGGACTGTTCAGTATTCCGTTCCTGGCCATCTGGCAGGGCTTCAGTATCTTTGTCGGGGCGCTTCAGGCCTTTATCTTTACGATTCTGACGATGGTCTACATCGCACAGATGACGATCCACGAGGAAGAAGCGCATTAATAAGCTGCCGTGAGGATAGCGGCAGCTGCCGGAACACTCTTCGCGGGAGATTTTATATTATTAAGACATTACAAAAAGAACCGAAATTAAAGGAGGATATTTACAAATGGAATTTTTAGCAGCAGCAATCGCGGTTGGTTTGGGCGCACTCGGCGCAGGTCTGGGTAATGGTATGATCGTCAGCAAGACGGTGGAATCTATCGCCCGTCAGCCGGAAGCACGTAACGCACTGCAGACAACAATGTTTATCGGTGTAGGTATCGTGGAAGTTATTCCTTTGGCCGCTACAGTTATCGCGTTCCTGATCATGTTTACTTAATAAACCGTTTTTACGGTTTGGCGGGGAGGGCAAGTGCCATCCGCGCCTTACTTTTGTATATGTCCGCAAGCCGCGGTAACGGAAGGGAGTGACCTCAGTGGATATCATTTGGACCAATATAGTGTTTTCTATTGCTGCTTTTGTAATTCTATACTTCCTGCTCAGCAAATTTGCCTTCAGCAAGCTGTTCGGAATTATGGAGAAGCGCCGCGAAATGGTGCTGCAGCAAATGGATGAAGCAGCCAAGACCAGAGAGCAGGCGGTCGCTTATGTAGAAGAGCAGAAGCAGGCCCTGCAGCAGGCACGCCAAGAGGCACAGGCTATCATTCAGCAGTCCCAGGCTACCAGCAACAACCAGGTTGACAAGATTCTTGAGCAGGCCCATGTGGAAGCGAGCCGTCTGAAAGACGAAGCGGTCCGTGACATTGAGAACGAGAAGAACAAAGCGGTAGAAGCGCTGCGCAGCGAGCTGGGCACAGCCTCGGTCCGCATTGCCTCGAAGCTGCTTGAGAAGGAAGTTGCAGCTGACGGCGAGCAGGAACAGCTTGTTGATCAATACCTCAAAGAGGTAGGAGGCCGATCATGAGCCGCGACACGGTAGTTGCCGGGCGCTATGCCAAAGCCTTGTACAGTGTAGCGGTGGATGAAGGCATTACGCTTCAAGTGGAGGAACAGCTCAAATTAGTGGTCGAAGTGCTTCATAATGATGCAGAGGTGAAACGGTTTATCCTGGCACCCCGCATTTCGCAATCCGACAAGCTGAATGTGCTGCGCGCGACACTTCAAGGTAAAGTCTCGGAAGCGGTTATGAACACGGTAGAGCTATTGGTAGAGCGGGGCAGAACCGATATTTTCGAAGAGTTGCTTGCCAAGTATATCAAGATTGAAGGGGATGCTCTTGGCATTGGCTACGCTACTGTCTATTCCGCTTATTCCCTGAATCAAGCTGAACAGGATAGTGTTGCGGCTGAATTCAGCCAGCTTACTGGCCGTAAGATTCGTGTAACCAATGTGGTCGATACAAGCCTGCTCGGCGGACTGAAGGTCGTCATCGGCGATACGCTGTATGACGGAAGTCTGTCTGGTAAGCTTACGCGTCTTGAGAAATCCTTTAATGATAAGCAAAGAAGATAGGGGTGAGGATATTGGGCATCAGACCTGAAGAGATCAGCACTTTGATCAAAAGTCAAATTGAGCAATATAAAGCCGATATCGAAGTGGCCGAAATTGGCACCGTCATTCAAGTCGGCGACGGTATCGCCCGTGTCTACGGTCTGGAAAACGCAATGGCAGGGGAACTGCTGGAGTTCTCCAACGGGGTAGTGGGCATGGCGCTTAACCTGGAAGAAAGCAACGTCGGTGTTGTTATTCTGGGTGAATACAAAGAGATCCGCGAAGGCGATCAGGTTAAACGTACCGGCCAGATCATGCAGGTTCCGGTTGGCGAAGCCATGCTGGGCCGCGTGGTGAATGCACTGGGCCAGCCGCTTGACGGCAAGGGACCGATCGCTACTACAGAATTCCGTCCGGTTGAACATAACGCGCCGGGGGTTATCGACCGTAAGTCGGTACACGAACCGATGCAGACGGGTCTAAAAGCAATCGATGCCATGGTGCCAATCGGCCGCGGACAACGCGAGCTCATCATTGGTGACCGTCAGACAGGTAAGACAGCCATCGCAATTGATGCGATTATCAACCAGAAGGGCAACGGGATGAAGTGTATCTATGTTGCTATCGGACAAAAACAATCTACTGTTGCACAGGTAGTAGAAACCCTCCGCCGTCATGGCGCGCTGGATTACACTATCGTTGTAACCGCGTCGGCTTCCGAGCCTTCTCCGCTGCTCTATATTGCTCCGTACGCAGGCTGCGCTATGGGCGAATACTTCATGTACAAGGGCGAGCATGTGCTTGTAATCTATGATGACCTTTCGAAGCAGGCTTCGGCTTACCGCGAATTGTCCCTGCTGCTCCGCCGTCCACCGGGCCGTGAAGCCTTCCCTGGTGACGTATTCTACCTGCACTCCCGTCTGCTGGAACGTGCGGCCAAGCTTAGCGATGCGCTTGGTGGTGGTTCATTAACCGCGCTGCCATTCATCGAAACACAGGCTTCTGACGTATCGGCTTACATTCCAACGAACGTAATTTCGATCACAGACGGCCAAATCTTCCTTGAATCCGACTTGTTCAACTCCGGCCAGCGTCCGGCAATCAACGTAGGTATCTCCGTATCCCGTGTAGGGGGCTCCGCACAGATCAAAGCCATGAAGAAGGTCGCCGGTTCCCTGCGTCTGGATCTGGCTCAATACCGTGAGCTTCAAGCCTTCTCCCAGTTCGGCTCCGATCTGGACAAATCAACGCAGGCCCGTCTGAACCGCGGTGCGCGTATGATGGAGATTCTGAAGCAGGGCGTGAACCAGCCGCTTAGCGTTGAGCATCAAGTGCTTAGTCTGTACACCGCTGTCAAAGGACATCTGGATGATATTCCTGTCAAGGACGTTAAGCGTTTCGAGAAGGAATTCTTGGCCTTTATCGACAGCAGTGCAACTGAAATCCTGAAATCCATCGCGGATACCAAGGATCTGACAGCAGACAACGAAGCAGCGCTCAAGGATGCCATCGAGAAATTCAAAAGAGGCTTTGCTACAAGCTAATATATAGAGTCTACCGTTTATGCTTACGAGGTTAGCTTTGGTACGCCAGAGCTCAGCTTATGCTTACGAAGTTAGCTTTGACTACGTCAAAGCTCAGAGGTGGTGAAATCATGGCAAGAAGCATGCGCGATATTAAACGTCAAATTAAGAGCGTTCAGAACACCAGACAGATCACCAAAGCGATGGAGATGGTCGCTGCATCCAAGCTGCGCAAGGCGCAGGAGAAGGCGGAAGCAGCCCGTCCGTATTCAGAGAAGCTGAAAGAGGTCGTCTCGAGTATTGCTGCCGGTACGCAGGATCTCCAGCACCCGATGCTGGTCAGCCGGCCTGTCAAAAAAACAGGTTATCTGATCATCACCTCGGACAGAGGTCTTGCCGGCGGCTACAATGCGAATATTCTGCGTAAAGTAACGATGCTGATCGCAGAACGCCATAAGTCCAAGGATGAGTATGCGCTGTTTGTGATCGGGCGCAAAGGCCGTGACTTTTTGCGGCGCCGTGAATATCCCATTGTAGAAGAAATCACCGAGCTGTCCGATACCCCGAAATTTGCCGACATCAAGTCGATTGCCTATTCGGCGGTTAACCAGTTCGAGACAGGCGTCTATGATGAGATCTACATTTGCTACAACCGGTTCGTTAATGCGATCAGCCAGGTTCCGACTGTAGACAGACTTCTGCCTATGGAAGGCGTTGGGGAAGGCGGGCATCACGGAGCATCTGCTGCTTATGAATATGAGCCTTCACCTGCAGGCGTGCTGGAGGTTCTGCTTCCGAAATATGCCGAAACTTTAATCTATGGTGCTCTTCTGAACGGCAAGGCCAGCGAGCTGGGAGCCAAGATGACAGCGATGGGCAGTGCAACGAAGAACGCGTCAAAAATGATCGGAGAACTTAGACTTACGTACAACCGTGCCCGTCAGGCGGCCATTACGCAAGAAATTACCGAGATCGTGGCTGGTGCGAACGCGCAGTCTTAATATGAGTGGGCCTCAAGGTCCATATGTAACAGCTTTCGAGGAGGGAAATGAAGATGAACAAAGGACGCGTTGTGAGCATTATGGGTCCGGTTGTCGATATTGAATTTGAACGCGGCCAGTTGCCCCAGATATTCAACGCCATCAAAATTGTTGCGAGCCTCAGCGATGGCCGCAGCATGGATCTGACTCTTGAAGTTTCCAATCATCTTGGAGATAACCTGGTGCGTTGTATCGCCATGTCCTCTACAGATGGACTGGTGCGCGGGATTGACGCTATTGACCAGGGAGTGCCGATCTCGGTTCCTGTCGGTGAAGCAACACTGGGCCGCGTATTTAACGTACTTGGTAATCCAATCGATAACGGTGCTGAAGTGGTGGCGGCAAGAAACCCGATTCACCGTCTGGCTCCTACCTTTGATGAGTTGTCAACTCAGGCAGAGGTTCTGGAGACCGGGATTAAGGTTATCGACTTGCTGGCCCCTTATGCCAAGGGCGGTAAAATCGGCCTGTTCGGCGGTGCCGGCGTAGGTAAAACAGTAACCATTCAGGAATTGATCAACAACATCGCACAGGAGCACGGCGGGATCTCCGTATTCGCCGGCGTTGGCGAGCGGACACGTGAGGGGAATGACCTCTATCACGAAATGACCGATTCCGGCGTTATCAAGAAAACGGCGATGGTCTTCGGACAAATGAATGAGCCTCCGGGCGCGCGTCTGCGCGTAGCACTGACCGGTCTGACCATGGCGGAATATTTCCGTGATGTGGAAGGCCGCGATACGCTGCTCTTTATCGATAACATCTTCCGCTTCACCCAGGCGGGTTCCGAAGTATCGGCCCTGCTCGGCCGGATGCCTTCTGCGGTAGGTTACCAGCCTACACTGGCTACAGAAATGGGTCAGCTGCAGGAACGGATTACGTCCACGAAGAAAGGCTCTGTTACATCCATCCAGGCGATCTACGTGCCTGCGGATGACTATACTGACCCTGCACCGGCTACGGCGTTTGCCCACTTGGATGCAACGACCAACCTGGAGCGTAAAATCTCCGAAAAAGGGATTTTCCCTGCGGTTGACCCGCTGGCTTCCAGCTCGCGGATGCTGGCACCGGAAATCGTCGGCGAAGAGCACTATAACGTGGCACAAGGCGTTAAGCAGCTGCTGCAGCGTTATACCGAGCTTCAGGATATCATTGCCATCCTCGGTATGGATGAGCTGAGTGAAGAGGATAAGGTCATTGTAGCCCGCGCCCGTAAGGTTGAGCGCTTCCTGTCCCAGCCGTTCCACGTAGCAGAGCAGTTCACCGGCTTCAAGGGCAAATACGTGCCGATCAAAGAAACCGTACGCAGCTTCAAGGAAATCCTGGAAGGTAAGCACGATGATCTTCCGGAAGTAGCGTTCCTGTTCGTAGGCACGATTGAAGAAGCCGTGGAAAAAGCGAAAACGTTGTAACCCTAAGCATGCTATGCTGGGGGATCGGGCTTTATTCTGTAAAGCTTTGAGGAGGAATGGAAGTGAATACCTTTTTGCTCGAAATAGTTACTCCGGAGCATCTGGTCTACTCCAAGCAAGTGAACAGTCTGACGGTACGCGGCGTGAATGGTGAACTGGGGATTCTCCCGGGACATATTCCGCTCGTCACCCCGCTTCAGGTTGCTCCGCTTAGCGTTAAGGCGGACGGCGTTACAGTCTCCATCGCTGTGCATGGCGGCTTCGTTGAAGTGCACAAAGATAAGGTAACGGTGCTGGCTGAAAGTGCTGAGCTGCCCCGGGATATTGATGTGGAACGCGCTGAAGCGGCTAAGGAGCGGGCTGAGCGCCGCCTTAAGCTGCAAAGCAAGCAGGATGAGATCGATCACCGCCGTGCGGAGCTGGCATTGCAGCGTGCTGTAACGCGGATCAAAGTTTCGACCGGCAAAGGACAACAGTAGCAGATAAGCGGTCAAGCCCTGGGCTTGACTGCTTTTTTTGAAAGAATTTATATGTTTTTGGTCCCCCGCAAGGGTGATGTTGCTTGCACGAATCTAGCAGAGTATGAACATATCGTCATCAGATCTGCATATAAAGACCCAATTGTTTAAAATTTCGTAAAAGTACTGGATTCTTTTCCCCTGCACAAGTATGATATAAGAGTCGATTTCCGAGTACCTAACACAGGGGGCTAATATGAGCACACGTTTATCCGCTGAGTTGTCGGGTGCAATCGGCACCAGCAATATGATTTCGATGGTTGTTTCTTTGATTTGCGTTGCATTATCCTGGTGGTCACTTCAGAACCTTAAGCTGGATTTGGTCATAAGATATCCCAAGAGCCCTCAGGGCAGACTGCTGCACCTGCTCTTGGCGATTGTTCTAGGTCACTTCGTGGCCGGGTTCCTGCTTGATTATCTGGGCTGGAGCGGACTTATAGGACGGATGTTTTAACGGCAGCAGCTTTGGTTATATCTGTATAGGCTGATGCAGTGAAAAAAGTGTCGAATAATAAGGTTTTATTATGTCAACACTGAAGTTAAGCAAGGAATCTGCACCTAAGACGCAATGGCGGAATATTCAATATCTTAACAGACGAATTTTAACCTCAAAATTAATTTCAGAAATAATGGACGCGGAGGGAAACCGAAATGAGCAAATTTATCGTCCGCGGTGGCAACAGATTGACCGGGAGCGTGAAAGTCAGCGGCGCAAAAAATTCCGTACTACCGATCATAGCCGCCTCTCTATTGGCAGAAGAAGGAGTCAGCGTCATTGTGGACGCACCTCCGTTAGACGATGTAATGACGATTAACAAGGTATTGGAATCTCTGGGTGCAGGTATTACATACCAGAACGATGTGATTGAAGTAGATGCCACCAATATTACTTCCTGTGAAGCACCATATGAATGGGTACGCAAAATGAGGGCTTCTTTCCTGGTTATGGGCCCGCTCCTGTCCCGTATGGGGCATACTCGTATTTCTCTGCCTGGCGGTTGTGCCATTGGAACTAGGCCGATTGACCAGCATTTGAAGGGTTTTGAAGCGCTTGGGGCCGAGATTAGTCTGGGCCAGGGCTATATTGATGCGAAAAGTAACGGGAGACTGCGCGGCGCCAAGATTTACCTGGATGTGGCCAGCGTAGGAGCGACCGAAAATATAATGATGGCTGCCGCGCTTGCCGAAGGCACCACAGTGATTGAGAACGCCGCGAAAGAGCCGGAGATTGTTGACCTTGCCAATTACCTGAACGGGATGGGCGGCATAGTACGCGGAGCCGGTACCGGAGTGATCCGGATTGAAGGCGTTGAGCGTATGCACGGCGTAAGACATCATGTCATTCCTGACCGGATCGAAGCTGGAACCTACATGGCGGCAGCGGCGATTACGGGCGGTGATGTGTATGTTGAGGGAGCTATTGCCGACCATCTGGGTCCGGTGATTGCCAAGATGGAGGAAATGGGCGTTACGATTATCCCGGATGAGAACGGAGTCCGTGTCATCAGCGACAAGCCGCTGAAGGCTGTCGATCTCAAGACATTACCTTACCCGGGATTCCCGACAGATATGCAGTCACAGATGATGGCGCTGCTGCTCCGTTCGGAAGGAACCAGCGTAGTGACAGAGACTGTCTTCGAGAACCGGTTCATGCATGTGGATGAATTCCACAACATGAATGCGGAGATCAAGATTGAGGGCCGTTCTGCAATCGTGACCGGCAATGCCAGTCTGGTCGGCGCTAAGGTATGTGCTACGGACCTGCGTGCAGGAGCTGCGCTTATTTTGGCAGGACTTGTGGCGGAAGGCACTACAGAAGTTAGCGGAACGCATCACATTGACCGCGGGTATGTGCACCTGGCTGAGAAGCTGTCAGGACTTGGTGCGGACATATGGCGGATTTCCATGGAAGAGTCGGCTGTTCATGCTGCGAAGGAAGAAGCGCTTAAGCCTGAACCGGCCAGAAGCGAATCCTCCAAAGCCGAAGAGATCAGACCCCGTTTCCAGATTCAGCCGTCTTGGGTATAATAGTTATTCTTACAAGTATTAGGACCAGCCGCTAAGCGGCTGGTCCTTTTTTTGGGAATTCACCTTATATGTTCCAGGGGATTCCGCAACTCTCTTTCTCTCAAAATCCCGTTCTAGCAGGTGGCGCAAATTCATATCTATAAGAATCACCGGTGCTTACGGAAGGAGCCATAGAGATGAAAGAGTTAATCAACCTGCGCCGCATCCTGAAGCGTGCGCGCAGCGTAGCGCGCGCGCGGCGGCGCGGCGTGCGCCCCCTGCGGCGGCTGGCCCCCGCCGCCTGGCTGGCAGCGCCCCTGCTGGCGGCGCTGCTGCTGCCGCTGGCTGTTGTCCCGCAGCGCGGGGACAACAGCCGCCGGCGCCCCCGGCTGTGCCGCAGGCCACGGCCGCTCCGGCGGCGCCGGAACCGGCTGCCGCAGAGGCGCCGCAGCCGGAGGTCTCCGTCTATTTGTCGCGGAGTGGACAAATAGAGACCCTGCCGCTGGAGGAATACGTCAGCGGCGTGCTGGCGGCCGAGATGCCGGCCGAATTTGAGCTCGAAGCGCTCAAGGCGCAGGCCGTAGCGGCCCGCACGTTCATTGCCCGCCGTCTGGCCGCCGGCGACCACAGCGGGGTACCCGTTCCCGAAGCGGATGTGAGCGATACGGTAAGCCATCAGGCTTACGTATCCCGGGCCGTGCTGGAACGGGACTGGGCGTCCGGCAGCAAGCGCGCCGGACTGGCGAAGATCCGCCGCGCGGTCCTGGAGACGCGCGGGACCATCATGACCTATCAGGGGCAGCCGATCACGGCTTCCTTCTTCGCCTCCAGCGGAGGTTATACCGAGAACTCCGAGGAGTATTGGAATGCTGCGGTTCCCTATCTGCGCAGTGTAGCCAGCCCGTGGGAGCTGCAGATCACCCCGAACCTGGCGGTAAGCTACACCTTCAGCAATTCGGAGCTGCGCAGCAAGCTGGGCCTTGGAACCAAGGACCTTCCGGCAGCAGCCAGTCTGGGAGCTTCGGGCAAGGCGCTGCCGGTCTCCTCTCAATCCTCCACCAGCTTGCCAGCGGAGGTACTGTCGCTGACAGCCGGCCACCGGATCAAACAGATCTCTATCGGTGGGAAGGTGTTTACCGGGCGGGAAGTGAGAGAGAAGCTGGGGCTGCGCTCGAGCCAGTTCACCTGGAAGCGCCAAGCGGGGAAGGTACAGATCACCACGTATGGCAACGGCCACGGTGTCGGTATGAGCCAGTGGGGGGCGAACGGGATGGCGAAGCAGGGGAAGACAGCCACGCAGATTCTCAAACACTACTACAGCGGGGTCTCTTTTACCGGAATCTCAACTCTTCTGAAAAAATAATCTGCAAGATACGTATAAAAGCGAAGCGCCCGGTAACACTGGTTACTGAGGTGATAACCATATGAATGAACAAGACAAAATCAAATCAACCCATGATGAATCTCTCAAAAACAAGCAGGGAGATTCAGGCGCCAAGCCTTCTTCATGGAGCAGACTGTTATCCAAACGGTGGGTATTCCCGGCAGTCTACACGGCGGCAGCGGCACTTATACTAACCTTGGTGTGGGTCTATCAGGATGCCGGCCAGAAGCCGCTGAATCCGGACAACGCCGCGGTAGTATCCCAAGGTGAGGCCGGTAGCAAAACCGGAGCCGCAAACGGTGATCCCGAAGCCCTGGAAGTTGTCGCATCAGCCGAAAGCCTGGTCTGGCCGGTAGCAAGCCCGAGTGAAGTGGAAGTGGTCAAACCGTACTACGATGAGAACGGCACGGAAGAGAATCATATTGCGGCGATGGTGCAGTACAACAATACCTTTGTCACCAACACCGGAATTGATATTGCCCGTGAGGACAACAAGACGTTTGATGTGAAGGCGGCGCTCAGCGGTGAAGTCACCAGAGTGGAAGATGTTGCTGTATTGGGTAAGGTAATCGAGATTACCTCTCCCGGCGATCTGAAGACGGTCTATCAGAGTCTGGGTGAAACCAAAGTGAAGCAGGGCGACGAAGTGAAGCAGGGCGATACGCTGGCAACAGCGGGACGCAATGAGATGGAGAAGGATCTGGGCAACCATGTGCACTTTGAAGTGCATGAGGACGGCAAGATTGTGAATCCTTCGGATCTGCTTCCGCAGCGCTAAGCCGAATAATCAGCAGGGGGCGGAAGCCTCCTGCTTTTTTTCTACTTGAAATGGACAGTCCGGCAGGTTCTATTCTGGGAATAGGGCTATGAAATGCAGTGAATTGGGTTGTCCGACAAATAAAATGAGCCTTCCTGAGCTTGTCATGTCCTGAAAGCGCGAATATATAGGCCCGCCCCTCATATAATGTACCAAACTATTCACAGTTGGGAGGCGGGAGCGTGCACGATTACATCAAGGAACGTACCATTAAAATCGGACGCTGCATCGTGGAAACCAGGCACACGGTCCGGACCATAGCCAAGGAATTTGGCGTTTCAAAAAGCACGGTGCATAAAGATTTAACCGAACGGCTGCCGGAAATCAATCCGGATCTGGCTGATCAGGTGAAGCACATTCTCGAATATCACAAGTCCATCCGTCATCTTCGGGGGGGAGAAGCCACAAAAATTAAATATAAGAAAACCACAGGTAAGAAGCGTGAGGTTGCCGTAGCCTCAAAGCCATGAGATTTTCGGATTTTCGCGCCATAATTCAGGTTTAGTCCATTGTACTCACCCCCTAAAGTATGGTATTTTTAAATTTGGTACAATCATCTTTTCTCATTTAAAATAACACTTTGGGGGCTCTTTCATTATGCTTAGCAAGGATATCGGAATCGATCTCGGCACAGCCAACGTGCTCATTCATGTCAAGGGAAGGGGAGTCGTTCTGGATGAACCTTCCGTAGTCACACTTGAAAGTGATACGAAGAGGGTCCTTGCGGTTGGTGAACAGGCACGCCGGATGGTCGGGCGGACACCTGGAAATATTACGACGATTCGTCCGCTCCGTGACGGGGTAATCGCCGACTTTGCCATTACGGAAATGATGCTCAAATACTTTATTGACAGCGTTGGCGGCCGGACCTGGTATTCGCGGCCCCGTATTTTGATTTGTGCTCCCACCAATATTACTTCTGTGGAAACGAAGTCCATCCGTGAGGCGGCAGAGCGCAGCGGGGCCAAAGAGGTCTTCATGGAGGAAGAGCCCAAAGCTGCAGCCATTGGCGCAGGAATGGACATTTATCAGCCTAGCGGAAATATGGTCGTCGATATTGGCGGCGGAACGACGGATGTAGCCGTATTGTCCATGGGCGACGTCGTTACCGCCTCTTCCATTAAGATCGCAGGGGACAAGTTCGACGATGCCATTTTAAGATATATTAAACAGAAATATAAGCTACTGATCGGTGAACGTACGGCGGAGGATATCAAAGTGACCATCGGCTCGGTACGTCCGGGCGGCATGAAGGCAGAGATGGATATCCGCGGGCGTGACATGGTGAGCGGTTTGCCCCAGACTCTTACCATTTCATCCAGCGAGGTGAAGGAAGCGCTGTGGGACCCGGTTTCGTCGATTGTGGCTGCGGCCAAGTCGGTGCTGGAGCGTACGCCTCCTGAGCTGTCGGCAGATATTATTGACCGTGGAGTTGTGTTGACCGGCGGAGGCGCCCTGCTTAACGGACTGGACGAGCTGCTCTCTGAACAGCTACATGTTCCGGTCTGGGTGGCTGAAGACCCGATGCACTGCGTAGTCAAGGGCACGGGAATTATGCTGGATCATTTGGACAAGGTGGTTAAGAAAAAGTTCTAGCCTGCCGATAATAAGGGAGAACAGCAGATTCCAGGAAGGGACTGACCTCATGCTCAGAGGATTATATACAGCCGCAGCAGGAATGGTGACGCAGCAGCGCAGACATGATACGGCGACGCAGAACTTGGTCAATTTAAATACTACGGGGTACAAGCAGGTAGACAGTGTCAGCCACGCTTTTCCCGAGGTGCTGGTCACCGCGATGAACGGGGGCGCTGCGAGACCCGTCGGACGGATCAACACCGGGGTTTTTGCCGAGCAGTCCGTCTCCCAATACCTGCAGGGCGACCTCATTGAGAGCGGAAAAAGCACAGATTTTGCGCTGTCCACCGACTTGCAGGTCGAGGACCCCGATAATCCTGGGACCAACCTTGCTTTTGACGGCTCGGGTAAATATATCAGTCCGGATGGCGAGGTTACTTACCGGCCCCAGGCGTTCTTTACAGTTCAGGATAATGAAGGCAATAATTTATATACACGTAACGGAAGCTTTACCGTTGCTCCTACAGGGGAAGTGCTTAGCTCGGGCGGATTCAGAGTGCTGGGCAGTAACGGCAATCCGCTGCGGTTGACAGGGCCCCAGGATAACCTTACAGTGGACGGGCAGGGCAATCTGATTAACAATGCTACCGGACAGCCTTCAGGCACCCGGATCGGAATCAGCGTCATCACAAGACCGCAGGAGCTGGTGCGTGATGGCAACGGGGTTTTCCATGCCGATGATGCGGAGGCCGCAGACATCCGCTTCTCTAATGGAACGGATAATCTGCAGGTACGGCAGGGTTACCTTGAGAACTCTAATGTGGATGCCACTCAGGTCACTGTGGATATGAACGCCGCTTACCGCGCTTATGAAGCGAATCAGAAAGTGATCCAGTTCTATGACAGCAGCCTGCAGAAGGCCGTGAATGAAGTCGGCCGGGTATAGCCGGGCTGCATGGACGATTACACTGATGGTGTAAGCCAGTTTCTTCTTATCAAGCTAGTAGGAGGTTAGACCTGTGAACAACTCGACAATCGGTGCTTCTGTCTCAATGGCCAGTCTGCAGCAGCGGCTGGATATTATTGCGGATAACATTGCCAATATGAATACCAATGGTTATAAGAGCAAGCAAGGCTCGTTCGAGGATGTGCTTACCCGTGTACAGCAGCAGTCCAAGGATTATAACCAGCCTGGGCGCAGCATGCCGCTGGGCTTCAATATCGGCTTTGGTGTGCGTGTGCCTACAGTGTCAAGTAATTGGGAGGAAGGCACGCTCCAGGAGACAGGGAAGCCTACGGACTTGGCGCTTCAAGGCAATGGATTGTTCGGCGTTCAGGTGAACGGTGAAACGGCATATACCCGCCAGGGGAATTTCCACTTCACCCCGGATACGGCCAATAAGGATAAGATGATTCTTGTGGACAATACCGGCAATCCTGTGCTGGGTGCTAACGGTACTCCGCTCAGCGTAGGGGCTAATGTAAGTGCTGCTATTGATGAGCGCGGGCAGGTGTGGACTAAGACGGATGAGAAACAGCCGCCTGTCCTGGCAGGCAGCTTAATGATAGTTGAGCCGCTCAGCAAGAATGCTTTGCAAGCTGTAGATGGTAATTTCTATGTATTGGCTGAGGGCGTGACAACGCAGCAGGCATTCGTGCCAAGAGCAGCGGGCGAAGCGAAGGATGTAGGCGTTCGCTCAGGCTATCTGGAATCCTCTAACGTGGATCTGAGCCGGGAAATGACGGAGATGATGCAGATTCAGCGTACGTATCAGCTTGCTGCCCGGGCGCTGTCCTCCAGTGACCAGATGCTGGGCCTGGCTAATAACATGCGCGCGTGAGGTGAAGGAATGAGTCGTGAGAAGGTTAAGACTGCACAGAAAGCAGAAGAGGAACAGCAGCAGCCGGTGAAGCGGCGCAGGATTAGGGCCTGGACCATTATCCAGTGGTTCCTGATTCCATTGCTGCTGGTTGCCGCGCTTGGAGGCGGGCTGGTCGTAGGGTATGTGATCCTCGGCAAAAAGGAACTAAGTGATGTGCTCCTGTGGAGCACGTGGAAGCATGTATATGATCTGGTGTTCGCACCTTAAAGCGTTATGGCATACCGATATCGGAGGCTCCCTTGTTGTGCAGGGGAGTTTTCTTTTTTATACTGAAAAATGTATAATGATGGCGTGCCCTAAGAGCGCCAAAAAGGGCCCTCTCCGCCATGCTGCCGCGTGCGGTGGAGAAAGCCCCTTATCTTAACCTCCACTGCTGCAGGTGGTGAAGGATAATTATAGTTTTTGCCGAAGCTGTCCATATTTATGCAGAGACGGCGGAGAATAAAACAAAAGTGCTGCTGTAGGCGGAGGTTCATAGACGCGGTTATAACCGAAGGGAGCTTTATAATCATGATGAATACCAATGAGATTCAAGAAATAATCCCCCACCGGCCCCCATTTCTGCTGGTGGACAGAATTACTGAAATAGAAATGGGCAAACGTGCGGTAGGCATCAAGAATGTTACAGTGAACGAGCCGTTTTTCGCCGGACACTTCCCTGGCTTCCCGGTGATGCCGGGTGTGCTGATTACGGAAGCCTTGGCTCAGGTGGGCGCTGTGGCTATTCTTGGCGTAGAAGCTAACCGGGGCAAAATCGGTTTTCTGGCCGGGCTTGACGGCTTCCGCTTCCGTGGACAGGTTGTTCCCGGCGATACCCTTGTGCTTGAGGTAGAGATTACCCGGCTTAAAGGCAGTATCGGCAAAGGACAAGCCACTGCCAAGGTGGACGGAAAGACGGTAGCTTCCGGCGAGATTATGTTCGCACTCAGCTAGTTTCTGTTATAAACTTATACATTATAGATGGAGAAGGAGAGATTGACATGACTGGATTAAGCCCGAAGGCGCAGGATACTCTGACACGCTGGCTGCAGGACCCTTCTGTCGACGAGAACACCAAAGAAGAGCTGAAGGCTCTTGCCGGTGAACCCAAGGAACTGGAAGAACGATTCTATAGAGATCTTGAATTTGGTACAGGCGGTTTGCGCGGAGTCATCGGAGCAGGCAGTAACCGGATGAACCGTTATACTGTCGGCCGGGCTACTCAGGGCTTCGCTGATTACATTCTGGGACAGCATACGGGAGAAGGCAGACCCTCGGTGGTTATTGCCCACGATTCCCGGCGCTTCTCGCCGGAATTCACGCTGGAGGCTGCGCTTGTACTCGCCGGCAACGGAATTGAGACCCACCTGTTCTCTTCCCTGCGCTCTACGCCGCAGTTGTCCTTTACCGTCCGTCATTTGAAGGCGTCTGGAGGCATTGTAATCACTGCCAGCCACAATCCGCCTGAATACAACGGATACAAGGTCTACAATGCCCAGGGCGGACAGCTGGTGCCGCATGAAGCGGAGAAGGTTATTGCTAATATTCTGAATGTGGACTCCTTCAACGGAGTGAAGCGCATGTCTCAGGAGGCTGCAGAGAGCGCAGGCCTGCTGCACTGGCTGGGGGCCGAAGAGGACGAGGCATTTACGGATACGGTTGCTGCGGTAAGTGTCAGCCGTGAAGAGATTGCCTCTTCGCTGGGCCGTGACTTCTCCATTGTCTATACTCCGCTGCACGGGACAGGCAATCTTCCGGTCCGCCGTGTACTGGAGAAGATCGGCTTCACTCAGGTACATGTAGTTCCTGAGCAAGAACAGCCGGATTCCGAATTCTCTACCGTGAAATCACCGAATCCGGAGGAACGTGAAGCCTTCACCCTGGCGATGAAGCTGGGCGAAGAGCTGAATGCGGATCTGCTGATCGGTACAGACCCGGATGCTGACCGTATGGGCGCTGTGGTTCGTGACAACGAAGGCAAATTTGTAGTGCTGTCCGGGAATCAGTCCGGCGCGCTCATGATTCATTATTACCTGAGCCGTTTACAGGAACAAGGGAAGCTGCCGGCTAACGGCGCTGTAGTCAAGACCATTGTAACCAGTGAGATGGGTGCTGCTGTAGCCAGCCATTATGGCGCTACAGTGTTCAACACTCTGACCGGGTTCAAATATATCGGGGAGAAGATGAACCAGTTCGAGCAGTCCGGCGAGTACACGTATCTGTTCGGATATGAAGAAAGCTACGGCTATCTGGCCGGCAACTATGCCCGTGACAAGGATGCAGTCCTTGCTGCAATGCTGATCGCTGAAGCAGGTGCCTATTACAAGGCCCAGGGCAAGACCCTGTACGATGTGCTGCAAGAGCTGTATGCACAGTTCGGATACTTCCTGGAGAGCCTGGAATCCCGCACGCTGAAGGGCAAGGATGGAGTGGCCCAGATTCAGGGGATCATGAATGACTGGCGGACCAGCCCGCCGCACGAAATCGCCGGGGCATCCGTAACACAGGTGCTGGACTACTCCCTGGGACTGGACGGTCTGCCTAAGGAGAACGTGCTGAAATATCTGCTGTCGGACGGCTCCTGGTTCTGCCTGCGCCCTTCCGGCACGGAACCGAAGATCAAAGTGTATTTTGCCGTGGTGGGTGAATCTCTGGACAACGCCAAGCACAAGGTTGCGGAATTGACCAGTCAGGTTATGGCACGGGTAGACGGGAAATAATAAGCAATAGATAACTTCCCTGCGGAAACGGAGCTGCTCCAGATGGACAGACCTCCGTTTCCGCTTCAATTTGCCGCTGGCAAGAGGGTCGGCGTCTGTAAGTAGCAATCAGCTTTAAAGTGAAAGAGGAGGTACTTTGGTGCAGCAGAAATGGCAACGCTGGAATATAGCATCACGCAAGTGGTTATGGATCATTATGGTGATAGGTCTGATCGGTGCGCTTCCGGTCGTATATGACCGTCTACAGACAGAGAAGTCTTCCAAAACGGTTGAGTTTGTCTTTGATTACCGCGATCTGGTTGAGGTTGCGAGCTACCGGGAGAACCCGCAGGATTATATCAACGAGCAGCTGGACCGGCTGAAGGCAGCGGGTGTTCAGAGTATGGCTATCTATGAGAATACATTGGAGGATTTCCGCAAGGCGCGCCGCCTGATGATCTGGGGAGCGTCTGATATCGCCAATCTTACCGATACTGTGATTCCGGAGAATGAGAACTATACATATGTCCTCTTTACCAGTGCGAAGAACAGTGAAATGCTCTCACCGGTTATCCGCGATGCCTTCAGCAGACTGGACATCCGGACGGAAGAATGGAACTACCGCGGCCAGCAGGGGCTGATCATCCAGACACCGCTGGAGGATGCAACGCTCAAGCCGCTGCAGCCGGACCCGATTACCCTGGAAATGCTGCACGGGAAGGGCTTCAGCATTGTGCCCCGGCTTGTAGACTCACTGGCATACAATCAGGATGCCGTGAAGAAGCTGCTGGACCGTTACGCCGAGCTTGGCGTCAAGCGGATTCTTTTTGAAGGAGAGTCTGTCAAAGGGTACTCCGATGATGCAGATACGGGCAGTCTGACCGTCTTCGCCGATCTCCTGAAGCAGCACGGGATGGGAATTGCGGCAATCGAGAATATTAAGGTTCAGCAGAAGGGCTTCTCCAAGCTGGCTTATATGCTGGATTACAACGTGACGCGCCTGTATTCACTCAGCGAGGCGGATTCCAGCCTGAAGACTGAAGTGATCGCAGACCGGTTCGCGCTGGGCACCAAAGACCGCAATATCCGCATGATCTATCTGAATACGATTCCCTCCAGAGACACCAAGAAGGCAGCTATCACAGATACGCTGGATAACCTGATTGAGAGTCTCAGCGGACCTGAGGGTGCGGTGGCTAAGATTGAGGCGAACGGCTTCAAGATTGGACAAGCTACAGCATTTGATGTGAGCGACTCCTCCTTCCAGCGTTACTTCAAGCTGATTGCGGTAATCGGAGCGGTGGCTATGGTTGCGCTGCTGTTCTCCTACTTCATTCCTTGGCTTACTCTGCCAGTATGGGTGCTTGGACTGGTTGGAAGTGCAGGTCTGCTGGTTCTGAAGCCGGCATTATTTGAACAGGCGCTTGCGCTTGCCGTAGCCATAAGTGCGCCTACCCTGGCTATAATACTGGCTATCCGCAAAATTAATGAGATGGGTCCGCCTTTGCGCGCCAATCCGTTAACCTTTGCCGTAATGAGCCCGCGCCGCCGTCTGACGCATAGTCTGGTCCTGTATGTCAAAACTGCGTTAATCACCTTCAGTGCGGTGCCTTTCGTCATTGCACTGCTGAACAATATCACCTATGCCCTGGTACTGGAACAGTTCCGCGGTGTGAGTCTGCTGCATTTGGCCCCGATCGGGCTTACCGCAATCTATGTGCTTTTGTACCGTGGGGATTTTGCCTTTAACAAGACAGGTAAGCTGCTGCGGACGCCGATTACACTCGCTATGGTCATTGCCGCCGGTGTGATCGGTATCGTGGGGATGTATTATTTGAGCCGGACCGGGAATGCCGGAAGTGTAAGTGCACCGGAGAAAATCCTGCGTGTCTTCCTGGAGAATACCGTTGGGGTAAGACCGCGTAACAAGGAATTCCTGCTGGCACATCCGCTCTTTATCCTCGGCGCATTCTTGGCCTATAAATACCGGAGCGCAGCCTTCATTATGATTATTGCTGTTATTGGGCAGTTATCTATGGTGGATACCTTTGCCCATATTCATTCGCCTGTGCTGATCTCGCTGATCCGCGGACTCCTGGGTCTTGGACTTGGCCTGATCATCGGTATTATCGCTGTTGGGGTATGGCAGATTGCGGAAGGATGTTGGAAACGATGGTCACCACTCCTCAAAAAATTGTAATCTCCGGCTTCTACGGCTTCCGCAACAGCGGAGACGAAGCCGTTCTGCAGTCGATTCTGAATGCTCTGCGCAAGCAGTCCCAGGCCGCCGGAATAACGCTTGCGCCTGTGGTCTTATCCATTGATCCGGAGTGGACGGCTGCCACGTACGGGGTGGAATCTGTACACCGGATGAAGCTGGGAGAGGTCCGCAGAGCCATATCAGAAAGTGCGGGCCTGATCAGCGGTGGCGGCAGCCTGCTTCAGGATGTTACAAGCAGCAAGACCATTCCGTATTACCTCGGTATTATCAAGCTGGCCCAGTGGATGGGGAAGCCGGTATTTATCTATTCCCAGGGAATCGGCCCGGTGAACCGCAAGCTGTTTCATCCGCTGATCAAATCCATTTTCCGGAAATGTGCCTATATCTCCGTGCGGGATGAACAGTCCCGCCTGTTGCTTCAGTCTATGGGGCTTAGTATTGATGAAGTAGAGGTAGTACCTGACCCGGTTATGGGTCTGGAGTTGCCTAAGGATATGCAGCCAGGAGTAGAAAAAGGGACGTTGATTGGGGATACGCCAGATCCTGGCCTGCAAGTTGTGCCCGCTACTGTAGGTGTCTCTGTCCGCTTCTGGGAGCAGTCCCGTAAGGAGCTGGACGCGTTGGCTGAAGGCCTTGTGAAGGCTTCTGCGGTCCAGCCGCTCCATGTACACTTTTTGCCCTTCCATCATTCTGCGGACAATGAGGCTTCCCGCTATGTAATGCAGAAGCTGGGCCGGAGTATAGAAGACAATGGAGGATCGGTAACGATCCGTGAGGATGCGCTTCATCCGCTGCAGATGCTGCGGGAGGTAAGCCAGTGCCAGGCGCTTATAGGCATGCGGCTGCACAGCCTTATCTATGCTGCGGGACAGCTTGTTCCGCTGATGGGCGTCTCTTATGATCCGAAGATTGATCATTTTCTTGAGCGGGTGGATTGTCAGCCGGTAGGCAAGACAGATACACTGGAGGCAGACAAGGTGGCTGCCGGGCTTCTGGAGCTGCTGAGCTCAGGGGAGCGCTGGAAGCAGGAGCGGGAGCCGCTGATTGCCGCGCTTACCCAAGAGGCAGAGGCGCCGGCCCGGCGAATTGTCCAATATTTCGGCCGTAAAGGATGAGTGACAAGTGAAAGCAGATAGCGCATTACCGACAGTACCCATTTTTGGTATACGAGTATCCAAGGCGGATATGAAGACCACCGTTTCCTATCTGACAGAGGCGGTTCATAAGCGTGAGCCTCATCAGGTAATTACTGCCAATCCGATTATGGTCATGGCGGCGCTGGAGAATCCGTCTTATATGGAGATTATGAAATCAGCAGAGCTGGTCGTCCCTGACGGAACCGGAGTGGTGTGGGCCGCGAATTATTGTCAGGAGCCTGTAGCTGAGCGTGTAGCGGGCTTTGATCTTTTACATGAATTATTGCACCAAGGCGAAAGCTATAACTGGAGAGTATATTTGCTCGGTTCAACCCCTGAGGTGATTCGCGAGACGGCTTCCCGGTTACAAACAAGATATCCCGGTATTGTCATCGCAGGATATCATGACGGGTATTTTGGTCCGGCAGAGGATGAACAAATTGTGAGCGGAATCCTTGAAGCGAAGCCTGACTTGCTCTTTGTTGCCAGAGGAGCGGACAGCCAGGAGCCATGGATCGCCAAATACAAAGCCCGGCTGCAGATCCCGGTGATGATGGGTGTCGGCGGGAGCTTTGATGTGATCTCCGGCAAGAGCCGCCGTGCCCCTGTGGCCTTCCAGAAATTAAGGGCAGAATGGTTATACCGGCTGCTCAAGGAACCTACACGTTACAAAAGAATGCTTGCGCTGCCGAAATTCGCAGTAAAAGTGGTACGAGAGAAAGATAAAGTCACAAAAGACCAGTAAAATGAGGAAATTTACTGAAAAAATCCGTGGTATCGCCTAAAAACAGTATTGGAATTTGTTTTTGGTTCAGCGTATAATTCAATGCGGTAGAGAAATGGAGGTCGACTTTTCACATGTTAATCATATACATCGCCGGATTCGTTGTGTGCATGGGGCTTGCACTGCTTTTGACGCCGTTCGTGAAGAAATTCGCCATTAAGATCGGTGCGACAGATGTGCCAAATGCCCGGAAAGTGCATACGAAGATCATGCCCCGCCTTGGCGGACTCGGCATATTTCTGGCGTTTGTGTTAGGCCTGCTTGCCGTATTACCGATTATTCCGTATGACTTCACTCCCCGGGAGGCTAATTTCATTAAAGCGCTGCTATGCGGCGGAGGCCTGATTGTGTTGATCGGCGGTCTGGATGACCGTTTTGAGCTATCAGCCAAAGTGAAGCTGCTGGGCCAGATTGCCGCTGCCTGTATTGTAGTTTTCGGGTTTGGCATCACGGTAGATTTCGTAAATATTCCTTTTCATAATAGCTATTCTTCCTTGGAGAGCTGGATTGCCATCCCTCTGACGATCTTCTGGATTGTCGGCGTCACGAACGCCGTGAACCTGATCGACGGGCTGGACGGGCTTGCAGCAGGCGTATCCGGTATTGCCATTGCTACGATTGCCGTCATGGCCTTCCTGATGGGGAACACCATGGTTGCCCTGCTCTGTCTGCTGCTTCTGGGCAGCATTCTGGGATTCCTGTTCTTCAACTTCCATCCCGCCAAAATCTTCATGGGAGATACGGGCTCGCTGTTCCTCGGCTTCTGCCTGGCACTGCTTGCACTCCTCGGCTTCAAACAGATTGCGGTGGTCTCATTCATCACACCACTCCTGATTATCGGAGTTCCGTTATCGGATACGTTCTTCGCCATCGTCCGGCGCAAGCTGCAGAAGAAGCCGATCTTCGCTCCGGACAAAGGCCATCTCCATCACTGCCTGCGTGAGCTGGGCTTCAGCCACCGCCAGACGGTACTGATTATCTACGGCATTGCCGCATTCTTCGGTATCCTGGCAGTCATCCAGACCTCCGCTTCGCTCTACGAAGCCAACTGGGTTACCTTCGTAGTCATCTGCGTCATGCTCTTCTTCCTGCAGATCGGCGCAGAGATCACCGGCGTCATCAGCAAGACCAAGCGCCCGGTGATTGATTTGTTTTTGCGGATGCGGATGAAGGTTGGGCAAGAGCGGGGCAGTAAGCTATAATTTCTTTTGAAGCTGAATACAATTCACAAATTGTTTCATTAAATATCCGTGCGTAACCTTCCATAAGGGTACGCCCTTTTTTTTGTCTTATTGCAGATCTGGATGCCGCTTACAGAAAAGTTGGGCGGAGTCCTTCATATTATGGGCTGCTGGACCGATAAAATAATTATCATCAACAAAAGGGAGAGGTTAATGACATGCAGCGCATGAAAAAAACATTTATCTGGACACTTCTGCTCGCTTTATTGGTATCCTTAGTCCCGCCTGGACTTATGAATATTGCGGCGGCTGCAGATAAGCCGACCAGTTACTTTACACCGGATAATCAAAAGCTGCGGAATACGGTTGATCTGACTTTACTTCCGTCTTCTTCAGTGCCGTCAAAGCAAATTGCCAGAGATAATGTATTGCAGGTGACAGATGCAAGCCTGACAGTTACAGGTACCTTTACAAAGGTAACGAGTTCTACACTCGGAGCAAATGTACAATTATTAAATTGGGATCAGCAGAACAACAAATGGCTGGAAGATCCTACACACGTAACACCGGGAGTGGTCCAACTGGATGTTGACAGCCCCGATAACCGTTTCAGTGCCAATCTGACCCTGTATCCTGGTATGAACCGGATAACATTGACCGGATCACAGGGCAGCAATGACCGCTCAGAAGCATTTTATGTTCTGTTTGATAAGGTCCCCTATGTGGAGAAGCTTCAGGTTCTTGGGGGATCAGAGAAGCTGAATTTGAATGAAGGCGCTCAGTTGGTGGTAGCTAACAAGGAAATTACACTTGAAGGTAAGGCCCAGAATGCTACTAAGGTTACAGTTTCTCTTAATGATGGTACTGCTTCAAGCACATCATTATTGCAGGATGGCACTTTCTTTTCCCAGCGTATGGAGCTTAAGCCTGGGGTGAACAGCCTTAAGCTGGTTGTACAGAATGGTTCTGACACACTCAGCTTTCAATATTCAATTTTCTATTATGATGAGAAGAACCCAATAGTCGCTATGTACTTAGGGGATAGTACCGGTCAAGGGCAAGACCTCTTGTACGGAGATCAGCCGGTGATGACAGAGGATAAAGATACTGCCAGCCTATTTGTCCAGATGATGGTTCCAGACAATGCCGGAGTGCCTTTCAGCGGTTCGGCAGTTGTGAAGCTGGATAGTGTAGTACCTGCTATTGAATATGGAGGAGGATTAGAACTTCAAAGCAATGGCAAAGTATCTTTGGTAGGAGATAAAGAAATTTTGGTGCCATCCCCAATTAAGGATGCGCCTGCTTATCGGTTGGTAACCTTTAAAATCCCTCTGACTCTAAACAAGGATAATGCAACACCGGCTAACCGTTTAGAAAAGCAGACGCACAATCTTTCAGTAGCGTATGGAACCAAGACCGTTAACCGGTCCATTGATTTTCAGTATATGAAGAATAACATTGTAATTACAGATATGAAGTATTTGCCGGGATATGACCCAACAACAGGGATAGTACCTGCCGGAGTAGCGCTGAATGGGGCTAAGGTCGATTCTGGAGAATTCTATATCTTGGTCAAAACCAATACGGCAGTAACAACCACACCTGTTAATCTAACTGCACAATATTTGCCTTTGTCCACCAGAGTGTTGACTCCTGAATGGGTGAAGTCGCCATCGTCTACAGAGCACATCTTTAAAATTACTGATTTCCAGAACGGAAATCAGACTGTTCGCTTCAAGATTAGTGGTTCTTCCTCAAATAAGGACGTAAATATTTCATTTGCTTCCAAGAGCTATATTTATGTATCCAACCTTACGGATGGACAGACTTATGTGATTAACTCCAGCGAGAGCAAAGTATTGAACGTAAAAGGACAGTATATCGATTTTAATCTGGGAAGTAGTTACTTCCTGGCTGAAATGTATGTGAATGGAATAAAAATGAAGCCTACTGGGACTGAGAAATGGCCCAACCCAAGTGACGGTACTTTTTCAGTGGATTTAAAGATTGATGCCAAAGAGGGACCCATCGTATTTGGAGAGAACAAAATTGTTCTGACAGGAACAGGGGTAGATGAAAAAGGACAGGTCCGTGAGGTCCGTAAGGAGCTGCGCGTCTATATTCTCGATGAGAATGTATCAACCATCAGCAAGTTCCAGCCGGCCTTAGGCACAGGGAGACCTACATTCCCGGACGCTAATTTTGGACCAACGGATGTACTGCTCACGAAGCTGTTCAATTTGACACCTGATTTTATTTATAATGAAACAAAGTATACAACTAGTCTAAAAACCTACGATTTGGTGCTGCGAGGCAGCGGGGCTGTGAAGCTGAACCTGAACCTGGGTACCAAAAATATATTGTCGCTTGATATTCCGGCTAACGCCAGTGCTGCTAATACAGCAAGCCCGGTGTTTGCAGATCAACGTTACACCACCAGCTTTGCTGGCAGTCAAAAGGACTTCGTAATGCGGATTCAGGATCTTACTAATGATACACCGGGAACCTACATCTATACGCTTGAGCTAATCAACAGCACGGGTGCCAAGACTAGCCAGAAGCTGGAGCTGATCCGGGAGGTTAGTGCTTACCGCATTCTGTCTCCTCAGCCCTCTGTAGGGACTCAGTATGTTGTGAATAAGAACTTTGTTCATTTCGATATTGAGGCTGAGGGAGCTACAAATGTAATTATTGACAAAGAGCAGGCCGTTAAGCGAACGGATCTGGGACCAGGCAGGTTCGTTCTGGATTACGTAGGCTTGAAGCCAGATAAGGCAAACAGCATCAAAATTCAAATTGTCAGAGGAAGCAGTACAAGTACAGATACTATCTCAATATTCTATACGGGCACTGTAGCAGTTGATTCGCAATACATGGCGCCTAAGGTAGCGGACAAATACAGTGTATTTAATAAGAAGCTGGAATTGACCTTCCCGAAAGGGACTGTAATGCAAAGTACAGATACACGCAATCTGAAGAAGTTCTATCCTGATACCAAACTTCGCTTCGGTATTGCTGAACCGACAACAGGAGTGGTGGAACGCCGTAACGATTATGGCAATGTCATCGGCTTCCCGGTAACATTTGAAGAGAGCGGAATTCCTAACTGGACCATTCCCGATGAATTCTCACTTCGATTCAGTTCTCCATATGAGAGCAGTAACTTTGTAAGAATATCCGATGTGTACTGGATTAGCGGAGGCTTGGGCGAATTGGGTACAGTATCGACTGGAGGGTACATTCCTGCAACGAATGGCCTGGCTCCATATTCTGTAGATGGTTTGTTCGGTGATCCGCAGACTCCGGCAGAACGCAAGATCACTCCATCCAAGCGGGGGAAACTAACACTGGCTTTTGACTCCAATGTTGTTGATGACGCGGGGACTGTTGTCACTGTATTCCAATATAACTCCAACCGTGAATGGGTGAATATTGGTGGTACTGTGGATACCAACAAGCATACAATCAGTGTTCCGTTTGATGAATTTGGTTATTACAAGGTTATGAAAATGAGCCGTGGCTATAACGACATTACGAATCACCAATGGGCCCGGAACATTCTTAATGCCCTGTATTCCAAGGGGATCATGAATAATCTTCGTTTTGAACAGTTTGGCACAGACGATCAGACAACAAGAGGAGAGTTTGCAACCCTGCTTGTTAAGGGCTTGAATCTGCCGCTTAACTACGATAGTAATAAGACCTATTCAGATTTGGTTCCAGGGGCCAGTTCAGTAACCTGGGATTATGAACATATTGAGACAGCATCCAGAGCCGGAATTGTGACTGGACTTACCGATGGGGTTTTTGGTCCAGATCAACCGATTACGCGTGAGCAAGCGGCTGTGATGATTGCCAGAGCACTTAAGCTGAAGCTGCCGGTTAATGATCAGAAATTAAAGGATGCAGTAGCCAAGTCCTTCCTGGATTCCGGTAAGATAGAGTCTTATGCATTAGCCGCAGTTCAGGCCGTGTCAAAGGCTAAAATTATGAATGGGGCTGAAGTGACCACTACGGGACAAAAGAAGGCTTCGTACAACTTTAATCCTAAAGCCAATATGACCAGAGCTGAGGCTGGTAAAATTGCTGTGGAGCTTTTGAAGAAAAGCACTACAATTTTCCCTAAAACCCTGAGCTAGGCAGTAACAGTCCTAGAGTAAAAACCTTATTCAGGTTAAATTACCATTCGGACATCTTTGTAATCTGCTCCCATTTGCGTTACAATGTCAAAGAAACCATTTTTACGTGAAAGGTGAAAGCCATCGATGAAACCGATTTTATCAAAAGCACAATTGGATTACACGAAAGCAAAGAATATGTTTGAGAATAGAGCAAAGGTTATGGAAAAGGAAATTGCAGCGAAGCGGGCTCTGCAGGAGATCACTCAGGAGGTAATGGAAGAGCTTGTCCAAGCAACTGGCTTCCATGATGCTTATAATGAACTGGTTATTGCTGAGAATGCTTTGATCGATTGGTCCCATAGCACCATCAAGCATGAGAAGACCTACCGTGAGAACCGCGCAGCGATTGATGCCATGTATGAGAATGTAAATGCAAGTCCTGAGAAGCGCCAGGAGTTAATACAGCTATCGATGAAGATTCGATAGCCCTGGATATACTGAGTTGAAGGAAAGGCTGCTGAGTTGATCTCAGCAGCCTTTCTTTATGTCAATCATTATCCGGGAATGTGTTAACCCTGTTGCAATGTGGGTATATACTTATTAGCTCGAATGCTGGTCAACAAAAACACCACGTTCAGTATGCAATATTTGTTTGTAAACTTAGCAAATATTGTTTAATGACGTTTGGAATGCCTCTATGCTATACTGATTCCCGTAGCCACCCAACATTAACAATAGTTAGTAGAACATACATATTGTATCTTCTAGAGTATCGGGGCAGGGATACAGCAGGGCAGAAAAAAAATTTTTAACCAAAGCGCAACTTTTTTGAAACTATTGCGTTTAAGGTGTAGAGTCACTTGCACGAGGCAATTGCGGAATGCCCTCAAGGCACTGTTCATTGCTAAATGGAAAAATTAGCTTTACGTGACTAGAGGCACATTGTATAATACTTAGGTAGAATTAGGAATCTAGTATTACTATGCCTTGAAGCTGTTTACAAGTTTCTGTGATACCCGTCACAGACATTATTTATACTTAATCTGCTCAACTCGGGAAAGGGGGTGCTCGACAAATGAGTGATATGAGCTACACAACTAAAGAAAAATCCCAGTTCATGAATGTCCAAGGAGGAGAAAAAAAGGTTATGAAGAAAATTTTATCCGTAGCATTATCTACAGCAATGGCATTCTCGATGTTTGCCTCTGTAGCATTTGGTGAAACAGCAAAGGTAACTCCACAACAAGCATTTGATGCTTTAGCAGCAAAAGGTGTTGTTAATGGGTTCCCGGATGGAAAGGCTCATCTTGATAAAGATCTGACTCGCGGAGAATTCGCTAAGATCGTTACTAAATTGTTCGGTCTTACTGAAGTAACTGGCAAGTTGTCTTACAACGATAAAGGTTACAACGCTAAAAACTGGGCTGTTCCTTACATCGAAGCAGTTACTGCAGCAGGATTGATGCAGGGTCAAGATACTGTTAAAGGGATCTTCAACTACAACGGTAAAGTAACTGTTGAAGAAGTAGCTAAAGTATTGGCTATCGCTCTTAAGCTGGAACAACCAACTACAACTGATAACGGTGCATCTGTATGGGCTAAAGGCTATGCACAAGCAGTTATCAACGCTGGTCTGGTAGCTAAAGATACCAACTTCAAAGCTAACGCTCTTCGTTCTTTGGTAGTTGAAACAGCTTACTATGCTGACCAAATCGGTAAAGTTCCTACATTGACTGTTGCTACTGCTGAAGCAGTAAGCCCAACCAAAGTAGTTGTAACTTTCTCTGACAAAACTACTGCAAACGTTGAATTGACAACTGCTCTGGTAGCAGGCGTTGAAACAACAATCAACTTCAAACACCTTGAAAAGGACTACACTGCAAAAGTAACTCTGCAGGCTCCTAAGGTAGTTTCCGTAACTGCTCCAAACGCTAAGCAACTGGTTGTTAAATTCAACCGTGCTATTGATGGAGAAACTCTTGTTGAAAACACTGCTAACGGCGCGAAATTGATTGATGAAGTTGTTAAAGTAACTCGTGTTAACAACAGCGATCAATTGGTGAATGCTAATAACGCAAACGTAGTTCTGGCTTCCGACGGTACAGAAGCTTGGATCACATTTGCAGGTAGTGAGTATCTTAAAGGTACTTACACTGTTGTAATTAAGGACAGCGTGAAAACAACTGCCGGAGAAGCTATCCCAGCCTTCACTAACCTGTTGACTGTTGCTGATACTACTGCTCCAACTGTTGCTTCCGTATCCTCTGTTGCTAAAACAACAACAAACAAAGTTTACGTTAAACTGAGTGAGCCAGTTAAAACTGCTGGATTGATCGCATACGTTAACGGTGCTCCAGCAAGTGTGAGCCGCGATACTTATGCTCCACTTGACGAAGTGACTTTGAACACTGGTTCTGCATTGACTAGTGGCGCAACTTATGATGTATCCCTGACTAATCTGACTGATTATGCGGGAAATGTTGCTAACCCTAATCCAACAAAAGCTTCAGTCACTGTAACTGCTGATTCCGCTGCTCCTACAATCGTAAGCGCGACTGCAGAAGGCGACAAGAAAGTTAAAGTTGTATTCAATAAAAACATTGATTTCAATTCTCTGGTAGGTAGCGTACGTTTGCTCGACCCTAACGGTGAACTGAAGAGTGTTATGCAAATCAATGCTGGTGTTGATGGCAAGACGTTTATCTTGACTTCAACTATGGCGAGCCTGCCTGAGAGTGGAACATTCACAGGAACAATTGTTTTCGGAGCAAGTGTTCGTGATACACTTGGTAACACTCTGGGAACTGCACTGTCCCAACCAATCACTTTCACTAAGGATACAGTAGCTCCAACGGTAACTAGCGTAACTTACAAAGCTGGAACTGGTATCACTATCAAGTTCTCTGAAGAAGTTACTTATGGTAATGTTAATGGTCTGACTTTGATCAATGACTCTACTGGTGTTGCTAATACTGATCTGACTTATACTGGCCGTTCTAATGATGGCAAGTCTTTGACATTCAAAGTAGGAACGACTGCTGTAGTTGGTGCTCAAACTCTTCGTCTGCCTGCAGGCCTTGCGGCTGATACGAGCTACGCCAAGAACAAATCTGCTGCAACAGTATTGCCTGTAACAGGAAGCAGTGCATCTACTGATACTGAAAGACCAACAGTTATCAGCGCTGTATACCAAACTGAGGTTGAGACTAGCGCAGATTACGTAATCCGTGTAACTGCTACGGATAACTCAGAACTTAACATCAAATCGCTTCAAGATAATAACAGTTATACGTTGGCTGACGCTGCACTTCCAGTAGGTTCTTATGTAACACTGCTTCCTGCAACAAGTGGCAGCACTACAAGAGTTGCAGAAGTTCACATTCCTAAGTCCAGCATTAGCGAAACTAAAAACTACAAGTTCACAGTTGCTGGTATTGTGGATACTGCCGGAAACGGTTTGGACGTTGCTTTTGAACAGGTCATCAAACTGGGTGATAGAGTTAGACCTACATTGTCTTCTGCTGTAGTATCTGCTTCTGACAGCAAAACAATGATTCTGACATTCTCTGAAGCAGTTAAGAATGCAGATGCTAATGACTTTATCTTCACGCTGAATGGTACTCCTGTACAGCCTTCATCATTTGCTACTATCGGTAATGCTTCTGTGGCCGATAAGTTCTATGTAACATTCAACGATGCAAATGGAGTTATCGATCTTAATGGTAACACTGTTTACACATTGACTGTGAAAGTTAGAGATGTAGCTCCTGTGGCTAACATCACTGACGTTGAAGGTAACAATGTTAACACTGGTACTTCCATCACTGTTAAGTAATCTCCGATTACTGCAAGTAAGAATAGCCTCTTCGGAGGCTATTCTTTTTTTATAGCCATTTATCCCACTATGAGGAGGAATTACTTTTGAAGACCGCTTGGAAAGTTACGATGTCAGCAGTGCTGCTGGCGGGTGGCCTGTGGGCTGGATCTATGCTTAACCTAAAGGCTGAAGGTGCCGGTGTCGGATCACAGCCAGGAACGGCAGAGGACCCGGTGGTTACTAAGAGCTATGTGGACCAGCAGATTCAGAAGGCTTTACAGGGTGGAACAATTAGTCCACCTACTCAGGCTCCGGCTGCTACTGCAACTAATGCACCGGCTGCAACCACAGCTCCTACCAAAGCGCCGGCTTCCAGTTCGGGTGATACAGGCAATACGGGTAATGCCAGTGAAATTGTTGATGTGAAGCCAGGCCAGACTCTCATCGCTGGAGCAGGTGCGGAATTCATTGTTCGTGCCGGCAAAGCAGTTATTTATTCCCAAGATGCTAATGGGGTAGCTGACTTGACGGATGGTGTCGATTTGGCGAATGGTGTCGCTGCGCCTACGAATCATCTGTTATCTTTTCCACGGGATGGCCGTGGAATCGCTGTACAGGACGGTCAAACGATGAAAATCGTTGTTATGGTCCGTGGTGCATATACTCTGAAGTAGCTGCAATTCTTTTTTAAGTACACTTCAATCGACATTTTTCTTTCTATATAAAGAATGCCCTATATTGGGTCTTCATATACCCCGGAACTCATTCCCACAGTTGACAAACATTAAGCCGACTCAGGCCTTTGGGATTCGTACACAATACCACCTGTAATCTTAAAAAAATTCGCAGGAGGTGCTGTAACATGGCACGTACAAATCGCACTGTGGTACCAGAGAGCCGGGCAATGCTGAAACAAATGCAATATGAAATTGCTTCTGAATTCGGATTATATGGAGCTTCGTACGGCGGCGGGATGGACACAGAGTTTGCTTCTGAGCTGGGTACGATTGGCGGAGCAAGCGTTTCTGGAGGAACTCCATATCTGGGGCATCTAAGCTCCAGAGATAATGGATCTGTTGGCGGGGAAATCACAAAGAGGTTGATCAAACAGGCCGAGCAGTCTCTTTTCGCATAACTGGCTTCAATTGACAGCCACCGGTAAATAAGATAATATGACCTTTGAGGAAGGCCTTAGACCTTTTCCATCCGGAAAAGGTTCATTTTTTGAATAAAACAGGCATTGGCCATCATAAATTATTCTACTACTTATATTTGGCCTGTTATCTACTAGGGAGCCCCCTTGAATACAGTGTCAGATCAACAATATGGGAGGTTGTTGTGTATGTCGATCAAAGGGCGTCATCTGTTTACTTCTGAGTCCGTAACGGAAGGACACCCCGATAAAATCTGTGATCAGATATCCGACGCGGTACTAGATGCATTTCTTGCTAACGATCCTAATGCCCGTGTAGCTTGTGAGGTAGCTGTAGCAACAGGTCTCGTGCTTGTCATCGGGGAAATTAGCACTAAGTCTGAATATGTTGATATTCCGGCAATCGTACGTAATACTATTAAGGAAATTGGCTATACCCGCGCGAAGTTTGGCTTTGATTATAATACTTGTGCTGTCCTTAGCTCCTTGAACGAGCAATCGGCAGACATTGCCCAGGGTGTAAATGCTGCTCTTGAGCATCGGGACCCTGCGTCATTAGCTGAAGAGACTGCTAACATTGGTGCCGGTGACCAAGGTCTGATGTTCGGGTTCGCTACGAATGAGACACCTGAGCTTATGCCGCTTCCGATTGCCCTGTCTCACCGGATTGCCCGGCGTCTGGCGGAAGTCCGTAAAGATGGAACTTTGAAATATCTGCGCCCGGATGGCAAAACCCAGGTTACGATTGAGTACCAGGGCGACAAGCCGGTGCGTGTGGATACGATCGTGGTATCTACCCAGCATGCAGAAGAAATTACCCTTGAGCAAATTCAGGCAGACATCAAAGAGCATGTCATTCTTCCGGTTGTTCCGGCTGAACTATTGGATGAAGCCACTAAATACTTCATTAATCCTACTGGCCGTTTTGTGATTGGTGGTCCTCAAGGAGATGCCGGTCTGACTGGACGCAAGATTATTGTGGATACATATGGCGGTTATGCCCGTCATGGCGGCGGAGCCTTCTCCGGTAAAGATCCGACCAAAGTGGACCGTTCTGCAGCCTATGCGGCTCGTTATGTAGCGAAGAATCTGGTCGCTGCCGGCCTTGCTGACAAGTGCGAGATTCAATTGGCGTATGCTATCGGTGTTGCTACCCCTGTATCGATCAATGTGGATACATATGGAACGGGCAAGATCAGTGAGGAGAAGCTGGTTCAACTGATCAGCGATAACTTTGATCTTCGTCCAGCAGGAATCATCTCAATGCTGGATCTGCGTAAGCCTATCTATAGACAGACAGCAGCTTATGGACATTTTGGCCGTACCGATGTGGACCTTCCTTGGGAACGCGTGGATAAGGCGGATTTGTTAAAAGCCCAGTCCGGAATTTAAAGTTGCAGCAAATGAATTGAGCTAGTTTGCATAATGTCATCAAATTATAATCATGCCTATATAGTACCCCTCATCAGGGGGGATTATATGGGCTTTTTTTTGTGAAAAAAGTAAGCTGATGTGCCCTCAGCCGTCATCTTCTAAACTTTGGAAGCCCTTTAGCCGAAATATAACAGTATACAAATACAAGAAGTGCTGGAAGGGCTGAAAGGGGTTTTTTTAAGAATGAAAAAGAAATTAAGAATAGGAACGGCAATTATCATTGCAGGCAATCTGCTGCTTGGTCTGGGCAGTCCGGCTATCGGTATACATACATCAGCGGTATACGCCGCTTCAGAATTCGGAATCAGCTTTGCTCCTGCGAATGGGGCTGCCTTTGTAAATGTCGGGGCTTCACTGGGGCTTAGCTTTGACCGCCAAGTGATCCCGCAAGCCGGGAAAATCACCATTACAGATGTAAATGCCGAAACGGTATTTACGGAAATTGCAATCGGGAGTGCAGGACTAATCGGAAACTCGTCAAGCTACGAGATCAAGCTAGGCGCCAGCCTTAAATTTGCTCCCTACAAAACATATAGTGTAAGTGTGCCTAAGGGGCTGTTCAAGGATAGTGCAGGCAATGAATCTGCGGCAACAAGCTGGAAGTTCACGACAGCCCCGGAGGTAAATCCGGCGATTACAGCAAGCAGCGTGTCTCCTGCCATCAATTCCAGGGTAGAGGCTGCAAGCTTAACGGAGCTGAGTATACGCTTATCTGGAGTCCTTACAGCCGGAGGAGGCAGCGTCAGGCTGCTCTCGTCAGCGGATAACGCGGTTATACAGGAGTTTGCGATCAGAGATGGAGAACCTGGGGTAGCCTTCCAGAGTGCAGATTCCTCGACAACGGTGACGTTGACACTGGCTAATAAGCTTCCGTCCGGCGGGAATTATTATGTGCTTATCGACGCTTATGCATTCAAGGATGCTAATAATACAACCTATCAGGGGATAGCAAGCGGCAGCGGCTGGAGCTTCTCCACGGTCGGCACGGGTACTATCTCTGCATCTACGGCTCCGGCCAATGCCTCTTTTGGCGCATCGGTTAGTGGAGCCCTGAAGCTATACTTCGACCGCCCGATGAGTCCGGCCTCTGGAGTAATCTCGGTCGCTCCAGGTGTAGGGGACCCTAGAACAAGATGGTTGAATGTCAATTCAACGAATGTTACCGGTGGGGGAAGCTCGACAATCACTCTGTTGCCAGCCTCCGCAGCTTCACCGCTATTGAGCGGTACACTATATACAGTGACTATACCGCAGGGAGCTTTTTATGATCAGGATGGTCATCTCTTTCCGGCTTCAGGCCCGTACTCCTGGACGTTCACGACGGCATCACTGACAAGTCTGTCTGTAGCTGCGTTATCACCAGCGGACCGCAGTGAATCAGTAGATATCTCCAAAACGATTGCGGTTAATTTCAACCGGGAGGTTGTCTACAATAGCACAGTCGCGAACGGGGTTGTTCTATACAAAAGCAATGGATCTAAAGTGGATGCGGTAGTTCAGCAAGGCTCCTCTGCTAAAGAATTCATCATTAAGCCGTCCGCAGCGCTGGAATCAGATACGATCTATTATATCGACATCGCCAAAGGAGCGTTCACAGATGCCGCAGACCCCAGTGTGCAGTATGAGGGATTAAGCGGTACCAAGTCCTGGAGCTTCCGTACTGTGGCCATAGATAAGACTCCACCCTCGCTGACGAGCGCAGTGCTGGAGAATAACCGGACGATCCGCCTGAGGTATAATGAGACACTTAATGCTTCAGTGGCGCTGCTGGCTTCCAGCTTCGGCGTAACCGTCAATGAGGAAGTCCGGAATATTGAGAGTGCCTATATTCAAGGAGATAGTGTATTTGTAGTGATTAGCACAGGCATAGCTGTAGGCCAGAATGTAAAAATCAGCTATACCGGCGGCGTGCGGACAATTCAGGATACGAGCGGGAATGCTGCGCCTACCTTTTCTGGACAGCAGATCACTAATACTATAGAATCGGCGCTCCCTACACCCAAAGAAGGCAGAATTACTGGCAGAACGGTGACACTGACCTTCAATGATACGCTCAAAATAGTCTCTCCTTATGCGTATGATCAGTTTGTGGTAACGACTGACGGCTACTCTCTTGGGGTGAACTCTGTCAGCTCCAGCGGCAACACCTTGTATTTAACAGTAGGTTCGGAGGTGGGCAATTCGGAGTCGGTCCGGGTATCCTACTACGCCGGTTCGTATCCGCTGGTTAGCTCTCTGGGGCAGAATATCGCCAACTTCGCTGAGTTTAACATCCGTAACAGTAAGGATAATGTGCCGCCGGTGTTCCAGAATGCGACGGGTGCGGGCAATAAGATCATTCTGAATTATAACGAAGGCCTGTCCACAACCAATTTACCGATGAATAGCCAGTTCTCTGTACTGGTTGGCGGCAAACCCAACTATGTTACTAATGTATCGGTGAGTGGATCGCAGGCTACATTGACCCTTCAGACTGCTTTGCCGCTTAGCGGAACAGTGACGGTATCCTATGTTCCAGGTACTCTTGGACTTAGTGATCTGAATGGTAATCGTGCAGCCTATGTTGATCTTCAGCCAGTGTCTGTAACTTCAGCCACGATAGTATCCGAGATCAGCGTAGCTACGGTGAAAGGCAATGAACTTAATGTTACCTTTACCAAGAGCATGCAGTCCTCTTCGAAATTGTATGTCAATCAGTTTGGGGTAAAGGCTGATGGAAGCAGCATTGATGTTCAGGATTTCAGCCTGTCCGGAACTCTTTTGAAATTGAATCTCTCGCAAGCAGTGACGGCCGGACAAAAGGTTGAGCTCTCTTACCTGTCTGGAGCGGGGATGATTACAGACACGAACGGGAACTCGCTTCCTTCCTTCAACTCATTGTCTGTTCAGAATCTGACCACTGGTGTAACCGGCAACGGAAGCCGCCCTTCTTATCTGGGAACCCTGGCTGCCAGTGAGTTTGGCAAGGAGTACCCGCTACTGAAGAGTGATTCTGCTCTTGCGGTTACAGATCTCTCGGTCTACAAGCAAATGGTTAAAAGATATGATCTGAATGCAGAGCGAATGGCTGCCAGTTATCAATATCTGAAGCTTGCAGGTGCGGATGAGTTGGTATTCGAGGTTCCCTCTACAGAGAAATCAGCCTATGTTACCGTTCCATTAAAAGCACTATCGGATGCAGCCGCAAGCAACAAAAATGCAAAGCTGATCATCCGGTACGGAGATCATATGTATGGTGTAAAACTAAGCGATATTGATGTGAATTCGCTAATTGCTAGTTTGGGGACAGATATCGATAAGGTCTCACTTGTTCTGCGTATGGAGAGTGTTCCAGGCGGGACGTTCTATTCTTTCGAACAAAAAATAGGAAGTCAGGCCATGCGTAACGTTACCGGTCTTATAGATTTACGTCTAACTGGTTCTATTAAAGATAACTATTCCAACGCCAAAGAGTTAAATGTAAAAGGGCAATACACTGTTCGTAATGCTGCTGTACTGAACTCCGCACAAACAATGGCTGCTGGCGTAGATTCGACATACAATGATGCTATTTATTTGCCGGCCCAATTTGCTACTGTGGGCAGTAATAGCGTTGTTAGTGCACGCACGAATGGTAACCAGGTGGTGGGGGTGTTTATCTCCTTGCGTACATTTGGAGATATGACCTCCCATTGGAGTAAGACGGCTGTAGCAGAGTTAGCCGCCAAAAATATCATCGATAGCAGCTACGGAACTGTGTTTAAGCCTGATCAGCCGATCACCCGTTCTGAGTTCGCTGTGATGCTCAGCCGGGGCTTAGGTCTACAGGCAGTACGCGGTGGAGCTTCCCAGTTCAAGGATGTACGTCCTTTTACACAAACAAGTGATTTCATAGAAGCCGCTGCCAAAGCCGGCATCATCACCGGCAATACGGACGGGACCTTCCGTGCTGAGGATAAGATTACCCGTGAGCAGATGGCGATTATGATGGTGAGAGCGCTGGAGTACACGGGGCAATCGGTGACGCTGAGTGCATCGGTGATGGATACGCTTAGCCCGTTCAAGGACCGGGCGAAAATCCTGAGCCAGAGTATCGAGTTTGTAGCCAAGGCGGTCAAGGCGGGGATTATTCAGGGAGTCAGCACCACGCAATTCCAGCCGCAGGGTAATGCTACCCGAGGGCAGGCTGCGGTCATGCTGCAGCGGATGCTTAAGACAGCAGGCTATTTGTAAGGGGATTGTATAGTTAAGCAGAGCATCCGGTCTATGGGCCGGGTGCTTTTTTTGCGGGAAGAGGTTTTATGCGTTCAGAGGTCTTTTTAGCATGCCTGGACAGCTCCAGCGTGACTCCGCCCAGCCGGTAAAACCTGCTAGTTCTCTCCAATTTTCGCAACTTTTCGAGCTGAATTCAGTCTATTAAAGGTATAGTCTATTACTATGAACTGATATCGGGAGCTTGATAGCGAAGTAGAAGAGTACAAATAGATGGGAGAGTTACACTGAAATGAATGAGTTTTTCATGGGGAAAAAGAGTACAGAGCACACACGGGGAAATCAATGGTCGCCTGCTAAAAAATGGATTGCTGCATCTCTGGCGGGTGTAATCTGGATCATGCCGGTTGTCGGGAGTGAAGGTGCAGGATGGCTGGGCGCAAGCACTGCGCCGGTAGCACAAGCAGCAGCGTCCTTCTCGGCGACAAAACTGAGTGAAGAGGTTATCACTTCCGGTGCGATGATGATGAAATACAAATTTACCACGGTGCGTTCCGGTAAGAGTGCGACAGGACTGGCCAGCGTCATTCGTGTCGATCTGAATAATCCTTATGTCTCACTGGATGTAATGACCGGCAAAGGCGGGAATCTGACGACACGGCAGAGCACCGGGGGCATGGCGGCTGAGACAGGTGCGGTCGCGGCGGTGAACGGGGATTACTTCAATACCGGGGGAGAAGGTGCACCGATTGGCGGTCAGGTATCCGGCGGTGTGCTGGTGTCCACTCCTTCACAGCTGAACGGAATGTATGCTTTTGCAGTAACCAAGGACCGTAAACCTATGATTGATGAATATACATTTGAGGGGATGCTGACCGCAGAGGATGGCTCCCAGTTCCCGCTGTCCGGCATCAACAAAGGGGCCTACAATCCCGAAGGCGGCAGTTCGACTTACAGTCATGCTAATGCCGCGTATATCTATACGGATGCATGGACAGCGCTGGAGCGGCCTAAGGGCAGCTCTACTACACCGACGGAGGTCCTGGTAGAGAATGATATCATTACCCAGATCTCGCTGGATTCGGCCCTGCCGGTCAAGGTGCCCAAGGGAGGCTATATTCTCCGTACACACGGGCTGGCTGCCCAGTTTGTCAAGGCCCATTTAGTTGAAGGGCAGAAGCTAAGCAGCACATACAAGCTCCGTTCCAAAACCACCCAGCAGGAGCTCGATCCTTCTACGCTGCAGATGATGATCGGGGGGCATACGATTCTGGTCAATAACGGCAAGGCGTCGTCGTTCTCCCGTTCTACAAGCAGCATTGGCGGGTACCGGGCGCGTACAGCGCTGGGCTATTCCCAGGATGGCAGGTACGTATATGTCATTGCAGCCGAGAAGAACAGCAATAGTGCAGGTCTGTCGTTGACAGAGCTGCAATCCTTCATGACGAATATCGGGGTGTGGAAAGGGATTAATCTGGACGGAGGGGGCTCTACAACGATGGTAGACCGCCCGCTGGCTGAAACCTCGACTACACTTACCTTCAATACCGAATACGGCAAGGAGCAGCGCACAATCGTTAACGGCGTAGGGGTCTATACTTCTGCTCCGCAAGGTGAAGTGAAAGGGATCAAGATCAGCGGCAGTTCGGTACTGTTAATCGGGCAAAAGGCCACATACTCCCTAAAGGGGTATGATACGTACTACAATCCGGTGGATGTAGCGGCGGCTAATCCGGCCTGGACCGCAAGCGGCGGCAGTGTCACTGTGAATGCGGGCGAAGCCACGGCCGTCAAGCCGGGAACCGTCAAGCTGAAGGCGACCAGCGGAACAGCGAGTGCCGAGACCGAGGTCACCGTTCTGGGCGGAGAAGACCTGTCCAGCCTGATTGCAGGTACAGCAACTGCACCGCTGCAAGCAGGGGCCACAGTATCGGTTCCGGTTAACGCGGTGTCGAAGAGCGGAGCAACGATAGCTGTTCCGGCAACCGCACTGAAGTGGGAGTTCATCGGCTTCAAAGGAAGTGTGGGGGACGGCAAGCTTAAAGTGGAGGCAGTCGATCCCGGCGTAACTACCGGATATGCGATTGCCCGCTATGACGGCTTCAGCACGGCGGTTGTCTTGTCTACTGCAGCTGCTACGGCGTGGGAGGATTTCGAGAATGCCAATTATCCGTTCGCGTTCACAACCAATGCGGCAGGCGTCACTGGAACAGCAGCAGTAGCTGCGGGCAGCGCAGAGCGCGCAGGCTCGAAGGTCTTATCGCTTAGCTACGATATGAGTGCTGGCACCGGTAAAATGTACGCATACGCCCAGTTCAACGGTACAAAGGGCAAGGATATTCCGGCGGCGGCAACCTCAATGTCAGTCGATGTGATGGGGGACATGAGCCTGAACTGGATGCGTGCAGAGCTGACAGATGCCAGCGGAAAGACGGCCTATATTGATCTGGCGAAAGTTATCGACTGGAACGGCTGGAAGACGCTTAATATCGATCTGTCCGGCTCAGGGATTAAATTCCCAGCTTCCCTTAAGAGACTTTACGTGGTAAATGTAGAAGAAGGCCAGGATGAACGGGCCAAGACGGGGACAGTGGCTTTTGATAATATTTCCTTCGTGATGCCATCGCTCTCCAGTGAGGCGGGACTGCCCAAAGGGACAGCGGCGATGAGCATTGGCGGCAAGGCGATGACGGTTAATGGTACCAAGCGGCCGATTGATGTCGCGCCGATCGTGAAGGACGGCAGTACGTATGTGCCGATAAAATATGTTCTGGACGCGTTCGGCGGCAATGCGGTCTGGGATGCGAAGACAAAGAAGATTATGGTCCTTCGGGGCTCTAAGGCGCTCGATCTGACCGTGAATAAGAAGGAGTTCGTACTGAACGGGAAGCGGCAGAGTGCTGAAGTAGCACCGATGATTCTGAATGCCAGGACTTTAGTACCGCTTCGACTCGTGACAGAACAGCTCGGACTCACTGTAAAATGGGAACAGAACACTAAGACCGTAACTATCGAATCGTGATATGTTAGTATAAAGGAAAGCCTTTAATACGATTCGATAGAAATGGGGCAAGCATCCGTGGAATTTCAAGCCGATGCGATAGATCGGGTGATTAAAAACACCATCGACGTGATGGAGAGCAGCAAGTATCAGATATTCGAAATATTGCAGGTGGCACGGGATGAGCTTGCTGCACTCAACAAAGAACTGCAGCGGGTCATGGAAGAAACGGATGAAACATTGCAAAAGGTAGACAAGCTGGAGCAGCAGTACCACCGCTCCCGGATCCGGCTGACAGAGGTCAGCCGGGATTTTGTCCGCTATACGGAGAAGGATATCCGGATTGCTTATGAGAAGGCGACGGAGCTGCAGCTGGAGCTGATGATGACCAGGGAGAGAGAAGCTTATCTGCGGAGCAGACGCGATGAATTGCAAATGCGGGTTCGCAGTGTCGAAAATTCTGTAGAACGTGCCGAATCGATTGGTTCGCAAATGAGCGTTGTCCTGGAATATCTGTCCGGAGAACTAGGTCAAGTGACGCGAATTGTCGAATCTGCGAAGAACCGCCAGATGATTGGACTCAAAATAATCCTGGCTCAGGAAGAGGAACGGAAAAGAATTGCCCGGGAAATTCATGACGGTCCTGCTCAAATGCTGGCGAATCTAGTCCTAAGGACGGAAATTGTAGAAAGAATGCTGGTAAAGCAGGAATTTGGGCTGGTACAAGCCGAAGTAATAGACTTAAAGGGGCAGGTAAGATACAGCCTGGAAGAAATGCGCAAGGTGATTTTCAACCTGCGTCCGATGGCGCTTGATGATTTGGGGCTGATTCCGACTCTGCGGAAGTATGTGCATGATTATGAGGAGAAGACGAGGATCCGCACCTCTTTTGAAACCAGGGGGAAGGAGCACCGTTTGTCCTCGGCAATGGAAGCGGCGGTATACCGGCTGGTGCAGGAGGGTCTGTCCAATGCGGCGAAGCATGCTTACCCGAGCTACGTACTGGTAGAGATTACTTATCAGGCTCAATTGATCAAGATTGTCGTGAAAGACAATGGCTTAGGCTTCAATGTGAAAAAAATCAGTGAACAAGCCAACCGGGAAAGCTTCGGTCTGGTGGGTATGCGCGAACGCGTGGAATTGCTGGAGGGAAGAATGGAAATACAATCAGCCGAGAACCAGGGCACAACAATCGTAATTCACATTCCGACGAATGTGGAAAAGGGGAAGGAGTAATGTGATGGAGAACCAAAACTCTGGCAAAGCGCCCATTAAAGTTCTTTTGGCCGATGATCATCAATTGTTTCGTGAAGGGCTTAAGCGTATTTTGAATATGGAGGATGACATCGAGGTCATTGGCGAATGCGGGGACGGCATCCAGGTGCTTGAATTCTGCAACGGCAACAAGCCGGATATCGTGCTGATGGATATCAATATGCCGATTGAGAACGGTGTGGAGGCTACACAAAAGCTCCGTGAAATGTTCCCGGATGTCAAAGTGATTATCCTCTCGATCCATGATGATGAAAGCTATGTGTTTGAGACGCTGCGCAAGGGGGCGAACGGATATCTGCTGAAGGATATGGAGGCCGAGTCGCTGATTAATGCGATCCGCTCTGTATGCGAGGGGCATGCTTTTATCCATCCGAAGGTGACCGGCAAGCTGATTAATCAGCTGCGGCGCATGACGTACCTTAACGAGACTGGCGCAATGGCCGAGACGGCCGTGAAGGAAGCCGGTGTTAAATTCGTTGCAGGCGATAACAATCCGCTGACCCGCCGCGAGGCAGAGGTGTTGCGGCTGATGGCGGAGGGCAAGAGTAACAAGATGATTGGGGAGTATCTGTTTATCAGTGAGAAGACGGTCAAAAACCATGTCAGCAGTATTCTGCAAAAGATGGAAGTGGATGACCGTACGCAGGCTGTAATTAATTCGATCAAATACGGCTGGGTAACTTTATAGCTTCCCTCATAAACTTTTAACTGAGCGTTTTGGAGAATCCTAATGATCCTTATAAACGGTACATAACTTGTATGCAGCTGAGAGCTGCAGCCATAGTATTGTTTCAGTCCGCACTCTATTCGAATTTTGCAAAATGCTAACTTAAATATGTACCCTAAGTTAAACTGGCGGGAGGGCTCCCGCGCTAATGGGCTGTCACCGTCCTTTTATCACCGGCATATAGTGTGGGTATAAGAGGGAGGTGCATCTTCATGATCGCCCAGTTAATCTGGATTATCTCTATTTATGCATCCGCAGCAGCCCTTGTTCAACTCCTGCATCATCGGGAAAAGACCCGGGCAGCAGCACGGACTGGTAAGCGGCTTCACTATATTCTGATTACCCGTAATCATGAGGCCGTGGTGGAGTGGTATCTCAGGGTTTTTGCAGTGTATGCTTGCTGGATCGGCAGGCCCCTGCAGGTCACCTTGGTGGATGACGGTTCAGAAGACAGGACCATGGCGGTAGCCTCACGGATGGCTTATCATAACTCTTCGATTGAATTTGCACCTGCGGTGCCGTTCTTCGGTCTTACGGGCAGGGAAGAGCTCCGGCAGGGGGTTACGGTAGACCTGCGGGTTCAGGAGCCGCTGCTGCCGCTGCGGATGATGCGGTTGCCGGGAAGAGGGAGATCCCCATCCAAGCCCGGCGAATGACAGCTAAATATGTAAGTTACGGGTGAAGCACACTCTCCAGGAATGGGGCGGTGTGCTTTTTGGCGTGCTCTAAAAGATAAGGAGGCGTTGGGATTGAAGGTGGCTGTGTATGTGGTGGCGCAGGGCGGAGTGTGGCAGGCCCGGATTTCACTGAATCTGGCGGTGGATGAATTATGGTGGGCGGGTGAGGCGGAGGGGCTGGGGGGTTGGGGAGGTCGCTGGGTAGTAGGGGGAGGTCAAGTGGCAGACTGGGAAAGCCAAGCGGCTGAACGGAAAGGTCAGCACGCAGACTTGGAAAGCCAGGCGGAGGAACGGAGAGGTCAGCGGGCAGGCTGGGGGAAGCAAGCGGCGGAGTGGGAAGGTCAGCGGGCAGACTGGAAAGGCCAGGCGACAGACCGGATTGTGCTGCTCTCCCGGTCACTGCCGTTAGGTTGGGCAGTGAAGCTGGCAGCAGCCTGCCAGTTCACGAACCGGATGCAGTACTGGGATGAGGAAGCTTGGAGGAAGTATGCCTCAGCTCTCTTGAAGGCGGAGATCCGGGCGGAACGGGCTGCTGGAGGGACAGGGGGCGCAGGGTGGCCTTTTGAGGAGGCTAAGGTGTACAGGCTACCGGAGGACAGGGGATGGAGCAGGCGTGGGGGAAAAGTGGTTGGAGAAAGGAATGGGGAGCGTAAGGCGGGGGTGAGTGAGTGGAAGGATGAAGAGGGGAGTGGCTGGGCGAGAGAGCGAGAGAAGGAACGTGGGAGCGTACAGGGGAGTATGAGGACGAATTGGCAAGGGAACGAACAAGTGAGTGTGCTGATGAGCGAGATGGAGGTGCTTGCAGCGGGTGCTGACCGGCTGGTTGCAGCGCTGGACGGGCGTTCTCTGCTTCAGGGTGAAGCAGAGGCACTGGTGGCCGAGCAGCTCCCCGAGCTGGCGGAGAATTGGCGGGCTGCGGCGCAGCTCGCCTATCTCCAGGGACGGCTGCGCCTTACGGCCGCCGTCCTGGGCCCTGCGGGCGCCGCGCGGCTTGGCCTGCGCCGCCGCGAAGTGCCGCGCTGCCTGCGCTGCGGCAGCGCCCCCACGGGCCGCACGGCCTGCGCCGCGTGCGGCCTTGCCGGCTGCGCCTATTGCGAGGCCTGCCTCGCACTGGGGCGCAGCCGGGCTTGCGCGCTGCTGCTGCGCAGCGCACCGCTGCCGGCCGTGCAGCGCACGGCCGGCGTATCCCCCACCGTGACGGCACGCCGGTGGGGGCTTAGCGCAGCGCAGGCGGCCGCCGCCGCCGCTGCGCTGGGGTTCCTGGCGGAGCCGCGCAAGCGCTCCGCTGCAAGAGGCCCAGAGCGTTTCCTGCTCTGGGCAGTGACAGGAGCGGGGAAGACGGAGATGGTCTTCCCGCTCCTGGAGGCGGCGCTCGCGGCCGGGGGCCGGGCGCTGATCGCCACGCCGCGGCGTGACGTCGTGCTGGAGCTTGCGCCACGCCTGGCCAAGGCCTTCCCGGCGGATGTCCCCGCCGTGCTGTACGGAGGCAGCGAGGACCGCTTGCGCCGCAGCCGGATCACCCTGGCGACCACGCACCAGCTGCTGCGGTTTCACCAGGCTTTCGATCTGGTCATCATCGATGAGATCGATGCGTATCCCTATCACAACGATCCTATGCTGGACTATGCTGCAAGGCAGGTCTGCAAGCTCGGCGGCCGATTCATCCTTCTATCCGCCACGCCGCCTGCGGAGCTGCAGCGTCTTGCCCGCTCCGGCAGATTGCCGCATGCAAGGGTCCCGGTCCGCTTTCACGGCCATCCTTTGCCGGTTCCGCGCCATATCCGGATACCGCCGCTTCATCGCTGCCTGAAGCAGGGCAGAATTCCGGCAGGACTGCGTTCAGCACTGCAGCGGTCCCTTGACCGTAAGGCGCAGATTTTCCTCTTCGTCTCGCGGATTGCCCATATTGAGGGACTGCTGCAGCTTCTGCGGACGATGTTACCGGAAATTTCTATAGAGGGTACTTCCTCTCAAGATCCGGGCAGAGCAGAGAAGGTACTGAAATTCCGCGATCGTACCATCTCCTTGCTGGTGACGACAACGATTCTGGAGCGTGGGGTCACGGTACCGCATAGTGATGTGTTTATTCTGGATGCGGACAGCGGACTCTTTGATGAGGCGGCCTTGGTACAGATGGCGGGCCGGGCGGGACGCTCCAAGGATGATCCGGCAGGCAACGTCATCTTTGCTTCAGCAGAGTGGAACCGCTCACAGCGCGCCGCCATATCGCAGATCCGCAGTATGAACGCCATTGCCCGCAGACAAGGATATCTCAAGTCTTAAAGAAGGAGAATTACAATGCGTTCCCTAACGTCATGGATGAAGCAAGCCCGCTCCCTAATCGCGCCTTCGCAGCCGGAATGCCTGTTTTGCGGCCGCAGTGGCCGCCCTTCCCCTGAATGGCCTGGAATCTGCCTGCACTGCCAGAGCGGTATTCCTTGGATACGTGTTCCCCGGTGCCAGATCTGCGGGCGTCACGTGGGCTGTCCCGATTGCAGCCGCAGCCATGCACCCATACCAATTGTGTGCAACCGGAGTGCAGTAGCCTACACCAGTGAAATGCGTGAAATATTAGGCCAGTATAAATACAGAGGGAATGAGCGGCTCGCCCCCCTGCTCGGCCGGATGCTGGACAGGGCATACGCGCTGCTGCAACAAGAACAGAGTAGACAACAACTGAGTGAAGCGCTCCCAAGCAATTTTTTAAGTAAACCATTCCCGATATGGCATTCAAAGTTTAGTATGCGTTCTAACCGGTGGCAAGCCGACCTGCTGGTTCCTGTACCGGTGAGCACTGTCCGCCTGTCCGAGCGGGGCTTCAATCAGGCGGAGCGGATGGCGGAAGTCGTATCCCTGCGCAGAGGAATCCCTCAGCTCCCGCTGCTGGTCCGCACCCATCACACCGCCAAGCAGAGCTTCAAAAGCAGGAGGGAGCGGCTGGCAGATATGAAGTATGCTTTTGCCGGGACTACAGATTCGGCGGTTCTGCAAAGTCTGAATGAACACCTGCATTCCCGAGCGTCGCACAAGCTTGAACAGCACCCATTACGAATCATCATTGTCGATGATATCTACACTACCGGAAGTACGATTCGTGCCTGTGCGGAAGCTCTTCAGCAGCTCTGCCGCAGCCAGAATTGTTCTGCTGAGATCTACTCTCTGACCTGGGCGCGTTCCTAGCAGCTGCCGCTGCTCCAGAATTCAATAAAACCGCTTCCCTGACCGATACTAAACATAGACGGATCTTCGGCGATCATGTAATCTTAGTAGCATAAGCGATTCATGAGTTGTGCAGAATGATAGAAGGGAGCCGCGGTAGATATGAATGTAGACAATTGTCCGAGATGCGGCCGGTTATATGTCAAGAACCTGATGAACCTGTGCCAGCCCTGCATCAAAGAGCTAGAGCATGAGTATGAAATCTGTGTAGAATACTTACGCAAAAATAGAGGTACCAACATACAGGAACTGTCCGATGCCACCGATATTTCCATCAAGGAAATCACACGTTTTATCCGGGAGGGACGGATTTCCATAGCCAATGCGCCCAATATGATGTACCCTTGCGAGGTATGCGGAACCCTGATCCGGGAAGGGCATATGTGCGACAGCTGCCGCAGCCGTCTGACCAAGGACCTGGCCAATGCGGCCAAGGATAATGCGGACTCAAGCGCTCCCAAGAAGGCTCAGGATGGCGCTTACCGCGCTGTGGACAAGTTCCGCAACTAAACAATTCTGCAAAAAAACGCTTGCAGCTATAAAGAATGTTTCAACAGGGGCCGATAAACTTAGTAAAGATTATCGGCTTTTTTATTACAGAAGGAAGGTGAAGTTATGAAAATTAACGATGCCGGACGAATCAATGCGATTAATCCATACCAACGAAGTGCGGAATCGCAAAGGCAGGAACAGATGAAGAAGAGTACACGCAAGGATGAGGTATCGATTTCGGATGAAGCCATCAAGCTGCTTCAGGCACAGAAGAGCGGGAAGATTGACACTGAACGTGCGAACAAGATCGAGAGCCTGAAACAGCAAGTATCCGCAGGTACCTACCAGGTTGACGCAGCCAAGCTCGCCGAGACACTCGCCCCCTACTTTAAGCAATCCTCCGAGAATTAGGTGAAAACACCCATGGCACTTACAACATTATTAGAATTGCTTGAGCGGCTGGACGAGGCGCATGTGCAGATGCTGGATCTGGCCGCAGTCAAGAAACAGACCATTATGGACAACAAGGTAGAGGGTCTTATTGATATCCTGAACCGCGAGTCCAAGCTGATGAAGGTGATCGGACAGCTGGAAGAACGGCGTGCAGAAGCGGCCTTCGAGTTTTTGCAGGGGGTTGGAATCCGTTCCAATCTGAATCTGAATCTTACCGAGCTGTCCCGCCTTGTCTTTGATCCCGATGACAAATCGCGCCTGCTGCAGATTCAGCAGAAGCTTTCCGGCACATTGCAGCAATTAAAAAAGGCCAATGAGCTGAACCAGAAGCTGATTGAGCAGTCGCTTACCTTTATAGATTATTCCCTGGATTTGCTTGTCGGAAGACCAAATCAGGAAATGACGTACCATCATCCGTCCGACAAGGGCAGCAGTGTAACTCGGCCGGGTCTTTTTGATGCCCGTGGATAATCAGGTTATCCGCTGAGCTGCGCCCACCGCAGCAATCACAAGGGAGGAACAAGTAGCATGACATCCACATTCCACTCCATCGAGACCGCAAGACGAAGCCTGTTTACCCAGACGGCTGCGCTCAATACAACCGGCCACAACATTGCCAACGCCAACACGGAGGGATATACCCGCCAGCGTGTGAATATGAAGGCGGCAATCCCGATTGAAGCTTATGGTATGAATAACTCGACGATGCCAGGGCAGCTGGGAACCGGGGTTGAATTCAGTTCCATTGAGCGGATTCGTGAGATGTTCCTGGATGATCAGTTCCGCGGGGAGAACTCAGCAAGCGGGAACTGGAGCATTCAGTCGGATACCTTAGATAAGCTGGAAGCGATCGTGAATGAGCCTTCAGATACCGGTGTCCGTATCGTACTGGATAACTTCTGGAAGTCCTGGTCGGACCTCAGTAAGAACCCGGAAGATCCCACAGCCCGCAAGATCGTCGTGCAGACAGCTCAGGCCCTCACGGATGCCATGAACTATATGAGTACACAGCTCAGCAATCTGGACCGCGATCTCAGCACTAATATTGACGTCAAGGGCAAAGAGATTCAGAGCTACCTCAGCTCGATCGCTGACCTCAATCAATCCATCTCCAAGATCGAAGGCATGGGCGACAAAGCCAATGATCTGCGCGACCAGCGCGACCTATTGACGGACAAGCTGTCCAAGATTGCCAATATCACTATTCTGGATACAGATGCCGGATATAACATCTCTCTGGGCACGCAGCCTTTAGTTCAAGGAGCAACCGTAACTGCGGCTGTGGACAGTACGTTTCTTAATACCGCTTTCGCCTCCGGCGATTTGAAGGCCGGTGAAGCTTATGGGATGCTTTTCTCCAAAAACACCTATGTAGCAGATTACAGAAAGCAACTCGACGCGATGGCCAATACCATTGCCAATGGTGAAGTGCAGGTGACCATACCGGCAGGCTCTAACCTGCCCGCAGGAACGACTGTGCTCAAGGATTCAGAGATTATTAATGCGGATGGCACCAAAACAACTCTTTCAGCAGGAAGCGCGGTACCTATCCCGTTGCCGGGTGATCTAAGAACAACTGTCAAGGGTTTGAATGGACTCCATCAGCTGGGGTACGCATTAAATGGGACTTCGGGCCGGCCGTTCTTCACCTCTGCGGTAGCCGGAGAAGCAATCACTGCTGCCAATCTCAAGCTGAATCCGGAAATCGCTGCTGATCCCACGCTGTTTGCTACTTCCTTGCGTACTACTACAGACACCTCAGGTAATGTATCCGTAGTAAAAGGGAATAACACACTGGCACTGCTGTTCAGTAATATGAAGGATAACAATACTTTTGCTACAGCAGATGGCACTAAGACGGGTACAGTCGGGTCCTATCTCAGCTCCATGGTTGGACAATTGGGTATCCAATCTCAAGAGGCCACACGCCAGGCGAGCAACGCCGATTATCTGGTGGAGCAAGTCAATTCCCGCCGCCAATCCGTAAGCGGTGTGTCGCTGGATGAAGAAATGTCCAATATGCTCGTGTTCCAGCATGCCTACAGTGCTGCTGCGCGTTTCATGACCACCTATGATCAGATGTTAGATAAATTAATTAATTCTACCGGCATGGTCGGAAGATAATAGGAGGAACATACAATGATCAGAGTCACCTCCAATATGATGAGCTCACAGCTGCTGCTTAACTTGAACCGCAATGCACGTACCATGAACGACACCCAGCTCCAGCTGGCCAGCGGCCGTAAGATCAACAAGCCCTCAGATGACCCGGTAGGTATCACCTATTCGCTGCGTTACCGTGCGGAGCTGTCCTCTAATGAGCAGTACACGAAGAACGTGGATAGTGCGCTGTCTTGGTTGGATTATAACGATACGGTGTTGGGTCAGGCGGGGGATGTTGTTCAACGTTTACGGGAGCTTTCTGTAAAAGCTTCAACGGGAAGCAACCCACAGTCCGCTTTGGATAGTATCAATGAAGAAGTGATGCAACTGAAAGAGCAACTAGTGGATATAGCCAACAGCAAGCTTAACGGAAAATATATATTTAATGGTGAGCAATATACTGCCAAGCCTTATGATTTTGCTAAGGGTGCTGATGGTACTTACGATACTACTAAAGCAATTACGACAGATCCCGGGCAAATTCAGTATATTGTAGGAGAAGGCGTACAAATGCCAATTAATATGACTGGAAATGATATTTTCGGTCAAACTGGAGAAGCGGATAATCTATTTTCGATTATTAACAATCTATCATCTGCACTTAAGTCAGGTGATCTGACAGGGATTTCTAGCCAGATTGATAAGATTGATACTCGTAATGATTCAATATTATCTGCACGCGCTGAGATTGGCGCAAAGACTAATCGTGTTGAATTAATGCAAGATCGCTTGAGTGATCTCAATATTAACCTTACTGATCTGCAGGCTAAGACAGAGGATGCTGATTACGAAGGACTAATTATGCAGTCGAAAATTCAAGAAAATATTTATAACGCATCTCTTTCTGTGGGGGCGAAGATTATCTCTACGACTCTAGTGGACTTCATTAGATAATGGAGGTGGAACTAGTTGGTGCAATCTGTTCTGCTAATTCGACAGAAGCCTGCGATTCTTGGGATTGATGCTGACTTAGGAGCCTTTTCTATAACTCAGCCCAAAGCAGAGGTTACTATTACAACTACACCTGGGGAACTGAAGGTTCAATCTACTCGGCCGGAGCTGACGATTGATCAGACCCGGGCACGCGCCGCGTATAATGGGGGCAGTGTTCTGGATATGAACCGTAGAATCTATTCGGGAATTCAGCAGCTTTATCTTCAGGCCATTGCCCGCAGAGTGGAGCAGGGAACGCGAATGGCTGAATTTTTCAAGCCCGGTAACAGCATTGCTGAGATTTACGGAACAGATACCGAGCCGAGTTCCTTTCCTGAGCCTTGTGGCCCAGCGTCCTATGACAATGTGGACATTCATTTTGAGACGAGAGCTCCTGAAGTTAGCTTTAAGGCAGCACAGGTAGATATTCATGTGGAAAGACACCGGCCAGAGACAGAATATACTCGCGGGAAGTTAAATATCTATATGCAGCAATATGCTTCGATTCAATTCATTCCACCAGAATTGAATGTTCAAATGTAAAGTAATAGGCTATGGATGTGCCGGAAGGCGCTTCTATAGCTTTTCTGTTATCTATACAAATTTACCAGGCAGATACACTGAGGAAGTTAGTTTTGCTATGCAGAACTTATAAGGAGTGAATAATATGATTATACAAACATATACAATGGGCAAACTTGAAGTAAATGAGAATCAGATTTATCATTTTTCAAAGGGCATTCCAGGTTTTGATGATGAAGTTGATTTTGCCTTGATCGCTATGCCTGATGGCCCGTTTTGGGTGCTACAGTCTGTACATGAGCAAGGACTTTCATTTCTACTAAGTGATCCATTCGTATTTTACCCATCCTATGAATTTGAACTTCCTGATGATGAAGCAGAGGAGCTTGCAATTGAATCAGAAGTGCTTGTTCGCTGTATTCTTACTCTGAAGGAAGATGTAGAAGCTTCTACGATTAATCTCTTAGCCCCGATTGTTCTGAATCCCATTGGTCTGACAGGTAAACAAATTGTTCTCCATCAGGCCCCCTATCACACGAAGCATAGCTTGGTACAAGAGCAGACAACAATAGATGGAAAGGATGGTGGATAATATGCTCGTACTGTCCCGCAAGAAAGGTGAGACCATTGTCATTCAAGATCAGATTGAATTGACGATCTTAAGTGTGGATGGTGATACTGTAAAGGTTGGCATCTCTGCCCCCAAGCATGTCGATATTTTCCGTAAAGAAGTCTATCTTTCCATTCAGCAATCCAACAAGGAGTCTGTAGCCCCACAACAGTCTGATTTAAATGCACTGATTCATCGGCTTCGTGGGCCACAGAGAAATGAATAAAATTAGATTAAGGTACTCAGAGAAGGTATCAGAGGCTATTTCATAGCCGTTAGGGTATCTTCTTTTTTATTATTAAATAATTCCTGTTTAATTTCTAAAAAACTTTCGAAATGCTCTACACAGTTGAGGACTTGCCGTCGATATATGTATTAGGCGCTGAGCCAGCGGGGCGGCCGACCTTAATGGCTCAGCGTTTACCACATGGATGTGGAACTAACTTAATTTCAGGGAGGAAATATCAAATGATTATTAACCACAATATCGCGGCGTTGAACACTCACCGCCAACTGTCTGCTAACACAGCCAACACTAACAAAAATATCGAGAAACTGTCTTCCGGTCTTCGTATCAACCGTGCAGGTGACGACGCAGCAGGTCTGGCAATCTCCGAAAAAATGCGCGGCCAAATCCGCGGTTTGGATCAAGCTTCCCGTAACTCACAAGATGGTATCTCCTTGATTCAAACAGCAGAAGGCGCACTGAACGAAACTCACAGCATTCTGCAACGTATGCGTGAATTGTCCGTTCAATCCGCGAATGATACTAATACTTCGAGTGACCGTGGTGAGTTGCAGAAGGAAATGGATCAGTTAACTAAAGAAATCGATCGTATCAGCCAAACTACTCAGTTCAATACTAAGAACCTGCTTGATGGTTCGATGGGTGATGGCGTTGCAACTGCTACAAATAATGTTTCATCGAACCTTTCATTAGCTGCTGCTGCCACGGCTACTACAACATTAGTAGGTTTGAATGATAAGAATTCAAACACTCTTGGAATTGCAGCAACTGATACTATTGAAGTGTCTTATGTTAAAAACGGTACAACCACAATTACATCGCTGACTGCTTTTGCTACTACTACAGTTGCTGATGTTGCCACACTGCTAGGGGCCGATGGAACTGCTTCATACAGCACTACTGCTGGTGTTCAGGTTACAGCTGGCGGCGCTGGTTATGCTGGGGCGGTAAATGGTTTAACTATTACAGTTAAAGACACAAACGGAGTAGTTCGTGCTGGAGCAACTAATGCATTATCCAGCTTTACACAAACAACAGCCGCTCAGAATCAACGCACGGATGGCCAAGCTACATTCCAGATCGGTGCTAATACAAATCAAAATATTCAGCTAAGCATCGAAAATGTTAGTTCCTCTGCACTTGGTGTTAAAGATATTAAGATTGGTAACCAAGGACAAGCAAATGTTGCTATTAAAGTAATTGATTCGGCTACTCAATTAGTGTCAACTGAACGTTCTAAACTTGGTGCCGTTCAGAACCGTCTAGAACACACTATTAATAACTTGGGTACTGCTTCTGAGAACCTGACTGCTGCTGAATCCCGCGTGCGTGATGTAGATATGGCGAAAGAAATGATGCAACAGACTAAGAATAATATTCTTGCTCAAGCTGCACAAGCAATGTTGGCTCAAGCAAATCAACAGCCACAAGGCGTTCTTCAACTTCTGAGATAATATTTAGAGTTTGGGGAAAGGGTCAGGGGACATCCTCTGATCCTTTTTTTATAAATGAAGGAGGCGCCATGAAGATTTCATTGTGTGTCATTTGCAAAAATGAAGAGCGGAATATCAAAAGGTGTTTGGAAGGAGTTAGCGCTGTTGTTGATGAAATGATAGTTGTTGATACTGGGTCAACAGATAATACCATAGAGGTGGCTAAAGAAAGCGGAGCGGACGTTTATGTGTACGTATGGGATAATAATTTCTCAAATGCTAAAAATTATGCATTAGAACAAGCAAAGAACGAATGGATCATATTCCTAGATGCAGATGAGTATGTATTACCAAACCAAGCATATATGATTCCTTCTATTATTAAAGAGATTGAACAGTGTGATCGGACCACTGATGGTTTCATGTTAAAACATATTAGTATTGATGAAGAGAGCGAGTTAATTATTGAAACTAATCGCTTACTACGGGTTTTTAGAAAATCAACTTTGCGGTATCAAGGGGCGATACATGAGTCGGTATTCAAATTAAATGGGAAAATGAATTTTGCAGATGCTACTGAAAGTGATGTGGCTGTTTACCATACCGGGTATACTGCGAGTAATATGGTAGAAAAGGCTGAAAGAAACCTTAAGCTTTTATTACATGATGTGGAGAGCAACAATACCAATGTTATGACATCTTTATATTTATCGGATTGTTATATGGGGTTGGGCAAATTTGAAAAGTCAGTTGAGTACGCAATTGAATTCCTTGATAAAAATACGCAGGTATATGGATTTAATGCAAAACCTTACCTAAATATAATACGTTCTTTAATCATAACGAATACTGCAGAAGGAAAGACAAGACAATGGATTAATAAAGCTCTAAATCTATTTCCGGGACACCCTGATTTTGTTTGGTTAAATGGATTACAATACTTGGCAGAAAAGAAGTATTCAGTTGCATTGGAAATATTTTTTGATGCCATCTCACTTAGTAAAGAATATAACGGATTTGAAGCTGTGACAATAACCCGTGTGATGAGTGAAATATATAATCATATGGCTTCCATATATGTGTTTAAAAACGATAAGATTAATGCATTCGATTATTATGTGAAAGCATTAAAAGAGAATAAATATATGGAAAAAGCATTTGAAGGTATAATTACAATTGTTTCCGAGTATTCCTTCGAAGAAATAATTCCTCTAATAAACAGTCTTTATGATGACAGTGAAAAGGATATTTTATTCCTTGTTAACAATCTTTCGGGATTAAGAAAGGGGAAACTATTAATCTACTACGCTAATATTTGGCGTACAAAGTACAATCATAGAGGTATTATTGATTTTTATACATTATATCTGAACGGAAAATACGAAGAATCATTTAAAATGCTTTGTGCATCTGTGAGAGAAAATAAAATCGACAAGATCACCCAAGTATATATTGTCGTGTCAGCATTGTTAAGTATGCGTGAGGCCATTGTTCATTTGGCTTGGTCCAAGGTTGATACATCTTTCAAAAGAATACTTGAGGTATATTTAGGAAGAAGAGACAGGCTACTTGTGGAAGATGTTGATAGCTTAGTGGATCTGTTTTCTGAATTGGTAAGAATATGCGATGATGCTCAACTTAAAGAATTATTCAATATTAAGGGTTATATCCCCATAGATATGTCTATTAAGATTGCTCTGATGTTAATGAATCAAAAAAAGTATGAATTGGCTCTCGAATACTTTGATGGTAAGTCATCTCCATTAGAAGGAGCAGCAATGTTCCAATTTGGTGTATGTTTATTCAGGCTAGGAAAGTATTCAGAAGCCTTAGAGACTTTTAAAGCGACAATAAATAGCGGATTTTCAGAACAACAAGTAATTGAATATTTGAATTGGTCACTTAGTTCAAGGCAGCAAAGTATGGGGGGAACCAATGAAAACTAGTATCATAGTACTAACTTATAATCAACTTGACTATACAAAAATGTGTATTGAAAGTATACGTAAATATACTACCGCCGGTTCATATGAAATAATTGTTGTAGATAATGGTTCAACCGATGGAACAAGGGGATGGATTGAATCTCAAAAAGATCTTAGATTTTTATTTAACGAAGTCAATTTCGGTTTCCCATATGGTTGCAATCAAGGTATTGATCTTGCAATAGGAGAAAATATTTTATTCTTGAACAATGATACCATAGTCACACAAAAATGGTTAGATAATATGCTGTTCTGCTTAATGAGTAGTGATGAGTATGGAGCTGTTAGTTGTGTGACAAATAATATTTCTTATGGACAGGCGATACCTACCAATTATAAAACAATAGAGGAAATGCACCATTTTGCTTATTCATACAATAAGCAAAATCTAAAACTATGGGAAGAACGTTTAAAACTTGTAGGATTTTGCCTGCTAGTCAAAGCTAGTGTAATAAAAAAGATAGGGAAAATGGATGAGATATTCTCACCAGGGAATTTCGAGGATGACGATTACTCGCTGAGAATTAGAAAAGCCGGATACCGTCTGATTTTATGTAAGGACACTTTTATTCATCATTTTGGAAGTGTATCTTTTAAACAGACAACTGATTTCAATCATGTTTTATTTAATAACATGAATAAATATCAAAAAAAATGGGGATTCAATCCCATTTCCGCTCAAAATATTCGTTTCGATATTATTGAGATGATGGACTTATCAGAAAAAGAAGAATTAAATATCCTAGAAGTAGGCTGCGGGTGTGGCGGTACACTTCTAAAAGTAAAGAACGAAAACAATAGGTGTAATGTATATGGGGTTGAACTAAATGCTGCGGCTGCAGAAGTAGCTTCTTTAGTCGCTAAAGTAGATATTTTTGACTCGAAATTAAGATATCCCAACAATTTTTTTGATTATATTATTTTAACCAATTGTTTTGATTTTAATGTGGGGGAAGTTATTCCGCAATTTATGAATTCTTTAAAACCTTCAGGATGCCTTTTAGCAGATTTTAAGAATATGATGTACTATGATGTGATTAAAAAAATATTAAATGGCTCTTGGACAGCTAAAGACGGATCATATTCTCTCATAGAAATTAATAGACTTCTTAAACAAAGTGGGTTTGATGCCTTGAAAATTCAAGGCATTAAATCAGATGTTGATCAAAGTGCTGAATGGTTTATTGATAAAGTTATATCTATAACAGGTATTGAAAACAAAAATGAATTATGTACTACTCATTATTTAGTTAGTGCTGTTAAAAGTGAGCTTTTTGAAATAGTAAAATCTATCAAAGTGGAAAAAGACGATCAAGAGGAGTTAATAAATAAATTATCGACTTATTCTGTGGAAAATATTATAAAAAATATTTCTTTTGCTTTTTATAATGATGAAGAGGTAAGACTCTTGACTTTTTTAGGAGTCATACATTTTGAACATGGCTTGCATGAGAAAGTACTTCCCTTTTTTGAAAGGGCATATTCAATAGAAAAATATAATAAAGAGGTAATTTATAATTTATCATATTATTATCTGTTTTTTGGTGAGAAAGATAAATTTCAAAGTCATATGGTATATTTAAAAAATCTTGACAACCAATTACATGATGAATTATCCAGAATATCTAATGAATTTATATCTTGAAATAACTAATGAGGAGCTAATTGTATGAGCATATATACTCGCCTTGAAGAAGCGATTATTTTGTTGAGTCAAGGAAAGGCGCAAGAAAATATCGAGAGTATCATCGTTCAATCCTTGAAAGATGATGAGAGGCTATTCGATTATATTGTTTCAACAATTGATAAGTTGAATCAAAATAAAATTGAAATGTGTAATTATATAGCTGTTTGGTGTTATGAAAATCAAATGCATGATTATATAATTCCTTTTTTGCAAGAAGCTTTAAATCAAGATCCGTTTGACAAAGTAACTCTTCTTAATTTAAGTCGTATATTAATGGATGTTGGCGAATATCAACTGGCGTATTCTTACATTTCTAAAATCAAGAATAAAGATAATGAAGTTAGAGTAGCAGCAGAAGAATTATTAAAAATTTTAAACAGCAATGAAATACTTCACTTAGAGCAAAACGATGTTCAATTCACAGGTGAAAGAATTGTTGTTAATCGATTAGTAAAAGAGCAATATTCTGATGTACTTGAAGAACATATTAAAAGGTATGAAATGTCATGTGAATATGTTAAAGGTAAAAAAGTCTTGGATGCTGCATGTGGAGCAGGCTATGGATCAAAAATGTTAGTTAATGCAGGAGCTGATATAGTTTTCGGGGTAGATATTTCTGAAGAAAGTTTAAATAGCGCAAAAAAGGATTATGATGCACCTAATCTTAAATTTATGTGCGGTGATGTAAATAAGCTGCCTTTTGAAGATGCTAGCTTTGATATTGTCGTATCCTATGAGACCATTGAACATATTGAGAACGGATCAAATTGGATAACTGAATCAGCTAGACTCTTAAAAGATGATGGACTCTTTCTCGTCTCGACTCCTAATAGAACAGTAACAAATGCGGGGACATTTTTTAACGAAAGGCCACTTAACCAGCATCATCAATATGAGTATACTGCAAATGAGTTTGTTGGTGAGTTGCTGAAAAAATATGACATAGTAAAATTATATGGACAAACCTTTATTAAGGATCAAGAAACTTATTACACTAGTATAATGAGACAAATTCGGCAGATGGATACGCAAATTACTCCTGCTTCAATTAATTTATTGGAATCTGAAAAACATGCGCTTATCCCTTTCGGAGAGGTGAAAGATATGCAGCCAATGTATATAGTCGCATTATGTAGAAAAAAGTAACAAACTAACCGTTTGTAAAACTAGTATTAGTTTAATTAATGTTTCTCCATGGTTCTGACCAATAACTTTGTGATAAAAATTAGCACTTCACCTTATAGATATATTACCAGCCTAAACAATCCCAATTAGTAACCGATATATACTATATATAATCGAGATATAATCGAGGTTTTTTGGAGGTCGGATGTTTGATGAATGTACAGTTCTCTCTTTCTGCCAGTTCTATTACTAAAGGACAAAGTAAGTCGGAAGTATTGTTGGGTAATGGGGCGACTGCACAGTTTCCGGTGAACACTTCAAACGTTGAAGTCGTTCCAGCCAATAATATTAAGGATGCCAGGGATCTTAATATTAGAGAGAGGCAAGGAGTGAACGTCTCTGTGGCTGAAGAACAACTAATAAGAACTATTGAGAGAGCAGTTAAATCTCTACAGGGGCCTCAGACTACATTGGAAATCAGCATCCATGAGAAAACACATGATATTATGGTCAAGGTATTAAATAAGGATACTGGGGAGCTTATCCGTGAGGTGCCGCCAGAGAAGACACTTGATCTTGTAGCTAAAATGATGGAAATTGCAGGAATATTAGTTGATGAGAAAATTTAGAATCTGGAGGTGCTGTTTTGGTTACTAGAGTCAATGGATTCTCAGGTATGGATATCGATAGTATGGTCAAGAGTATGATGGCTGCGAAGCGTGTTCCTTACGATAAGCTTGTACAAGATAAGCAATTACTAGAGTGGAAAAGGGACAGTTATCGCGAAATCAACAGTAAACTTTATCAATTTAAAAGTGCCAAACTCACCGATAAATATGGATTTAATAGTGCATTAAATGCTAACAAGGCAGTTATTACCGGTAATACAACTGCACTCAAAGCAGAGGCAACTGCTGAGGCTAATGGAGCGGAAATGAAAGTTAGTATTGAAAGATTGGCTACTCGGGCAACTGTGGAAACGCTTGGTGTGGGATCAGGGAAAACAAGCAAAACAACGCTTGCAGAACTTTTTAATCCGGGGGTGACAACGCTTCCTCCCAATGACCAAGAAGTACTGCTTAGTAAAGAGTTTGCCATAACAATTAATGGTGAAAGTTTCAAGGATAATAGCGGTAAACCTCTATTTACTGGGAAAACTAGTATTGCCACTATGGTATCAACTATCAATGCCAATACAAAGGCTAATGCCATTGCAAGCTATGATGAAATTACTGGTAAACTATTTATTCGTTCTAAAACGAGCGGATCGGAAGGCAAGGTTGAGCTAGGCGCAATTTCAAGCGGGGAGAGTATCTTGGAACTTTTCAAAGGTGTGCCCGCTGAAAAAGCAATTATAGAAACAAATAGTGCGAAGGGTGCGGGTTTTACAGGTAGCACAACTCTTGCTAAATTGGCTGGAGCTATTGAGCCTTTTACGGGCACTGATTTAGATAAAGAATATAAATTGTCCTTTAAAGGTATTAATAGTGGTAATACAATTACGTTTAAGGGTTCTGATTCAATAGATAATATTATAAGTCAATTAGATGCAGTTGATGTTACAGCGACCTTTGACATGAGCAAAGGGAAGTTTTCTTTTGTATCTGGATCGGGTGGGAGTATTGAGCTTGGAACAGGAGAAAACACATTATTTAATATCTTTAATGGAGTGCAGACATATTCTTCTGGATTGAACTCACAAGTAACAATTAATGGAACCAAGTTAGAGAAAGATTCGAATAACTTTACAATTAACGGGGTTTCATTAACTTTATTGGAAACTTCCGCACCTGATAAATTAACGACTATTAATACTCAGACTGATTCATCTACAGCAATTGAAACCATTAAAGGGTTTATAGAAGATTATAATAGTATGATTGAACTTTTGAATAACAAAACAAGTGAAGTGAAATATCGTGATTTTGCTCCTTTAACTGAAGAGCAGAAAAAGGATATGAAAGAAGCGGATATAAAGACTTGGACAGAGAAAGCGCAAAGCGGACTTTTGAAAAATGATGACATTTTAAGATCTACGGTATCTTCAATGAGAATGCTCATAACCGGGAAATTAGGGGATCTCAGTTCCATTGGTATTACGACAGGGCAATATTATGAGAACGGTAAATTGTACCTGAATGAATCTAAATTGAAAACAGCTATCGCTGAGAATCCACAGAAGATCATTGACTTACTTCAAGGACCTACTAGTGATGCCGGAAGTGGACTGTTCGACAAACTGGTGAAAATATCAGAGACTGCACTGGAAAGATTCTCTGAGAAAGCGGGAACTGATAGATACTCTGCAAGTGTTACAGGAACCTACAAGGCTGAGAATGTAATTGGTAGAACTTTGAAAGGATATAATAGCCGTCTCGATACTATGCAAAAAAATCTAGTTACTGCCGAGAATCGTTACTATAAACAATTTACTGCTATGGAAACAGCTATGAGCAAGTTACAATCCCAATCCTCCAGTCTGCTATCCAGCTTAGGATTATCATCAAAATAGTATAAAGGGTGAGACTATTGCTTAATTCTCCTTATGATAAATACCGCCAGTCCTCTGTACAGACGTCTACACCTGCCCAATTAGTAATTATGCTGTATGATGGGGCAATTCGATTCATCCGGGCTGGACTTGATGGAATCAAGAAAAATGATTATGAGAAAACAAATACCAATCTCGGAAAAGCGCAGACGATTGTTAGTGAGTTGATGAGCACACTTGACCATACTTACGAGGTGTCTGGGGGACTCTATTCACTCTATGAATATACAAGTTTTCTGCTTATAGAGGCGAATATTCGCAAAGATGCTGAAAAGGCTGAGGAAGCAGTAGGGTATTTGACAGAACTACGGGAAACTTGGTTACAAGCTTCCAAAATAGTAGCAGGGCAGGGACAGACACCAATGTCACCCGAAGGCGCTCATGGATGAGTTAACTAATGAACTTGAAAGGTTAACGAAAAATCTTTTGGCTCATCTGTATGACGCTACCTACGAAGAACTCGAAGCCTTCGTAGAACAACGCCAGAAGCTTGTCGAAGCTATTGGGGACGAAGTCGAGAATTGTCAGATGACACCTGCACAAAAAGATGTATTGCGTCGAATCCTGGAACATGACCCGGCCATCATGGCACGCATGAATGCCCATCGCCTCGAAGCCAAAGACTGGCTTCAAAAACGCAACCAAGCCAAAATCCAACGCAACGCCTACGAAACGGCCTACACCCCGGACAGCTTCCTGATGGACCGCAAAAAATAAAGATAGAATAATAGATTTCCTCCTGTTTCAATAGGGGAGTGGACGGGTATTTACAAGCGTCTGCTCCTTTTTTTGTAACTTATATTACCGAATGTTATCCATATTTGATGTCAATTGTGCTCTGGTAAAATATTGAAAGTAATCATTTACTATTCCAATTGACAATAGAGAAGCTGCGGTGGTATAGTCGAATTGTGAGCAAGACTCACGTTCATCTGATGACGAAGGGAATGTTTAGTCAATGGAAGGTAAAGTTAAATGGTTTAACGCAGAAAAAGGTTATGGTTTTATCGAAACTTCCGATGGTGGCGACGTATTCGTACACTTCTCCGCGATTCAAACTGACGGTTTCAAGACTTTGGATGAAGGCCAATCCGTAGAGTTCGATATCGTTGAAGGCGCACGCGGACCACAAGCAGCTAACGTCATCAAATTATAATCATCCGGCGAAGCCGACCTACATATATGGTAGATGGTTAGCAATTGAGACAACGCTAGCGTTAGACCCTGGGGATCTCCCTTGGGTCTTTTTTATGTAGTGAATGAAGTTGCTTTTGTCTAAAGATGTGATTTTGTCTGTTGTGGATAAACTGTGTTTAAAGCTGAGGATAAGAGTTCGAGAGGTGTTCATTGTAAGGATGGGCTGTATGAAGCTGTTCTTACATTCTTCTTATAAATATTCTTAATTTCGAGTAAATGGCCTACATTTCGAGATGGAAAGAGTCCGAAATTGGACACTTTGTAAAAATTAGTTACAGAAAAATGTTACCATCCTCCAAATTATGGGTAATAGAGACCGTTGGGCTTTTTTTGTTGCCTAGTCTGCACTCTCATTATTGCTTAGGCGTATGCTTCCGAAAGATCTTTTGGTAAGAAGTCATGCAGTGAAGCCTATGCCCATCAAACTCACAGGAGGATGAACAAAAGAATGAAGAAATTGTGGCGTGGCCTTACGGCCGGAGTACTTGGTATTTCAATGCTGCTTGGATCACTGGGAAGTGTGTCCGCAGCGCCTGCACCTAAGGATATTCAAGGACACTGGGCGCAGAAGCAACTGCAGAGCTGGCTGGATAAAGGATACCTGGGTGGTTATCCTGACGGAACGGTTAAGCCGAATAAGGCAATTACCCGTGGTGAATATGTGGCACTGATAAATCGTCTGTTCGGGTTCACCGAAGCAGCTACTCTTAACTTCACGGATGTGAAGAAATCCAATTGGGTCTACAGTGAAGTGGCTAAAGCTGTGAAGGCCGGTTATATTGGCGGGTATGAGAATAATACCTTCCGGGCCAACAACCCGCTCACCCGGCAGGAAGCAGCAGTTATTGCTGCCAAGCTGCTTAAGCTGAGTACAAGCTCTACTCCGCTTAAGTTCAAGGATAATGCTCAGATCGCGGCATGGGCCAAGGTGGCCGTAGCCTCAGCGGCTGAGAAGAAGATCATTAACGGTTATCCTGACGGAACCTTCGGTCCGAAGAAATCCCTTACCCGTGCCGAAGCGGTGGGAATTATAAGCAACTCAGTTGTGCATAAGCCGGCTACAGGCGGAGTAACGCCTACACCAGCACCGACAGCAACACCGGCTCCTTCTGCAACACCTGTGCCAAGCACCAGCCCAACAGCTACTCCAGCTCCTGGCGGCGGTAGTGGTGGCGGCACTGGCGGCGGCGGTGGTGGTGGAGGCGGTAGCGTTACCTTGCCGTCTGTAAGCAACGTGACTTACGGCCATGTAGGTTCTGTTACCGCTGATGTATATGTTACGCCTTCTGTAACAGGAGCCGTGTATTATGTAGTTGCTCCATACAGCATGAACGTAACCGCACCAACTGCAGCACAAGTGAAAGACGGACTGATTAATGCTACAACAGCAGGCGTTCATTTCGGCCAAGTTGCGGCTACTGGCAGCACATCCGTTGCTTTCTCTGTGTATGGTCTGACAGCAAATACGGATTATACCGTATACGTTGCCCTGGCTGATGCTTCAGGTAATTGGTCCGGCGTAACACCGCTTCAATTGAAAACAGCAGCAGGCAGCAACTGGTCAGTTTCTCAAGTTGGAATCACGAACGTAACAACAGTATCTGCGGAAGTATACGCTGCTTACGGGCAGACGGGTACACCGGTAACTCCTCTGAAATATGTGGTGGTTAAGGCAACGGAAGCTGATCCAACTGCATTACAGATATCCCAAGGATTGAACAGTGCAGGTGCTCATTTAACAACACCTTGGGCTGGTACTCTTACAGGTAATCCAGTTGTGAAACACAGCATTAACCTGACTGGACTCACTGCCAATACAGCGTATAAAGTCTTCTTTATCACTGATTCTAATGGCACCTTGTCACCTGTAGAGATTCTGCGGATTCACACGAAATAAGTAATCTTGATGAATGCAATCATTCATAATCCAGGCTTCAGCGTGAAATAATACAGCAATCAGTATTCGGTCCGGCGAGGGCGGCTTTATGCTCGAGCCGGGCCGTTTGTTGTTACGGCAGGTCTGTTACATCTATTGTTAGGTGAATGTAAAGTCTGTCATGATTTGTTTTTTACTTAGCCCTGACAATTTGCTATAATGGAAAAGTAAACAAAGGAGGAGTGCCTTATGAAATTCAGCATTCGAGGTCAACAAATTGAAGTGACCGACGCTTTGAGAGACTATGTTGATAAGAAGCTCAGCAGACTTGAGAAGTATTTCGAAGCACCCCCTACCTCTGAAGGATATGTGACGCTTGGCGTCGTTCGCGGCCTTCATACGGTGGAAGTGACAATTCCTCTAGCTGGTGTGACGCTTCGTGCGGAAGACCGCAGCGATGATATGTATGCATCCATCGATGCCGTAGTGGACAAGCTGGAACGTCAGATCCGCAAGCACAAGACTAAGCTTAATCGCAAGTTCCGTCAGGAAGGCAGCCTGAAGACCTTGTTCGTTGAAGGTTCGGGTAGCGCCGTAGCTGTTGAAGAGCAGGAACAGGATTATGATGATCTTGAGGTTGTGCGGAACAAACGGTTCACCTTGAAGCCTATGGATGTGGAAGAAGCGATTCTGCAAATGAACATGATTGGACATACGTTCTTCGTGTTCTCCAACATTGACACTTCCGAAGTTAGCGTAGTATACAAACGCGATGACGGGAAGTACGGTCTGATCGAGCAGAACTAACCTCTGGACCGGGAATTGTTGGAATAAGCAAGGGCTTCGGTTCAGCCTAACGTGGACAATTAGACGAGTCCCTATTCGCCTGAAGCGAATAGGGCTCTTGTGCGTATATATAGAAGTTTCATTAAAATGCCATCATCTGTCCTCATCTGAGAGGATTATACAGAATAAGGTTAGGGCGGCTTGTATTGCGGCTTCTCTTACAAACTGTTACAATTTATGAAGCAGCGGAATCGAAATCATATATGGCCCTTTCAATCTATGAGGATGGGCTCGGTTCCACCATCTGTGTTGCATGAAAGGGGTTAACCATGCTAGGACTTGTTAAGAAAATATTTGGCGACACTAATGAACGGGATGTCAAACGTCTCATGAAGACGGTCGAAGTAATTAATGGGCTTGAGCCGGATTTCGTATCGCTTACGGATGAAGAGCTGCAGGCGAAGACAGCGGAATTCCGCGCCCGTGTTGAGAAAGGTGAGACCCTGGAAGAGATTCTTCCTGAGGCCTTTGCTACCGTACGCGAAGCTTCCAAACGGACGCTGGGCATGCGGCATTTTGACGTTCAGCTGGTTGGGGGTATGGCGCTGCATGAAGGCCGGATCTCCGAGATGAAGACCGGGGAAGGCAAGACTCTGGTTGGAACGCTGCCGGTGTATTTGAATGCACTGCTGGGTAAAGGCGTGCATGTCGTCACCGTAAATGATTATCTGGCTCAGCGCGACAGTGCGCAAATGGGACAAATCTATAACTTTCTGGGCATGAGCGTTGGGGTGAACCTGAACGGCATGGACCATAATGATAAACAAGCGGCATATGCCTGCGATATTACGTACGGAACCAACAATGAATTCGGGTTCGACTATCTGCGCGACAACATGGTGCTCTATAAGGAACAGATGGTACAGCGCCCGCTCTACTTCTGTATTATTGACGAAGTCGATTCCATCCTTATTGATGAAGCGCGTACCCCTCTGATCATCTCCGGCCAGGCTGAGAAATCGACAGAGCTGTATTATGCAGCAGACCGTTTCGTGAAGAAGCTGACTGCCGAAGAGGATTACACCGTGGATATCAAGGTGAAGTCTGTTGCGCTTACGGAGAAGGGCGTGGCTACGGCTGAGCGTGCTTTTGGGATCGAGAATCTGTATGACCATAGCCATGTTACCTTGAATCATCACATTGTACAGGCTCTGAAGGCGAACGCGATTATGCGCCGGGATGTCGATTATGTCGTTAACGAAGACGAGGTTATGATCGTCGATGAGTTCACAGGCCGTCTGATGCAGGGCCGCCGTTACAGTGACGGGCTGCACCAGGCGATTGAAGCCAAGGAAGAGATTGAAGTTCAGAATGAGAGCATGACGCTGGCTACGATCACCTTCCAGAACTACTTCCGCATGTACCGCAAGCTGGGCGGGATGACGGGTACAGCGAAGACGGAGGAAGAGGAGTTCAAGAAGATCTATGGTCTTGAGGTTCTTCAGGTTCCAACGAATAAGCCGAATCAACGGATCGACATGCCTGATGTGGTCTACAAAAGTGAAAACGGCAAGTTCAACGCTGTAGTCGCTGAAATTGTGGAACGCCACAAGAAGAATCAGCCGGTGCTGGTAGGTACGGTATCGATTGAGAACTCCGAACGCGTATCGGAAATGCTGAAACGTAAGGGTGTCAGACACCAGGTACTGAATGCGAAGCACCATGCGGCCGAAGCCGAAATTATCTCTTATGCCGGTCAGCCGGGAACCGTAACGATTGCCACGAACATGGCTGGACGCGGTACGGATATCGTGCTGGGCGAAGGGGTAACCGATGTTGGCGGTCTGCATATTATTGGTACAGAACGCCATGAATCGCGCCGGATTGATAACCAGCTTCGCGGCCGTGCCGGACGCCAGGGCGACCCGGGTTCGACACAGTTCTATCTGTCCCTCGGTGATGAGCTGATGAAGCGGTTCGGTGCGGACAACGTGCTGAACATGATGGATCGCCTTGGATTCGAGGAAGATCAGCCGATCGAGAGCCGTATGATTACCAAGGCTGTTGAATCTGCCCAGAAGCGGGTAGAAGGTAATAACTTTGACATCCGCAAAGTCGTATTGCAATACGATGACGTCATGAATCAGCAGCGTGAGATTATCTACAAGCAGCGCCGCGAAATTCTGGAGTCTGACAATATCAAAGACATCGTAGTGGAAATGATCAAGCCGGTCATCGACCGCATCGTGAATGCCCACTGCAGTGACGATATCCCGGAGAACTGGGAGCTGCAAGAGGTTGCAGATTATGTAAATAGCAAGCTTCTGGAAGAAAATGAGCTGACCCGCGATGATCTGTGGGGAAAAGAAGTGGATGAAATGTTCGAATTCATCTTCACCCGTGTACTTGAGAAGTATGCTGCACGTGAAGAGCGTCTTGGCTCCGAGCTGGTACGTGAATTCGAGAAGGTTATTGTGCTTCGCTCCGTAGACAGCAAGTGGATGGATCATATCGACGCCATGGATCAGCTTCGTCAGGGGATTCACCTCCGTGCTTACGGCGGTACCGATCCGCTGCGCGAATATCAATTCGAGGGCTTCGAGATGTTCAACGCTATGACCGCGAACATTCAGGAAGAAGTAGCGACCTATATTATGAAGGCGCACATCGAGACGAATCAGGAGCGGCAATCGGTAGTGGAGGAAGACAAGATCTCCACCAACGCAGAGCCTGCTGAGAAGCGTCCGGTGCATGTGGAATCCACTGTGGGCCGTAACGATCCTTGCCCATGCGGCAGCGGCAAGAAGTATAAGAACTGCCACGGCCAGGCGTAAGATAAACAGAATTACGGCCGGATCTGAGAGGTCAATTCACTCTCACTGGGCCCGGCGTAATCCAGGAGTCAAGGCCGGTTCTGGTAGTGCACGGTGAAATAATGAGCAGGCATGAAGCTGCGAATACCTTTCACCGACTGGCACTTCCTGTTTTGTGCACTTGCACTTAGGGTTATAATGACAATAAAAAGCGGCTGGGCCCGGGGGACTCCCCGTTTGCGGCCCGGCTGCTTTTTTGGATGTTTGCAGGAAGAGCGCCGCCGCTTCAAAGGAAGCGGATGGAATTGTTCTTTAGAACTGCAATTGAGGTGGAAGTGACGGAGGGGAAGTTTGGAACTGGAGGAGCGTCAGCGTCCGCCTTTAGGATTGAATTTCTACTGCGAAGAGCAGTTTAAATAAGGAAATTCAATCCTAACAGCGGCCGGAAGTCCAAACATTTCCCGCAGTTACGGCGTACACCGACAGGCATTTCTTAAGAGCGATGAAGCAGCGATCAGAAGCTGCGTCGCCTATCCGCCAAACCGGCAGCCCGGCGCAATATTTAATTATGAAAGGTGAAGTGATCCAAATGATCGATCCTAATGTGAAGCAGGACCTGCGTGAAATGGGCAAGAAATTAACCAACCTTAGGGGGTCACTTTGACTTAGACCTGAAGCTGGAGATGATAGCGAACTTCGAAGAGAAGATGGCGGCTCCCGGGTTCTGGGATGAGCCCGATCAGGCGCAGAGCGTGATTGGCGAGATGAATGCCGTGAAGTCGGTGGTGGACCAATTCGAGAAGCTCCAGCAGGATTATGACGATGCTGCCATGATGGCGGAGCTGGCCGATGAGGAAGGCGACGACGCACTGGCTGAAGAGACCGCCGGAACGATCCGCAGTATAAGTGCCCGAGTGGATGAGTTTGAGCTGCAGCTGCTGCTTAATCAGCCGTACGATAAACTGAACGCGATTCTGGAGCTGCATCCCGGTGCAGGCGGCACGGAGTCCCAGGACTGGGGCCAAATGCTGCTGCGCATGTACACACGCTGGGCGGAGAAGCGGGGCTTCAAGGTAGATGTGCTGGATTATCTGCCGGGCGATGAAGCAGGAATCAAGAGTGTAACTTTGTTAATTAAGGGTCACAATGTATATGGGTACCTCAAGGCAGAGAAGGGCGTGCACCGGCTGGTGCGCATTTCGCCTTTTGACTCCTCAGGCAGACGGCATACCTCCTTCGTATCCTGCGATGTGGTACCGGAGATTGCAGACGACGTCGAGGTGGATATCCGCACAGAGGATCTGAAGATTGATACGTACCGGGCCAGCGGCGCGGGCGGTCAGCACATCAATACTACGGACTCGGCGGTGCGGATTACGCATATACCAACCGGCGTGGTGGTCACCTGTCAGAATGAGCGTTCACAGATCAAGAACCGGGAGCAGGCGATGAAGATGCTGCGTTCCAAGCTCTACGAGCGCAAAATTCAGGAGCAGCAGGCACATCTGGACGAGATCCGCGGCGAACAATCCGATATTGCCTGGGGCAGCCAGATTCGTTCCTACGTATTCCATCCTTACAGCATGGTGAAGGATCACCGCACCTCTGTGGAGACAGGCAACGTTGGGGCGGTAATGGACGGGGATCTGGACGGCTTCATTGACGGGTATCTGCGGAGCCAGATCAAGACGGAAGCTGAATAAAAGTAATCCAATTCCTACGCGTCTTCGGAGGTGTAGGAATTTTTGTCTGAACATAAAGGAGTCCGGCCAACCATGCAAAAAATCAATTCACGCAACAAACCTCCGCTCATTCCCTTGAACGGGCCGCTGCGCCATACCGTGGATATTGCGCTAATTCTGATCGGCTCGCTGATTACGGGACTGGCGTTCAACCTGTTCTTCCTCCCGAACCGGATTGCATCCGGCGGGGTGTCGGGGCTGTCGGTATTGGCCGAGGCCTGGTTTGGGGCAGAGCCTGCTTTTACCCAGTGGGCGCTGAATATTCCACTCTTCATTCTCGGCGTGATCTTCCTCGGCAAACAGTATGGCATCCGCTCTCTGCTGGGCAGCTTTGTGCTGCCGCTGTTTATCTTCCTGACGAAGGACGGGCCGGTACCGACCACGAATCCGCTCCTGGCCTCTATCTATGGAGGAATTGGTGTGGGTCTCGGCCTGGGCCTCGTCTTCCGGGGGCGCGGCTCAACAGGCGGACTGACGATTGCGGCTCAGATTATTCAAAAGCTTACCGGCTTCAGCTTCTCGCTGTCCGTCGTGCTGCTGGATGGTACGGTGATTACCTTGGCGGCTTTTGTACTGGGGATGGAGCAGGCGATGTATGCACTGATCGGGCTGTTCGTCACGGGCAGGGTGATCAACGCGCTGGAGGTGGGCTTCAGCACCACGAAGGTGGCGTATATCATCTCGGATCACACCGAGGACATCTCGCAGGCGATTCTGAATGATCTGGACCGCGGGCTGACCAAACTGAATGCGCAAGGCGGCTATACCGGGGACAATCGTACGGTGTTGATGGTTGTGGTAGGCCAGAATGAAATTACGAGGCTGAAGGCGATCGTCCGCTCGGTGGACCCGGCTGCATTTGTAATTATTACCGAGGCCCATGAAGTGCTGGGTGAAGGGTTTAAAAGAGAAGCGTAGACTCCCTTAAGGGGCTCTGCGCTTCTTTTTCTATCATGGAGCAAATAGAATGACCCTGCCGTTCCTTCTTGTGTGCCAGCTGAATAAACTTAACGCAACATGTTGTATTTATATTAATTCGGTCGTATAATAATACATATTTGCAGGACGGTTATGCATGAGCGATAATGATAGAAATGAGAAACGGGAAGCGGGGATGACTGTGACAGGCAAGCTGAGAGCGGCAATTGTCGGATCAACGGGATATGGGGGCGTGGAGCTGATCAGGCTGCTGCAGGGCCACCCTGATATAGAGATTACTTCAGTGATTTCCTCTTCGAGTGCGGGGGCGCCGATTGAGGAGGGTTTTCCGCATCTCACGGGAGTGGTGCAGCGCAAGCTGGACGGTGTAGATGCAGCAGAGATTGCAAGCAGAGCAGATGTTGTATTTACTGCTACCCCGTCGGGAGTGAGCGCGAAGCTGGTGCCCGGGCTGCTTGAGGCGGGACTCAAGGTCGTGGATCTGTCCGGGGACTTCCGGCTGAAGGATGGCGCAGAGTATGAGCAGTGGTATAAGCACCCGGCACCTCCGGAGGCTTACCTGGAGCAGGCGGTATACGGGCTATGTGAGGTGTACGGCGAACGTGCGGCTGGAGTGGACTTCATCTCGAATCCGGGATGTTACCCGACAGCGACGCTGCTGGGGCTGATTCCGGCGCTTGCGGCAGGCTGGATCAAGCCGGACAGCATCATTATTGATGCGAAATCCGGGGTGTCCGGGGCAGGGCGGGGAACGAGCCTGATGGTGCATTTTGCCGAGATCAATGAGAACTTCAAAGCCTACAAAATCAACAAGCATCAGCACATCCCTGAAATTGAACAGGTGCTGACCGATATTGCCGGGGAGAAAGTTACAGTAACCTTCACTACCCATCTGGTGCCGATGACCCGGGGGATTATGACTACGATGTATGCCGGACTGATTGGTGAACATAGTGAGCAGGAACTCGTAGATTTATATCGTAACTATTATGCAGGCAGGCCGTATGTGCGGGTGCGTGAGCCCGGCGTGGTTCCGGCGACGAAGGAAGTCAGCGGATCGAATTACTGCGATATCGGCTTCGCCACAGATGCACGCACGGGACGGGTTACCATTGTGTCGGTCATCGACAATATCGTTAAGGGCGCCGCAGGGCAAGCGATTCAGAACCTCAATTTGATGATGGGATGGGAGGAAACCCGCGGGCTGGGTTACACACCAGTGTATCCATAAGCGCAAGCGGTCAAACAATATCATGAGTGAGCAACCACTATATACCGTCGTAGAAGGCGGAAGTATTACTGCACCTAAGGGCTTCACCTCCGGTGGCCTGCACTGCGGTCTCAAAAAAACTGAGCGTAACGACCTCGGCGCAATTCTCTGTGAGGTGCCTGCTACGGCGGCTGCGGTGTATACGACCAATGTATTTCAGGCGGCTCCGCTGAAGGTTACGCGGGAGAGTCTGGCGGACGGAACGCTGCAGGCGGTGATCGTGAACAGCGGCAATGCCAATGCCTGTACAGGGGACCAGGGCGAGGCGGATGCGTACGAGATGCGTGCCGCTGCTGCCCGCCAGTTGGGTGTGAATGAGCTGGATGTCGCTGTCGCCTCCACAGGTGTAATCGGTGAACTGCTGAAGATGGACTGTGTGCGCAGTGGGATTGCCGGACTGCCGGAGAAGCTGGACGCGGGCGCTGCCGGTGCGGAGGAATTCAGCCAGGCGATCCTGACCACTGATCTGGTCAAAAAAGAAAGCTGCGTAAAAGTAACGGTAGGCCGTACAGAGGTTACGATTGCCGGAGCGGCGAAGGGTTCCGGGATGATTCACCCGAACATGGCGACGATGCTGGGCTTCATGACCACCGATGTGCTCATTGATGGAGAGGATCTGCTTAGCCTGCTGCGCACAGCTACTAATTCTACTTTTAATATGATTACCGTTGATGGTGATACCAGTACGAATGATATGCTGGTTGCGATGGCCAGCGGGCTGGCCGGCAATGAGAAGCTGACGCGGCTGCATGCGGACTGGGAAGCTTTTGCAGCGGCGTTCACCCATGTGTGCCAGCATCTGGCGATGGCGATTGCCCGTGACGGCGAAGGGGCCACGAAGCTGATTGAGGTGCAGGTGAGCGGGGCGGTGCATGATGAAGGTGCGGCGGCGATTGCCAAGACTGTGGTCGGCTCCAGCCTGGTGAAGTCGGCGATCTTCGGTGCGGATGCTAACTGGGGGCGGATTATTGCGGCCGTAGGGCGTGCGGGAGTTCCGGTATCGCCGGAGCGGGTAGATATTAAGCTGGGTGAGATCGAGGTGCTGCGCGGATCGCGTCCGGTGGCTTTTGATGAGGAGCAGGCGCTGCATTATCTGCAAAAAAGCGATACCGTGCTGATCACGGTAACCTTGTCGGACGGCAGCGGGCAGGCTACAGCCTGGGGCTGTGACCTGACTTATGATTATGTGCGGATTAATGCGGCTTACCGCACGTAGTGCAGATAGGTTAACCGGATTACAACAGCGGCCGAAAGCCGACTAAGCTTTTACGTACAGGGGGCAGGGAGATGACGTTAGAACCGATAGAGTCTCAGGCGCAGGCGGGGGCCACCGGGTTGTTCGTAATGAAATGCGGGGGGAGTACGCTGGCGGCGCTGCCGGATTCATTCTTCGAGGATCTGCGGGAGCTTCAGGTCAGCGGGAATCAGCCTGTAATCGTGCATGGCGGCGGCCCGGCGATCTCCAGCAATCTGGAGAAGCTCGGCATTGAGAGCCGCTTCGTGAACGGCCTGCGGGTAACGACGGAAGAGGTGCTGGATGTGGTCGAGATGACCCTGTCCGGCAGCATCAACAAGGCGATTGTCCGCCGAATTCAGGCCAGCGGGGGGCAGGCACTCGGGTTATCCGGCGTTGACGGCAACCTGATTACGGCGCACCCGGTGGCCAATCATCATGAAGTGGGTCTGGTGGGAGAAGTGACCGGTGTTCGAGCGGGGATTGTGACGGGTATCTTGGCGATGGGCTATATTCCGGTTATTGCACCAGTGGGCGTAGATGGCGAAGGCCAGCGGTACAACATCAATGCGGACACCGCTGCCGGAGCTGTGGCTTCATATATCGGCTCGCCGAGTATGATCGTGGTTACGGATGTGCCGGGTATTATGCGGACGGTGGACGGGGAGAAGGTAGTGCTTCCGTCCGTAACGGTGGCGCAGATTGAAGCGCTGATTGAGAATGGAGAAATCTACGGCGGAATGATTCCCAAAGTGCGCGCTGCGATGGACTGCATCCAGGGTCAGGTGTCCGAGGTTATTATTGTAGACGGCAAAGAGCCGCGTGTCCTCAGCCGGGTGCTGAAGGGTGAAGCGCTGGGCACGCGGATTGTTCGATAAGGAGATAGCAGATTGAGTGGAAAGACGTTATGACAGGGATTCGTAGTTTTGTAGCAAACTGACAAGTAAATTAGACGCGCTGACGGGGAGCCGGCAGCAGCATGGTGGGAGAGTGACTAAGAATGAGTGAGCTTACGCAAACGGACAAGAATTCTTTGACAGGGGCGCCGCAGGAGCGTTCAGCAGGAACGAACGGACAGGGGGCCGCTCCTGCCAAGCTGAGTGCGGTATTCCCGTCATATAGCAGATATGATATCAGTCTGGTCAAAGGCAAAGGCAGCTGGGTATGGGATGAGCAGGGTAACAAGTATCTGGACTTCATGTGCGGCCTCGCGGTAACGAGCCTGGGCCATGCGCCGGAGAAGGTCGGTGCGAAGCTCAAGGAGCAGATTGATACGCTGTGGCATGTCTCGAACCTGTTCCACATTCCGGGCCAGGACCGGGTAGCTGCGCTGCTGACAGAGAATAGCTGTGCGGATCAGGTTTTCTTCTGCAACAGCGGAGCGGAAGCGAATGAAGCAGCCATCAAGCTGGCGCGCCGGTATCACCAGAAGGTGAAGGGGACGGACCGCTATGAAGTGATTACCTTCGAGCAATCGTTCCATGGCCGTACGCTGGCTACTCTGACAGCGACCGGACAATCGAAGGTCAAGGAAGGCTTCCTGCCGCTTCCGGCGGGCTTCAAGACAGTGCCGCTGCATGATCTGGAGGCGCTGAAGGGTGCTATTAACGAGCACACGGCAGCGATTATGCTGGAGATGGTGCTTGCCGAGGGCGGTGTGCTTGAGGTACAGCAGGAGTTCATGGATGCTGTTGTAGCGCTGTGCAAGGAGCACGGACTGCTGCTGATCGTGGACGAAGTGCAGACCGGGATGGGCCGTACGGGCAAGCTGTTCGCTCATCAGCATTACGGCATTGAGCCGGACATTTTCACCTTGGCCAAAGGCGTAGCCAGCGGCTTCCCGGCCGGTGTGATGCTGGGCAAAGGTTATCTGCGTGAGGCCTTCAGCCCGGGCAGCCACGCCAGTACCTTCGGCGGCACCCCGCTGGCGGCAGCGGTGATGGAAGCAACCATTGAGACCATGCTTGAAGACAAGCTGCCTGAGCGGGCTGCGGAGATGGGCGAATACTTAAGCGGACAGCTTAGAGCGAAGCTGGCAGACACTTCCTTCGTGAAGGAGATTCGCGGCAAAGGCCTGCTGATCGGCATTGAATGCCAGGAGCCGGTAGCCGAGATCGTGCTTGCCGGACAGAAGCACGGGCTGCTGTTCGTTCAGGCCGGACCGAATGTCATTCGACTGCTGCCTAATCTATATGTAAGCACCGATGAGATTGATCAGGCGGTGGACATCCTATCGGAACTAATTCATACTTATGCTAATCAAGGAAACGGGGAGGCAAATTCATGAGTCACGGTACACCAGGCGTAACAGAGACGATTGCCGCACAGCTCAAAGGCCGTGATTTGCTGGAGCTGAATGATTACAGCCCGGAGGAAATCACGTATTTGATTGATCTGGCGATTGAGCTGAAGCGCAAGCAGAAGAACGGAGAGGTCTACCAGCCGCTGCTGGGGAAGACGATCGGCCTTATTTTTGAGAAATCCTCTACCCGCACACGGGTGTCGTTCGAAGTGGGGATGTATCAGCTGGGCGGTCATGCCCTGTTCCTGAGCAAAAATGATATCCAGCTTGGCCGTGGCGAGACGGTTGGTGATACGGCCCAGGTCATGTCGCGTTATCTGGACGGTATCATGATCCGTACGTTCGGCCATGATAAAGTGGAAGATTTGGCCCGCTACGCTTCGGTGCCTGTCATCAACGGCCTTAGCGATCTGGCTCATCCCTGCCAGGTGCTGGCGGACTACCAGACTGTATACGAGCACAAGGGCAAGCTGAAGGGACTGAAGCTGGCGTATATCGGCGACGGTAACAATATGGCGCATTCCCTGCTGATCGGCGGCGCCAAGCTGGGAGTACATGTCTCTATCGCCGGACCGGAAGGCTACGAGCCGGACGAGTCTGTGGTGGCCGAGGCGCGCGAGATCGCGAAGGAGACAGGTTCATTTATCACCGTAACCCGCAGCCCGCAGGAGGCCGTACAGGACGCTGATGTGATCTATACGGATGTCTGGGCGAGCATGGGCTTCGAGGCCGAGCAGCTGGCACGTGAAGCGGCGTTCAAGGACTATCAGGTCAACGAAGAGCTCGTAAAAGGCGCGAAGAGCGATTATCTGTTCCTGCACTGCCTGCCGGCCCACCGGGAGGAAGAGGTCAGCACCGGCGTCATCGACGGCCCGAACTCCGTGATCTTCGATCAGGCGGAGAACCGCCTGCATGCGCAGAAGGCGCTGATGGCGGCTTTGATGGGCTAGATGGAGCCTAGCAAAGCGTCTGCACATCTGGAGCAGAGAAAATGAGTTCATTCCACCCACAAATGCGCTAAGGTATGAAGTGAAGTGTCATTTTTAGCGGACATTTAGAGATATGTGTATTCTGTACAATTAAAAACCGTGAAAAGTTAACGTGTCCTCTTCTAACTGTAGTCTGTACAACTAAATCCGCCCTAATGGGCGAGAATTCAGGTATAGAGGTATTTTAATTGTACGAACTACAGCTAAACGCACACTCTGCGTTATATCAGCCAATTTAGTTGTACAAATTGCAATTAAGTCCACCCATGGCACCTTAATCGTGCACAGCCAACCCTGAGCAAGTGATAGGTTTCGATGGGTTGAAGTAATTGAATTATATATATACAACACATATATAAGATCAACTTAGGTACGGAGCGTTGGATTTCCGGTGCATAGCAGCGAAGTGAAAGTTTGGAACTGTAGGAGCGTAAGCGTCCGCCTTTGTCTCCGGATATTATCCGCTCTAGCGGTATATTCAAGAATATCTGGAGACAACAGCGGCCGGAAGTCCAAACATTTCATGCAGCTGCGTCCAAGCACCGGATGTCTATACGCAAAGCTTGAAGTTGATCTTATAATCACCCTCCACACCGAAAGGAAGCTAAACACCCCATGCCAAAAGAAAAAATTGTACTCGCCTATTCCGGCGGGCTGGATACCTCAGTCATTCTGAAGTGGTTGAAAGAAACGTATGATGCGGAGATTATTGCTTTTACAGCGGATATTGGTCAAAAAGAAGAGTTGGATGGTCTGGAGGAAAAAGCACTCGCCACCGGCGCGTCCAAGGTCTACATCGATGATCTGCGCGATGAGTTCGCGAATGACTTCATCTACCCTATGTTCCAGGCGGGTGCACTCTATGAGGGACAATATTTGCTGGGCACCAGCATTGCCCGTCCGCTGATCGCCAAGCGCATGGTGGATATCGCCATTGCCGAAGGCGCTACAGCCATTGCCCATGGAGCTACAGGTAAAGGGAATGACCAGGTACGCTTCGAGCTGAACGCTGCTGCGTTATCGCCGAGCATTAAGGTAATCGCGCCTTGGCGTCTGGAAGAGTTCCGCAACCAGTTCCCGGGCCGGGCCGAGATGATCGCTTACGCCGAAGCCAACGGTATTCCGGTACAAGCCTCTGCGGCCAAGCCGTATTCGATGGACCGCAACCTGCTGCATATCAGCTATGAGAGCGGCGTGCTGGAAGACCCGTGGTTCGATCCAAGCGCACCGGAGAACAAGGAAATGTTCCTGCTCTCCAATGCGCCGGAGGACGCCCCGGATGAAGCTGAGTATCTGGAGCTGGACTTCGTCAAGGGTGACTGCGTAGCGCTGAACGGCGAAGCGTTATCCCCGCTGCAAGTGATGGAGAAGCTCAATGAGCTGGGCGGCAAGCATGGGATTGGACGCGTGGATATGGTCGAGAACCGTTTTGTCGGCATGAAGAGCCGTGGCGTGTATGAGACTCCGGGCGGAACCATTCTGTTCACCGCTCACCGCAAAATGGAATCGATCACCATGGACCGTGAAGTGATGAACCTGCGTGACAGCTTGATCACCCGTTACAGCACGCTGGTGTATAACGGCTTCTGGTTCGCACCGGAGCGGATTGCGATGCAGGCCCTGGTGAAGGAGAGCCAGAAGAACGTGACCGGTACGGTACGCGTGAAGCTCTACAAGGGCAACATCATCGGCGCCGGAGTCAAGAGTCCGGTCAGCCTGTACAACCCGGATATCGCCACCATGGAGGCAGATCCTACTCAGGCCTACGACCAGGGCGATGCGACCGGCTTTATCCGTCTGAATGCCCTTCGTCTGAAGGTATCGGCAGGCGTAGCAGAATCCAATAAGTAGCAGTATATAAAAGCGGACACAAGAAGGCCGTTCCTCCCAACTGGACAGGGGCGGCCCTTCTAACGTCTATCGAGGAGGAACAACAGGTGAGCAAGCTGTGGGGCGGACGTTTTACCAAAGGAACGAACAAGCTGGTAGAGGAATATACGGCTTCTATCGAGTTCGATAAAGTGCTGGCGGAAGAGGATGTGCAGGGCAGTCTGGCCCATGTCACGATGCTGGGTAAATGCGGAATTCTGCCGCAAGAGGATGTCGAGACGATCAAGAACGGACTGGCGAAGGTACTGGAGATGGTACGCGCGGGGGAGATTGTATTCTCGGTTGCCGATGAAGATATCCACATGAATATTGAAAAGAACTTGATCGAACAGATCGGCCCGGTCGGCGGCAAGCTGCACACCGGACGCAGCCGCAACGATCAGGTGGCTACAGATATGCACCTCTACCTGCGAAACCGCGTGGTGGAGCTGGTCGCGCTGCTGCATGAGCTGCAGGGTGCGCTGATCGGGCAGGCCAAGGATAACCTGGAGACCATCGTTCCTGGATATACCCACCTGCAGCGGGCACAGCCGATTCTGTTCGCACATCATCTGCTGGCCTACGTGTCGATGTTCCGCCGCGATGCGGAGCGCCTGACCGACAGCTACAAGCGGATCAACGTGCTGCCGCTGGGTGCCGGGGCGCTGGCGGGAACGACGTTCCCGATTGACCGCCACTTCGTGGCCGAGCAGCTTGGCTTCGACGGGGTCTATGAGAACAGTCTGGATGCGGTCAGCGACCGCGACTTCATCGTGGAGTTCCTGGCGAATGCATCGCTCGTTATGACTCATCTGTCCCGGCTCAGTGAAGAGCTGGTGCTGTGGAGCAGCACCGAATTCAGCTTCGTGGAGCTGGATGATGCCTTCTGCACCGGCAGCAGCATCATGCCGCAGAAGAAGAACCCGGATGTGCCGGAGCTGGTACGCGGCAAGACAGGCCGTGTCTACGGCAACCTGATCGGACTCCTGACCGTGCTGAAGTCGCTGCCGCTGGCCTATAACAAGGACATGCAGGAAGACAAGGAAGGCATGTTCGATACTGTAGCTACGCTTACAGGGGCCTTGCAGCTGTTCGCGCCGATGATCGCCACCATGAAGGTGAACAAGGCGCGGATGCGTGAAGCGGTGAATACGGACTTCTCCAACGCGACCGATATCGCCGACTTCCTGGTAGGCAAAGGCCTGCCGTTCCGTCAGGCGCATGAGGTGATCGGCAAGACCGTCCTGTATTGCATCAACGAGGGCAAGTTCCTGCTCGATCTGACGCTGGACGAATTCAAGCAGTTCTCGCCGCTGTTCGACGACCAGATCTATGCAGTGCTCCAGCCGGAGGCCGTGGTGAACGCCCGTAATGTCTACGGTGGTACCGCTACGGTTCAGGTGCAGGCCGCCATCGGGCGAGCTGAAGCGGACCTGGCTGCTGCGGGTGAATGGGTGAAGCAGCATGGACATGCTGCGGAGTAAGCCTGGAAGAGCCTGAAGGCGAAACTAGAGGACAAGTGGAAACGGCATTGCCGTCCTTTTAAAGGACGGTACCGTTTCAGCGAGAAATAGAAGGATAAGTTATCGTGTGCAACATATAAATTCTTATATTTTAAACGAAAGACTGTCTCTACTCAGCATCGGTTAGATGCGGTAGGACAGTCTTTTTTTTGAGCGATAATGTTATATTCTCCGCACCCCAGGTAGAAGCTTACGGGATGATCCGTATCCGCTTACAATCTGGAAGATTCTACTTGCTTAGCGGCAGCCACTTCAGCACATCGCGGATCTTGGCATCCCAGTATCCCCACTCATGCTCGCCCGGCCCTTCCTCGTAGGTTAGAGACAGCTTCGTCTTGGAGCAGGCCTTGCGGAAGACCTGATTGTCCTCATACAGGAAATCCTCGGTTCCACAGCACTGGTAGAGCAGCGGCTTCGGTCCTTTGGAGCGGTTCACTTCCTCAAGCAGCCATAGCAGATCTTCCGGAGTACCAGCAATGTTCTTGTCCCCAAAAATCTGCAAATAATCCTTAGTCTTCTGCGATGGATCTTCAAAGTTCAAGAAATTGTGTGCCATATCGAGGGCTCCAGACAGACTTGCTGCGGCAGCCCAGTTCCCCGGCTTGCGCAGTCCGAGCTTCATTGCCCCATATCCGCCCATCGACAATCCCGCCACGAAGTTATCCTCGCGCTTGGCCGACAACGGGAAGAAGGAACGGGCCAGTGCTGGTAACTCCTCACTAATGAATGTCCAGTACTTGCCGCCCGCCTCCATATCTGTGTAGAAGCTGCGGTGGACCTGCGGCATAACCACAGCGATACCCAACTCCGCTACATAACGCTCAATTGAGGTGCGGCGCAGCCAGATCGAATCATCGTCAGACAAGCCGTGCAGCAGATACAGCGTGGGGTGTAAGGTCCCTTTGGAGACATTGCTCATTCCGATCTGCGTAGTGGTCTGCTGCGGCAGAATGACAGTCATCGAAGTACTGAGCCCCAGCACCTCCGAATAAAATTTACATTCAATTAAAGCCATTTGCGTATCCCCTTTCTGCCCACATGATAGCACAGCCCCTACCTGATATAAATTGTAGATTTCTCCAGATTTATTGTCCGCAAGCATTGCTGCTGCCGGAGGAGAAAGAATATAATGGAAGTAGGTAGAAAGATTCATATAAACATGCAAGGACACAGGACTGAAGACACGGATAAGCCCATAATTGAATTTCAATAGAGTATAGGGAGCGAACATAATGTCCTGGAAAGACCCATGGAAGCGCAGCCGCGAGCGGGGCAAGGAAGCGGGCTTCACCCTGATCGAGGTGCTGGCCGCCATCGTCATTTTGTCGATAGTGTCCCTGGTACTGACTTCTTATTTCACCAATGCCATGACCTATTCCAAGTCCAACCAGAACAAGACGATCATGGTCAATCTGGCGCGGAACGCTTTGTTTTATATGGAGAAGCAGGATTTTCAGAAGCTTGAGTTATACCTTAAAGGGAGGCCTACTACAGGAGCAGAACCTGAGATTATAGGTCACCCTGCGATTCAGGCCTCAGGCTGTGTTCCTTTGACAGAGACAACGGTGAGCTGCAGCGTCTATAGTAATGCGGTGAGCGATGTGAACACTTTGGCGAAGGTGCTGAATCCTACGATTAATAACATCAGCTATCAGATAGATATTGAATATCAGTCTACTCTCCATACAGGAATGATACATTCATCGGATGCCATTGAGAAGGCTACTGCCGAGTACCTTTTGCCGGTTCGGGTCAGAGTGCGGGATTCCAGTCAGGTTAGAACGAATGGTAAGGAGACTGTTGTGGAGGGATATATTACAGATGAGAAAATTCGTTGATCTTCTCCGCAAAGAACAGGGCTTTACGCTAATTGAGCTTATTGCAGCGTTGTCTTTGTTTTCTCTGGTATCCGCACTTGTCTATGGAGTAATGACGTTTGGCGTGCAGAGTTATCAGAGAGTGACTATGGAGAATACGTTGAGGGATGAAAGTGACTTACTGATGTCTGCAATTATTACTGAAATCTATACTTTTGCTCCAAACACTATTTCTTCTGATGAAGTGAATAAGACTATACTTCTGAGCAGAGATAATCTTAGCGGAGGGATCGATGAAGTAACGATAGGAATATCCGGCGGGCAGTTAGTGATAAATGAGCTTCCAACAACAGACCCCACAGCAACTACTGATCATGTAAGTGCCGTAACTACTCCAACACCAGGAGATACATATAATACAAGGACTTCGACAGATTCCATGTTGGGCCCGAATTCTTCAATAAGCTTGGAATGCAGTGCAAATTCAATACAGCCTTGTGAGAGTGGCCTGCTGAATATCAAGCTTTCTCTGACTTTAGAACATGGAGATAACAGACGGCAGCTTGCGGTTGAGAGCAAATTCGGATTCTAGGAGCGGTGGGCAGAAATGGGATCGAGGTTTATAAAAAAGAGCAGATGCTCCGAGTGGTTTTCCCGCATGAAGTCTGAACAAGGCTCTGCACTCGTACTAGTAATGTTTATTGTCCTTCTTCTTACAATTCTCGGATTAGCGGTTCTAGGCGCAACTATTGGAGGCGCCCAAAGAAGTGAAACAAGGGAGAGTGACGTACAGTCCTTGCATCTTGCCCAAAAAGGACTTAATGAAGCTGCAGCCTATATTCAATCCGAGCTGAAGGGATTACAACTGGAGGATATTGACCCGGAAAGCCTGGGAATAATTCTTGCGAAGCTGGATGACAACAAGGCCAGTCTGAAGGTAGCTACAGAATTACAATCTTCCAGCAGGGGCTCAGTCGATGGCATCAAATATGATGATACTAAGGACAAAAAAATCAGAAAACAAAACCAGTCTATCCAGTATACCATCAATATCAGCTCCAAGGCAGTGGTCAACGGAGTGGAACGGACACTGAGGCAGCAGGTCATTATAGACAGTTATCCAGACTTCCTGAAGTATGTATTCGGCTCAGAGAAGACTCTCCGGCTGAATGGAGCTCCTGTGCTTAAGGGCAATGTATATGCCGGAGAGAAGCTGCTGATAACAAATACACCTTGGTACACTTACTTGGGACATAGATATCCTGAAGTCACCTTGGATTTCCCCACCGTCATGAGTAATGCGGATGGGTCAGCCCCGGGTGAGGTACATGTTCAAGCAATGAGCAATATCAAATATAAAGAGAATTTCCAGCCGAAGGAGAGTATCCTGTCAGAAGATCAAGAAGATACGATGACCTCCCTGCCTGAAACCGAGAGCGAAAGGAACGTTCTATTGGCTAAGATTCTGCATGTGAATCCGGCTAACATTAAAATTAAAGAGAAAAATAAATTTGTCCAAATCAACGTTGAGGAGTCGTTTTTCGATAAGCTGGCGCAGGGGCTATCCTCCTCAAAGGATGATTTTACCCAAAAATCATTAAGAAACAGTATGCGTGGAGAATACAGCAAAGGCATTGCAGACTTGAATTCTTGGATTATCGGGCGTTCGGAGGTCACACATATTCAAGGAATGCCGGTAGCTCCAGATAAAGTACTACCGGATGCCGAAGAAGCTGTCCTTGAACAGTATCAGAAGGATCTTGAAATATACAATGAGAAACTACAGCAGTTGGAGAACTTGGATTCCACAGTTGTTTTTAACGGGAATTTGGTTGTTGATGGTTTGGATTACAAGAAATTATTTTACCGGGAGGGACCGTCCAACGAGATTGATCCCAAAAGCGGGAGTATGCCCCGCTGGTTCATCGTTACCGGGAATTTAGAAATCAACAACTTTAAGCCTGATTTTTTACCAGTCCGGGCCAATATATTAGTTACTGGTAATGTTAAGATCAAAGGCAACGTTAAGTTTGATTCGACTTTGCTGGTGTTAGGTGATACAACGGTTGAGGATGCAAATATTCGGGGACTTCAGGGAAATGACCTGGAGACCAAAGAACTGGTCCTGATCTCCAAAGGGAAAGTGCTTATCAACCGCCTGCACGCCTTTGCTGTGAACGAACCAAGTGCAGAGGAAACGATGGAAGCTTTCTTTTATACAGACTCCAGTGGTGAGTTGTATGGCGTAGGCTCTATGTTCCACTTGATCGGCGGTTTTTTTGCTAGAGACAACCTGACTGTCCATGCAGTAAAAGGTAATGTTATGGAGCCTCTTCCAGGCAATGCTGGCAGACTAATCATTAACCAAGCGGCTGCTCCAGAGCGTTTTGTGATAGATTATAAACCGGACATCTATGAGAATCAGCAATCCAGCTTACCCAGAGTGCAAACCGTCAATGTAAATGTCGGACCTATGCAACTGGTAAATTGACGGTATACATCAATTAAAGGAGCCTTTCGCGTCAGTATTCACTGCGCCCAAAGGCTCCTTTTAATATTGTTATTTAGTTTCCCCTAGTAACGGTCATCCGTATCGAGAGGATATACTTTGACGAGTATGGTTGTCTTAATTAGGGGGTTGTTAACATATTGTACAGTTACCAGCGTACTTCCACTTTTATGTGCATGGATTATCCCCCGATTGTCTACGGTAACAGGAGTTTGGAAGGAGGCAATTCCAGAGAAAGTACTTGTCCAATCCAATTGATCCCGAACATCATTCAGAGTAATCTCTCTTGGCGAGAACCAGAGAAGCTGGTCCAGTGGTCTGGATTCGCCAACGTTCATCTCCACTATAGTCCCCGTAAACTGGATATCCGTAAGAACCAGAGGTTCGATCTTAATTTTCTTAATCCTAGTAATGCCTCCTGCCGTGACTGAAACAGTGACAGTATCCTTTGCCTTGATACCAGTTAAAATATACTTAGTGTCATCCGTATCGTCTGGGGCTTTGGTTAAGCTTGCATACTGAGCACCATCTCCCACTAAGCTCCAATGGATATCGAAAGCATCATCTGCGTTATCAGGAGCGAAGTCCTTTATACTCATCTCAATGAATTTGCCAACAAAAACACTATCAGCACTATCAATAGTAAAGTCCCTTAATGGGTTGGTGATGGTAATGATCTTGGTGGCTGGGGAGCCAGCCTTATTGCTGTTGCTGTATGCAGTTACCGTGATAGTATAGATCCCACTCTGCGGTGCATTAAAGGTTCCTGTAGGTGAAGTTGGACCACTCGTTGTCAGGTATTGATTAACGTTGGTGCCATTCCCATCTGTGGCAGTCCACTTATAGTTTATATCCGTCTCAACTGGATTACTGGTGTATACAGCATTCAAATTAATTGGGGTATTGGCAGTTCCTGAAATATCTCCGGTAAGCTCAATGGTGCGTATCGGCTCAGGCGGAATAGGTGCTGTCACAGTAATTCTGGCTATATTGCTGACAACCTTGCTTCCATCTTGAGCTGAGGCTTGAATCTCTGCTTCACCCGGCGCAATTGCTTGGATCATACCGTCGCTTATGAATTTAATGAAATCTTTGCCGCTTACGATTGTCCACTGAAGAGTCCGGTCCTTCGCATCTACGTCGTCAGGCAGAATAGTTGTGATTGACGGGAGCGATAACTTTTGATCAACCAGTATGTCTTCATCGTGCACCGTAATTGAAGTAATCTCAATAATCACTTCCAGATTAACAGCTAAAAACTTCATAGTCACAGTTGTTGGAACTGGCGTAGCTGTCGGCATCACGGTTGGCGTGGCACTAGCAGTAGGTACTGGTGTAACTGTTACTGTAGCTACAGGTGTAGCAGTCGCTGTAGGGACTGCGGTTGGTGCTGTGGTTGCGGCAGGCATTTCAGGCAAATTTCCGCTAAAGGGATTTACACCCCCGATATCAATTCCACCACCAATAGGTTGCAGTTTTTTAGCAATTATTGTTCCATTATAAGTTCCTGTTAATGAGAGTGTTGCTAAAGGAGCCAAAATCGACTGATCTATAGCATAATATTGCGAGACAAGAGATTCAGCTTCATAAAAGTTGAAGATAATGTGATCATTGGCAACATTCCCGTGATTAATAGAGCCGTTACCAAAGCTTGCTGATTTGCCTGATATATTAATAACTACTGTAGAACCGGCTGGTGCATTTATGTTCACAGCACTGATAGATTTAGAGCTATCCTTGAGAGTAACATTAAAAATATTTAGATTTGGGTCTGTTCCGCTAAGAGTAAAGTCATTTCTGCCGTTTGCTAAGACGGAGGTAACATTAGTGCCTGGTAAATGGCCCAAATAGCTAGAGAGATTCTTTAAATGCTGGTTAACTTGGGCAAATGGCAGTGATGTATCAAGGAAAAACTTATTTTTGTAGGCTTCTGCAACAGCAATTACTTTGCCTCCGTAATACGCTTTGCCTCGCATACTTCCGTTATTAGATGACCAGTTTATGTTACCGCCGACTACAAGAGTTGCTCCTGATTCACTTTCAGGTAAATTTCCACCCAAGGTCAGATTTGGAGTTGTAAAATTACCACCCGCTGCTGTACGTGCTTTATTCTGAAAAGAAGTAGATGAATAATCAATATCCTCCAGGATATACACTGAATAATCCTTAGCAACCCCCAGAGCCGAAATAGGCGCTGTAGAACCCGGGAACACCGGAGGTGCTACAGTTGGAACAGGAGCCGGAGTAGGTGTCGGAGTCGGTGTTGCTGCAACAGTAGGAGCCGCTGTAGGTACTGCCGTAGGTACAGATTCTGCGGGGGCATGGATATCCTCGAACATAATGCTGGAGTTATCAAGTATATATTTCTCCGCTGCCTTAGGTTTGAAGCTTAGGGTGAATTTATATATAAGCGGGTCAGACGTACTGTGAGGATTAACCGGCTTATAGTACTGCTTACCATCGATTGTTGTTAACTGAAAAGTGATATTCTCAAAAGTTCCTTTTATAGTGTAACCTTCACTGAGATTTCCGGTCTTGGTGAACCCTTGCGGTAGTGATTCTCCCTCAAATTCAAGATTTGGAGCGAATTTTTCATCATAGCGCAAGCCGGAAATTAACAGGTTGTTTTTCCCTTGGTATTGAGGTTGAACATCCTCTAGCCTTAAAGTTTTTGGAGCAATGCTATAATCTATTGTTACCAGCTTGTCCCGACCTATTTTGGTGGCGGATTGGCTTCTGTTTATGGATAAAGAGGACTCCACCTTTGACACAGTCAATGGGATGATGACTGGTGAAGCGGAGGCGCCCTGGTCATCTTGTGCAGTGATCATGATTTCAATATTGCCACTCTCGCTAAGAGGGTTCTTGAAAGTCTGTGTAATAGTCTCTTCAGATCCTATACGCCGGTTGTGGATCATATAGTCCGGGCTGGTCAATTCTTTTCCGTTCACGATGAATTTCAGATTAGTGGTCAGGGTGCGGTCCTTCAAATCGAGATCGGCTACCGAATAGCTTACAGTCAGCTTATCTTGATAGGACGGAATAATGGCCCCTTCAATAGGTGAATATGCAGTGATGCTGGGAGCGTGGTTAGCACCCATAAATGCTCTGTACATCGTGTTAACAAAAAGCTTCTGTTCCCACTCCGGGAACACAGACTCGCTACTCGAAAGATTAGAGCCAAACAGATGGCCGGTTCCAGAATAGGTTACGTTTCCTTTGGAATAGGTGTAGTAATGGTTCCAGCTGTCATCGGGAGTCCGTTTGGTTGCATCACCTGATTCGCTGATGATGTTGTACCAGGGAACAACGGTCCGGTCTTCCAGATCCAGAGTGAAGTACTGATTGTGTGTCTTGGCTACTTTGGGTTCACCAATACTGTTCTGGGTACCGCTACTAGTCTGTTGACTCAGATAAAAAGGGTACTGCATAAGCAATCCGTCATTAACCGGCGTTACTTTTTTTGATGGATTAAGTGCATTATGACCAAGGTTAACAACCGGATCTTTCTGGCCTGTAATCTCTTTGAAATTGTCTACCCAAGTATTACCTCCATACAGATTGATGACTGTATCATGTGTGAACATTGCGCTCTGTTTGGATTCATTAATGAATTCCTTTACTGCTGTGATAGATAAGGGTTTCATTATTGTCTTCGAGTAATATTCATCCCGGAATCCGAACAATAGCATATCATATACGCCATTAAGGCCATATTCACGTGTATTTGCAAAGGTGCTTTCAATATAATAATTGAATTCATCTATATTCATTACAGTAATATCCAGCTTGTAATCCTCGTTGCTTAAAAAGTTCTGATTCATGTTTATTGATTTTTTTAGACTGCTCTCATGAATTGGAGTTGTATTGGAACCTGGAGGTGTAATCTGCAGGACTCGTATAACGGTCTTCTCATTCCGGTAACGGATGCTTCCGCGTTCATAGCTTTTTAGCTGCGCAAAGCTGGTAGGGTCACTAATCTCAAGCTTCCAGTACAACAGTCCTGAGAATGTCCGTGGGAGAATGTACTCCAGCGTACCATTTGCTTTATTCACTTTGACAGATGCAACAACCTGCTGCTCGCCCATGGCAATAGACTTATCAAGGTTAATGTACAGCTTGGCGGTCATAGGATGATTCGCAAGATCAGTCGTGTTGCTGACATTGAAGTTGAACTTCAATTTGTCTCCGGGAGCATATATCTTACCTCCTGTAGAAGCTGGAACATAATTGCGGATCTCGTCACTGTTCGTGATTTGCAGTTGGGGGCGTTGTTTCAGCTTGGAGCTGTCAGTCTTCAATCTATTGAAAAAATCTTTAATTCCGGAATCAGTCAAAAAGAGAACGTTACTCTTCGAAGCTGAGGTTCTGCGCAAGGGATTGAATGCTTCGTAAAGGATTCCTTGTCTGGCTTCAGGCTTCTCTTGATCTAAGAAAGTCTGTTCATGAAAAATCACATACAAGCCCTTCATAATAAAGAGCTTATTGATATCATCTACACGAAGGCGCGTAATATCATTCTGAATTAACGAGGTGTTCATAGCTGCGGAGCGCACGGAGACATCTTTATCCTTGAGGTTTCCCAAGGTTACTGGACTATAGGTACCTTTACCTATAAATATACCGTCATACTGCCCATCCAGATCATCGCGTAAAGCGACAAAACGTTTCATACTCATGGTTACAACTGTGAAATCTGGAAACTCGGTCTTGAAGGAGGTTAACTGGCTTGTACCATCTTCCGTGATTTCAAGCAGGCGAACCGGATAACTGTTCTGATCAGCGTCAATCCTTGATACCATACTCCAGATGACAGCAAACAAGATTAAGGTCAACGGAAGGATAAGCATAAGCAGCAGTCTTTTTCTTTTCAAGACCTCCATCGTGATCTCTCCCCAATAATTATTAATAACACAAAATTTGTCATATAAACTTCTATTTTGCCGTATGAGATCGTAGTTTTAGGCGGGTTTCCATTGTAAAATTATCCATTCTATGCTATATACATTCTAGGACATATTTAGTAGATAGGCAATTAAAAGATGTGCATAAAAACCTATAAAATTGAGACTAATTAACTATAAAATTTGAAATATTTTATGAAAACTATGATTTTTATGCGTTGCTGATTACCAAATGATTGGCTTATACCTGGTTGGAAAATACAGTGCTCTGGAGTGAAACAGATATGGCTATCATGAAGAAGAGGCTGGGGGATTTACTAGTAGAAAATGGGATTATCTCTCAAGAACAGCTTGAAGAAGCGCTGATAGAGCAACGAAAAACCAAACGGAAGTTAGGGGATCTGCTAATAACCCAAGGCTATATTACTGAGCAACAGCTCATAGAGGTACTTGAGTTCCAGTTAGGTATCCCCCACGTAAGTCTGTTCAAATATCAGATTGACCCGGCAATCACACAGATCATCCCCGAGAGTATGGCCAAACGCTACCAAGTGCTCCCATTCATGAAGGAAGGCAGCAAGCTGATGGTGGCAATGGCAGATCCCTTGGACTACTTCGCTATTGAAGATTTGCGCATGAGTACAGGATTCCGGATTGAGCCGGCAATCTCCAGCCGGGACGAGTTGACTAGAGCGATAGCCCGTCACTATGGCATGCGGGACTCTATGAGCCAGATGATGGTCGAGCTTCCAACACAGGAAGAGATAGAGGAAACAGAGATTACGGATGAGGATTCACCGATTGTGCGGCTGGTCAACCAGATGATTCAGCAGGCAGTGTCATTGCGGGCTTCAGATATCCATGTAGACCCCGGTGAGAATAATCTCTCCATCCGTTACCGGATTGACGGGACTTTACGGACAGAGCGGATCATTCCCAAGCAAATGCAGGGCTTCATCACCGCCAGACTGAAGATTATGGCCCGATTGAATATAGCAGAACGGCGCTTGCCCCAGGATGGCCGGATTAAAATGCAATTTGACTACAAGATGGTAGATATACGTGTATCTTCGCTGCCGACCATGCATGGTGAGAAGATTGTACTGCGTCTCCTGGACCTAAGTACAGGAGTTAAGTCTGTAGATACATTGGGCTTCAGTGACCTTAACGCAGATGCCTTCAGAGATATGATCAGCAAGCCTTACGGTATACTCCTGATTACCGGTCCAACCGGCAGCGGGAAATCAACCACCTTGTATTCCGCCCTGAGCCAATTAAATACTGAGAATGCAAATATTATTACGATTGAAGATCCGGTGGAATATCAACTGGAAGGCGTGAATCAGGTGCATGTGAATCCGGCGATCGGCTTAACCTTCGCCGCAGGCTTACGCTCCATTCTTCGTCAGGACCCCAATATTGTAATGGTAGGAGAAATTCGGGACACTGAAACTGCAGAGATTGCTGTACGTGCTTCACTTACAGGACATCTGGTGTTGTCCACATTACATACCAATGATGCCATTAGCACAATTTCCAGATTGCGTGACATGGGCGTTGAGCCCTACTTGATTGCTTCCTCGCTGCTGGGGGTAGTCGCTCAGCGGCTGGTACGCAAAATCTGCCCGGATTGCAAAGAGGAGCATAAACCGACAGAGCAGGAGTCGATAATGCTTAGGCGCTATGGCCTGCCTTCCGAGGTCATTTATCGGGGCAGAGGTTGCGGTAACTGCAACAATACAGGATACCGCGGACGGATTGCCATTCATGAGGTGCTGACCATCAATGATCATCTGCGGCAGCTTATTACAGATTCTGCATCCATAGAGGAGCTGCGGGCAGCAGGTAGAGAGCAGGGCATGATCCAGTTAGTAGAGGATGGATTCGTCAAAGTATCCAAAGGAATTACAACCTTACAGGAAGTTATGCGTGAGACTGTATCGCATTAGATAGGGGGAGTATAAATGCCATTATTCAAACATGATATTGTTCAACTTCTGCATATGGCCTATACCTCTAAAGCCTCAGATTTGCATATATCTGTAGGTTCTCCGCCAGTAATCCGGATAGACGGAGCGCTCCATTCGCTGGATGGGGAGAACGTTGCGCCTGAAGAATCTCTTAGTATGGCGGAAACCTTACTTGGGAGTGACAAAAGTGCAATCTTCCATAGCGTTGGGGAAATGGATTTCTCGTATCCTTTGGACAATGGGGTGCGGTATCGGGTTAACGTGTATAAGCAAAGAGGGGAAGTCAGCATAGCGGCGCGGGCAATTCCATTAGAGATTCCGACGCTTGAACAATTATCATTGCCAGCTGTACTTTCCAGTCTTGCTATGAAGCCTCAGGGGCTAATATTAGTAACGGGGCCAACTGGCAGCGGGAAGTCCTCCACACTTGCCGCCATGCTGAATTATATCAATAGGACAGAGCGTAAGCATATCGTGACGCTTGAGGACCCTATAGAATTTATACATTCTCACGGCACATGCCTAATTGATCAGCGTGAGGTGGGAAGTGATACCGGGAGCTTCGCCAGCGGATTACGGGCTGCGCTGCGTCAGGACCCGGATGTAATTCTGGTGGGTGAGATGCGTGATCTGGAGACGATGTCCGCAGCAGTTACGGCTGCGGAGACCGGCCATCTGGTGATGGCTACGCTGCATACTACGGATGCCCCGCAGACGGTTGACCGGATTATCGATACTTTTCCAGGCCACCAGCAAGGTCAGATTCGTTCCCAGTTAGCTTCAGTGCTGCTGGCGGTTCTCTCACAGCGTCTTTTCCCGAGGGCGGGTGGACGGGGGAGGCTGAGCACAACGGAGCTGCTGATTAATACGCCAGCTGTAGCGAATCTGATCCGTACTGATAAGACCCACCAGCTCAAAAATGTAATGCAGACCGGGCGCTCACTCGGGATGCATACACTTGAGATGAATATTCGTGAACAATTGCAGTATGGACTTATTCATCCGGAAGCTGCCAAGGCCTATCTCACGGAGGTGGGCAGCTGATGCCGCAGTTTGAATATCAGGTGAAGACCCATGCGGGCAAGCAGCTGAAGGGGAAGCTCACGGCAACGGATAAGTCCATAGCGATGGAGGAGCTTCGTAAGCGCGGACTGACTGTATTCTCGCTCGTAGAACGCAAAACCACCATCCTGTCTATGGAAATATACATAGGAAATCCGGTCAAGACCATCCATTTCATTATCTATTGCCGCCAGTTCGCCACGCTGATGCGTGCCGGTGTTTCTATTGTGGATGCTACACGAATATTAGCAGAACAGACAGAGAGCAAGCCTCTGCGTAAAGCTTTGTTGGATGTAAACTCCAGCCTGTTAAGAGGAACTGCATTCTCACAGGCGATTCAGGATCACAAGAAGATCTTTCCGCCGCTCTTTGTCAGCATGATTCGTGCAGGAGAGGAGACCGGTGATCTGGAAGGGACGCTTGAGCGGTTGGCTGTCTATTTCGAGAAGCAGCATACAACCACTGAGAAGATCAAATCAGCACTTACCTATCCTATTACCGTTGGAATTATGGCTATCGCGGCAGTGGTATACCTTCTATGGGCGATTGTGCCTCAGTTCGTCAGCATGTTTGAGTCAATGAATGCCGAGCTGCCTGCGATTACCAAGATGGTATTGGCACTTAGTACAAGCATTCAAGGCCAGTGGTATATTTGGTTGCTGGCAATAGTACTGCTCATTACTGTCTATCAGTTAGTTAAACGCACTGAACGCGGAGCTTATGCGCTTGATTATGCCAAGCTCAAAATTCCGGTATTCGGCAAGCTGAATCAAAAAGGCTCCATTGCGCAATTCACACGAACCTTCTCTTCTCTATATGCCAGTTCGGTGCCGATTCTTCAATCGTTATCGATTGTGGAGGATGTAGCCGGAAACAAGGTGATAGGCAGATATATCCATAGTGCTAGTGACTCACTCCGGCAAGGCAAGCCGCTGTCTGAGCCTTTGAAGAAAGCCTGGGTTTTTCCTCCGCTGGTTACACAAATGATTGCCATTGGTGAAGAGACAGGGGCCCTGGATCAGATGCTCGCCAAGGTGGCTGATTTCTACGAGATGGATGTAGAGAATACAGTGGACCGTCTGAAATCGCTGCTGGAGCCGCTGCTTATTGCTTTTTTGGCAGGAGTGGTTGGAATTATCGTAGCCTCTATTATGCTGCCGATGTTCAGTATCTACAGCAATATTTAATTGGAATATCCTGAATGATTTGAGAGGGGTGACGCCGGTCAAATAGCAGAGGATCGGTTCTGTTCAAGGATTACACCACTATTGAGGGGGAATTACAATGTTCGTACAGGCACTGAGAAAGAGGTTAGGTAAGGCGGTAAAAGAGGAAAAAGGGTTCACGCTGATTGAGTTGCTGGCGGTTATTGTGATTATGGGGATTATAGCAGTTATAGCTATTCCAATGATTAGCGGACTAATTAATAATACAGGAGATAAGGCAGATTTGGCGACTGCCCGTCAAGTCTATGAGGCCTCGCGTATGTATATTACGACTGAGTTGGATGGAAAGATTGGTACTGCTACAATTCAAGTTATAGGTACCGCTCCAACCGAATCTGCCGCAGGTACAGGACTCCAAGGATTGAGTTTTTTAGAAACTCCATTAGTATTGCCTAGTACTAAGAAGAATATTGTAAGTGGTTCGATAATTTACTATTCAGAAGGAAAATTGGCTGATAATTCTTCTGGATATGCAGTTTTGTTAAGAGATGATTCTACTACTCCAGTGGAGAAAAAATTTACTGCGCAGCAAATCCTAGAGTCAAAATTAAAATAACTTACTTTTCAAGGAATCGGAATTCCCGATTCCTTTTTTAAAATTCACCAGACAGGAACCGTTGAACCATGACGAGTATTGTAGCCAGTTATATCACGCTGATCGGCCTGATTCTGGGCTCTTTTTATAATGTAGTAGCCTTACGTATACCGGCAGGTGAATCTCTTCTGCGCCCGCCCTCTCACTGTCCAAGCTGCAACACACAGCTAAGATCAAGGGATCTGATACCTGTATTAAGTTATGTGCTGAACAGAGGGAGCTGCCGCTACTGCGGGAGCAGGATCTCACCGTTATATATGCTTGGTGAGGCGACGACAGGCTTGCTGTTTCTAGGGATTTACCTTCAATTCGGTCTGACGGGCAAGGGGATTATTGGATACTTATTGGTAAGTCTAGCTGTTATTGTTACAGTGTCTGATCTTAAGTTTATGTTAATTCCCGACAAGGTATTGCTGTTTTTTCTCCCGATACTAGCTACAGTAGTGCTGCTCTTTCCCGAGGGTACGCTAGTCTCTCATCTGCTGGGAGCAGTCGCAGGCAGTGGTATTCTGTTGTTGTTAGTCTTGTTCGGCGGTATGGGGATGGGGGATGCGAAGCTGATGGCATTGCTTGGTATGGTGCTGGGGTTCCCTAATACGATCCTGGCCTTTCTGCTTGCCTGTGTGTTAGGAACTGTGGTTGGAGGCACTTTGCTATTTACAGGCAGAATCCAGCGTAAACAGCATATTCCCTTTGGTCCGTGGCTGGCAGCAGGGGCGCTGCTTGCCTTCGCATACGGCTCACATCTTATCAGCGGTTATCTTGCGCTCATTCGTTAGGAGGAACTATATAGCATGATTGGATTAAGGCACAAAGCAGCAGGGATCTCCATTGAGCAGACTGGAATCCGCTATATAAGTTTCAAAGCTAACAAGCAGATTCATAAAAAGCGGTTCATCCCTCTGCTCCCAGGAATGATTGTAGAGAATCAGATCGCGGATAGGGAGGCTCTGCTGGACCGGTTGAAGCAATGGGTCAAACAAAAGGGTATGCGTGGCAGCGCAGTTGATGTTTCGATCCCTCCATCGCAAATGATTGTCCGCAAGATGATGATTCCGAGTACGGGCGAGAAGCAGATAGAACAGCTTGTGAAGCTGGAGGTTGAAACCGGGCTTCATCTTCCGTTCGAGAACCCGGTGTATGATTATGTAATTACCGAACAGGATGAGAACCAGAGCCAGTTGATCATTTTTGCCGCACCGCGTAAGGTAGTTCAGGATTATGTGGATGTTCTGGAGGATGCCGGATTGCGGGTGAGGACGGTAGAAGTAACGGCCACTGCGCTTGCCCGAAGTATTGTAGCGGGGTATGGGCATGAGTTCAGTGAGACGATGTTGATTCACCTGGAGCAATCTTTGCTGGATATCTATATGTTCCGCAGTGGTCATCCTGTATTCATGAGAACCATAGATCTGGTCGATCTGTCGCAAGAGAAGCATGTGAATCTACAAGAGAACATACCATTTCTTGCTGAAGCAGAGGTTGCGGCTACGTCACATGAACACCTCTCTACGGAACAGGTTGTCGAAATTACAGCGGAAATTTCCCGGATGCTCAGCTTCTATCAATACAGTCTGCATGACGGCTCGACGCGAATCTCAGAGATCCTGATTACCGGCTCTCCAGAGATGCGTGTACAGTTACAGGAGGAGCTTCAAGCCGCGCTTCCAGAGATGGCTATTGCCCCTATTGCCGTTGACCAATTCTCACAAGGCGCGAAGCCGGACAACACTCTTAATGATTACAGGACCGCTGCCGGAGCTGCTTTGCGTGACAGCAAGGTCCGGAGCATTAATCTGCTGCCCCGCGAAGACCGTGAGACGATTGTATTTCCTTATATCGCTATCTCTTTAGCCGCAATATGGATTCTGGGTGTGGTCGGTTCGGGCGTATTGTATGCCTCTGTTCAAGGACAATATGCAGAGCGGGGCGAACAAATATTGGCTTATCAGGAACAGAACGGCATGCTCCAGACAGAGTTAGCCGGACTTAACGGCCGTAACTCATCAGGCGGGGGGCTGGATCGTTCGGTTATCATTGAAGCCATGTCTGCCAGCCGTGCAGATGCTGCTGCTGTTATGAATGAATTAGAGGCAAGTCTTCCTTATGGCGGAGTCATCAGAGATATTAAATATTCGTACCATAGCGAGATTATCCTGTCGGTGAATTTCACGGCAATGGAGCATAGTACAGTCTACTTAACTGCATTACGTGAGATGTCTTTTTCCAAGGGGGCTTCCATTCAGAAGCTGACAGAAGGCACTGAGAATTCCGGCAACTCTGTTGCAAAATATACCGCAGTCTTCAGGGTGAATATGGTACCCGTAGTGGAACAAAGTGCTCAGGCCCAGAGTCCGTCAGAAGGAGGGGAGGACAGCAGTGGAACAAATTAATAAATACCGTTCAGCTATTGTGCTGGCATTGTTAGTTCTGTTCCTGATTTTGTTTGGCTTCTATATGTTCGCCATACGCCCGGTAAATAACGATATAGTTATGCAAGATAGTGAGTTCTCCTTGCTGGAGCAGGAGAAGGGGATTCTTACAAATAAGATTAACGCGCTTAAGAGTGAAGAGCAGGGAACAGAATCAAGTGAGGATACTCTACTGGCAGGAATTCCTCAAGGAGATGACAGCGAAGCGCTAATCCTGGCCTTACAACGGATTGGAACCAGCTCACATGCCAGACTGAAGGATATCGGATTCTCGCTGACAGAATCTAATGAAATTAGCCCTTGGACCGGGATCAGCCCTGAGGCAGTGGGCAGCTTGAGAGAAATCAAAATGGCTGCTATTGTACAAGGGAGTTACTCAGAGATTAACGAATGGTTGAAGCAGTTACATGACCTGCCGCGTATCCTTGCTGTAGACTCCTTCTCCTTCCAGAAGCCTTATGAATTCCCTACCCGAATGAAACCGGGCAGTATCCTAACAGCAAATGTGTCCTTTACCGCATACTTTGAAGCAACGGTGCCTAAGTCTAGTGATTAGGCTGTATCCTTCGCATCTCCCGCTCTCCCAACTCTGCCCCCCGTTTCCCCGGAGGGCAGAGTTTTTTTACGCTTTTCCCCCATTACCCGTTTATACCCCCGGGTGGTTTGGGTATTACAGCTTACGGGCTATTGTAATGTTATACAGTACTTATCGCAGCAGCTTAGTCTGAAGTACGCTTCAGGCTACCACACAGGAATACGAGGAGGCGTTCAAGATGAACAAAAAATGGATGATCGGTTCACTGGCATTATCACTGGGTCTTGTCTCTGCAGGGGGCGGAGCGCTTGCGGCTTCACCGGTGGCAAGCATTGAGGGCGTAAGAACGGTTGCGGCGTCTGCGCCGGGCAAGGAAGGGCCGGCGACCATTAACAATCTCACGGAACGGAGCGTTGTTCCGCTGGTGGTTCATGCCAAGAAGCTATACACGTATGCCAGCCGGGGAGGCAATGTATTCAGCCCGGAGCGGTTCACTTATAAAGCACAGGAGTACCGCTATCTGTCGAGCGATCTGGGCACGAAGCAGCAGCTAATGAGCTACATCAAGAAGGGGTTCACGCATAATGCGGCTGCTTTCTATGCACAGACACAGTTCCTGGAGCATGAGGGCAGAATGGCACAGGTCAATTCCGATCTGGGCAACTCGCTTGATTTCACCAGAGCGACTGCACGGATGGTCTCCAAGACTGCACAGGCGGCAGTGTTCGAATTGACTGTACCTGCTGAAGGGGCGAACGGGTCTTCCGAAGTAGTAACAGTGAAGCTGAAGAAGGTTAACGGTTACTGGAGAATTGATATGTCGCCGGATACCCTTTTCTAAGCAGCAGAGGCTTCAGGTTCCATCCAGCGCTTCATAAAATAACGGCTGTACCGACCTTGTCACAAGGTGGGCACAGCCGTTTCTGCTTGCTGTACATACTTCAGATGATTCGGCGAACCGGACGTTACCGCCCCTTCACACCGTCCTCGACCAGCTGTCTGCGCGGGGATTCGGGCTGATCGGATTTGCTCATCCCGCCGCGGTTGATGGCGATGACACGTTTCTGGGCGTAATAGGTATCGCGGGAGAGCAGATTTCTCTCTACCGCTGTACCATCCACATGGCGGGTAATGTAAGTTTCAACTACATAGCCGGTTTTGCCGGCAAGCAGTACCCGGGTTCCGCCCTTGGGGAGCGAGGCATCGCTCACATATTTATCTGTGGGGGGCAGCACCTCGACGGTTCTGGATTCAATGGAATAGGTGACGTTCTTCGGGAACGTGCCGAACAGCTTGATGGTTAGCGTGCGCCCCTGGACTTCGGACTTGATGATCAGATATTTGCCGGTGTTGTTGCGGAAGCGGAAATTAATATACCCCTCGGCAAAAGTGGCGTCCTGCCCCTTGGGCAGATAGCTGACCGGAAGCGAGTGGTTGCGCCGCTCTACAATCTCAAGCCCGGAGCGCAGCGCGGCATTATACAGGGTGCTGGAGACCTGGCAGATCCCCCCGCCCGTTCCGGGCTGGAGCTTGCCGTTCACGATGACCGGGGCTTCGCGGAAGCCGTATTCGGTCTGGGCCTTCTGGATTGCTTTTCCGTAATCAAAAACCGCATTCGGCGGCAGTACCGTACCGTTTACAGCTTTGGCGGCGGCCTCTACATTGAAGCTGCGCCCGGGGCCGCTGGCCCCGAGGGAGGTGCTGAACTGGACAATTTTGCGATCGATGCCCTGATCCTTGAGCGCTTGCAGCGTGATCTTCGGCTGCTTGACGGCAAGGGGAACCTCCAGCTGAATCTGCTGATCTTGAAGCTTGCCGTCAGCAGCCAACCGGGTGGGCACTGCCGCCTGCATCGCAAGCTCCAGCGCCTGCCAGTCCACCTCGTAGGAGGAGGTGCCCGGCGTATATACGACCCGGTCATCTCCGGTAATCCGCCGGACCGCATCGACCGGAACGCCGAAGGAGGCTTTTTCCCATTCGGGATTCAACAGACTTCTGAGCTGCGCAGTCTGCAGCTGAATCTCCATATTCCAGCTGCCGGACCAGCTGCGCCGGGCTTGTACCCGCTCCATCAGCGTGCCGTCCGTCAGCGTCTTCAGCGCCTGTAGGAAGTCCCCGGCTTCATAGGTAACACCTGCCTGCTTAAGGGTGACCTGTAGTCCGGCATTATTTTTTGCCTTCAGCATGAGTGGAGTAGCTTCCAGCGCCTGAAGTCTTGAATCCATTCCGGCCGTTACGTCAGCGATGTTCATTCCGCCAACCTCCCAGCCAGCGATAACGGTGTTTGCGGGCAAGGTAGGCTGGGTGCCGTATAGATGAAGTCCTCCGGCAGCCAGCGAACCGGCCAGCATCAGACCGAAACCCGCGATGAGAGCGGCGTGTATTTTTTTCATAAGTAATCTCTCCTTCTATGGGGCGAAACCTGATGTTTTTATGTATATGTAAGGATTCGGTAAAACTTTCGGGTACTCAAGGGGTTATGGATTTGTTACAATAGATACGCCTGCGATAATCATGCAGTTTATGGAAGCTCCCCCGGCCCGGTGGCCCGGCGGAAGATGTCAGAATCGGGAAGTGAGAAAATGATTGAGATGCAGGATGTGTGGAAGACCTATGCTAACGGGACCCATGCATTGCAGGGAATATCGGTCAAAATCGACCGCAATGAGTTCGTCTACATTGTCGGACCGTCCGGCGCAGGGAAATCAACGTTCATGAAATTAATTTATAGAGAAGAAACGCCGACCAAAGGACAGATCTCCGTAGGCGGGTTCAATATCGGCAAGCTGAAGCCCCGTAAGATCCCTTATGTGCGCCGCAATATCGGTGTGGTCTTTCAGGATTTCCGGCTGCTGCCGAAGATGACGGCGTATGAGAATGTGGCTTTTGCGATGGATGTTATTGAGGCGCCGAAGAAGATTATCAAGAAGCGTGTGAATGAAGTGCTCGATCTGGTGGGACTGCGCAGCAAGGCGGGGCGTGAGCCCTCACAGCTCTCAGGGGGAGAGCAGCAGCGGATCGCGATTGCCAGAGCCATCGTCAACAACCCTTCCGTTATTATTGCGGACGAGCCTACCGGCAATCTGGACCCGGAGACCTCGTGGGGCATTATGCAGCTGCTGGATGAGATTAATTTTCGCGGCACCACGATCGTTATGGCGACCCACAACCGGGATATTGTGAACAAAATGCGCAAACGGGTGCTAGCGATTGAGAATGGAACGATCGTCAGAGACCAATTGAGAGGGGAATACGGTTATGAGTTTTAAAACCTTCTTGCGGCATTTGCGGGAAGGCTTCAAAAACGTATTCCGCAACGGCTGGATGTCGGTGGCGTCCATCACTTCCATCGTTGTCTCTCTCTTCGTACTCGGAGTGTTCATCCTGCTGGTGCTCAACGTCAATCAAATTGCGGACAAAGCAGACAGCCAGGTGCAGATCAATGTGCATCTGACGCTGAATACGGACCAGAAGATGCGGGAGAAGCTGGAAAACGAAATCGGCAATATGCCGGAAGTCAGCAAGGTGGAGTTCGTCTCCAAAGAACAGGGCTTGAAGGAATTCCGTGAAGATATGGGGCCGGATGCCGCCGAGCTCCTGGAAGGCTTCGATGAAGACAATAATCCGCTGCCGGACAAGCTGCTCGTTGAAGTCATTGAGCCGACCACGGTTCCGTTTGTAGCGGAGAAGATAGAAGCACTGAACAAGACGCATGAAGAGCAGCCGATCTACAAGGTGAACTACGGTAAAGGCTCAGTGGAGACTTTATTCAAGGTGACCAAGGCGGTGCGGAATATCGGGTTTATTTTTGTAGCAGGACTGGCGCTGATGTCGATGTTCCTGATCTCGAATACCATCCGGGTAACGATTCTGGCCCGCCGCAAGGAAATCGGCATTATGAAGCTTGTGGGAGCGACGAATTATTTCATCCGCTGGCCCTTCTTTATCGAAGGTGCTCTGATCGGGTTGATCGGTTCAGTAGTAACCTCTGGCGCGCTCTACGCCGGTTACAGCAGTCTGGTGTCTTCTGTGAAGGGAGATCCGATGCTGGGGCTGCAGCTGATTCCGTTTGAGAATATCTGGTTGCTGCTATGCGGGCTGCTGGTGGGCCTCGGTGTACTGATTGGCGTATGGGGCAGCACGGTGTCGATCCGCAAGTTCTTGAAGGTATAGCCTGTATGATTCACATCTTTGAACAAAGGACGGAGAGTGCAAGTTGAAAAGAATTGCTGCCGGAATGGCCGTAATATTGCTGGCTGTCACAATGTTCGGGCCCTCTGACGGGTATGCGAAGAAAACAAGCGTTGCCGAGATTGATAAGCAGCTGAAGCAGCTGCAGCAGGAGGTCCAGGCGGCCAAGGCGGCGCAGGAGAAGGCGGACTCCCGTAATCAGGAGGCTAAGCACTATAAGAATAAGACCACGCTGAATCTGGACTATGTCCTGGGGCAAATTGCACAGGTGAAGGGTGAGATGACCACGATATCCGGCAAAATTGCCAGCACGGAGAAGTCGCTTACCGTGACGGCAACGGAGCTGGATGATGCGGAGGCGCGTGTGGCCTCCCGCGAAAAGCTGCTGGAATCCCGTGTCCGTCTGATGTACACGGATGGCGCAGTCTCCTATCTGGATGTGCTGCTGTCCTCGACCAGCTTCTCCGACTTCCTGGACCGGGCCGATTCCCTGAAGATGATCGTGGATCAGGATCAGGATCTGCTGGTGCAGCATAAGCTGGACAAGCAGACGGTGATTGCCAAGAAGCAGGAGCTGGAAGGGCAATATGCCACGGCGAAGCAGCTGTACACCGATCTGGAGGCCCAGCGCAGTGTGCTGAAGGAGAAGGAAGCGGAGAAGCAGGAGCTCATCGCTTATTATGATGAGGAGATTCAGAATTCGGAGGTCATCTCTGCTGAACAGGATGCCAAGCTGGTAGAGCTGGCTAGCAGCCGCTCTGCGCTGGAAGCGCAGAAGGACAAGCTTAAGGCGGAGGAAGCGGCGCGCAGAGCAGCGGCAGCGAAGGCTGAAGCGCAGCGCCGGGCGGCAGTAGCCGCAGCCAAGGCGGCGGAGAAGGCGAAGGCCTCCAAGTCTTCCGGCGGTGACAGCTCCTCCGTTGCGAGCGCAGAAGATTATTCCGGTGGAGACGGTCCTTACCTGCGGCCGGTGGGCTACGCGCGGATCTCCTCTCCTTTTGGTTACCGGACCCATCCGGTGACGCATGAAGTCGGCAAGCTGCATACCGGTGTGGACTTTGCCGTACCGCAGGGTACGAGTATCCATGCGGCGGATTCCGGTACGGTTGTGTTAGCGCAGTGGTATAGCGGTTATGGTTATTGTGTCATTATTGACCATGGCGGCGGGGTATGGACGCTGTACGGACATATCCGCGAGGGCGGTATCAAGGTGAGCCAGGGACAACGGGTGGAGCGCGGGCAGAAGATTGCCGAATCCGGGTCTACCGGACGTTCGACCGGCCCGCATCTGCATTTTGAAGTGCGGATCAACGGGAAACCGGTGAATCCTATGCCTTATCTGTAAGTGCGCTTAGCAGAGAAATTCCAAGTTTAGCTGAACTATATAGATTGAACTAAAAAATTAAGTTAAGGGAAAGTCCAAATATTCTCTGGAGTCACGGCCAATCCCAAAACATAAAAATCATCATTTCAATTTATAAAATAAATATATTTTCGTGCTGCGGCATATACTGGAAGAGATGCCGTTTCTCATGGAACGGGCCCATGCTGGTGTTAAGATGGACAAGAAGGGACGGTGGGAACATCATGTTAAAGAAAAGCACTGCGGCCTTTATGATCGTCGCGGCACTGCTGTGCGGCAGTCTGCTGACCCTGGGCGTGACCGGTTATGTACAGGTATTCGGACAAGCGGCAGGAGAAGGGCTGGCAACGGTTCTGCAGACTGCCGGACTACAGGAGAAGGAATCGAAGAAGCTGGGTACCGCTCTTAGCCTGATCGAGAGCAATTATTATGAGAAGGTCGACCGGGAGAAGCTGATTGATGGTGCGGTCAACGGAATGATGGAAGCACTGGGCGACCCGTATTCCAACTACATGGGCAAGGAGACGGCACAGCGGTTCGAGGAGAGCATTGAAGGCTCCTTCTCGGGGATTGGCGCTGAAGTCTCCTCCGACAACGGCAAAGTCGTTGTAGTCTCCCCTATCAAGGGCTCACCGGCAGAGAAGGCCGGCATTCAGGCCAAGGATGTGATCCTCTCCGTGAACGGTGAATCGCTGGAAGGGCTGGAGCTGAATGCGGCTGTAGCCAAAATCCGCGGTCCCAAGGGCAGCAAGGCGACCCTGAAGGTCCAGCGGACTGGAACAGCGGAGCCGCTGCAATTCGTCATCACCCGTGATGATGTCAGACTGGAGACGGTCTATGCGAAGATGGAGAAGGAGCATGTCGGTGTGATCGAGGTTACGCAGTTCTCACAGAACACCTCGGAGCGGTTCAAGGAAGAGCTGACGAAGCTGGAGAAGCAAGGCATGAAGGGACTCGTTATTGATGTCCGCAATGACCCGGGCGGTGTGCTGCCGGTCGTCATTGAGATGGTCGAGCAGTTCGTACCTTCCGGCAAAGCCATTGTGCAGGTGGAAGATAAGAACAAGCGGCGCGAGATCAGTACCTCGAAGGGATCAAGCAAGAAGTATCCGGTAGTCGTGCTGATGAACAAAGGCAGCGCGAGCGCTTCGGAGATCATGGCCGGAGCCCTGCAGCAATCTGCCGGAGCCAAGCTGATCGGGGAGAATTCGTTCGGCAAAGGAACCGTGCAGACCAGCTTCGAGGAGCAGCTCGGTGACGGAAGCCTGCTGAAGATTACGATTGCCAAGTGGCTGACGCCTGACGGCACCTGGATTCACGGCAAGGGTATTAAGCCGGATATCGCCGTAGCTCAGCCGGATTACTTCTCGGTAGCGCCGATTAACAAGAGCGTTACGCTGCAATATAATATGAACAATGCAGATGTCAAAAGTGCACAGACTATGCTGGATGGGCTAGGCTACAAGCCGGGCCGCAAGGACGGTTACTTCGATGCCGGGACCAAAGAAGCGGTCAAGAAATTCCAGAGCGCAGCCAAGCTGAAATCGACAGGCTCGATTGATGCCAAGACCGCGGAAGCGCTGGAGCTGGCGCTGATCAAGGTCATCCAGGATCCGGTGAATGACAATCAGCGGAATAAGGGGATCGAAGAAATTCAGAAGGAAATCAAGGCTGCGGCGTCGAACAAGTAAGAAGGCTGATTTCAGCCTTCTTTTTTTCTTTAAATGGGATATTGTCATTTAATTCTGTTTTTAATTGTGGCCCGAATGTATGTGAAAAACAGCATACATTGTGCCGGCGTGCAGGCGTATGGGCCAAATGTATGTGAAAAACAGCATACATTGTGCTGACGTGCAGGCGCATGGCCCGAATGTATGCGAAAAACAGCATACATTGTGCCGGCGTGCAGATAATCCCTATTTGTTCTAGGCTATGAAAAGGAGTGTGCGAACCGTTGAATGTACTCCCGGAGCTGCTGACCAGCTGGGGCACGGCAGTGCTTCATCTGCTGATTCAGCCCTATTACTATATCGCTATTCTATTTATTGCCCTATATTACCGCAGACAGGTAGCCCTGGAGCGGAAGCTTATTCATGTGAAGCTGCATAGCTGGGGACCGGAAACCTGGCGGACCGTGTGGACCGGCGGACTTATGGGGCTGTTTGTCTCCCTTGCCGCGGTTGCACTTGGAGTCTCAGTGACCTATACGGCTGTTGCCTGTATCTGGGTGGTCAGCCTTGTCTTAATGCTGTTTCGGGTGCGTTATTTATGCTTTGCGTATGCCATAGGCGCGCTGGGGATCGTGCAGTTTGTACTGTCGTTCTTCCCGGGGACGCTGCAGAACGGAGCCGCCGGAACGGTTGCCGGCGCCGTGCGGGAGATGGACATCCCGGCGCTGCTGGCGCTGGCCGCGCTGCTCCACGTGGCCGAGGCGCTGCTGGCGCGCTGGCAGGGGCCCCGGCTGGCGACGCCGCTGTTCCTTGCCGGCAAGCGCGGCAAGGTGGTGGGCGGCTACCAGCTGCAGGCCTTCTGGCCGCTGCCGCTGTTCGTGCTGATTCCCGCAGGCACGGGAATCGGTGAACTGCCGTGGCATCCGCTGCTGGGCGGGGGCCTCGGCCTGGTCTCGCTGCCGGTCATCATCGGCTTCAGCGAGATGACCCAGGGCATGCTGCCCGGACGCAAGGCGGCCCGGACGTTCGGACGGCTGCTGGTCTACAGCGCCGTCCTGCTCGGCCTCAGCCTGCTTGCGGACCTATGGAGCCCGCTGACGGTTGTCGCGGCGCTCGCGGCTATTCTGCTGCACGAAGGGTTAAGCTGGTACAGCGCTCTGGAGGAGCGCAGCCTTAGCCCCGTCTTCGTGCATCCCCCGGCCGGCCGCAAGGTGCTGGCCGTGCTGCAGGGCAGCCCCGCGCAGGAGCTGGGCATCCTGCCCGGCGAGATCTTGCTGAAGGTCAACGGGGTCCTGTTGACCAGCGCGGCGCAGCTGCATGAGGCGCTGCGCATGAACCCCGCGTTCTGCAAGCTGGAGGTGCAGAACCGCGAAGGCGAGAGCAAGTATCTGCAGCGCGCGATCTATGCCGGGGACCATCATCAGCTCGGCATCATTCTGGTGCCGGACCCGGACGGGGGCATCACCGCAGAGACCAAGCCGTCCAGCATCTTCAGCATCATCGGGATGCGGACAGGCATCCGGCAGCGGGGAGTGCAGGGTGACCGGCTGGGCCGGGCGAAGAAGACGCCGCCGGCAGAGGCCAAGCAGACCTCGCCAGCAGAGGCTAAGCAGGAATCTGCCGGTGTCTGACGGAAGATTATCAACGTAATTGATTCCCCCGGCGGCTGCTGGCGCGGGAGGTTAAAGAGGCCCGTTCTTTCTGAACTATGTTCAGGGGGAACGGGCCTTGTATATTTGTTAAGGAAGTGATGTGAGGCACCTGGAATGTAATCGAAAAACCGATCACATTCCAGGTGCATGGGCACATGGACCAAATGTAATCGAAAAACCGACCACATTCAGCGCTGCGTGGGCACATGGGCCAAATGTAATCGAAAAACCGACCACATTCGTCGCTGATTGGGTGCGTGGACCAAATGTAATCGAAAAACCGACCACATTCAGCGCTGCGTGGGCATGTGGACCAAATGTAATCGAAAAACAGGCATGACAAGACAGAGGCCTTGTCACCCCCAGGAATGAAAATAAGTGGGTGGCATCCGTCGCAACCATTCTAAATGAGGCTGTAGTCGTCAACACTACATATACAAATCAAAGGGCGGAAACGGTTACTGGGATACACCCCGTGCGAAAAACTGTTCTATTGCGCTTTTCGAGCATCGCCTATTGTAGCCCCCAAAAGTACGTGTATTAAATTACACTCACTCGAGCGCATGATTTGTAAGCTGACGATGGAGGATGATTGGAATGGATGCTGTACGTATGTGTTGCGCCGGTCTAGACGTGCACCAGGAAACCGTTGTGGCCTGCGTGTTGAAAGGACCGATCGAACAGAAACCACAATGTCACCTGAAAACCTTTGGGACGACAACCCGAGAATTGCTAGGCCTGCAAGATTGGCTGAATGAACACGGCTGTCGGGAAGTGGTGATGGAGAGTACCGGCGTGTTTTGGAAACCGGTATGGAATATCTTAGAGGGCAGTTGTGATCTGGTCTTGGCCAACGCCCAGCGGGTAAAGAATATGCCGGGTCGAAAAAGTGACATGCAAGATGCGCGCTGGTTAGCGCAATTGCACCGTTGCGGGCTCATTGAAGGCAGTATGGTGCCAGAACAGGACATCCGGGATTTGCGAGACTTGACCCGTTACCGGAGTAAGATGGTGCAGGCGGTGACGGCGGAGAAAAACCGTATTCACAAAATCCTGCAGGATGCTAACATCAAGCTGACCACCTTTATGTCCGATCTATATGGGGTTTCGGGCCGGGGCCTGCTCCAGAAGATCATGGACGGCGAGGTCGTAGACGAAATGGCCGTTAAAAGCCTGGTCAAAACCCGTTTAAAAAAGAAAGTTCCGCAGTTGCTAGACGCGCTCAATGGCAAGTTGCGCCGTCATCATCGGGAGATGATTCGAGACCATTGGGACCACTTGGTCTATTTGGAGAAAAGGATCACGGAGCTGGAAGCGCGAATCGAGGCGAAGGCAGAACCGTACCTGGAGGTGATTGAACAAATTGACTCCATTCCAGGAATTGAGCGGACGTCTGCCGTGACCATCTTTGCCGAAGTGGGGCCGCATGTCGCGGAAATGTTCCCGAGTGATGCGCAGTTTGCTTCATGGGCGGGGGTGTGTCCAGGGAACAACGAAAGCGCGGGAAAGCGAAGAAAGTCAAAAACGATGCAAGGGAACAAGCATCTGAAAGGGGCCTTGTGTCAGGCGGCTTGGGCGAACTCTCGGTCCTCGAACCGGATCGGCCAATTCTTTCGACGAATACGTAAGAGACGAGGCGATAAAAAAGCAAACGTCGCCACCGCGCATTTGCTGATTCGAATCCTCCATGCCCTGATGCGGGAGAAGAGGTCCTACCAAGAAATAGACGTCTCACTAGGCGATGAGACGTCCAAGAAAAACCGGTTGGATCGGTACGTGCAATATATCCAGCAGTTAGGATATAGCGTGCAACTAAATCCTACCCCATAGTCTCCCCTTTTTCAAAAAAAACGAAACGTTTTTTTAGGGCGGTGGGTCTTTTTTTGTCAAAATCCAGTCTGCGGTGCATTGTCCGGTACTTTTATTTTCGTATTAAACCGACCACATTCGTCGCTGATTGGGTGCGTGGACCAAATGTAATCGAAAAACCGACCACATTCGGACGGAGTGGATCGCACTAAGCACCAGAATTCCTGCAAATGATGCAACAATGTACCCGTAGCCCGTAACATTTTTAGAAGAATCCTGCAAAATGTGCAACAATGCGGCTCCAGACAAGCGGCCCTTGAGAGGAAACGCTCAGAATTGGCGACAGACAGGCGGAGCGCCACCATGAAAGGAAGAGGCACTTCAGAACGTATGCGAAAACCGGCTACAAGGTGTGACCAAAAAGGTATATGGGCTGGATGTATGTCACCAGACAGCGATAATTGTTCACCTTAGATATTGCCAGTACATGGCTCAAGGGTTCCCCTGCGTGCTCTTCAGATACAGAATCGCAATCTGCGTCCGGTCACGTACGCCGAGCTTGCTGAGGATGTCGGTGATATAGTTTTTGATGGTGCCTTCGCTCAGGAACAGCTTGGCGGCGATTTCCTTGTTGGTGAGCCCCTCTGCAATGGAGGTGACGACGGCCTGCTCGGACTTGGTCAGGCCATAGGAAGCAAGCGGCTGAGCCTCTGGAATTTCCTGACGCGCGGATGGCTGGAGGAAGCCCGTCAGCTTGCGGGCAATCTCGGGATGAATGAGCATATTGCCCTCATATACGGTTTTGATGCCTTGAATGATCCGGTCCGGCGGGATGTTCTTGAGCAGATATCCACTCGCCCCGGCGCGCAGAGCCTCAATAATATACTCGTCATCATCGAAGGTGGTCAGCATCAGGACGGCTACGGCCGGATAGGCTTTTTTGATCAGCCGTGTGCCTTCCACCCCGTCACATCCCGGCATCCGGATATCCATGAGTACAACATCCGCTCCGCCGGGCAGATCCCCCAGCAAGGAGAGAGCCTCCCGGCCATCCCCTGCGGTTCCGGCCACTTCGATACCGGCATCCAGCCCGATCAATACCTTCAGGCTCTCGCGGATAAAAGAATCATCGTCAACAATCAATACGCTAATCATGAATCAGCACCTCTTATCTGTGAATATTCTCCCGCTGCCCGTCCCCGGCGAACTTGATGAGTGTATGCGAACTCTCAGGTAAGCTCCATTTCTTATAAGACTAATTGGAAAGTTGGGGTGATGCGGCATAACGGGAATCTGCGCTATGCGTTACAGTTGGAGAGCGGATCAGTCTGCTGGTATTGTGGCGTGGGGGAATAGGTAGATGGCTAATCAGTTTGGCGATGCTCTGGTACACGGCTAATTGGAGAACTGACCAGTCTGCCAATACTGCGACACGGAAAATAGTTGGATTTACAACACTTGCTGATTAGCAAATGCCCTCTTTGGGGACAACAGTTGGAAAAACGACACTTAATTACTCCCGAATCGTCCGTCAGCATCACAACCAGCGACAGCAGATGCTGTTTTTCCAACTAATTTCCTGGAATCATCAGAAACTGTGAATTTAAGATGCGTTTTTCCACTTGTTTCTGGCAGAGGGGGAGCAGCTCCCCGAGAACCGCAAGTTGTCCGTATGCAGCACAGGCGCCTCCACCCCCGCCCCCATTCCCCCATTCAGCGCAGCACCCCCTCCGGCTGCAGGTACACGGGCAGCCGGGTGATGACTGTGAACTGCGGCTGCAGCCGCAGCTCCATCGTCCCGCCCACCATGGAGCAGCGCTCGCTCATGCCCTTCATGCCCATCCCGCTGCTGCCCGGCAGACGGCTCAGCGGGTCAGCTTCGGGCAGCCTCCCATTATTGCCAGTCTCCATCCGCACCTCATGCTCCGTATAGGTGACCTCCACCCATACGGAGCTGGCCTGCCCGTGCCGCAGCGCATTGGTGATGGCCTCCCGGGCATTGGTGTACAGCACAACCTGAAGGCTCGGATAGAGCGGATATGGAATCCCTTGCACCGTATAGGAGGTGGCAATGCCTGTATCGCGGCCCACTTCTTCCAGCAGCCGGTCCAGCGCATAGGCTCCTTCAAGCTGCGGAGTAGGGTTAATCCGCTTCAGCGCCGCACGCATATCGTCCATACTGCCCGAGAGCTGATCCCGGATCTGGTTCATCATCTGCAATCCCGTTTCCGGTGCGGCAGGGAGGGTGTGGATGGCCGCTTCGGTCATCATCTTGACCCGGATCAGCCGGTGGCCGATGTCATCATGCAGCTGGCGGGCGATCCGCACCCGTTCCTCTGCCTGCGCAGCCACCTCTATGTGCGAGGTGAACTGAAGCAGCCTTGCGCGGGCCTCTTCCAGCTCAAAATGCTTTTTGCGCAGCTCGTCATAGAGAAATAAGGTATCGGCACGCCCGCGTCCTGCCCGGAGCAGCAGCAGATTCAAGCCGGCGCACAGCAGGAAGGTAAGGTTCGTGAACACAAGCACTGCCGGAGCCGCATGAAGGAGGGCGGCATTCAGCAGGGCAAGGTGAATACAGAAGAAGGCAAGAGCCGTATTCCTTTGCTGCCGCCGGGTATAGGAGATCACCGCAGACAAGGCCGGAAAAACCATCAGCGGCCCGTATTCGTAACAAAGCCAGGCGGTGAAGATCAGCTCCATGCCTCCGGTCAGTGTGGAGAGAGAGCTGGATTGCCTTGCACCCAGGGTGACCAGCAGCATCAGCAGCATGAAATGCAGAGTGAACCAGTCATAGTCGGCGAATGCATAGACTTGAATCGAGAGGATCGCCGGGATCATAAGCAGGCCATAGCGCAGCAGAATCAGTTCTCTGGTCAAGTAAGCTCATCCTTTTAGATAAAATATCCCTAATCGGTCAACATTCTTCTCAGGTATAACCATCTTAGCATAAGAGTGCTGCCCTTCAGGAGATGACTTTCGTCACCTCTGGATCATGACCTTTAGTACCTTCGGCTGTGTCCGCCCTACTGTACAATAAGAATACGAGAATGATGGAACAGGGGGCATCGGCAATGGCACTAGCAGTACTGAGCGATGTTGTGAAGAGATATGACGGGAAGCTGATTGTGGATCACGTGAATTTCAATATACAGGAGGGTGAAATCTTCGGCCTGCTGGGCCCGAACGGTGCCGGGAAAAGCACGACCATCAGCATGATCTGCGGGCTGCTTCAAGCCGACAGCGGCGATATTATCATTGACGGGCTGTCCGTACGGGAGCAGCCGCTTGAGGTGAAGAAGCGCATCGGGCTTGTGCCCCAGGAGCTGGCGTTATACGAGAATATGACGGCAACCGATAATGTAAGCTTTTTCGGCAGGCTCTATGGGCTGCGCGGACAGCTGCTGAAGGAGCGGACCCAAGAGGCGCTGGAGTTCACCGGCCTAAGCGACCGGGCGAGGGATAAACCATCCACCTTCTCGGGAGGGATGAAAAGACGGCTGAATATCGCCTGTGCCATCATGCACCGGCCGCGCCTGATTATTATGGATGAACCCACAGTCGGCATTGATCCGCAGTCGCGCAATCATATTCTGGAATCCGTGAAGGCTTTGAACAAGATGGGTTCGTCGGTGATCTACACCAGCCATTATATGGAGGAGGTCGCTGCGATCTGTGACCGGGTGGCCATTATGGACCAGGGGCATATTATTGCCTGCGGTACGGAGAACGAGCTGCGCGAACGGGTGGCCCACGAGGAGAAAATCGTTGTGAAGGCAGCGGGCATCACCCCTGCCTTAGTGAACGAGCTGGGGCAGCATCCCCGGATCAACCGGGTAGAAGCGGTGCAGGATGCGGTAGAGCTGTATCTTCCCTCCTCGCAAAGTGCGCTCCAGGATATTCTGTTTATTTTCTCCAAGCACGAAGGGGTCATTGCCTCTCTGAATATTGAAGAGCCGGATCTGGAGACCTTGTTCCTTAGCCTGACCGGCCGGACCTTGCGGGACTAGAGAGGGGGAGAAACGTGAATACCTGGATTATTATGAAATTTGAGCTGCGCAGACAGCTCCGTTCACGCACTTTGCTGCTGAATATGTTCCTGCTGCCGCTGGTGCTGATCTTCCTCTTGGGCGCTTCGCTCTCCGGGGTGGTCGGGGTACAGGGGGCAGATGAGATCAAGCCTGTACGTGTAGCTATTGTGAATAATGGAGGCGGAGGGGCAGAGGAATCTGCGATCCTTACGGCTTTTCTGGAGACGCCTGAGGTGAAGGAACTTATAATTCCTGTCACTGCAGAGAGCCGTGAAGCCGCAGAGAGCGGGCTGCGCACCAGTAAATATGCCTATGGGGTGATTGTTCCTCCGGGCTTCGACCAGGAGGTGCAGAGCGGTAAGAAGGCCAGCCTGGAATTCATTCTGGGCAGGAGCCATGACGATAACCGGGTCGCCGGAACCGCCTTCGACAATCTGCTGATGGAGCTGAATTATAAGCAGGCGGCAGCCGTAACCCTTGGACCACAGGCTCTTACAGCGACTAAGGCACCTGCCGGTAAGCCGGGGGTGGTACTGGGGGATCTGAACAATGGCGGGAAGACCTATTCGGCGGCCCAGTTCTATGCAGCGTCCATGCTGCTGATGTTCCTGATGTACAGCGGGTTGACCGTGACAGCCTCACTTTTTAACGATAAAGAGAACCATACGCTGTTCAGAATCCATTCCATGCCGGTAAAAGACAGTCATCTGTTCATAGGCAAAATGCTCGGCGTAGGCCTGGTCAGCATCCTGCAGTGCCTCACGATTATTCTGCTGTCTGACTGGCTGTTCGGCGTCTACTGGGGCAACCGCCCGGGACTGCTGCTGCTGTTCTGCCTGCTGATGATTGCCGCCTCAATGACACTGGCCGTACTGATCTGCCTCTTCAGCCGGACCTCAGCGACGGCTACGAATATCATTAGTGTCCTGACTGTAGTAATGACCTTCGTCAGCGGCGGGATGGCGCCGCTTCCTGATTCCTGGGTGAACAGCGCAGGGGCATTCACGCTTAACCATTGGGTACAGCAGGCGGTCATCCGGATGATGCTGCATTCCGGTCTGGAGCAGCTTTTGCCGAATCTGTGGGTGATGTGCATCATTAGCGCAGCATTGTTCGCGGCAGTGATTGTCTCATACCGGAAGGTGGGTTACCGTGGATAAAATATTAATTATTGCCTGGAATATGATTAGACGAAGTATTGGCACCTTCAGAGGGCTTATGGTATTCATTCTGCTTCCCGGCGTAGTGGTGGCAGCGATTATCTCCCTTACCGGAGGGATGGCGGAGGGACCGGCAACCGTTCTATACGTCAACTCGGATACGGGGGCAGCCGGCAGACATTTGATTACGGAGCTGGAGCTGGCCGGAGAGTATAAGTTCGAGCCGCGCAGCGACGAGGCTGCCTTGAAGGAAGCCACAATTAAGCAGGAGGGAACGGTGGGGGTGTTCATTCCTGCCGGGTACACTGCCGCCTTAATGGCGGGGGAGCCGCCGCAGATCAGCATCTATGAGCTTCGGGCAAGTGAAAGCTCAATTATGATGAAGATGAAGATCACCGCCACTGCTGCACAAATTGCCGAAGCGGCACATACCGTTGCTGCCGCCAGTGGAAGAACAGGCGATATGCAGGCGCAGCTCGCAGCTGTGCTGAAGCAGTCGGAGCAGCACAACGTGGGCAGCACGCGTACCGATTATGATCTCTATCCGCGGCAGACCCTAGGCGTAGTTACAGGGATGACGCTTATGTTCCTGATGGCGCTGGTGACCAGCTCTGTCTCCCAGATCACGGATGACCGCAGAGGGCGGACCATGATGCGCATGTTCAGCGCTCCAGTCCGTTCCTATGAAATTGCGCTTGGCAACTTCCTGGGCAGCTTTCTTGTAGGAATGATTCAGATCCTTGTCGTGCTGGTGCTGGGCAAATGGGTGCTCCGCTACGATTATGAGATGCCGCTCTTTCTCTACTTCCTGGTTCTGGCGGCCTTCATGCTGGTCTCCATGGGGATTGCCAGCACCGTTGCCGGGCTGATCCGCAATCCGCGTAATGCGGGGATGCTGAATTCGCTGATTCTTACCCCGACCTGCATGCTGGGCGGCTGCTTCTGGCCCGTCTCCATCATGCCGGAATATATGCAGAAGCTGGCCAACTTTACACCGCAGAAATGGGCGATACAGGCGGTGGACATTGCCGCGACCGGTGGCGGCTGGAACGAGCTGTGGATGCCGTTTGCGATCCTGGGCCTGATGGCCGCCGTCCTGCTGGCGATTGGCTCTGCCATTCTCCGTCCGAACGAAGCGGGAACCAGTACCTGATATCGAAGCATATCCTTGCTGCCCATAATGTCCGAATCGGACATGTCCAAACCACTTAATTGTGTGATATGATTGAATCGAAGGAACAAATGACAGGGGGATGCGAGGATGGGCAGCAACAAGCTGGCTTGGACCTGGAAGGTGAAAGAGGAAAACTTAGAGGAATACGTACAGATGCATCTGGACCCATGGCCGGAGATTCTGGAGGAGCACAGTAAAGCGGGCATCCGCAACTATTCGATTTTTCAGAATGGCAACCAGTTCTTCTATTGCTTCGAATGTGATGATACGGAAGCAGCATTCGCCTACATCGCCGGGAGCGAGGCCTGCAACCGCTGGAATGCGATCACCTCGAAGATGGTCGAGGGCTCCTTCGATTTCAACGATGCGGTTCCGATGGTGCCGCTGCGTGAGGTCTTTTATCTGAAGTAGTCCGGTTTACAGCAATATTCATTGGAGTTATACTGGAGAGAATCGTGTGAAGTGAACTGAATAGGTCAGTGTTATTAGGAGGAGCCTGTCACCAAGGCTTCTCTTTGTCGTTTTATGGAGTTTTTCAGGAGAAAAGGAGTGGAAATAGCAAGTGGAATTCATATTGTATTTACTGCTGATTCTATTATTCACCAAGCTGGCCGGGGACTTGTCTGTGCGGCTCGGGCAGCCTGCGGTGCTGGGGAAGCTGCTGGTCGGCATCCTTCTCGGACCTGCCGTGCTCGGCTGGGTGCAGCCGGGCGGATTCATTCATTACATGTCCGAGATTGGCGTGCTGCTGCTGATGTTCATCGCGGGACTGGAGACAGACCTGAAGCAGCTGCGTGAGAACTGGAAGTCGGCTCTGGCGGTCGCGGTGGGCGGAATTCTGCTGCCTTTTATCGGCGGGTATGGCATCGGGGCGTGGTTCGGCTTCGCGGATCATAATGCGCTGTTTCTAGGGGTGATTCTAAGTGCGACCTCAGTCAGTATTTCCGTTCAGGTGCTGAAGGAGATGGACCGGCTGAATTCGCCGGAAGGCTCGACCATTCTGGGAGCGGCGGTGATCGATGACATTCTTGTTGTGATTCTGCTGGCGGTGCTGATGAGCTTTTTCGGCACAGGCAGTGACATCTCCATTCCCCTCTTGATCGGCAAAAAACTGCTGTTCTTCGCCGTCGCCATTCTCGCCGGCTGGCTGGCCGTGCCGCGGCTGCTGCGCTGGCTCGCCCCTCTGCGGGTGACCGAGGCGGTCATGACCGCCGCACTGGTGATTCTCTTCGCCTATGCATACTTTGCCGAACGGATGGGGATGGCCGGCATCATCGGCGCTTTTGCCGCCGGAATTGCTATTGCCCAGACGTCCTTCAAGCAGGTGGTGGAGTCCAAAGTAGAGCCGATTGCCTATACGCTGTTTGTACCAGTCTTTTTTGTGAGCATCGGGCTTAGTGTCAGCTTCGAGGGGCTGGGCAGCCACATTCTATTTGTGGTGGTGTTATCCTTGTTCGCAATATTGGCGAAATGGCTGGGCGGCGGAATCGGCGCACGGCTGACCGGGTTCAATACCCGGTCCTCGTTCATTATCGGCGCAGGCATGATCTCCAGAGGCGAAGTCGCTCTGATAATAGCCGCCACGGGCCTGTCGAGCGGGCTGCTGCAGCCGGAGTATTTCACTGGAGTGATTATTGCTGTAATTGTAACCACACTTGTCACGCCGCCGCTGCTCAAGGGCATGTTCCGGTGACTATTTTTTAAAGAAAATAAGACAATCTCTAAATTTGTGGACCGTGATAATCTTATATAATAGGTTGTACTCAAAAAACGATTAGAGGGGAATGAGTCCAATCCGGTCTACAGCTACAACACGTACAGCGGGCGCACTCCTGGCACTCGGCCTGCTGCTGGGGTGCAGCAGCCAGGATGTATCCGGCACAGCTACTCCGTCGGCAGAAACGACTCCGTCTGCCATAGCATCTGCTTCTGCGTCTCCACCGGCAACAACCGCTTCACCCGCAGCCTCAGAAACTGCATCCGCAGCGGTTCCGGCAACTACAGCAGGCCTATCGAATCCGGTCCAGCCAGAAGCTCCCGCCAACCTGGTAATTGCCGATTCCGTTAATGCTGCGGGAACCATCCGCGCTAGAAGTGCAGCGGGACAAGGCGAGCTGCTGATGATCGCAAGCAGCTCCGAGGAGCGCGGACATCTGGAGGCATCCAGCAATTACGGTCTCGAAGGGGAGCAGACGTATCAGGCTGATTACTCCATCGTGTACCGGGCGGGGGATCAGGATCAGGATCAGGTCTTGCTTAAGCTGCCTGCTTTCTTGTTCGTACGCCCATCAGACCAGGTCCTCGAGTTCGATAAAGTCAGCTTCAAGGATGCAGAAGTATATCTGTTTGCTCCCCAGTATAAGTCCGGGCATGGATTAGTTGCTTACGCCTTCGCGGTCAATAAGATGAGCGGAGAAGTATTTCCCCTGTCCTTCAAGCAAGGGGATATCGTGCATGACACGCTGGTCTACTCCGAGATTCAACCCGTACCCGCTAACCAGAATGAACAGTTAGTGGTACACTCGCCTGAGGGTGCCGGGACCGACCCGGAGCTGAAGCCGCAGGTGTACGACTTGGATCTGGAGAAGCGGCTGTTTATCGCGCGTTAGAGGTGTTATGCGGTCTTTTTAAGAGGTACCCGTGCTCTGCTTAAACAGCAGAGCGATTGGAACAACGGTCCGTTTGCGGAGCGTCCATCAATGAACTAACACTGGTCCTGCTCCAAATGTATTTAAACTAACATTCAGTTCCCCGTACTCTCATACCGGGACAGCCCGTACCGGAAGACCCCGTAAGCCGCAGCCGCGCTTCCGATAGCCGCGACAGGGGCGAGGAGCCACCAGCCGGACCAGCCGCTTTTGCCGAAAATATAGGTTGCCGGGTAGAAGCTGATGAACGCATAGGGCAGCACCGTCGAAATGAAGATGCGGATCGCCTGCGGAAACAGGGTAATCGGATATTTGGCCAGATCGGACAGATTATGCACCATTAGCGGGAATGCATTCCCGGCATTGCGAATCCAGAAGGCCGCCGAGTTACCCATGAGGTTAATGGATACCCGGATAATGACCGCTGTGACGAATAACAGGATAAGAATGGCGGCCTTGCCCGTAGTCCAGTGGATGGGGCTGTGCACAAGCGACTGCCAGATGATGACCCCGCCGATGAGCAGATTGCCGAGTCCGTTAATCCCAATCCCTGTGCAGAACACCTGAAGAACCACCGGCACCGGCCGCAGCAGATAACGGTCCAGCTCTCCTGTGTTGACCAGCCTGCCCAGCCTCCAGCTGCCCTCGAAGAACAGCGAACCCGCCCCCTCCGTCAGGAAGATCATAGCGTACATGAAGGTGACCTCCCAGAACTGCCAGCCCTGAATATCCGGAATCCGGTCATAGATCACCCACAGGAACACGAACCCCAATACCTGCGTCAAGGCTGCCGAACACATCAGGATGTAAAAGTCTTTATTATACTCCAGAATCGCCTTAAGCTGCTGCACATACAGCCTTCTATAGAGATAGAGCATTTGCGATATTTTCATTCTGCGTCCTCCTTCAGCCTTAGCCCCCATGAATGGTCACCTGGCGGACCGCCCAGTTCCACATGGCTTTGCCCGCCATCCAGAGCCCTGCCCCCCAAAAGAGCTGAAGGCCGATCAGCCGCAGGCTTTCCCACGTATCTGCCTGTTGCAGGAAGATCATCGTCGGCGTATGAATGATGGCCTGGAAGGGCAGCAGCAGCGCCAGCTTTTCCAGCCAGTCCGGGAAGAAGGCCAATGGCACCAGCGCGCCCGACAGCAGGTTAGTGAGCGCAATCCGCGTCCAGACAATCCCCAGTGAACCCGTCGACCAGAAGCATAAGAGAGCCGCCAGATAGACCACGCCGAATTTGACCACAACCGCGCAGAGCAGACTAACCGCAAACAGCAGATAGACGATCGGCGAGTGGGGGAAGGTCACTCCGGTAAGGAAGGTGGCGAACACGATCAGCAGAACCGTACTCATCGCCCCCTCCAGCAGGCTCGCACCCAAGGTCTCGGCGAATCGGGCCGTCTGGAAATCAATCGGCTTCAGCAGGTCCATGGCGACGCTGCCGTCCAGGATTTTGCCGGAAATGGCAGTCTCGGAATACCAGGATAAGACGGAATTAGCCAGGAAGGTCACCAGCAGATAGGTCTTCATCTGATCCCAGGAGTAACCGCCCACCGCCTCGCGCCCGCCATAGATTCCCTGCCAGAGGAAGAAGATCGCTACGAGATTAATCGAGTTCGCCAGTAAATTAATGATATAGGAGTTCCGGTAGGCCATCACATTTTGCAGAGAACGATTGGCAATACTTCTGTATTTGTTAAGCCGGGCTGCTGTCGTCATGGTGCGCCTGCCCCCTTGCTCCCCGGTGCTCGTTCAAGTCCAGATGACCGTCATAGACAGCTTTAATGACCTGCTCAATGTGGGTATCCTCCATGCGGAAATCGAGTACCTCCCCATGCTTCATCACCCGGCTAACCACTTCACTGGCGGTATATTCATACCGGTCAAAGGTGACCGAGAACTCCTGGCTGCTCTGCTGTTCCAGCTTCAGCCCGGGGCTCTGCTCCAGCAGCTCGTACAATTCCGGCATGGGGGAGCGTACCTGGAAGAAGATGACCCGGTTTTTGGCAAAACGGGCCTTGACCTCGCTCAGCGTACCGTCATAAATAATCGCGCCGTGATCGATAATGACCAGCCGCTTGCACAGGTCCTCAATGTCGCCCAGGTCATGGGTCGTCAGCATCACGGTCGTCTGCTGCTCCTGGTTGATCTGCTTAATGAACCCGCGGATCTTCTCCTTCACAGATACATCAAGGCCAATCGTCGGCTCATCGAGATACAGAATCGGCGGATTATGCAGCAGGGCTGCGGCCAGATCGGCACGCATGCGCTGACCCAGCGAGAGCTTACGTGCGGACAGGTGGATGAATTCGCTCATCCCGAGCATGTCGGTGAACAAGTCCATGTTCTTCCTGTAGAGGGCATCCGGAATCTGATAGATATCCTTCAGCAGCGAGAAGGACTCGGCAATCGGAATATCCCACCACAGCTGGGTGCGCTGCCCGAAGACTGCGCCGATCTGGGCGGCGTTTTCCATTCTTTTGCGGTACGGATTAATCCCGTTCACCGAGATACTCCCGGAGGAAGGCATCAGAATGCCGGTCAGCATCTTGATGGTAGTCGATTTACCGGCGCCGTTCGGTCCCACGTAGGCCACCGTCTCCCCCGCTTCGATCCTCAGGTCCAGCGGCTTGACCGCCACCTTCTCAATATGCCTGGGCAGGAAGAGATGCTTCACCGCCCCCTTAAGGCCCGGCTCCTTCACCGCCTGCATGAAGGACTTACTCAGCCCTTTGGCTTCAATCATACTCAAGCTTAACCCTCCTGTTCATTGCTCTGAAAGCGTTACCGCAGATGCCTGCGGAGAAAACTTCTGAATCCTCAGCGGTCTGACAGACGTAAGAGTAAATATATCACTGAGCAGATGTCGAAAACTATCAGTTTAAGTCGATTTTGCAAAAAAAAGCGGCAACCCCGGAAGCCTACACCAACCGGGATTTGCCGCTCCGCTTAAAGAGAGACTGGACGGCGAACCCTACCAGCAGGGGAAGCGCCAGCTGAACCTCGAGTCTCCAGTCTACAGCATACAGGTCTACGAGATTAATCTGCTTCAACAATACATAGGTCACGTTGTATAAGAGGAATGAACAGCTGAAGGTGAGCAGAGGGATAAGATATAATGTCCTTTTGTTCTGCAGCAGCCGGTATCCCGCAAGGGTTAAGAGGGTATAGCTGGCCATGATGAGCAGGGCATAATTACTGCCGAAGCGCAGGAATGACACCATGGCAGTAGCCAGATTAAGAGCAGCCGATAGATAGCCGATGCGAAGCATGTCGAACCTCCCGGAATGATGTGGAAATATAAGAGTGAACAGATTTCTACATTTTACAGCGCTAACGCGGGGATTTACAGATCCAATACTGAATGTTCATTATTCCGTAATTGTATGTTATAATGCTTTCTTTTAAAATTGATTATATAGGAATTGGTAAAAATGGAGGGATCGTTTGTGAGAGTCTTTAATCAATCAAGAGCATGGAGTATGCCTGGAGATTTAGAAGCAAGCGAACTTGAAGCCTTCCGGCCGCTGGATGCAACCCAAGTTGATGTCCAGAGCGGAATGTCCGTGGCGGGTTCTTCTGAAGAATCCAGGGAGCATATCTATCATAGAGCTATGATTGCTTCCATCCGCAGTGAAATGAACAAATTAAGCCAGCTGCTCTCCATTCCTTATGTGGTGTTCCTGACGGACAAGGCGGGGACCATTCTGGAGCTGGTCTATTCTTCTTCGGAGACGCAGGCCGAGATGGAGCAGGCGGAGCTGCGTCCGGGGGTCAGCTTAAGCAGGCAGCAGGCGGGAATGAATGCCGTATCGCTGGCGATGGAGATGAACTGCATCGGGGTGGTGCGGGGGACGGAGCATACGGATCAGACCTTCCGCGACTGGAACTGTGTATGCGCTCCCTTGCAGGATCATGATACCGTTTACGGATATGTTGATATTTCTTTTAATAGAGGAGAGCCTATTGAATTCGCCATTCCCTTCGTGCAGCAGATTGCTGAGAATATCATGGAGAAGTGGATGGAGAAGAACCCGGAGATGCAGCAGTACCGGCTTGAATCCACATTGCTGGAGTATAAGCTGACCGCGCGGGAGCAGGAGGTAGCGAGGCTGTGGCTGATGGAGAAGAGTGCGCTGCATATCGGAAGCGATCTGGGAATCAGTGAAGGCACCGTGCGCAATATGCTGAAGAGCATCTATAGTAAAATGCGGGTGAATGACCGCTTCCAGTTCGTGAAGCGGCTTACGCCGTAGCCGGGGAAATCTGCATCAGGTACATATGTCAAATAGCCGGGCAGTGATACCAATGTATCGCTGACCCGGCTATTTGGTGTACCATCTAAGTCCGGCTTCTCTGGCAGAAGGTTAACCGCAGGAGCAGTTAAGTACCGGCTTACGCGCGGCCTGCGTCTCATCCAGGCGGCTGATTTCAGTCGTATGCGGTGCATTAATGACAATCTCCGGCGTCTCCTCGGCTTCCTTGACGATTCGGATCATGGTCTCAATGAAGCCGTCGAGCGTCTCCTTGCTCTCGGTCTCGGTCGGCTCAATCATCATACATTCCTCTACCGTCAGTGGGAAGTAGACGGTTGGCGGATGATAGCCGAAGTCAAGCAGCCGTTTGGCTACATCGAGGGTACGTACACCGTACTGCTTAAGGTTCTTGCCGGACATCACGAATTCATGCTTGCAGACCCCCGGGAAGGGAATCTCGAAGTAAGGAGCCAGCCGGTGCATCATATAGTTGGCGTTCAGCACAGCGTTCTCGGACACCTCACGCAGGCCGTCGGGACCGTAGGTGCGGATATAGGCATATGCACGGACGAGAATCCCGAAGTTGCCGTAAAAGGCTTTGACGCGGCCGATCGATTCCGGCCCGCCGCAGTCCAGCGTGAAGCTGCCGTCTTCGTTCTGGGCCACCGTAGGCTGCGGCAGGAACGGGATCAGCTTCGCCTTCACACCGACTGGTCCGGCTCCCGGACCTCCGCCGCCGTGCGGCGTACTCATCGTCTTGTGCAGGTTGAGATGCACCACATCGAAGCCCATATCGCCCGGCCGGGTGATGCCCATAATCGCGTTGGAGTTCGCTCCGTCATAATAGAGCAGGCCGCCCGCTTCATGGACAATCGCCGCGATCTCGACAATCTGCGTCTCGAAGAGTCCGAGGGTACTCGGGTTCGTGAGCATCAGCGCAGCGGTGTCGCTGCCAACCGCCGCCTTCAGCGCTTCGAGATCAACCATTCCCTTGTCGTTGGAGGGGATGGTCACGGTATCCAGTCCCGCTGCTGCTGCGCTCGCCGGGTTGGTCCCGTGCGAGGAATCCGGCACGATGACCTTGGTGCGGACCTCGCCGCGGCTCTCATGGTAGGCGCGGATCATCATCAGGCCGGTCCACTCGCCATGGGCGCCGGCAGCGGGCTGCAGGGATACGGCATCCATGCCGGTCAGGGCGGCGAGATCCTTTTGCAGCGTGTACATCAGTTCAAGCGCCCCCTGGATGCTCTCTTCCGGCTGGTACGGATGGATCTTGGAGAGTCCCGGGAAGCGGGCGACATCCTCGTTGATCTTGGGGTTGTATTTCATCGTGCAGGAGCCAAGCGGATAGAAGCCGTTATCGACTCCGAAGTTGCGGCGGGACAGGGCGGTATAGTGGCGGATGACATCCACTTCCGATACCTCCGGCAGTACGACCGGCTCACTGCGCAGCAGCCCTTCGGGAATGAGTGAGCCAAGGGCCTCGCCCTGCGGCACATCACACAGAGGCAGGGAGTAGGCCGAGCGGCCGGGACGGCTTAATTCAAAAATCAGACTTTGTTCCGGTTTCATACACAGCCCTCCAGTGCGCTTGCGAATTCGTCAATTTCGGTCTTGCTTCGTTTCTCCGTTACGGCCACCAGCATATGTCCGGCCAGCTCGGGATAATCCCGGCTTAAGTCATAGCCGCCCAGATAGCCTTCCTTCAGCAGCTTGGAGTTAACTGCACTCACACTGCTGCCCTCCGGGAGCTTCAGGACGAATTCATTGAAGAATAGGGCAGTGAAGACGCGCTCTGCGCCAGTGATTTCAGCCAGCCGCCCAGCGGCATAATGGCTCTTGCGGATGTTCAGCTCACCAACCTCACGCATGCCCTCCTTGCCCATTACGGACAAGTAGACGGAAGCGCACAGTGCCAAGAGTGCCTGGTTGGAGCAGATATTCGAGGTCGCCTTCTCACGGCGGATATGCTGTTCGCGCGCTTGCAGCGTCAGCACGAAGCCGCGCTTGCCATTCCGGTCAACCGTCTGGCCGACGATTCGGCCCGGCATCCGGCGCATCAGCGGCTCAGCCACCGCGAAGAATCCGCAGGTCGGACCGCCGAGCGAAGCGGCAATTCCGAGCGGCTGCGCATCACCGACGACGATGTCTGCCCCGAGCCTTCCCGGGGATTCCAGCACGCCGAGCGCAATCGGGTTCGCGCTGACCACGAGCAGTCCCTTGACCGCATGGATCAGCGGCTCGATCTGGCGCAGATTCTCAATACCGCCGAAGAAGTTCGGCGACTGAACCAGCACAGCGGCCGTATCGCTATCAATGGCTTCGGCCAGCTTGGCGAGATCCGTTACCCCGTCTGCGTAGTCAATCTCCACAATTTGCAGACCCCAGGCGTTGGCGGAGGTACGAAGCACCTGACGCGCTTCCGGGTGAACCGTACGGGAGACAATCAGCTTCTTGCGTTTGGTGGCGCCTGCGGCCAGCACAGCCGCTTCGGAGAAGGCGGTTGCGCCGTCATACATACTGGCATTGGCAACCTTCATTCCGGTCAGCTCACAGATATACGACTGGAATTCAAAGATCGCCTGAAGCTCCCCCTGACTGATCTCCGGCTGGTAAGGAGTGTAAGCAGTATAGAATTCCGAACGGGAAATCACATGGTTGATGACAACCGGAACATGGTGATCATACAATCCGGCGCCCAGGAAGCTGGTGTGCGTGTCGAAGTCGGCATTCTTGTCAGCCAGACCCTTCATATGGCGAAGCAGTGCGTATTCGTCCAGAGCGCCGGACATCGGCATCGTTCCCTGGTAGCGGACGGACTGCGGAATATCCGCGAACAGCTCATCGATGGACTGGATGCCTACGGTCTCCATCATTTCTGCACGGTCTTGCTCGGTCATAGGCAGATAGCGGTGCTTCATTGCGGCTTCACTCCTTGGCTTCTTTTGTAGAATGGGGCTTTGATGACGGCAGCCTTAAGCTGCTTGCCGCGAATCTCCACATACACCTCTGTGCCGATCTCCGTATAGGCAGCATCCAGCAGGGCAAGTCCGAGATTCCGTTTCAGTGTCGGGGATTGGGTGCCTGTCGTTACTTCACCGATCTTGACTCCGTCCGCGTACACGGGGTAGTGGGAGCGGGGAATGCCGCGGTCGATCATCTCCAGGCCCACAAGACGCCGGGGCAGACCGGCTTCCTTCTGCTTCAGCAGGGCGTCACGGCCGATGAAATCGCCTGCATCCAGCTTCACGAAGAACTGGACACCCGCTTCAAGCGGCGTAATCTCCGCCGACAGCTCCTGGCCGTACAGCGGCAGCTTGGCTTCGAAGCGGAGCGTATCGCGTGCGCCGAGTCCGGCGGGAGTCAGGCCATGGGGTGCGCCTGCGGCCAGCAGGCCGTTCCAGAGTGCTGCTGCTGTATCTGCGGGAGCATACAGTTCGAAGCCGTCCTCGCCAGTATATCCGGTACGGGAGAGCAGGACGGTGACGCCGCAGATTTCAGCATGTTCGATGAAGTGGAACGGCTTAAGCTCTGTTAGAGACACCTGCGTGACCTTGGACAGAATCGTCTCTGCCAGCGGACCCTGCAAGGCGAGCAGCAGCGTCTCATCCGAGATATTCTTCAGGGTAACACCGCTGAATTCAGCGGTAAGATGCTCCTGCAGCCACTGGAAGTCCTTGTCGATATTGGACGCATTGACGACAAGCATGTAACGCTCCTCACCCAGCCGGTATACGAGCAGATCGTCCACCACTCCGCCGCTTGGATAGAGCATCAGAGTATACTGCGCCGCGCCGTCTTCCAGGCGGCTGACATCATTCGTGGTCATTCTCTGGAGGAAGGCTTCCGCGCCCTCTCCGGTAACCATGAATTCCCCCATGTGGGATACATCGAACAGTCCGGCCTGATTGCGGACGGCTTCATGCTCCTTCACGATCCCTGTGAACTGCACCGGCAGCTCCCAGCCGCCGAAATCAATACATCTGGACTCCGCATACGCGGCATAGAGATCATAAAAAGGTGTTCTTCTCAAAGACTCCATCTCGTCACTCCCTTGGCTTTGATTACATACGAAAAAGGACAGGCGAAAGCCATTATGCACGCATGCATAAATGGACTTTCGCTCTGTCCTTTGTACCTGAGAGTTACCCTGCAGCTGTTGGTGCAGGTTTCCCCGTTGGTGATCCGTCAGCCTATGCTACAGGCCTGGATGCTCTCCAGAGATGCGTCCGGCAAAGGTCCTTTTGCCTGAGAGATTCACCCATCCCGGGCTTACTCCTTCGGCGCTGTCTTCCTGTGAGACAGTCTCTCCCTATGCCATCATTCGCAAACCATATGTTTTTCTACTGACTCCATTAAACCGGGTAACCCTCCGCCCTGTCAATCAAAAAACGTCAAAAAGTTGACAAATTTAATTTTACTGTCAGTTATATTGACATTAGGCAAGCCGATAACTTAGGCTATAACTAAATTTAGAACTCCAATTACGGAAAAGAGGCGGCTTGGAAATGAGTGAAGTGCTGGACAACCTGCTATACAGCGAAGAGCATGAGTGGGCGCAGCAGGGCGAGGGACGCGTAGTACGTGTAGGGATTACGGATCATGCGCAGCATCTGCTGGGCGATATCGTGTTTGTAGAATTTCCGGAAGTGGGTGCAGCAATCTCCGCAGGCGACAGCGTGGGCAGTATCGAATCCGTGAAGACCGTATCGGAGCTATATTCACCCGTATCCGGTAAGGTGACCAAGATCAACGATGCGCTGGAGGCCAGCCCGGAGCTGATCAATGATCAGCCTTACGGAGACGGTTGGATTTTTGAGCTGGAGCCTGATGCTGAGTTCGCAGAGGCAGTAACCGGCCTGCTGGATGCGGCAGCGTACAAGGAACTGGTTGGGGAATAAGGCTTAGCTTATTTGCGAAAGCGGCTGAATACGGCAGACTTCTCTTTATTACATTAGATGTTACTAATGTGAGAGGTCTGCCTTTTTGCGTCTGTATATCATTCTGGATACCCGAGCAGACCCGGATACAGGCCCGGAGCCAGATGCCACAACAGGGGCAGAAGAGCCAGACCTGCAAGGGAAAATGCAGAGCACAGCAGCAGGAAACGGTATCTTTTTCGCGGACGGGTGGCGGGCTTGAGCACGAAATAATACACTCCGGCTGAATAAAACGGGAAAAGCACGGCGGCGGACATCCCCATACAAACGATAAATGTCGCTTCCCCGGCAGAACTTGGAATCATGGCTTCCGGGTTATAGACCGGATTGACTTGTAAAAAGAGGAGAAGAAACGTCGAATACGCGCTCAGCAGAAGCAGGGGGAAACAGCGGATCCGCCCATTCCCGGACAAGCCGTAGAGCATCCACCAGACCCCGAACCAGGCCAGGGCGAAGATAGCTCCGGCAATAAGGTAATCAGCGCCAATGGCAATCAGCTTATCCAGCGGGTAGACGCGGGCCAGGTCTCCCCAGAAGTAGCGGGAGGAGAAGAACTGCATGAAGGCGGCAAAAAATCCGACGAAGAGGGTAAGCATCCCTTGGGCAATAATGATCATGATCAGCGAAACTGCCAGCCGCAAAAACCTGAAAACCCTGCGGCCTCCGGCGCCGCTCTGTTTGTATCCTGCATAGCGGTCTATCTCCTTATATTAGCGAATGGATATATGCTTTTGCCGCCTGCCGGTATCTGAGCAGATTCGCTCGTGGTTCCGTGCTATTCTTCCTCCTGCAGCTGACGCAGCACAATGAGTTCGACCCGGCGATTCTTCTGTCTGCCTTCGGTAGTAGCATTATCATATGCAGGTCTGGTATCCGCGTAACCGGCATACTGGAAAGTATCAGGGCTAAGGCCCTCGTTATCCAGGAAAAAGCGCAGCACAGATAATGCGCGGGCGCCGGACAGCTCCCAGTTATCCGTATATTCCGAAGCGGCGGTTACCGGAACATTGTCGGTGTGGCCTTCGATGCTGATGGTCGCGCCGATGCCGCGGAACAGGCCGGAGAGCTGGCGTAGTGCAGGGAGTGCAGGCGATTTCAGCTCAGCCTTACCCGCATCGAACAGGAAGCGGTCACTGAGCGTGATGGCAATGCCCTGCGGCTTATCCGCAACAAAAATCTGCTCACCCAGGTTATTCTCCTCCACGTATTGGGTGATAACCCACATAAGCGCAGCCAGCTTCGCCTCCTGTTCCCGAAAAGCAAGCTCGCGCGCTGACGGCTGGTGTCCAGCCCCGTCTCCTTCTTGTCCGGCTGCAGGAGTACCCGCCCCGGTTCCATCCGTCCCGTCCGCATTCGCAGAATCTGTGGCCGAAGGACCGCCAGCCGTTCCGCCGTCTTCATTATGCCCCTTCGCGACGCCAGTCCCTGTGTTTCCCTGATTGCCCTCCAGAACGCCGTTTCCGCCCTCCAGTACTGTACTTCCGCTTTTGAAGGTATCCGATAAGGAGCCGCTGACAATGGCATATTTCTGCGAGTCGAGGCTGCTCATGGCATACAGAATCACGAAGAAAATAAGCAGAAGCGTGATCAGATCCGCGTAGGTAATCATCCAGCGGTCCCGGCTCTCTTTGCCTGCGGCGGCCCGGGGCTGCCGGCGGTTTCTTTGTCTCATAGCGGGTCTCCCGGACTGGTGCTGGCGCTGCGTTTAGGGGCGTCTGCCAGGAAGGGGGCCAGCTTTTGCCGGACGAGATGCGGGTGATCCCCGTTCTGCAGGGACAGAATGCCAACAAGCAGCATCTCCATGGTGCCTAGCTCACTTTGGCTGCGGGATTTAATTTTGGAGGCAATGGGTAAAAAGAGTAGATTGGCGCTGGCTACGCCATAGAGTGTTGCTGTAAAAGCTACGGCAATGGACGCGCCCAGATTCGAAGGGTCCGTTAAGTTGCTGAGTACCCGGATCAGCCCCATAACGGTGCCGATAATGCCCATGGTCGGTGCATAGCCGCCAGCGGCTTCGAATATTTTGGCATAGCCTTCATATTTCAGTTCCTTGGCATCCATCCCAAGCTCCAGGATCTGCCGGACCTGATCCGGGTCATTGCCGTCGACAATCAGAAACAGGCCTTCACGGGTGAAGGGATCTGGATGTTCCTCCGCTCGTTTCTCCAGTGCAAGCACACCGCCGCGCCGCGTTAGTGCAGCCATAGCGATCAGTTCTTCAGCTTGTTCCCGGCTGTTATCTTGCTGCCTGCCAAAAGCCACGCGTAGCGCCGCCGGAATGCTGCGGAGCTTGGAAGCCGGGAAGCTGATGAGTACCGCCGCAAGGGTGCCGCCGAATACGATCAGGGCAGCATTGGGCTGCAGCAGGCCGGACAGGCTGCCGCCTTCCCACAGAAAACCGCCGATCATGGCGGCAATCCCGGCCAGCAGGCCGATTATTGTAGTAAAATCCATAAATTCAGGCTCCTTAAATTTCTATATATTATGGTTTGCAACAGTCTGGGCAACGCTGTATAATAAACGGGAACGTGCATTCCTATCTTCCATATTTTTCAGTATGGTATGGAGGAGGAAGCTATTGGGTTACAATTATAATATATTCATATATTCTAGACGATAGAGGGGAGACGGGCAAATGAGTGATATTGTCGTCAGTACGAAGACTTTTGAACTGGAGTCCGAGTATACACCCCAGGGCGATCAGCCTCATGCCATAGAAGAGTTATTGGACGGCATCCGGCAGGGCAAGAAGCACCAGACGCTGCTGGGAGCGACAGGTACAGGCAAGACCTTTACCATCGCACAAGTGATTTCCAAGTTGAACCGCCCCACGCTGGTTATTGCGCACAACAAGACGCTTGCTGCGCAGCTGGCGAGTGAGTTCAAAGAATTTTTTCCGAGCAATTCCGTGGATTACTTCGTCAGTTACTACGATTATTACCAGCCAGAGGCGTACATCCCTTCCTCCGATACCTACATTGAGAAAGACTCCAGCATAAATGAAGAAATCGACAAGCTCCGCCACTCGGCAACGAGCTCACTGTTCGAACGCCGTGACGTCATTATCGTGGCGAGCGTGTCCTGTATTTATGGTCTCGGTTCGCCGCAGGAATACGGAAGCCTGCTGCTCTCGCTGCGGGTAGGGATGGAGAAGCCGCGTAATCAGATTCTGAGCCGGCTTGTAGATATCCAGTATCAGCGTAATGATATTAATTTTGTGCGCGGTACGTTCCGTGTGCGCGGGGATGTCGTTGAGATCTTCCCGGCATCCCAGGGCGAGCATGCGATCCGGGTAGAGCTGTTCGGAGACGAGATCGAACGGATTACGGAGATTGATGTTCTGACAGGCGAGCTGATCGGCGAACGTGATCATATCGCGATTTTCCCGGCGTCCCACTTCGTTACCCAGGAAGAGACCATGCGTGTCGCGCTGGTTAATATTGAGCGTGAGCTGGAGGAGCGGCTGGCTGTGCTCCGTGAAGCGGGCAAGCTGCTGGAGGCCCAGCGGCTGGAGCAGCGGACCCGTTATGATATCGAGATGATGAAGGAAGTCGGCTTCTGTTCGGGGATCGAGAACTATTCCGGTCCGCTTACCTTCCGTGAGCCGGGAGCGACTCCTTATACACTGATGGACTATTTCCCGGATGACATGCTGATTGTGATTGACGAGTCTCATGTGACGCTGCCGCAGATCAGGGCGATGTATAACGGTGACCGTGCGCGTAAGACAGTCCTTGTAGAACACGGGTTCCGCCTGCCGTCTGCGCTGGATAACCGTCCGCTGCAATTCGAGGAATTCGAAGACAAGGTGAGCCAGATTGTATACGTGTCCGCAACACCGGGACCTTATGAGATGGAGCATTGCGACACGATGGTTCAGCAAATTATCCGTCCTACCGGTCTGCTTGATCCGATCATTGAAGTGCGCCCTACCGAAGGGCAGATCGATGATCTCATCAATGAAATCCGTGACCGGGTAGAGCGCGATGAGCGTGTTCTCGTTACCACTCTTACGAAGAAGATGTCTGAGGACCTGACGGATTACTTCAAGGAGATTGGCATCAAGGTACGTTATATGCACTCCGATATCAAGACACTGGAGCGGATGGCGATACTGCGTGATCTCCGTCTGGGCACATTCCACGTATTGGTCGGTATTAACCTGCTCAGAGAGGGTCTTGACCTGCCGGAGGTGTCGCTGGTCGCGATTCTGGATGCCGACAAGGAAGGCTTCCTCCGTTCCGAGCGTTCGCTGATCCAGACGATCGGCCGTGCCGCCCGTAACTCGGAGGGCCGGGTCATTATGTACGGGGACCGCATTACGGACTCCATGGAGAAGGCCATGAGCGAGACCCAGCGGCGGCGCGAGATTCAAATCGCCCATAATGAGAAGCACGGGATTACCCCGACGACCATCAACAAGAAGGTGCGCGATATCATCGAGGCGACCAAGGTGGCCGAGTCCAAGGCCGATTATCTCACAGGTGTCGGCGGCAAGCTGAACAAGAAAGACAAGCAGAGCCTGATGCAGCGTCTGGAGGCCGAGATGAAGGACGCCGCCAAGAACCTGCAATTCGAGCGCGCCGCCGAGCTGCGCGATGCCTTGCTTGAGCTGCGGGCAGAGTAACCCGCCGCTGAAGTTAACGATCCAGGGAACGGCGCTATTCAGGCCGTTCCTTTTGAAGATAAAGGGGCCATGCCCTTGCATATCCCGGAGGGACAGCCCGCAGTTGAGCACTTAGCGCGTATCCCGGAGGGACAGCGTGCTGTTGAAGCTCTTTGCGCATTCCGCAGGAACAGCCCGCAGTCAAGCCCTTTGCGCGTATCCCGGAGGGACAGCGTGCTGTTGAAGCTCTTTGCGCATTCCGCAGGAACAGCCCGCAGTTAAGCTCTTAGCGCGTATCCCGCAGGGACAGCGTGCACTCAAGCCCTAAGCACGTATCCCGCAAGGACAGCGTGCAGTTAAGCCCTTAGCGCGTATCCCGAAGGGACAGCGTCTGCGGCAAGCGGCAGCGAGCCGTAGCCTGATCTTGAAGTATAGCGGCCCCGTAGGGGTTAGCGGGCTCATAGCCCCAGTAGTCGTCCATTCACCCGCCTAATTCCTTCCGCCGAGCTTGCGGGTGTCCAGAGGGTGCAACCCTTGGGGCCCTCCCTTGGAAGGGAGGGTTTGGGAGGGATCGAAAATATTTTCCCAAAATGTTTTGAATTTTAATTTTCTCTTAAAGGAGAGGTACCGTTGGCACATGAAAGTATAGTAATCAAGGGCGCGAGGGCCCATAACCTCAAGAACATCGACGTAACGATTCCGCGTGACCGCTTCGTCGTGCTGACGGGACTGAGCGGCTCGGGCAAATCCTCCCTGGCCTTCGACACCATCTACGCCGAGGGTCAACGCCGGTATGTCGAGTCGTTGTCTGCCTATGCGCGCCAGTTCCTGGGCCAGATGGAGAAGCCGGATGTGGATTCCATCGACGGACTCTCCCCGGCCATATCGATTGACCAGAAGACGACTAGCCGTAACCCGCGTTCCACGGTAGGGACGGTTACCGAAATCTATGATTATCTGCGGCTGCTCTTTGCCCGGATTGGCCATCCGCATTGTCCGGATCATGGCATAGAGATCACTTCGCAGACCGTTGAACAGATGGTGGACCGGATCATGCAATACCCGGAGAAGACCCGTCTGCAGATTCTGGCCCCGGTCATTTCCGGCCGTAAGGGTGAGCATAAAGGCTTGTTCACCGATATCTCGAAGCAAGGCTTCGTCCGTGTACGTGTGGATGGTGAGCTGCGGGAAGTGACGGAAGATATTGTACTGGAGAAGAATAAGAAGCATACCATTGAGGTTGTCGTGGACCGGATTGTGATTAAGGATGATATCGAAACCCGGCTTACCGATTCGCTTGAAACTGCCCTGAAGCTGTCGGGTGGTCAGATTCTCGTTGATGTGATGGGCCAGGAAGAGCTGCTGTTCAGTGCCAGCTTTGCTTGTCCGGTCTGCGGATTCAGCATAGAAGAGCTGGCGCCGCGCATGTTCTCCTTCAACAGCCCATTCGGAGCCTGCCCTGAGTGTGACGGACTGGGAATGAATATGGTAGTCGATCCCGATCTGCTGATCCCGGATACAGAGAAATCCATTGAAGAAGGAGCTTTCCTGGCCTGGACAGGCAGTACGTCGAACTACTATCCGCAGTTCCTGAAATCCGTGTGCGAGCATTTCAAGATTCCGCAGAATGTACCCGTAAGCAGCCTGTCGCCGGAGCATATGAACAAGCTGCTGCACGGAACGGGCAGCGAGAAGATCCGTTTCCGGTATGAGAACGACTTCGGCCAGCGCAAAGACGCCCTGGTTGCGTTTGAGGGCATTATTCCGAATCTGGAGCGCCGGTACCGTGATACAGCCTCGGAAGGTATCCGCGAGTTTATAGAAGGCTTCATGAGCGCCAAACCTTGCCATTCATGCAAGGGAAAGCGGCTCAAGAAAGAGATTCTGGCGGTGACCATCAATGAGCAGAATGTTGCGGATGTGACGGATCTTTCGATTGGGGATTGCCTGGACTTCTTCGCAGACCTCAAGCTTAGTGAGAAAGAAACAGCGATTGCCAATCTGATCCTCAAGGAAATCAGCAGCCGGCTCGGCTTCCTGGTGAATGTGGGGCTGAACTACCTGACCCTTAGCCGGGCAGCAGGTTCTCTATCCGGCGGGGAAGCCCAGCGCATCAGGCTGGCTACCCAGATTGGCTCCAGTCTAATGGGCGTCCTCTATATTCTGGATGAGCCAAGTATCGGCCTGCATCAGCGGGACAATGACCGGCTGATTGCCACGCTGGCCCATATGCGTGACCTGGGCAATACGCTCATCGTTGTTGAGCATGATGAGGATACCATGATGGCGGCTGACTATATTATCGACATTGGACCGGGTGCCGGCAAACACGGCGGTCAGGTCATTGCCCAAGGAACACCGGAGGAAATTATGAAGGACCCCGGTTCCCTGACCGGTGAATACTTGAGCGGACGCAAGTTCATCCCGGTGACGGCCAAGCGGCGGCCAACCGACAATGAACGCTGGATCGAGATTCGCGGAGCGAAAGAGAATAACCTGAAGAATGTGAATGTTAAGATTCCACTAGGTGTCTTCACAGCGGTAACCGGCGTATCCGGCTCCGGCAAATCTTCGCTCATTAACGAGATTCTCTACAAGAGTCTGGCCCGCCAGCTGAACAAGGCGGTCAAGGTCCGTCCCGGCTTGCACAAAGAGATCCGCGGCCTGGAGAATCTGGACAAGGTCATTGAGATTGATCAGTCCCCCATTGGACGTACTCCGCGTTCCAATCCGGCTACGTATACAGGTGTGTTCGATGATATCCGCGACCTGTTCTCCAAGACGAACGAGGCCAAGGTGCGCGGCTTCCAGAAGGGGCGCTTCAGCTTCAATGTGAAGGGCGGCCGCTGTGAGGCATGCCGTGGAGACGGCATTATCAAGATTGAGATGCACTTTCTGCCGGATGTCTACGTACCTTGTGAAGTCTGCAAAGGCAAACGGTATAACCGCGAGACGCTGGAAGTGAAATATAAAGGCAAGAATATCTCGGATGTGCTGGAGATGACGGTGGAGGATGCCACGGAGTTCTTCAAGAATATTCCCAAGATTCACCGCAAAATGCAGACCTTGCTGGATGTAGGTCTGGGCTATATCAACATTGGCCAACCGGGAACCACCCTGTCCGGCGGCGAAGCCCAGCGTGTGAAGCTGGCTTCCGAGCTGTACCGCCGCAGTACCGGCAAGACCCTCTATATCCTGGATGAGCCGACAACCGGCCTGCATGTCGACGACATCGGCCGTCTGCTGGAGGTGCTGCACCGTCTGGTCGATTCCGGCGAATCGGTACTGGTCATCGAGCATAATCTCGATGTCATCAAGACGGCCGACTACATCATCGATATGGGGCCGGAAGGCGGCAGCGGCGGCGGTACGGTCCTGGCCACCGGAACACCAGAGAAGCTGATTACTGTTGAAGAATCCTACACTGGCCGCTACCTGAAGCCTGTCCTGATCCGTGATACGGAACGCACACAGGCTATGGAGCTGCAGACTTCAGAGACGGTGTAACTGTAGAACCCCAATCCCCCATGACTCTTCTTACAGGAGAGCATGGGGGATTTTAATATGGCGGCAGGTTTCACACGTTTCATACGTAATGAGAGCCAGGACGAGCGCGCCGATTAAGTGCAAAGGTAGGCTTAATTGTAATCTGTACAACTAAATCGCCGGATGTGCCGCCGAATCTCTGTTTAGCTGTATTTCGTGCAATTAAAATGCCTCAATACCTGAATTTTCACCCATTCGGGCAAATGTAGTTGTACAAACTACAATTAGAAGAGGAAAGCCTTCCGTTTTATTGTTTTTAGTTGCACAGAATACACTTATCTCTGAGGGTTCGCTACAAACTGAATGCATTCTTTAAGTAATCAACAGTAATGTTATCCGGTCTGGATTTTACATGATCTGCTCTCCCGCTACAACTCACTGCGGATGCCCAAGATAATTTTAAACCGGCGGGCAGTCTTAGATCCCCGTTTGAACCCTTCCTGTGAGTCCGCAATCCAGACTGTTCTTCCGATCCAGACTCTGAGATATAAGGAACGGAAGATAATCGGCCGGACGATCCCCTGTGCTTCGACCTCTGTGCCATCGGGCTGTTCAATCTCTGTTCGCACCCACCATGTGTTTCCGATTCCGAATTCAATGTATTTCAAGCAGGGGTCACCGCTCTTTCTAAATAATGTATACCGATTCTCGAGATGGATTTCTGCGGAGGGCTGGCTTAGACATATTCTGCAGGCTTTGTTAATAGGTATCAGTAAGCCTTATTACTTATGAAAAAGGGGGATTTGAAGTGACAAAGCGTGCATTAATTACAGGGATTACAGGACAAGATGGATCTTATTTAGCAGAGCTTCTCTTGTCAAAAGGATATAAAGTATTCGGTTTGCGCCGTAGAACAAGTATACCAATTATGGATAACATCGGACATCTAAAGAATGAAATCGAATTTATTGAAGGGGATTTGCTGGATCTGGGGTCACTGATGAGAGCGGTGAGCATCTCAGATCCGGATGAAGTCTATAACCTGGCCGCCCAGTCTTTCGTAGCAACCTCTTGGGTTCAACCCGTTGCAACTGCTCAGGCTACTGGAATGGGTGTTACCAATTTGCTCGAGGCGGTGCGTTTGACTAAACCGGAAGCGAGATTTTATCAAGCCTCAAGCAGTGAAATGTTCGGTAAAGTAGTAGCAACACCACAGAAAGAAACGACCCCATTTTATCCACGAAGTCCATATGGTGTAGCTAAAGTTTATGGTCACTGGATTACTGTTAATTATAGAGAAAGCTATAACATGTTTGCTTGTTCTGGAATCTTGTTCAACCATGAATCGCCACGTCGCGGCATTGAATTTGTAACCCGCAAAGTATCTGATGCTGTGGCGAGAATAAAACTGGGTCTGCAAACGGAACTCCGGATGGGAAATCTGGATGCAAAAAGAGATTGGGGCTTTGCAGGGGATTATGTTAAAGCGATGTGGCTGATGCTTCAGCAGGATAAAGCGGATGATTTCGTAATCTCGACTGCGGAGACACATACGATTGAAGAACTTGTAGATATCGCATTTACTCATGTAGGACTGGATTGGAAAGATTATGTTGTGGTTGATCAGAGATTTGTTAGACCTGCTGAAGTGGATATACTGCTGGGCGATTGCTCCAAGGCAAAAGAAAAGCTAGGCTGGGAACGGGAGATTACATTTGAACAATTGGTCAAGATGATGGTGGATAGCGATTTAGCGCTCATTAATGAAAATTTAATTAAAGGTGTTAAAATAGTGTGATTTCGTGGTATAGAGGTCCACCTAGTCCACCCAATCCACCAAGTCCAAACAGGCATATCTATAGCATGTCCACCGTAAGATTTAATGAGAAGCTTTTGCGTTGATTGAATAGCAGCAGCTGTAGGCTGGATTGAGGTGGATTGGCTCATTGAAAATTGAAAAAAACAGCGGTCAATGATGAATATCGCCAATCCGAGGCGCGATTTAGCCATGAGGAAACTTTTTTGTGACAAATACGCCATTTTTAAAATATTTCTATTGCGTGACGGAAATGGTAACGATAACATAGAAGGTGATATGGATTAGAGAAACTTGCTTGACAACACTCTCAGGGAGGGATTGCCATGCTGCTTGCAGAAGCTGCCGCGCAAGAACCGTCTAAATTTCATACCTTCGATGCGTTTATGATTGTATTCACGATCCTGATACTTATCGGTGTGGTCCGGCTGCTTAGAGCTCCGCAGAAGAACAAGTTTGCCATCGGTTTTGCAGTGGTAAGCCTGCTGGTTTTTGTGGTATCCGATTATGCAATGATTCTGAACTGGTTCAGCTAGAGTAAGGCACACATAACCTCAGAGGCAAGCTCATCTTAAAGACACCTTTACCGCCAGCGGCGATCCTAAAGGCGTCTTTTTTTGAAGATAAGAATTCATATGCTTCGCGCGCAGGAAAGAAGGGGAGAGCCATGGGAATGGGGAGGAGCGGGATTGCCCGAGGTAGTGTGGTACTGCCGGGTATTCTGTTGTTATTATTGTCGGGATTCATAGGTCCAGCCGGTGTGGTTCATGGGGCGGGCTACGGCGGGACAGGAGCATTAGCGGCTGAGAGAGGCACGGCTGTGAACGTAATGAAGGCCGGACAAGCAGGTAAGGTGCAAAAGGAGAGCAAGGGGCAATGGAGCCAGCCTGCAGCAGCAGACCCGGTTCCGCAAATCATAAGTACAGTCTCGCCGTCTGTAGTCGGCATTATAGGCAAAGCGGGCGGAGAAACCGGCGGACCGGATGACCGTTACAATCTGACCCACGGCTCCGGAATTATCGTCAGAGCAGACGGATGGATCATTACCAATGCCCATGTGATGGCCGGGCTGGAGAAGGCGGTAGTGGTCACCTCAGACGGGACGAGCTATAACATCACAGATACATACTCGGACGAATTCAGTGATCTTGCATTGGTCAAAATCAAAGCCAAAGCCTTAAAACCCGCAACCTTCGCAGGCAGCGCCGCCAAGCTTCAGGTAGGGGAGAAGGTTATCGCAATCGGGACGCCGATCTCCTTTTCCCTGAGAAATTCGGCTACTGTAGGTGTGATCAGCGGTCTTAACCGTTCGGTGGATGCGGCGTACCGGCTGATCCAGAGCGATACGGCCATCAATCCCGGCAACAGCGGAGGACCGCTGGTCAATATGAAGGGGGAGGTACTCGGGGTCAACAGCATGAAGTTCGCAGCCGTGGGTGTGGAGAATATGGGCTTCTCGATTCCCGCAGATACGGTGAAGTACATCATGAATCAGCTGCTCCAATATGGAGAGGTCCGGCGTCCGAGCCTCGGAATTGAGCTTGAGGAGAGCTGGCCCGTAATTGTCGGACTGCCTGGGCAGGAGCCGTTAACAGTGACGAAGGTGCTTACGGCAGAAGCGCGCAAGGCAGGAATTACGGCGGGAGATGCACTATATGCCATAGACGGACACCGGGTGACTTCACTTGTTGACGTTAATGAATTATTCAGACAGTACAAGCCGGGGGCAGTGGTCAAGCTTCTGATGCAGAGTGACGGCGATATCGTAGCCAGAAGCCTTGTTCTTGGACAAGGCGACCCTCTGGTTAATGCTGCTAAGGCGGAGGGGGATACGGATGATCAGACGACAGAGTGAGGTAACGGCAGATACAGCCGGGCCGGGCAGCAGAACGGGGCATATACGGCGCGGAGTGTCTATTATTGTAGTCCTATTGTTGCTGCTCAGCCTATTTCCCGTGGGAAGGGCCCGGGCGGCAGAGGGGGCATTGCTACAGTTTAGTATTCGAGCGGGCAGTACAGCTGCAACAGTTAACGGGAAGCCGGTCACCATTCCGAAGCCTTTTTCTGAGAATGGAACGCTGCTGGTCCCGCTGGGAATTTTCAAAAAAGCCTTCGGCAGCACCGTCTCCCTCACAGGCGACGATGTAGTCAAGGTAATGTACGGGCCTCATACCGGTGCGATGACGATAGGCAGTACGACTGCCTGGAAGGATGGTGTCAAAATCAAGCTCGCAGCGCCCCCGAGTATGGTATCCGGTGTGCTGATGGTGCCGCTGAGGTTCGTGGCTGGGGTGCTGGGTGCGCGGATGACTCCGGCGGAGGGCGGAGGGGTACTGGTTACGTTATCTCCTCCAGTAGTAGTAGTAGACGTTGAAGCACAGAGCGGAATTGACAGCGACGCCGGCAAAACCCGGATCGGCAACAGTTATCTGGAGTGGAGTATGAACTATCCGCCAGGGCTGGTGGTAGGCGACAGCGGAGGGAATGAGAGCGTAGCGACTTTTACGAGTGCAGAGAACGGGTACTATCTGGAGGTGCACGCTTCGCCGCTGGCCGTTCCGCTTGATCCCGAAGGGCTGCTGGAGAATCTGGTCCGCTCCTCGGAGGACGGCGGGGAGATTGTGCTGGACCGGGAGGCTGTATCTAAGGCCAAGGTTCCTTATGCCCGGACTGTGAGCAAGGATTCGAGCGGCGCGCTTTGGGAGGGCAGGCAATATTATGCTGGAGGCAGGCTGTATGAGATCTATCTGACAGATGACAATGCTGCCAATTATAAGGACCTGGGCAAATATGCGGCGTTGCTGAATTCGTTCCAGCCTTCCTTTGACGCTTCCGACCGAAGTATCCGTGACCTCTCCACGATCCGCAACGGGCTGCGCGAAGGGTACAACGATGACTACGGGATTGCGCTTAAGGTCCCTGCTGACTGGAGTGCGGATGACCAGCAGCTCTATTATACGGGCAAACAGGGGAGTTATCTGCGTGTAAAAGTAAGCTCGGCCCCGGCAGGCTCCACGCTGGCAAGTTGGAACGAGGAACTGCGGTCTCAGCTACGTGACACTTATGTGACCGAGGCCTACACCTTGAAGGACAGCGTAGCGGGCAAGGTCTCAGGTGAACCGGCGCTGATTAATGAGATCGGGCTTAACGCGGGCAGCGGGTGGAGTACGGAATATCAAGTTCTGCTGCTGAAGAACGGGTACCGTTATTATTTTGAATATGTAGCGGCTTCCGGGCCCGGGCAGAGTGGGGATCAGGCGCACTTCACAGAGGTGCTGAACTCGATCGATATTGATTTTGCCCAGACGAAGAGTAACTTCGGACGCCTGGCGTCCGAGGATTATACCCAGCTCAGCCAGAAGTCGGTCACCAAGATCTCCAAGACCTACGGCTACAAGCTCGAGATTCCGCGGCTGTGGAGTTCGGTCCAGGATTTGTTTGAGAGTCAGAGCGTGGAATACCGCTTCACCGGCGGCCGGTTCCAGCTCTATGCCAGTCCCGAGGTTACGCCAGAATATGCTGTCAGCCAGCTCCAGAGCTATTACCAGAACACCAAGCAAGACCCTAAGGGCCCGCAGGTGAAAAGCGTCACAGAAACCACCTTCGCCGGTGTACCAGCTACGATGCTCACGGTAGAGCAAACCAAGAACAGCATCCCGGTGGGCACGAAGATCATTGTGTTCAGCCGCAACGATGTGGTCTATACGCTTACTGTCACACTGAATGATGCCAACGCCACGGCGAGCCAGCAGGCGGTGCTGGAGCGGGTGCTGGGGTCGTTTGGTTGGGTGGGGTAAATAAAATAACGTCCCGGGCTACCGATGAGCCGGGACGTTGTTTTTGTGATATTACAATGAAAAGATCGCTTTAATCCGAATGCATTTACTAAGAATGTAATTACTTAAGCCTCATAAACAAAATTATGCTTTACATCCTTCAACAGCGGTGCTTGTTCATCCTTGGCAGACAGCACAGGAATCACATCGATCGGCCATTCAATGGCAATTTCAGGGTCATTCCACAGAATTCCGCCGTCACATTCAGGCGCGTACAGCTCATCGCACTTGTACTGCACCTCGACATCCTCCGTTAGTGTCATGAAGCCGTGGGCGAACCCTTTGGGGATGAGAAGCTGCTTCTTGTTCTCAGCATTTAGCTCAACGCCGAACCACTTGCCGTAAGAAGGACTGCCTTGACGGATATCTACAGCTACATCAAAGATCGATCCGCGTGTGCAGCGTACAAGCTTGGTCTGTGCCTTCGGGTTTAGCTGGAAGTGAAGTCCGCGCAAAGTACCTTTTACAGCGGAATAGGATTGATTATCCTGAACGAACTGGTAACGGAGATTGTGTTCATGGAATTTGGCCTCGCTGTAGGTCTCCATGAACCAGCCACGGTGGTCCCCGAAGACTGCCGGTTCAACGACAAGAACATCCTCCAGATTGGTTTTGATAAACTTCATCGTATCCACTCTTTCTATGGTTTAAAATTGGATTTTACCTGTAGCGACCTTAATTAAATATTGGCCGTATCCGGTCTTGCTCAGCTTATGTCCGCATTCCAGGAGATGTTCCTTGGTAATCCAGCCATTGATATAAGCAATTTCTTCGGGTGCGGAGATTTTGATCCCTTGATGGTCTTCAATGGTTCTGACGAAGTTGGTGGCATCCACCAGACTCTGGTGAGTTCCGGTATCTAGCCAGGTAAACCCGCGTCCCAGCAGGGCAACATCCAGCTCGCCCAGCTTCAGATAGGCTTCATTAATCGAAGTGATTTCCAGCTCGCCACGGTGTGAAGGCTTGACTTCCTTAGCAATAGAAATTACCCGGTTGTCATAAAAATAAAGGCCGGTAACCGCATAATTGGATTTTGGATGCTCCGGTTTCTCTTCGATGCTGAGGACCTTGCCGTCTCCGTCAAATTCCACTACACCAAAACGTTCGGGATCGGGAACATGATAGCCGAATACAGTCGCCCCGCTTGTTTTATCGGCAGCTTGCTTCAACATCTTGGTCATACCGTTGCCGTAATATATATTATCTCCGAGAACCATAGCTACGGAGTCTTCCCCGATAAAGTCTTCCCCCAGAATAAAAGCCTGCGCCAGCCCGTCCGGACTCGGCTGAATCTTATATTGCAACGAGATTCCGAACTGGGAGCCGTCGCCAAGTAAATTTTCAAAGCGCGGTGTATCCTCAGCGGTAGAAATGATAAGAATTTCTTTGATGCCTGCCAGCATTAATGTGGACAGCGGATAATAGATCATGGGTTTATCATAGACCGGCAGTAATTGTTTACTGGTAACCATTGTCAGTGGATAAAGGCGGGTGCCGCTTCCTCCCGCAAGAATAATGCCTTTCATGATGGGTTTCGACTCTCCTTTTACTGTATATAAATATTGGGAACCGTGAGATCTTTTGCGTATTTAATCTTTTCTATTCATATTTTACGCAGGTTCTTCTTCATTTGTCTATTAAAGCAGGAGCTTCTGGACTATTTTAAAATAGAATCTTATGGAAAGCAAAATCCAAGTGTTTCTATTTTACTGGCAGACAGCTGTGATATTTGATACAATTAATAAGTTAAAAAGCTGTAAATGACCCGCCATCAGGCGGTTTGGGAGGATATAAATGAAAGAGCAAGGAATACGCAGAGAAGACGTAGAGCTGCTGGCTCCGGCGGGAGATTGGGACTGCATGCGTGCGGCGGTGGCGAACGGGGCGGATGCTGTCTTTTTTGGCGTAGAGAAATTTAATGCACGGGCCAGAGCGAACAACTTCCGGATGGACGAGCTGCCGGAGATTATGGCGTTTCTGCACAGCTATGGAGTGAAGGGGTTCCTGACCTTTAATATACTGGTGTTCGAGAATGAGCTGCCGGATGCCAAGGGACTGATTGATGCCTGCGTGGATGCGGGTGTGGATGCCGTTATTGTTCAGGACCTGGGGCTGGTGAAGATGATCCGCGAGATCTCGCCGGACTTCCCGATTCATGGTTCTACGCAGATGACGATTACCTCGCCGGAAGCGGTGGAATTCACGAAGCCATGGGGGCTGGAACGCGTCGTCCTCGGCCGTGAAAATAATCTGAAGCAGATCCGCACGATTGGCGAGCAAGCCCGTCTGCCGATGGAGGTATTCGTGCATGGTGCGCTCTGCGTGTCGTATTCGGGCCAGTGTCTGACCTCCGAAATGTGGGGCGGCCGCTCGGCGAACCGCGGGGAATGCGCTCAGGCTTGCCGTCTGCCGTATGATCTGATGATTGACGGTGAAGTGAAGCCGATGGGCGATGTGACTTATCTGTTGTCGCCGAAGGATCTTGCCGCCATCGACCTGATGCCGGAGCTGATTGAAGCCGGAGTGACTTCGTTCAAAATCGAAGGCCGGCTCAAAACCCCGGAGTATGTCGCTAATGTGGTCAGTAAGTACCGTAAGGCGATCGATAAGTATTTTGAGGGTAATTGGACGCCTACCTCGAAGGAGGATATGCGTGAGCTGCAACAGAGCTTCTCACGCGGGTTCACGAACGGTTTCCTTGAAGGTACCAATAATAAGAAATTAGTCGATGGCACCTTCCCCAAGAGCCGGGGGGTGTATCTGGGCACCGTGGAGCAGATCCTGCGCGATGGCGTGGTCTGCCGCATTCATGCTCCGCTTAAACGTGGAGACGGCATTGTGTTCGACGCCGGAGATCCGACGAAGAAGGAGGAAGGCGGCCGCATCTACGATCTGCGCCGCAAGGGCGTCAAGCTTGAGGGCGAAGCAGGCGAAGGATGGATTATTGACATCGTTCCGGGCCGGAATGACGTAGATCTGCGCCGTCTGCATGTGGGGGATCGCATCTGGAAGACGAACGACCCGGCGCTCGACAAGGCGCTGCGGCAGTCGTATGAGACCGAGAAGCCGTACCGGGTATTCCCGGTTCATGTGCGGGTGCAGGGCTGCGCAGGCGAGAAGCTGACGACCTGGTGGACAGACGTTCAGAAGAACGTCACTGTCCGTGTGGATTCGGAGCTCGCGCTGGAGACAGCGCAGAAGCGTCCGATGGATACCGCGCTGCTGGAAGAACAATTCGGCCGCCTGGGCGGGACCCTGTTCCAGCTTGAAGCGCTGGAGTCGCATCTGCAAGGCGACGTGATCGTGCCCATGCGCGAGCTGAACAGCATCCGCCGTCAGGCGGTGGAGCTGCTTGCGGGCGAGCGCCCGAAGCCTCCCGTGTATGTGAAACGGGAGGTTGAGGTCTACGGCGGCACCTCCCGCAGGGGCGCCGCAGCGGGCAGCGGTGAAGCGGAGCTCACCGCGCTGTGCCGCAGCCTGCCGCAGGTACAGGCTGCGCTCGAAGCCGGCGTAACGAATATATACGCCGATTTCGAGTTCATCAAGCAGTTCCCGGCGGCAGTAGATGCTGTGCGGGCAGCAGGGGCCAGCATTGCGCTGGCCACCCCGCGCATCCATATGCCGAACGAGAACGGCTACCATGCCAACATCCTGCGGCTGCAGCCGGATGCTGTGCTGGTGCGCAACACCGGCGCGCTGTATTATTACCTGCGCCACCGCATGGAGCACCCGGAGGCTGCGCATCCCCGGCTGATCGGCGATTTCTCATTGAATATCGCCAATCACAGAGCCGTAGACCTGTTCCTGGACGCCGGTTGTGACAGGGTGACACCGTCATATGACCTGAACATCCAGCAGATGGTTGATCTGCTCGGGCACAGCGACACCTCCCGCATGGAGGTGGTCATCCATCAGCATCTGCCGATGTTCCATACCGAACACTGTGTCTACTGTACCTTCATGAGTGAAGGCACAGATTACACGAACTGTGGCCGCCCTTGCGAGGAGCAGCGTGCATCCTTGCAGGACCGCATCGGCATGTCCCATCCCGTCCGTGTAGACGAAGGCTGCCGCAACACCGTCTATAACGCGGTCGAGCAGTCCGGTGCAGAATACCTGAATCACTTCCGTGAGCTAGGCGTAGCTTCTTTCCGTGTAGAGTTCCTGGAGGAAACTCCAGAGCAGGTAGGAGAGGTCATCAGCCTTTACAGCCGCGCACTGCGTGGTGAAATCTCCGGCACCCAGGTTTGGAAAAGCCTGAAGGCCACAAACCAGCTTGGGGTTACACGCGGACAACTGGTGAATGCGAAGTAAGTGTATAAGACCCATTCCCCTGAGGGTGGACTTGTTTTCGGCGTTTCGCGCACATAGTCAGCTAAGGACATAATAACAGGCCCGGCAGTTACCGGGGCCATCCAACCAGATGGCTCCCGATATTCTTCCGGGTCTGTTTTTGTATCCTCCACAATATCCAGGCCAACCAAACCTTTTACCCATCAGCTCTTTCTTACAACGGCAACAGCTCCGGCCAGATGTCCAGAGCTTCACCACAGGCCGGGCAGTTCACCTTTCCGGTGAGATAAGGCAGTTGCTCCATCAGCTGACCGTTCTTGATGGTATGAGCTGCTTGCCATAGGCGTGCTAACGGGCTGTCTTCAGAACTGACGCTGCCAAGCACGGAAGGCGTAACGGCTTGACCATTCTCCTTGCCGTTGAATACCGGGTCGTCAGAATAGGCGGTCATCCCGAGGCTGTTCTCATTCGGCCAAATATACATTTCCTCATAACAGCTCGGGCATCCAACCATGTATTCATCGCCTTCCGAATAGGTCAACAATATACCCGCTACTGCCTGATCTCCCCGGTAAGCAGCATCCGCAGCGAGGATGTATCGCTTCTCCTGGTCATCCTTTTGAGCCGCTTCTGCATAGCGGAAGACTTCTTCTGATAGCTTGCCCAGATGCTCAACAGCAATGAGGTAGGCTGTATAAATCCCCCGTACAAGTTCCTCAGCAAGCGGCGGGTTCTGGTGAGCAAATTCAGCAGGTAGATTTCCGCTGTTCACTGTCCGCTGATTTGCCACGAAGATTCCGCAAGTCACGTAGATGTCCAATTTTACTTCGGGATCAGCCGACTGCCCGGCCAATTCCGCCAGATAAGGCAACGCGGCATAAGTGCTACTGTAGATCGTGTCCTGATGGAATAGGTGCTCCCAGTACAGCTGATCTTTAACCTCGGTGCTATACTCCTTCTGCAACTGCTGCAGTAACCCGGGGACCGCTTCAGCCGGGCCGAAAGGGCCGTGAAGCTGTTGCCATACCGGACTGGATAAGTCTAACATGGATACCCTCCTCTTCGAATGGAAGTGCTGTATAGTGCTGTTATATCAACATCCAATGGGAACGTCAACGCCGGGCGTTCACCCAGAGATCTTCGTCCCTGTTTGTCTCTGCCTCAGTATACTGCCCAAAATCAGCAGGAACTGTTATAATTGAGATTATGAGTATATCTGTTAAAGGAGCCATGAGATGAAGATCCGTAAAGCGATTATTCCCGCTGCCGGTCTGGGAACCCGCTTCCTGCCTGCGACCAAAGCGATGCCCAAAGAAATGCTGCCCATCGTAGACAAACCCACGATTCAATATATTGTTGAGGAGGCAGTAGCTTCCGGGATCGAAGATATTATTATTGTGACAGGTAAAGGCAAGCGTGCAATCGAAGACCATTTCGATAATTCATTCGAACTGGAATTCAATCTGGCTGAGAAGCAGAAGTGGGAGCTGCTGGAATCGGTGCGCAAATCCTCCGAGATGGCCGACATCCACTACATCCGCCAAAAAGAACCCCGTGGCCTCGGACACGCAATCTGGTGTGCACGGAAGTTCATCGGTAACGAGCCCTTCGCAGTGCTGTTGGGGGATGACATCGTGGAGTCGAACAAGCCTTGTCTCAAGCAGATGATTGAAGTGTACGATCAATATAGATCCTCCATTGTGGGTGTCCAGCAGGTGCCTTGGGAAGAGGTTTCCCGTTATGGGGTAGTGGACGGATCTGAATTAGCTGAACGTGTCTATAAAGCTAACCGGCTTGTAGAAAAGCCGAAGCGTGAGGACGCTCCATCCAACCTGGCGATTCTGGGACGTTATATCCTGACTCCACGTATCTTCGATATGCTGGGTGAACAGCAGGTAGGGGTAGGCGGTGAGATTCAGCTTACTGATGCTATCTCACGCTTAAGCGAAGTGGAGCGGATTATTGCTTACGACTTTGAAGGCAGACGGCATGACGTCGGCGAGAAGATGGGTTTTATCCAGACAAGCATTCATTACGCGCTTCAGCATGAGGAGCTCAAGGAAGGGCTGTTGGAGTATTTGAAGCAGGTTATCGAGAACGAGGAGAGACTGTTTAGCAGATAAGGATACTAGCGCTTATCTTCATACGTATTCTTATTCAATCTCACTTAAATCATAATAAAAGGCGGCTCACTGTACTCAGACAGTAAGCCGCTTTTTTCTATATCTGTTCTGTTATTGCGATCAGTACTGCGTATTCACAACCGCCTCAATGGCTGCAGCCTCAGCCGGATCAGCGGCAACCAGCTTGTCATAGATTGGCTGATCTACTACTGCTCCTGCTTTTTTTAGTGCTGCTAAGTACCAGCGGGCTACCTCGCGGTTAGTGGTATCACTGTAATCTTCAGTCAATCCAAGTTTCAAAGTAGCAGCAGCTACATCATTTTGTCCTGAGATAACCTGTAGCTTACCCACATTTAGTGCAATGGCAGGAGTAACAGAGAAAGGACGGCCTTGCATTTGTTCTGGTGGTAAAGTTTTCAGATGCTCCACACCATCCTCAACATGCTTATATGCATTCAGTCCGGCGGTGAGGTATTCCTGTTTCTTGGCATCATCCTTCTGCTCACTAGCTGCCGCAACAAGCGTCTGAGCACGGTTAATCAATGACTCATACCAGGTGATATCCCAGTTGAACTTGTAAGCATTGTCACTGTATACTGCCAGTGCCATATCTGGTTGGCCCTTCAGATCGTAATAGCTTGCCAACTGAGCCAATAGATTTTTGTTATACGGCTCATCTTTCAAAGCGCGCGTCAACACATTGGACGCTTCAGCCAGATACTGCTCATCTTGAGTTTGCTTGAATACCTGCATGTCAAGAGTGGACAAGTATAATGCTGCTTCCGGATGGTACGGACGGGCATCTAATGCTTTGACCAACGGAGTTTTGATCTCCTCATAGGAAGTACTCACGGAAACTAAGTTTTTGCCTTTGAGCGCAGCGTTACTGGACCCGATGTAGCTGATCGACAGGAACAGCAGGAATATCGTCCCGATGCTCAGGACAGCCATGTACCCCATGCGAATCCCGGCTTTATTCCAGCTCTGGCGGAGCGGTTTGTTCTCCATCACAGCACCCATACCAGCCAAGCCGATGAAGACCAGAATCCCCATGAACGCGTAACTCATGTTAAAGTCCAGCAGACTGTGAACAAGAATGGATAGAGCAATGATGTAGAAAAAGAATCCATTATTGAACTCGTCCTTGTCCCGCTTCAGATATGCCCGGATGTATTTGTAGAAAATATATCCGATAAAGCCCATAAACACAATGAATCCGACAATCCCGACTTCGATCAAATACTGCAAGAAGAAGTTATGAACCTGACGGCTTATATAAGGGTTGTTCTGGTACTCTTCATATAAGGAAGCCCAACCGCCGCCGCCTGATCCGAGAATCGGATAATCCTTCACTACCTTCATAGCATCTTTATAGAAAGTAAAGCGTTCGAGTACACTGTGCTGCTTGAAGTTAATGTTCTCCAGCCGTGTCTCAATATTATCCGGTAAAACACTTTTCAAGCCTGTCCCAATCAGCAGGAAAGCAACAACAGCTACAGCCACGAGTGAACCGAGAGGAATCCATAATCCTGTGAATTTGCGGGTTTCTGAGCCCCCCAGCTTCCCATGCAGCCATGGCGCCGCAAATCTTTGGATCACCCAGCCCAAAGCAGCAACGACTGCCGAGGCCCCAATCAGATAGGCCCAAGCCTTAAGTGCTGCTGATGAGGAGTACGTAGTATTTAGCTCTGTTCCAAGTGTAGTCAGTGGGTTAGTAACCAGCAGAGCCGCGAGGCCAGACAGGGCAAGATGAATAATCCAGAGAATCTGCTGTGCAGGCTTCAGGAACAACAGGAGCAGGATGAACACTACAGGCAGCATGACAAGTCCCCCACGGGACAAGGTCAGCAGCAGAGATACAATAATCGGTACCAGCATGAAGCTGTGCGTTAGTGTGCCGTACCACTTTTTGGAGCGTACCAGGGCAAACACCGCTACGAACAGGAAGGCCATCAGGAAGGCCGCATAAGTATTGGCATACTGGAAAATGGAGGTCAGACGCAGCCCGTTAGAGTCCGTCATGACTGCATCCAAGTATTTACCACCACGCACCGTATTGGAAAACCAGCCGATCAGCCCCCCAGCGAATTTCCAACTGCCAAGCCAGTTCAGCAGACCGAAACCGACGATGAAATAAGCAATCGCTAGAATAGCATTTTGAATGACAACATTTAGTTGCTTTTGCTGGAGCAAATATAACGCTATAATGAATATTGCGACATACATGCTCTGTACAAACAGCAGATTCATCGCCATATAATGTGAAGCAGCGCCAATAAGCGACAACGCGTAGGTAGCAGGCAACAGCAGCGAGGCCACAGCCAGCGCATCACGCTGTCCCTCCAGTCTGAACTTGGTGAAGTATAGGCCTACCCACACCAGCAGCAACAGGCTGCTTAGGAGTGAAGACACATAGACCGGCTTCTCAAAGTCAATCTGCTGCCCATTAAATAATCCTACTTGAAACGGGGCCCAGACCAAAAAAACAATAAACCCTATCGCTAACGCCCATATGTAACTGGATATCTTTTCAACATTTCTCGACTGAACCGCATTTTTACCGTATACTGGTTTCGACACGTTTTTAATCTCCTTTATCTGTAGGTACGAGGATATTTTAGCATATGAGTTGGCAAAGGAGCTAGTTACCATCGTAACTTGATTTTGATATTTGAAATAAATATGTGGACTAACTTAATTATTATTTACGGGTTTCAGAGAATTAGGAGTAAAAGGCGGTAATCTTATTGCATGTTCAAGTATTATTATCAACTTATAATGGTGAACAATACATTGTTGAACAAATAGAAAGCATTCTGAATCAAAGCTATGAGGATCTAAGTATACTGATAAGAGATGATGGTTCTCGAGACCAAACAGTGGAAAAAATTAGAATATATACATTGAAATATCCAGAAAGGGTAAGGTTAATAAAAGGACATAACATCGGCGTTATTAGCAGTTTTCGCTTCTTATTAGAAGAGGCAGAAAGCGGACATTCGTTTTATGCATTTTGTGATCAAGATGATGTTTGGTTACCACACAAAGTTGAGAAAGCTGTTAACACTTTGAATAAACTAGTTGAGAATGAACCTCTAATGCATTTCACTTCAACGTATCTAACGGATTCTAATTTGGGAATAATTAAAGTATGGCCACCTCCCCCGGCCAAGAAACTGCTTTTTTATAATGCATTGATAGAGAATATTGCAGTAGGCACTACCATCACCATTAATAAAGTTGCTAGAGAGATGCTCCTTTCAAAGAATCCAGTAGAAAAAAATATTATTATGCATGACTGGTGGTTTTATTTATGTATTTCTGCATTAGGAGAGGTGATTTATGATTCTTCACCTTCAGTGTTATACAGGCAACATGAGAAAAACCTAATTGGGGGAAATAAATCAATAAAGGACTTAATACTTCGAAAATACCGAAGTTACTCTTCTAATAAAAAAAGTAGGATTCTGTATCATCAGGCCTTAGAGTTTTGGCGATGTTATGAGCATGAGATAAAGGATGATGTAAAAGAACAGCTTAAGCTTTTTTTAGAACCAAGAAATAATTTGCTTAGGAGTTTAAAATATCTTAAAAAAAGCAAGCTTCATAGACAAGGCTCGATTGAAAATTTATGGTTTAAAATTCTTATTGTTATCGGATACATTTAATGAAGATTAAAGGATGGATATAAAAGATGGATATAAAAAAGGTTATGGGGGATTTAGGTGCTTAAAAATACTGGTTTAACCTATTATAAAAAATATGGTTTTCTTCTTGCACAATTAGTGGAAAGAGATTTTAAAACAAAGTATAGAAGATCTGTTCTTGGTGTCCTGTGGAGTCTGTTAAATCCGCTTTTGATTATGACTGTTCAATATATGGTATTTTCAACTTTATTCCGCTTTGATATACCTAATTATGCTGTTTATTTACTTAGTGGTATTGTAATATTTAATTTTATGTCTGAAGCGACGTCTCAGGCAATGACATGCATTATACAAAATGCTTCATTAATAAATAAGGTGTACATGCCTAAGTACATATATCCTTTTTCACGTGTACTCTCATGTGGTGTGAATTTTTTGTTTTCTCTAGTGGCTTTATATATTGTAATTATTGTTTCTGGTATGAAAATTACGTATCATCACATTGCTTTGCTATATGGAATATCATGCTTAATTATTTTTATTTGTGGGCTTTCACTGCTCCTTGCTTCTTTAATGGTGTTTTTCCGTGACACACAATTTCTTTATAGCATCGTGCTTACAATTTGGACCTATATTACACCTATATTTTATCCGGAAAGTATTTTGCCTCCACAAATGAAATTGCTTATGGAGTTAAATCCGATGTATCACTTTATAAGATTTATCCGTGTAATTATTTTAAATAACGGATTTCCTGATCCATTAGCATGGGTATATTGTGCCATTTTCGCGGTTGTTGCTTTGATATTTGGATCGTTGATATTTAAGAAAACTCAAAATAATTTTATTCTTTATTTATAAGAGAGAGGGTTTCACTTGATTAAGGTAGAGAATGTATCGATGAAATTTCGTATGGCCAACGACCGTATTACAAGCCTTAAAGAATTTATGGTGAAAAAAATAGTAGGAAAGCTTGAATATAAAGAATTCATTGCTTTGAATGATGTTTCTTTCACGATTGAGAAAGGCGATGTTGTAGGTGTTATTGGAAAAAATGGTGCAGGGAAAAGCACTCTGTTAAAAATTATATCTGGGATTTTATCTCCTTCAAAGGGGAAATTAGAGGTTTTAGGAAATATCGCGCCAATGCTAGAGCTTGGAGCAGGATTTGATGTTGACTTGACAGCAAGAGAAAACATCTACTTGAATGGTGCGGTTCTGGGATATTCCAAGAAATATTTAACAGAACGTTATAATGATATTGTGGAATTCTCAGAACTACAAGATTTCATGGACACTCCAATTCGTAACTTCTCATCTGGTATGACTATGCGCTTGGCATTCTCTATAGCCACTCTGGTTAATCCCGATATATTAATCGTAGACGAAATCTTATCTGTCGGAGATTCACAATTTCAGAAAAAGAGCGCTAAAAGAATGCGCGAATTGATGAGTGGAGGGACTACAGTACTTTTAGTCTCACATAGTATTGATCAGATAAGATCGATGTGTAATAAGGTTGTATGGCTGGAGCATGGAACAGTGCGGATGTTTGGTAATGCACAGGAGGTTTGCAGTGAGTATATAGAGTCTTCTAGACAAGAATATTTAATAAAGGAACAGAAAGAACATCTAGTAAAGGAAAATAGTACAACGAATGAATGGAAAGAACAATTATATACTCCTACACATATTGAAAAAATAGATGACTGTTACTTTATCGTGGATTGCTGGCACCAACGCGTTATTTACAGTAGGAACTTAACTGAACCAATAATTAATTGGAATACACTTTCCGATACTCTTGGGAATCCCCATTCAATCTCAAGCGATGGAAATGTTTTTTTGGTAGATGATGCTGCAGGAAATGAAGTTAGAGCTTTCGTTAAAGAAGGCGACAAGTTTATTCAGACTCAAATATTAGATAGAGTAGGAGAAAGTCCTAATAGAATATTGTATGATGCTCAAGCTCAGATGTTTTTTGGGATATCGGCCATGTCACAGCATGTCTTTGTTTTAAATAATAGCGGGGACAAAGTTTGGATTGATAAGGTGATAAGATTAGGATATCTACAGGAAAATTCCTACATCAGAAATATTCGTATAATTGATGGGGAACTTTTTTTTGTATCAGGCCCTGGTAAGATTATAGTGGCAGATTATATTAATTCGCCGTTCAATAAAATTTGTGAATATAAGGTTCCCTTTGAGTTAAGAGGAATGAATGATATTTTGAAAATTGGTTCTTTCTTTTATATCACTGTTTATCAAAATGGTGCTGGTGAAGTTGCACCGAAATTGATTAGAGTAAAGGATTTAAATGACCTAGAAACTTCTGATTTTGAAGATTTGAGAGAAGTTGTCGATTTAAAAGGTGTGCCATATAGTTTTTCATTTTTTGACGGTAGAGTATTTTTGACGGAGATAGATACGTACTCTCGAATCATCTCATTTCTGATTATTAATGATGAAATAACAGATATTCAAGTTCATTTTGATACGGGCGGCCCCAGTGAATCATCTATTAGAAAGCGTACCGGACAATAATGTTTGCAGAAAACTTGAGGGAGAGGCTATAATGGCAAAATTTAATTTGCAGTTTTACAATAATGAGACTAATTATACAGATGGTGAGATTGTAGAAGATAAAATATTAGATTTTGTAGTAAATAATAAACACCATGATCTAAATGGACAAAATAATATTGATTGGCCTGTATTTTATCATCTTTCTCATTTGAGAGAAAATATTTTGAACTGGTACCCCTTCAAGGAGAATTGCAGAATACTTGAGGTTGGTTCAGGTTGCGGTGCAATAACTAGATTATTATGTGATAAGGCAAACTATGTTGCATCTGTAGAATTAACGTACAAACGTGCTAATGTTAATTACGAACGACATAAAGAATTAGAAAATTTGGATATATTTGTTGGAAACTTTGAAAATATGAGATTTGATGAAAAGTTTGATTATGTTATTGTAAATGGAGTTTTAGAATATGCAGGTGGATTTATTAATAGTGATAAACCCTATGAGGATTTTATAAGACGTTTGTCAAAACATTTGAAGATCGATGGAGAGGTTATAATTGCAATTGAAAATAGACTAGGAATGAAGTATTTTTCTGGAGCAAAAGAAGATCATCTTGGAGAATTATTTATAGGATTAAATGATTATGTTAACGAAAAGAATATCAGAACGTTTTCAAAAAGTGAAATAAGTTTTCTATTAGAAGAAAGTGGCTTAGCTTTGAAGAAATTTTATTATCCATACCCTGATTATAAATTTCCGGAGACAATTTATTCGGATGAAGGTTTTGAATTGATTCCTTTATCTTATGATATGCACAGTTATGATACTGACCGTTATATGTTTTTTGATGAAGTTAAAATGCAGAATGTTTTAGTTAAAGAAAGTGTAGGAAGTTCATTTGCGAATTCATTTCTAATCGTTGCTGGAAAGAACAATGGACAAAAAGAATTTGAACAAGGAGCAGTTGCTGAAGAAATATTATATGTGAAAATTAATGCTAACAGAGATGATTCCTATAAAATATGTACGATGATCAAGAAGAGTGATAGTGGATTAGTGGTTGTTAAGCATCCTCTTACCCAAAAAGCAAAAGAGCATTTAAAACATATGTCAAACGTATTTGAGAATTCGAAAGAACATAATAATAACATTTCTTTATTGCCTGGCTATATTGTAAACGATAATCTAGTCTTTGACTTTCTTGACCTACCTACAGTTGAAACTTTATTGCTGGAAAAAGTTGAAAACAGAGACCTGCAGGATTTTATGTCAATTATAAATAAATATAGAACTATAATAATAACTGAAAACAATCAAGCGAATTCTTATTCTGATAAGTTTCAACAAATATTTGGTCCAGAAGTATATGATGGAGAGTTAGAATTTACCTCGTTTAGCAATATTGACACCTTATTTGATAATCTGTTCTATAATAACGAACAATGGATCGTAATTGATTATGAATGGAATCTGGATTGTGATTTGCCTGTGAACTTCATTTTATGGAGGTCTATAAAAGAGTTCTATGCAAAGCATAGACATGTTAGATTTTTCATGGAAGAGAACAGCGTTTATGAAAATTATAATATTAGTCCCGAAATGATAAATGTTTTTTATAAATGGGAAGGTTACTTTTCTTCTGTCCATGTCAAAATGTTTAATAAAGAAATATACCAAAAGAAAATTATAACTCTTCTTGATCCAGAGCAGGTATTCAAACCGGAGAATTTAATAGCGAATTTGTATCTAGATACAGGTAACGGATTTAATGATCAGGAAAAGATTCAACATCACTTTGATATGAATTCAAATGAAATTTTTTTGGAATTTGATATTAGCGAATACAAAAATGTTAAAGCTATTCGGTTTGATCCTCTCGAAGGTCATGCTTGTAAGTGTTCAATACTCTCTTCTGTGATTGATGAGGAGTCAGTGCTTTTAAAACCCTTTAATTCTTATCCTGATGATTCTGAGGTAGACCTTTTTATAACAACTGATCCTATTTACTTAATGGATGATATACAAGTAAATAGATTGAAATTTCAGGTGAGATTAGTAGTTGAAGTTCTTGATGAGAACCAGGCATTTAGAGAGATTAATGAAAAAATACAACAAATGATAGCAATGCAAGAGCAGTTTCAGTATGAGTTTGATGAATTGCAGACTGAAAGTGATAAACTTGCTGTTAAATTACAAGAAACATTAAGTAAAAGTGAAGTGCTTGCGACTGAACTAAACGAAGCGTTAAATGACAAGGGATTACTTGCTATTGAGCGTGAGAATCTTCTGATTAAAAAAACAGAATTAATTGATAACAATAGCCGTTTGAGTAATGAACTATCACTATTAAACGATCAAATCAGTCGATTAATATATGAAAATTCAATGTTAGCTCAAGAGTACACTACTTTAGTTGATTCTAAGGTATGGAGATCTACTAAACCCGTAAGAATTATATTAGACAGCGTTAAGAACTTGAAAAAGAAGTTTGTAAATTTAATTAGAGAATGCTTTAAACTTATCTTAAAGACAAAACAAAATGTAAAAACAATAGGTTTAACGAATACTATCAAAAAGATTTACGATAAAGGTTCAGAGTCATTAGCTAATGTTAAAGAGTCAGGTAAATTAGCTGAAATTGTTCAAGAACATGATATTTGGAGAGAGATCACTCAATGGATTGAAAATACTCCACATTCATTTATTGATATATTCCATGTGCCAATGGGCTGGAATACTCCATTGTTTCAAAGATTTCAGCACTTATCTCTTCAGGCGGGTAATGTTGGGGGGATTTCATTTTATGGTGCTCATCCGTTAGTAGATAAAGAAATAGAGATTTGTGAGTTTGTTACTCCAACGTTATGTGTAATAAATTTAGATAACTATGAAATTAAGAAAAAACTCTTTGAAATATTGGATAATGTGAGTGGTCTTAAAATAATACGCCTCCAATCGATAGATCTTGCTACTAGAATTGAAGAATTAGAGTCGTTTATCAATAAGGGCTACCATATCGTTTACGAATACATTGATGAAATTACACCTCAGATTACTGGAAATATTCCTAAGTTTGTCTTAGAACGTCATGATTATATACTGCAAAATTTAGAAATATCAATAGTTGCTACAGCCGACAAATTATTTGATCAAATTAAACCATATCGCAATCAAAATATGGAGTTAATAACTAATGGCGTTGACTACGAGCATTGGAATTTGGACAGGTATACTACCAAATGCCCTGAGGATATTCGAGAGATTGTTGCAAAAGGGAAAATTATAGTTGGTTACCATGGAGCATTGGCTCAATGGATCGATTATAATATGCTGAAAGATTTAGCTGAGAACAAGGAATATATTTTATTGCTGATTGGATATGAACATGATGGATCATTGAGAAAAAGTGGACTGTTAGACTATGACAATGTGCATTTTATTGGATCAAAACCATACGCAGAGCTTAGTAAATATGCTGTTTTCTATGATATAGCCATTCTGCCGTTTTTACTAAATGACATTACCAAATCAGTTTCTCCTGTGAAAATATTTGAATACATGGCTTTGAAAAAGCCTATTGTTACGTATGCACTTCCTGAATGTTTGAAATACGAATCTTGTTTGATAGCCTACAGCCCAACTGAGTTTATTGAATATGTCAAGAAAGCTGAAACTCTGCGTACGGATGCTAATTATCTTACAGTATTGACTAAAGAGGCATTGGAAAATACATGGACTTCCATAACTCATCGTACAATTGATTTAGTTAGACGTAATCCAATAGAAAAATTAGTAAACAATAGTATTCAGAAGGAGCTGAATGAGTTATCTGAGTTGGATGTTCCTCTATTAATTACAGTTCATGATAGACGAATATATCAAGTTTTAAAGAAAGCATTTTGGAAGCTTCCATTATTCACCCCAAGGTTTAAAACAAGATTTTTGTATAATACTAAAAAATTATTTAAACCAAGTCTGCTTGCACATCCTCCTTCAGAAATACAGGAGGAGAATGGTCAAGTTATGTTTAAGGAGATTGAGGGAGTTCAAAAAGAACAAATTCAATATATTGAACAAATATTGAAAATTCCAGAGCGTGACAAGGAAGCTTTTGTACCTATTACAGAGTTCCCTTATAACAGGTTTGAGGGAGACAGTAAGATTATAGCTTACTATTTAACTCAATTTCATCCCGATGAGCATAATGAGAAGTGGTGGGGAAAAGGGGTTACGGAATGGGATAATGTGGCGCGTGCAGTTCCTCAATTTGTCGGACACTATCAACCGCGCTTACCTGGTGAGTTAGGGTTCTATGATTTGAGGCTCAAGGAAAACATGGCCCGCCAAATTGAACTTGCTCAGTTGTATGGGGTTTTTGGTTTCTCCTTCTATTATTATTGGTTTAACGGGGAGCGGCTTCTGGAAAAACCAATTGAAATGTTTCTTGAAGATAAGAGCCTCGATTTTCCATTTTCTCTTTGCTGGGCCAATGAAAACTGGACTAAGCGTTTTGATGGAACGAACTCTGGAATATTGATGGAGCAGCCAAAAACTTTGGAAAGCTATAAAAATGTGATTCACGATATGGTTAGATTTTTAGATGATAGCCGTTACATCACTGTAAAAGGTAAAAAAATGTTAACGGTTTACAGACCAGGATTAATGCCTGAACCTGATGAGGTGATTCGGTATTGGCGAGAGTATTGCCTCGACCAAGGCATAGGTGAGTTATATATTATCGCAGTGAAGGAAAATATGGTTGAGTTAGATCTGCTTGGAATAGGATTTGATGCAATCTCTGAGTTCCATCCAGGCACCGTCTATACCCAACTGAAAAATATTACACATGACATTGAATATATTCGTAAAGATTTCTCAGGTGAGGTATTCGATTATAAAGACCTGGTAGAAAATCGAAAATATTTTAAGTACGACTTACCTAAGCTTTATCGGGCTGTCATGCCAATGTGGGATAATACTGCTCGTAGAAACAATAAAGGAATGATTTTTCAGGGAGCAACACCTGCGTTGTATAAGCAATGGCTAAAAGACGTTATTTTAGAAGGAAAGAATAAATTGGACTTAGATGACCAATTGGTATTTATTAATGCGTGGAACGAATGGGGAGAGGGGGCTTATTTAGAACCTGATAAGAAATATGGGTATGCTTATTTACAAGCTACTAAAGAGGCAGTAGAGGAAACAAGATGAGATTAACTTAATCAAAATAATGCTTGGAAACTATGAGGAATGGCAAAGGTTCGGCTAAGTCATTCCTCCATACTGCACTTCAAGTATGTTAATGTTGGGAGTGATATAGGTGCTGAGAAATGCAATAATAAGAGATAAATATTACTGGGTAACAGTCTCATTAACGATAGCTTTAGCATATGGCTTTACACTGACGAATTTTTCAATGGGTGTGGATGATGAAAGCTTTGAGCTTTATATAAGTGATGGGGGGCTGTTAGCACAAGGGAGATGGGGAGGATATATTGCGAGATTCGTAATTAATACATATGATTTCCTCCCTTTTTGGCGGGATTTATTAGGTGTACTTCTTATAGCTATTGGGATCACTTTTTGGGGATATATCATTCAAAAGTTCTCTGATAATTATTTTAATAATGTAGCAATCACGGTATTTGCTTGTGTTGCAATATCTTGCCCATTAATTGCAGATAATTTCATTTTTATGTTGACTACTATAGAAATGGGGACTGTTTTCTGTTTGATTCCCTTGGCGCTTAATGGTTTTTTTGAATATACAATGCAAAAAAGAAATTTCTTGAAAATGTTGCCTTCTGTATTCCTGTGTAACTGTGCACTTGCTTTTTCTGAGTTAGCTATAGTTTATTTTTTGTTTGGGGTTTTTATGTTGTGTTTTATCTCGGTTAATTTCTCTAAAAGTAAGACAGAGTTATTAACATTGCTAAAAGGTCTTTTTTTTATTGCTGTTGTTATCTTCGTGAACTCAATCATTACCTCTATATTGCAAAAGATTTTTTCTGTTGCTCCTTCAGGGTATACCTCGAATTATATCAAGTATGATTTAAGTAACGTAGGGACTTTCATGGATTCTCTAAGTGGTTTTATAAAAGAGTTTGTTGGATTCAAATACATATGGCATTCTATGGGGATATATATGGCCTTTATATCTGCCCTTGTCTTATTAATATACAGTGCTATGTGCTTTATAAAAAATAAAAAAATATCAATATTTTTATCTGGATTAGGATGTGTTTTTTCTGCGTTTTCAATGTATTTCATTACAGGGAATCTTCATCTTGTAAATCGGATATTTATTACTAATAGTGTATTCACAGGTTTTGTTGCTGCATTGATTTATATGTGCTTTAGTAATAAAGAGTATTTTAGAATCAAGTTCCGTATTATCACAACTACTCTAATAGTATTGATCGTTTTATACCAAACAAAGTACATGAATCAAGTATTTTATGTAGACTATCAGAGATATCAACTGGACTTAGCGAAAATGAATTCAATTGCTATGGAATTAGAGAGGTATAATGCTGGGAATAACCGAAAAGAAGTAGTATTTATAGGACTTCCAGAAAACTATAATTTAAAGCTTGGTGATACAGAAGGGTACTCTATCTTTCAGTGGGATAGATTTTCTGGTATCGAAAGTGAATTAAAAAAATCCGGTAGAATTTTCCGCTTTATGAATTTACATGGGCATAATATTAAACCACTTACAGAAATAAATGAGCAGGAGATTCTTAATAATGCAGAAGGAATGGAGTGCTTTCCTCATGAAGGGTATGTTAAGGATGTTGGGAAGTATTTAATTGTAAAATTAGGGCCGACTGCCTATGAGGTTAGTAATCTTGCTTTGTCAGAGTTCTATAAAAGTTATATTCTTGATTCTACCGAAGTAAAGTACACTAAGGATTGGTTTTCATATGAAGGCAATTTACTTAGCATGGGCGGATGGGCAGGTATTAATGGAGACGAATCTCCGTTAATTAAAATACAGGTTACGTTAATCAGTAAGCAGCGACAGTATTTTTTGAAAACAAATACAGTTAGTAGAGAAGATAGTTCTTCTGAAGGATTAAATACTGGATATCATATTTATTCTTTTGATACAAGTAACTTTGAAGATGGGGAATATGAGGTTGCTTTGATAATAAGTGACAACTTGAGTGAATATGTAGTGAAAATAGGGGAGAATATTCAAATACCTTAGTATTGGATAAAAATCATATAGCTTCTAAATATACTTTAATCCCCGAGTGAGGTAACTCTCCACAAGGTAGCTGGAAATTGGATAACAAGAAAATCGAGCATTTGAAATACAACGATGAACGAACTGACAGATAATGACTTATAGTTTCGAAGCTGGTACACTTGGACACTTCCGATGGTGGCAAAGTGTGTTGTGTAGAGTTGGCCCCACATGAGCTTCTGTAAGATTAGGTAGATGCTAAATACAAGACGTTTCATTGTAGCGGGGAACAAGTTTGCGGAAAATTGAGTTTATTAAAGAAGCACTCTATTAAATAAGAATAAATCGATGATCCGCTCTTATCAATTGTTACAGTACATTTAGTTCTTTTTGTCTAATTTGGAAATGAAATGCGTGAAGGAAATGCGAAGCAATCGAAATCCGACACCATAGAATAACAGCCTTTTTTGGAGGAATGCCTGCGTCTAAAAGTAGGTTTATCATGGATTGCTTGAAAAGGAGTGAAATAAGATGTATAAGGCAAAGAGAACGTTTTTTTCTGCTTCATTAAGTATAATCCTTACAACCATTGTGTTCTATTTCATTGGCAGACTCATTAGTGTAGACCTTCCAAGCGACTTTTCGACAAGTATAAAGGAGATTTTTTCTGTTGATCCAGCTTCATTTTTGCCAGAGCCAACAGAGAAAAGAATATTTTTTATATCTGTAATAGGTTTTCCCATAGTAATGAGCTTTTTGTATTTGATTTCTGACAAAGTATTTTTGAAATTTGAAATTCTATCATCAAAAACGGTGTATTACATCGTTTTTGCATTGAATACTTTTATAATTATATATTTACTCTACTCTTACACTACACAAAGTGGAAATGTGTTTTTTATTAATAACTCTTTTATCAAGGAATCTCCAATCTTATTCGTAGCAATTATTATATTTATTATGATGATGAAATTTTTTTTAAAAAGAAAAGAAATTGAAAAGTTGATTTTTCACAATGCATTTAATGAAAAAATAAATATGATTATCAAATGGATTGTGATTTTGTATATAATTTTTGTAGGTTTTTCGAATATTCTTACAATCAACTCATTTAATGATAGTGCACAATATACAAGTCACTTTAATGCAGTATTTCATTCTGTTAGCCAAGTTTATTTAGGGAAGTCAATGCTAGTGGATCTTACAAATCAATATGGACTATATCCTCATATATTAGAACCGATATTCAAATTGATGGGTTTAAATGTATTTACTTTCACATTAGTTATGAGTTTGTTAATATCTCTTTCATTCTATTGTATATTTAAAGTTCTTGATAAATTGATTCTTAACAAATATATATGTTTGTTAGCATTCTCATTTGTTTTGTATTATGGGTATATACATTTTAGGCTTATTAGCCCTGATCCATATTATCAATATTATCCCATAAGAACGTTATTTCCCGCTTTATTATTATACCTTTCACTTAAATTTTTTGAGGGGAAAAGTAGCTGGAAATATTATTTGTTTACCTTAATTTTCTCATTGGCTGTATTGTGGAATATGGACACAGGAATAATTGTTTTCTTAACCTGGGTATTAGCATTGATATTCGATGATGCTCTTAACTGGAAAGGTCTTTCTTTGTTTTGTAAAAGTTGTTTAAAACACTTTCTCGTTTCATTAGCAGGGTTAGCAATGGTTCTATTAACTTTTTCCTTATTTGTTTATTTGAGATCCGGAGTAATGCCGGATTATATAAAATTTTTCAATTATCAAACATATTTTTATGGTTTTGGATTCTTCATGCTACCTATGAAGATGATACATCCTTGGAATCTAGTTATTCTCATGTATATTATTGGGCTAATAATTTCATTGAGTAGTATTATTCAAAAAGTAAATACATTACAAGTTAGATTGATATTTATATTGTCTATTCTTGGAGTGGGGCTATTCACGTATTATCAAGGCAGAAGTCATGATCATGTTTTAACTCTAACTTGGTATCCTGCATTAATGTTATTGGTCATATATATATACATGTTATATTGTCAAGTGAAGAAAAAAAACAATGAGGTCGGGAAGAGATATTGGTTGCTGTACAGTACATTATTTCTTTTTATAATATTAATTGGATCTTCATTACTTAGTCTAGTGAAGAATACAAATAATATTTATCACCTATTTGAAAGTCGTTGGTCTCTAGTATTTGATAAAACTGAGACGCCAGTTACGTCAGGTATTAATTTTATTAAAGAAAACACAATTGAAGGAGAAAAGATTTTAATTTTATCTTATCATTCAGGAGTGGATTATTTATATTCTAAAACTATGCCTATAATCGATATTCCAGGAATGTCTGAATTGTTTTTAATAAAAGAATACAATTTAATTAATACAGCAATAAATAAAAATAGTTCTTTGAAAAAGGTCTTTATAGACGTGAATTTTTTAACCAACGCTCAACAAAATTATCAAGCTAATCTAAAGGTAATGAAAGCATTATATGATAATTTTGAGATAATAGATAAAAGTCCATATGATAATATGGTGTTGTTAAATCGAAAATCCGAAGGCGTATCTTCTAATTCAGTTCTGTTGCCTAATCGACAAAATGATATTCATTATCTTATAAGTAATAATTTTTTTGTAACTAAACCATTTAATGACGGTATAGTGGGCATGAAGGAGTATCTGCCTGCAGTCTCGTTAAGTCAAGAATTTACTATCGAGGTGATCCTAAAACCGGATAAGGTTCAGAAACCATATGGAATAATAATCGGGAATCATCCAGGAGATGGATTTCAGGGATTTGTAATACAACAGGAAAATAATAATCAAAATGTTTATTCTTTTAATTATGGGAATGGAAATCAATGGGCTCCCCCATTGAAGTTCTCATTAGTCCCAAATGAATGGAGTTATATCACCGTTGTATTTAATAAAGGAAAGACTAATATTTATATAAATGGCTTTTTAGAAACTTCTGAATTGAGTTTAGAACATTTTGAGAATAGTCAGCTGCCATTATCAATAGGTAACTGGATGAACATGGATCGCGGGTTTAACGGTATTATAAGTGAAGTTCGAATAAGTAACGGTGTCTTATTGGATCGAGAGATATCTGATAATTGGAAAGGTATGATAGACCATTTGCCAGACTTATAATAATAGGAGTTTTGATGATTTATGAAAAATTCTTCAGTTAAATTTGTAATAGTAGGTATTTTAAATACAATTGTGGGCCTTAGTGTATATACACTATATCTAAAATTGATTCAAGACAATTATCTCCAGGCGCTTATTCTATCACATGTTATAGGTGTGGTTCATAGTTATTTATGGAATAATAGATGGACATTTCAGCAGAAGAGATATAATGCGAAAAGTGGTATGAAGTTTGTGTTTGTATACATCGTTACTTTTTTTGTTAACTTATTTCTATTAGCATTATTAGTTGATACAATAGGAATGAATAAATTAATTGCACAAGCGATAGCTCTGTTTTTAACTACAGTAGTCAGTTTTTTTGGACATAAATACTGGAGTTTTAGATCCTCCAAAAATTCTTAAGGGGTGTAGTAATGTTAAAGCAAGGCATGATTGTATCAGTTAAAGAAACAGGAGAATTTGGGTTGATTTCTTCTGAGATAAATGGAGAGGGATTCGAGATTTATAATCTAGCTGATAAACTTACAAATGAGTTTTCAGAGAAGTTTAACTTTGAAATTAAGCATGGGCATCTGAATAGATTATTATATCTAGATACACGTGTTAAGACAAACATCTCTAGAGAGAACATCACTCCTTTTGCCCAAATTAATAACGCAGACTTTGAGAAGATCATGAGACTTGATATCTTGTCTAAGGTTGAAAACTACTACGAATTATTCCACTCGGAAAGAAACAAAGAATTTGATCCTGAATCAACCCAAGTTTCTTATGGTGGTCGTGTATATGATGAGAAGGAAATGAGAAGCTTAGTGGACTCTTCACTAGACTTTTGGCTCACTGCTGGCCGATATAACAAACAATTTGAAAAGGAATATGCTGAGTTCTTAGGCGTTAGGTATGCTCTTCTCACTAACTCTGGATCCTCTGCTAATCTCTTAGCCTTCTCAGCTTTAACATCTCCAAAACTGAAGGACCGTCAGATAAAACCAGGAGACGAAGTAATCACAGTAGCAGCTGGTTTCCCAACGACTGTAACGCCTATTGTACAGAATGGTGCTATTCCGGTCTTTATCGATGTAGAATTGGGAACATACAATATCATAGTGGATCGTATTGAAGCAGCGATCACACCAAAAACCAAGGCAATTATGGTCGCTCACACTATGGGGAATCCTTTTGAATTAGACAAGGTTATGGAGATTGCTGCTAAATACAATCTATGGGTGGTTGAAGATAACTGTGATGCTCTTGGCTCTAAATTTAATGGTAAATTAACTGGCACACATGGACATATCGGTACATCAAGCTTCTATCCTCCGCATCATATGACTATGGGTGAAGGTGGGGCAGTATACACCAATAACGCCTTGCTTAAATCAATTATTGAATCCTTCAGAGATTGGGGCAGAGATTGCTGGTGTCCATCTGGCTGTGATAATACATGCAATAAACGCTTTGGTTGGGAACTAGGATCTTTACCTTACGGCTATGATCATAAATATACCTACTCACATATTGGCTACAATTTGCGGGTTACAGAGATGCAGGCAGCTATTGGGGTTGAACAACTTAAGAAGGTTCCAACTTTCACTCAAGCACGTAAAGATAATTTCAAAAGATTGTTTGAAGGTTTGAAGGATCTGGGAGAGCACTTTATTCTGCCAAGGGCAACTGAAAACTCAGACCCAAGTTGGTTCGGGTTTATGTTAACTGTACAAGATGGTGCGAAATTCACGAAGAATGAAATTGTAGAGTATTTGGAGGCCAATCGGATTCAGACACGCATGTTGTTTGCCGGTAACTTAACCCGTCAACCAGCATTTCAAAATGTGAATTATCGTATAAGTGGTGATCTTAAAAATACTGATAAAATTATGCATGATACATTCTTGGTTGGAGTTTATCCAGGATTAACCAAAGAAAAAATTGATTATGTAGTTAGTAAAATTAGAAGTTTCGTATTAGATAAAAAATAATTCGGGGGCTAATGAAATGAAGGTAGTTATTCTTGCAGGTGGATATGGTACTAGAATCAGCGAAGAATCTCATCTCAGACCGAAACCTATGATTGAAATAGGCCAGAAGCCAATTTTATGGCACATCATGAAATTATATTCCCATTATGGTTTTAATGATTTTGTGATATGTCTTGGTTATAAAGGGTTTTATATCAAAGAATACTTTGCTCATTATTTTTTACATGAATCAGATGTAACATTTGATTTCACAAGTGATAATCAGTTGGTGACACACACCCATACAGCAGAACCTTGGAAAGTAACTCTTGTGAATACCGGAATTGATACAATGACTGGTGGAAGAGTGAAGAGAATACAAAAATACATTGGAAATGAACCCTTCATGCTGACTTATGGCGATGGAGTATCTGATGTGAATATATCAGAACTTGTTAATCAGCATAACTTACATGGACGTCTCGCAACAGTAACTACTGTGCAACCAAGTGGCCGCTTTGGTGCATTAGATATAGATTCCAACAACGAAGTAAAGGGTTTCCAAGAAAAGCCTAAAGGTGACGGGTCTTGGATTAATGCAGGGTTCTTCGTGTTACAACCAGAAGTATTTAATTACATTGATGGTGATGAGACTTTCTTTGAAAAAGAACCTTTGGAAGGATTGGCACGTGATGGGGAATTGTTTGGTTTTAAGCATCATGGATTTTGGCAACCAATGGATACACTGAGAGACAAAAACCATTTAGAGGATCTTTGGAGTAGCGGGCAGGCTCCATGGAAGACTTGGGATGCAAAGCCGGTGAGAACAAAATGATAAACAAGCAATTTTGGAACGGTAAAAAAGTATTTCTGACTGGTCACACGGGCTTTAAGGGATCTTGGCTAAGTTTATGGCTAAGTTCCTTGGGCGCTGAAGTTACAGGATATTCTTTAGAGCCTTCTACTACACCTAATTTATTTGACTTATGCAATATAAAGGATCTATTGAAAAACAGTGTGATAGCTGATATTAGAGATGGCGAAAGATTGAAGAGAGCTATGCTCCAGGCTCAACCTGAAATTGTTATCCATATGGCTGCTCAGCCGTTAGTGCGGGAGTCTTATAAGAGTCCAGTCGAAACCTATGAAGTGAATGTTATGGGTACAGTCAATTTACTGGAAGCCGTCAGGAATTGTCCAAGTGTTGTTTCTGTAGTTAATGTTACAACTGACAAGTGTTATGAAAACAAGGAATGGCATTGGGGATATAGAGAAAACGAGCCACTGGGTGGGCATGATCCTTACTCTAGTAGTAAGGCATGCTCTGAGCTAGTGACTAGTGCTTACCGAAATTCCTTTTTAAATAATCATCTTGATGGTAGAAAGATTGCTGTTGCTTCAGCCAGAGCTGGTAATGTAATTGGTGGTGGGGATTGGGCAGTTGATAGGTTAGTGCCAGATATCATTAGGTCTATTCTGACTGATCAAAAAATTATTATTCGAAATCCAAATTCTATTAGACCATGGCAGCATGTACTTGAACCTTTGAGTGGTTATCTTTTATTAGCAGAGAATTTATATAATTATGGCGAGAAATTCGCTAGTGCATGGAATTTTGGCCCTCTAGATGATGATGCCAAACCTGTTGAATGGATTGTTCGGGAGATTTGTAGTATATGGGAGGGAGCCAGCTTTGAAGTTGATACCAGTGCTCAACCTCACGAAGCGCGATATCTAAAACTGGACTGTTCCAAGGCTGCTGCTGAATTGGAATGGCACCCGCGCTGGAACCTGAGGCAGGCGATTGACAAAATTGTAGAGTTCACGATTGCATACCAGAAAGGTGAAAAACTAATTGACGTTTGTGTAAAACAGATAAAGGACTACCAAGAGTCTTTGTAAGGAGTGGGGTTAGTTGAAACTATCCGATTATGTAATAGATTGCCTTAAGCAAGAAGGTGTATCTCATGTTTTTGAATTTATCGGAGGGGCTATAGTCCACTTGTTGGATTCTGTCTCCTTCAGAGATGATATGGAATGCATATCTGTTCGCCATGAACAAGCGGGTGCATTTTCGGCTGAAGCTTATGCCAGAATGAACGGAAAGCTTGGAGTTGCAATGGCAACGAGTGGGCCTGGAGCATTAAATCTACTTACTGGAATAGGTAGTTGCTATTTCGATTCAGTTCCGTGTTTGTTCATTACTGGACAAGTAAACACTTATGAATATAAGTTCGATAGACCTGTCAGACAAATTGGGTTTCAAGAAACAGATATTGTTAGTGTAGCGAAACCTTTAACGAAGTATGCTGCTATGGTTACTGATCCAGATCAAATAAGATACGAAATGGAAAAAGCAATATATTTAGCCCAAAATGGACGTCCGGGTCCAGTATTATTAGATATTCCAATGAATCTTCAGAGAGCACAAATTGAACCTGAAACTTTAGCCAGCTTCTATGATAGTGAAGAATATTTTAATGAACTTTCTAAAAAATCAGAAATCAGTGAATCTGTTATTGCAGATGTTATTAAGATGTTATCTGCTGCAAAAAGACCTCTCATTTTGGCAGGTGGTGGTGTAAGAGTTAGCAATTCTGCAGCAGCACTTACACAGTTTGTAGAGAAGTCGGGAATACCGGTTGTAAGCTCATTAATGGGAATTGATGTGATTTCACATGATAATCCTTTATATTCTGGTCTAATTGGGTCATATGGTAACCGCTATAGTAATCTAATCCTGGCCAACTGTGATCTATTACTTATATTAGGGTCAAGACTAGATAGTAGACAAACCGGAACCAGACCAGATACGTTTGGGCGCGGTGCTATAAAAATTCATGTTGATATTGATTATAATGAACTCAACAGTAAGGTTGAAGCAACTCTGGCTGTTAAAGCAAATCTTACTGAGTTCTTGGAGAAAATGAATTTAGCACTTACAGATTTTAATAAACCGGATATTTCCAAATGGTTGAAGTTGATTGAGTCTTTGAAAGATCAGTTTCCTACTTATTCTTTTACTCCAGTTGCTAATGAAATTGAACCAAACCGTTTTATGGAATTACTCTCGTCTAAGTCTGAAATGTTTGGAGCGGTTTGCCTAGATGTTGGTCAACACCAAATGTGGGCATCGCAATCTTTCAAATTATCTGGAGAACAAAGATTATTAAACTCTGGTGGTATGGGAGCAATGGGGTTTGCCTTACCGGCTGCAATTGGCGCTTCCTTAGCAAATGGAGAGGAAACTCTTGTTATTGCAGGAGACGGGGGCTTCCAACTTAATATACAAGAATTAGATACTATTGTTCGTTTGAATTTACCTATAAAAATGGTTGTTATGAACAATAGTTCTCTTGGAATGGTAAGACAATTTCAAGATTTGTATTTTGAGGGCAGACAGCAGTCTACTGTGAATCCCAATCCTTCATTTATGAAAATTGTTGAGGCTTATACAATCCCTGCGTATCAGATGGATACAATGGATGATATTCATCAGCTTGAACAGTTCTTGAGTACTAACGGACCAGCATTTATTGAGGTGAAGTTGGAAAAGAAAACAGAAGTACATCCTAAATTAGTTGTAAATAGACCTATTGAAGATATGTACCCATATCTTGATAGGGAAGAGTTAAAGAAAATAATGCTAATAGATCTTGTTGATGAAATGGACATTCCTACTTAAAAGGGGTTCTCAGAGTGCTTAATAAGGATTGTGTGAAAATCGCAATATTTGGCGCTACGGGTCATATTGCGAAAAACTTAATAGTTGGTCTTTCTTCTTCGGAACATTACGAATTATATTTATTCGCTCGGGATCAAGAGAGGCTGACTTCCTTTTTATTTGAGAATAGCATTCAAGGCAAGACTCATCTTAGAGAGTATAAACAGTTTCAAGATTTAGATACTTATAACGTTATTATTAATTGTATAGGAGTAGGTAACCCAGGAGACCTTCTTCGGAATCCCTTTAGTGTATTTCAAATTACAGAACAATATGACAACATGATTCTTCGCTATATACAAAATAATCCCGATTCTATATATATCAATCTTAGTTCTGGGGCCGCATATGGCTCTGATTTTGAAAAACCTGCAACAAATACTAAATTACTTAATTTGAATATAAATAATTTATCACTCAAAGATTACTATGGGATTTCTAAGTTGAATACGGAGGCAAAACATAGAAGTCTAGAAAAGTTTAAAATAGTCGACCTTAGGATATTCGGTTTTTTTAGCGCTTTTATTGATGTGGATTCAAAGTTTCTTCTAACTGATGTAATTGAGCATGTTGGGATGAGGAAAGTACTCAATACATCTTCAGAAAATATCCTTAGAGATTATATACATCCAGAAGATTTTCTTTCTCTTGTGCAAAGTTGCATGGACGAGAATATACAGAACGGGGTATATGATGTGTATTCTCTCAAGCCAGCGACTAAATTTGAAATTTTGGACTATTTTGTTAGGGAACATGGATTGAAATATCAAGTTGACACTAGCTACACTTACGATTCTATAACAGGCTCAAAGAGTAACTATTATTCTTTAAATGGAGAGGCCTCAACTATAGGCTATCTTCCTAGATATACTTCTTTAGAGAGTATCCAGTCAGGTTACCAACAATTAAGAATGAGGAATAAAAATGAAAACAATTAGTATAGTAACGCCTTGTTACAATGAGGAAGAGAATGTTAGGGAGCTTTATACTCAAGTAAAGGCGGTTTTTGCGGAGATGCCAGGTTATGTCTATGAGCATATATTTATTGACAATGCATCAAAAGATAAGACAGTGGCAATTCTAAAAGATATTGCAAAAGAAGACTCAAACGCAAAAATCATTGTTAATTCACGTAATTTTGGACATATACGATCTCCGTATCATGCCCTCCTTCAGGCTGGGGGAGATGCTGCTATTTTACTTGTAGCGGATCTTCAGGACCCTCCTGGAATGATTAAAGATTTTGTGAATAAATGGGAAGAGGGATATAAGGTTGTTCTAGGTGTGAAGACGCAAAGTCATGAGAGTAAGGCCATGTTTGCAATACGAAAGATGTATTATAATTTTATTAATCGTGTTTCAGAGATTGAACTGACTAAGAATAATACTGGTTTTGGATTATATGATAAACAAATTATTCAAATTCTAAAAGAGATTGATGATCCATATCCTTACTTCAGAGGGTTGATTTCTGATATTGGTTTTGAAAGCTATAAAATTGAGTATGTGCAACCTGTTAGAAAACGTGGAATAACTAAAAACAACTTTTATACACTTTATGACATTGCGATGCTTGGTATTACTAACCATTCTAAAATACCGTTGCGACTGGCTGCAATGCTAGGATTTACTATGTCTGCTTTAAGCTTGCTGGTAGCAGTAGGTTATTTACTGGCTAAAATAATATTCTGGAATTACTTTTCTCTAGGTACAGCGCCTCTCATCATAGGGTTATTCTTATTCTCCTCTGTTCAGCTTTTCTTTATAGGAATAATTGGCGAATATATTGGTTCTATTCATACACAGGTCTTAAAGCGGCCGTTGGTAGTTGAGAAGGAACGGATTAATTTCTAAACACTCTTCTCAACACCCAAGTGCAATACAAAGTGAACGAATGTTATTCCCTTGAGCATGAGCGTGGCATATTATGAAATGATCTGGCGTTTGGGACACTGACTTGCAGCGGTTTCCTCTCGGAGCTATAGCCTCTCAATCATCATTATTAGTCAAAGGTGGTCAACAAATGAAACTCCTAATCACCGGCGGAGCCGGCTTCATCGGCAGCAACTTTGTAATCTACATGCTGCAGCAACACTCTGATTACCAGATCGTCAATGTGGATGCGTTGACGTATGCGGGGAATCTGGAGAACTTGAAATCTGTTGAGAATCATCCGAACTACACGTTTGTGAAGGCGGACATTACTGATGTAGCGGCGATGGATAAGCTGATCGGTGACGGTGTAGATGTAGTGGTTAACTTTGCTGCCGAGTCTCACGTAGACCGGAGTATTCTGGAGCCTGAAGTGTTCGTGAAGACGAACGTGCTGGGCACTCAAGTGCTGCTGGATGCGGCTAAGAAATATAGTGTGTCTAAGTTCGTTCAAGTGTCCACGGATGAGGTCTATGGATCGCTTGGCGCTACAGGCCTGTTCACGGAAGAGACACCGCTGACGCCGAACAGCCCGTATTCTGCAAGTAAAGCAGGCGGAGACTTGCTCGTGCGTGCTTATCATGAAACCTTTGGGTTGCCGGTTAACATTACCCGTTGCTCGAACAACTATGGTCCTTATCAGTTCCCGGAGAAGCTGATTCCGTTGATGATCTCCCGTGCGCTGGCTGATCAGGCGTTGCCTGTATACGGTGACGGAATGAATATCCGTGACTGGCTGTATGTTGAGGATCACTGCAGCGCAATTGATCTGGTTATTCATGAAGGCGTGAATGGTGAAGTGTACAATATCGGCGGCAACAATGAGCGGACGAATGTGCATATCGTGAATACTGTGCTTCAAGAGCTCGGCAAGCCAGATTCGCTGATTTCATATGTTCAGGATCGTCCCGGGCATGACCGCCGTTATGGCATTGATCCAACGAAGATTACGAATGAGCTGGGCTGGAAGCCTAAGCACACATTCGAAACCGGCATTAAGGAAACTATTCAATGGTATCTGAACAACAAAGAATGGTGGACCCGCATTCAGTCTGGCGAATACCAGAAATATGCCGCTCTCCAGTACGGTACCCGTCTGGGGGATTCCCTGTAATGGCGAAGATGAAGGTGTTTGTCACAGGCTCTGGCGGGCAACTGGGGCAGGATCTTATGCTTTTGCTTCAAGGGCAGGGTTATGAGGTGCAGGGCTGTGACCGTCAGGAGATGGATATTACCGATCTGGACCAGTGTCAGCAGACGATTGGTGCGTTCGCTCCCGATGTGGTCATTCATTGTGCGGCTCATACGGCAGTGGATGCAGCTGAGAGTGATGTGGATGCAGCGTACCTGATTAATGCTACAGGAAGCCGGAATGTGGCGCTGGCTGCTGAGAAGGCAGGGGCTAAGCTGGTCTACATCAGTACGGACTATGTCTTCGATGGCATGGGGGAACAGCCTTACCATGAATATGATAATACCGATCCCAAGAGTATCTACGGGAAGTCCAAACGGGCTGGAGAGGTATTAGTCCAGTCGCTATCGTCTAAGTATTTCATCGTACGTACCTCATGGGTCTACGGCAAATACGGCAATAACTTTGTGAAAACCATGCTGAAGCTGGGGCAGGAAAAGCCGTTGCTGCAGGTTGTCGATGACCAGAAGGGCTCACCTACCTACACGGTGGACCTGGCAAGATTCTTGCTTGAGCTTATCCAGACTGAAAAGTATGGAGTGTACCACGCCTCGAACACAGAGTCTTGCACATGGTATGAATTCACCCAGGCCATCTTTGCGGAAGCAGAGGAACTTCTGGGGCTGAAGTTTACAGCGAAGCTTGAACCTTGTGCGACGGAGCAATTTCCCCGTCCGGCGCCTCGTCCACGCAACTCGGTGATGGAGCATCTGGCGATCCGTACCAACGGGTTCCAGGATATCCGTCCATGGCGTGAAGGGCTGAGAGATTTTTTGCTGGAGCTGAAATAGCTGCAAGATATGTTGAAGCACCCCTAATCCATCTTAATGGTTAGGGGTTTCTTATTGTAATTCGATAGTCTTGATGAGAGCGGTTCAACAACCTTCCATAGCCCGGCACCTCTTTTTTCGTTATAATGGGGAGTAACACGTTCGACTAATCAATATATGGAACTCGAGGTACCCCATGAAACTTAAAACGGTCAGTGTGCATATTGTTACTTATAACAGCGCAGATGATATTGCGGATTGCTTGTCGGCTGTGCTCAGCCAGGATTATCCGGTTAAAAAGATTGTGGTGGTGGATAATGCTTCTACAGACGGATCGGCGGAGACGGTGAGGGCGTTCTATCATGAGCTTACCCAGGGATCAGCGCGTATGCTTATCGATCCGTTACACTCCGTTGACGAAGCAGTAATCTCATCATATAACGCAGCATTAGCCAACTATGTAGGAAGTTTGGAGAGCCCCCCCAGCCCAACCCTAGTCCTCCTGGAAAATGAAGATAACACCGGCTTCGCCCCCGCACACAATCAGGCGATTGCCGGTACTACGACCGATTATGTGCTGGTGCTGAACCCGGATCTTGCGCTGGCCCCTGATTATATCTCCAGGCTGGTCGCCCGGATGGAGGCCGACTCCCGGATTGGGAGTGCCACAGGCAAGCTGCTGCTGAAGGCGGATCATTCGCTGGTGGACAGTACCGGACTGCGGATGAATAAGGCGCGGCGGGCGTTTGACCGCGGGGCAGGAGAGCCTGCTGACCAGTGGAATGAGTCTGGTGAAGTATTCGGTGTCTCCGGTGCAGCGGCGATGTACGCGCGGCGGATGATTGAGGATATCAGCGTGGAGGGGGAGTTTTTCGACGCGGATTTTTTTGCGTATAAGGAAGATGTGGATGTGGCCTGGCGTGCAGAATTGTTCGGCTGGAAGGCCTACTATGATGCAGAAGCGATAGGCTACCATGAGCGGGGTTGGAAGACGTCAGGCCGGAGCGGCAAAGCGATGTTCATCAAGCGGATCTCCTATATTAACCGGTATAAAATGATCTACAAGAACGAGCCCTCCCGCACGCTGCTGCTCACTCTGCTAAATTCTCTGCCTTATGAGATCGCCGCACATGGCTACTCGCTATTGAAAGAGCCTAAGCTATTAGGAGCCTGGACCTCCTTCTTTGCACAGAGAACTGCCCTGAAGCGTAAGCGCCGGTTTATTCAGGAGAGGGTCATGTGTCAGGAAATAGGGGATAATATACAAATTTAAGCGGCATTATCAGCCTTCAGATCTTTGAGGGAGATGATAATGTTTATGCTTTTTCAATTTAATGCTGACTGCTCACCTGAGAAGTGAATATTTATAGAACCTGTGCATGAGTTAGGGAGCTTTCTTGATTTATTATTTTTAGGAATTTATTGTAACTAATGTTTAAGTGTAATATTTAGGAATCATTTTTGCTGAAGATTCATTTATTGAATCAAGAATAACGAATAATTGTGAGATTCATGAGCTGGGAGTGATAAATATCAGAAAAGCGTTTGTTTTTATAATTGTTTTGACGTCTTTGTTTTCTTTTTCAACAATTGGTAGTAGAAATGGCCTCGTTACTAAATCTATACAAATGAAAAAAAATTTTAGAGCATGGCAGGGAGTGGGAGCTGACCAGAAAAGAATTTATGTGACGTCTGATAGGGATATAAATTTCACTCTGTCAAACACGATTTCTGTATATGATGTTTCAGGAAAATATATAATAGAAAAAAAGAATGCTTATGTAGGCAGAGATGGAAAAGGGCGGTTCATGTCCTTTGGAGATTGTTTTGTATCTGGCTCTTATCTGTATGCTACAGTTTATAATTTCAACTCTGCTCCACCGGAAGAAGAACGTGTAAGTCGGATTGTTAAATATAGCTTACCTGATTTAAAGCTTGTAGAGGAGTATGATATCGGAAAGGGCACTGCAGAGTCACTAGCAACATATAAGGGGTCCTTCTGGGTAGTTTATCATGATATAAATGAAATTAAGCGATACAATAGTAATTTTGAATATCAAGCTAGTTATGCACTGTCTGCACAGTTTGGGGGCGAGGGAGGATATCAAGGTATAGTTTTCAAAGATAATGAACTGTATGGTAATCTTCATGGTTCTAACAAATACGGTGAGAAATATACACAAGGTTTGGACCATTATAAATTCAATGGAAATTCATTTGAATTTATTGAAAGGCTTAAAGCGCCAACATATGGGGCAGGTCAGGGGGTTGAACTAGTAGGCAAGAAATTATATTGGGTAGACCGACCAGGAAATAGAATCATAGTTACTAATGATTTTTTAAATTGATATCTGGACAACGCCGTCTAGAAGCGGGATTTTACCCCAATGACCGATTAGAGATTCTCATTTATATCCTTTAGCTTGTAAAAACCTCCCTGAACAGACCCTGCCTATCAGCGGGGTTTTTGTGTTATAATAATTGTCGATAGATTACTATATTTGTCAGGAGAGTATAGCAGTGAATGTAGATGTTAGTATATTGATTCTAAATTACAACACATGCCGCCTGACGATGGATTGTCTGAGGTCGGTGTATGATTCGGAGACAAGGTATTCCTATGAAATTATTCTAGTAGATAATAACTCCCAGGATGACTCGGTGGAGACGATAAGCAAGGAGTTCCCGGAGGTGCTGTTAATCGCCAATTCGGAGAATGTAGGCTTTGCCAAGGGGAATAACCAGGGGATGGAGGTCGCTTCCGGGCGTTATGTGCTGCTGCTCAATTCGGATACAGTGATCCGTAAGGATACGCTGGAGACGATGCTTGAGTTCATGGATAGCCGTCCGGATCTTGGCGCGTCCGGGTGTAAGGTGATTCTGCCGGATGGGTCGCTGGATAAGGCCTGCCGGAGAGGGTTTCCTACACCGTCTGCGTCCTTTTATTATGCCTTTGGCTTCAGTAAGCTGTTCCCGGACCGTCCGAAGTTCAACGGCTATCAGCTCGGCTATCTGGACCCGGATGACGAATATCCGGTAGATTGTCTGGTTGGAGCGTTCATGCTGCTGCGCCGGGAGACGATTGAGCAGGTGGGCGGGCTGGATGAGACCTTTTTCATGTATGGAGAGGATCTGGATTGGTGTTACCGGATCAAGGAAGCGGGCTGGGGGATCTATTATTATCCGCAGACATCCATCGTACATCTGAAGGGTGGCAGTGCGCGCCGCAGACCATTGAAGATTGTGTATGAGTTTCACCGGGCCATGATTTTATTTCATAAGAAGCATTATAGCAGCCGCTACAACAGTATGATAAATGGAGCGGTCTATGCGGGCGTCGGCGTTAAGTTCACTCTATCGCTGCTGCGCAACGCATTGATTGCCCCGCGTAAGGTACCTACACCCGCACAGAGTCTGAATGTTCCCGGGGAAGCTGGTATCCGCAATGAATCGAAGGCTGAGGTGAGATTATGATTCGCCGGAATCAAAAATTTTTGACCCAACTATATATGGTAGCCGACTTTATCGTGATCCAGTTGTCCTTCCTTGCGGCCTGGTGGCTGAAGTTCAAGAGCGGCTTGCTGGAATCCTACCGGACGCTGCCTATAGAATCTTATGGGTACTGGAGTATTATCTACGGGGCCATAGCCGTACTGATCGGTATTGTAGTGTCTCTATATTTGCCCAAGCGCAAGAAGCGGTTTATTGATGAATTCCTGAAGGTTTTTCAGGTTCATGCCATGGGGATCTTTATTCTGCTGGGCCTGATGTTCTTCCTGAGGGAGATTGATGTCTCCCGGCAATACCTGGCGATCTACATGGGCTTCAATATTCTATCCATTATGCTATACCGTTATGTGCTGAAGAAGATGCTGAAGTCGCTGCGTGAAAAAGGCTTCAACCGCCAGTTCGTCCTGATTCTTGGTGCAGGCACATTGGGTAAAAGATTCTATAACAACCTGGAGCAGTACCCGGAGCTGGGCTATGAGGCGATTGGCTTCCTGGATGACTTCCATCAGTGGGATGGTATTGAAGAGCAACGGTATAAGCCGATTCTGGGCACAGTGGATCAGTTGGAGGCTATGCTGGAGATGCTCCCTGTCGATGAGGTCATTCTGGCGCTGCCGCTGGATGCCCACTCGAAATACCCGGCTATTATTGCAACTTGTGAGAAAGCCGGGATGCGGACGCTGATTATTCCTGACTTCTTCGATTACCTGCCGGCCCGTCCGTATTTCGATAACTTTGCCGGGATGCCGATGATTAATGTACGCGATATTCCGCTGGATATGGCCGGGAACAAAATGGCGAAGCGTGCGTTTGATATTGTGTTCGCCTTGTTCGCCATTCTCATGCTGTCTCCGGTGATGCTGATTGTAGCACTCGGAGTGCGCCTGACTTCACCGGGACCGGTGATTTTCAAGCAGGAGCGGGTGGGCCTGAACCGCCGTAATTTCATGATGTACAAGTTCCGCTCCATGAAAATGCAGACGGATGGTGAAGTGGACACAGGCTGGAGCACGAAGGAAGATCCGCGCCGGACCCGCTTTGGAACGTTTATCCGCCGAACGAGTCTGGATGAGCTGCCGCAATTCTTCAATGTGCTGTTCGGGCAGATGAGTGTGGTCGGTCCGCGTCCGGAGCGCCCATTCTTTGTAGAACAGTTCCGTGGCGAGATTCCGAAGTATATGGTTAAGCATCATGTGCGGCCGGGGATTACCGGCTGGGCTCAGAGCAACGGTCTGCGCGGGGATACCTCGATTGAGGACCGGATCAAGCATGATATTTTCTATATCGAGAATTGGTCTCTGCTGTTCGACATCCGGATTATTGCCAAGACGATTCGTAACGGTTTCAAGAACGCTTATTAATACACGGTCTTATCTATATTATATTCTCCGCTAAAAAACGGTTGCTGCCCCTTGAGGATGACACAGCCGTTTTTGCTTTTTTAGCAGACACTCTCTACTACTTGCAAAGGAGACTGCCATCATGAAGAGAACAAAACTTATTGCTTCTATTACTATGATCGGGGCTGTTGCACTTCTGCTTGTATTGATGCTTGGAGGAAAAGAAAAACAGCCAGCTACAGGCTTCGCGGCCCACAGGGTCATTGCCCATGCCATGGGCGGAATCAATGACAAGGCGTATACCAATACCAAGGACGCTTTTATTGCGAACTATGAGCAGGGGACCCGGATCTTTGAGGCGGACCTGCTGCTGACCAGTGATGAACAGCTCGTGGCCCGTCATGAATGGACTACAGGGATGAGTAAAAAGCTGGGTCAACAGGAGGTTCTTCCTCCTGACAAGCAGGGAGAGGTGCTGACTCACGATGAAGTGATGAACAGCCCGGTGCTGGAACTCTACTCTCCGCTGGATATTGAGAAAATCGTCAATCTGATGGAGATCTACCCGGATACCTATATTGTAACGGATACGAAGGAGCTGGAGCCGCAGCAGGTAACGAAGCAATTTCAGCTCATTGTAGAAGCCGCCCGGAAGAAGGACCCTGCGCTGCTGGAGCGGATCGTTCCGCAGATTTACAGCCGGGAGATGCTGGAGGTGGTGAAGCAGGTTTACGCTTTTCCGGAAATCATCTATACCCTATACCAGACAGAGGACAGCGACGAGGTGGTCATTGAATTCGTCAAGCAGACCGGCGTGGACATCACGATGCCGACAACCAGGGCTACCAAGAGCTTCGTGCGTAACTTGAAAAAAGCGGGTGCCAGAGTCTACGTGCATACCGTGAACGAGGAGAAGGAAATTCTGGAGCTGTCCCGGCTGGGGGTTGACGGGTTCTATACTGATTTTGTCCCGGAAAACGACTTGAACCGGATCAAGGGTCTCCGCTGATCGAGGAGAAGTCCAAGGCAAATATGCGAAAAAATGTTCGCATTTTGTTCTCTTTTAAATTGACACTCCCCTTCGTACTGACTTAGACTAGAGATACGGATTTTGCGTGCACAGGAGTGTGTATATTCACTTAGATGAACAATGAGGATGGACAAAGATGAACGAGATGCGGCAAATGATCAGGCCGTGGCGGCATGTATTCAAGCTGGACCCGGACCGTGTGCTTGGTGACAAGGAGCTGGCCGCTGTCTGCCAGTCGGGAACCGATGCGATCATCGTAGGCGGCTCTACCGGCGTGACTTATGAGAATACAATGAGTCTGCTTGCGAGAATCCGGCAGTATGACCTGCCTTGCGCGCTGGAGATTTCGGATTTGGAGGCCGCTGTGCCCGGTTTTGACCTGTACATGATTCCCATGGTGCTCAACACTGACGATACTTCATGGATTCTCGGCCATCACCGCCGGGCGATTGAACGCTTCGGCAGTCTGATCCCATGGGAATTGCTGCTGACAGAGGGCTATATTGTGCTGAACAGCGATTCCTCGGTTGCGCGCCTGACCGGTGCGGACTGCTCGCTGGATGCGGCTGGTGCGGGGGCCTACGCGCAGATTGCAGACAAGCTGATGAACCTCCCGGTGGTCTACCTTGAATATAGCGGACGCTATGGAGATCTGGAGATTGTGCGCGAGGTCAGGGAAGTGGTTGAGCACAGCCAGCTTTTCTATGGAGGCGGAATTGCAGGTGCAGAGGAAGCCAAGCATGTAGCCGCACTATGTGATACAGTAGTGGTCGGCAATATTATTTATAGCAATGTGGAACAAGCGCTGTTGACGGTCCAGGCTGTGCGGAATACCCCGCAGATGGACTGGGAGAATTGATAGATCATGAGCGTAGCTTATATTCAGAAAGGAGCATGTAACACATGCAACTTGTTAACATACAAGACGCCGTAAGCCGTCTGAATCCCCCGCAGCGTCAGGCTGTAGAAGCAACTGAAGGCCCCCTGCTCATTATGGCTGGCGCAGGCAGCGGCAAGACCCGCGTGCTGACCCACCGGATTGCCTGGCTGATCGCGAACCGTAAGGCACCGCCTTGGGCGATTCTGGCGATTACGTTCACGAATAAGGCCGCCCGGGAGATGCAGGAGCGTGTCTCCAAGCTGGTTGGGCCGGAGGGCCGGGATATTTGGGTATCCACTTTTCACTCCATGTGTGTGCGGATTCTGCGGAAGGATATTGATCAGATTGGCTTCACGTCGAACTTCTCCATTCTGGATTCGACAGATCAGCTGTCCGTTATCCGCAATTGTATGAAGGATCTGGACATCGACACCAAGAAGTTCGAGCCGAAGGCCGTTCAAGCGGTTATTAGCACGAACAAGAATGAGTTAATTACACCGGCGCAGTATGAGCAGAAGGTTGGCGATTATTTTGAAGGTCTGGTGGCCAAGGTATACACCAAATACCAGCACCGGCTGAGAAGCAATAACTCCCTGGATTTCGATGACCTGATTATGAAGACGATCGAGCTGTTCAAGGAGAAGCCGGATGTACTGGATTTCTATCAGAAGAAGTTCAAGTATATTCATGTCGATGAGTACCAGGATACGAACCGGGCGCAGTACATGCTCTGCCGGATGCTGGCTGAAGGCCACCACCGGATCTGCGTGGTCGGAGACAGTGACCAGTCGATCTACCGCTGGCGCGGGGCGGATATCTCGAACATTCTGAACTTCGAAGAGGATTACCCTGAAGCCCAGACGATTCTGCTGGAGCAGAATTACCGTTCCACCTCGAACATTCTGAATGCCGCCAACGGCGTCATTGCCCTCAATACGGGCCGCAAGCCGAAGAAGTTGTGGACCGACTCGGATGAAGGCGCGAAGATTAAGGTGTTCCGTGGTGACACTGAGCATGACGAAGGATATTTCGTTACCGGGGAGATCAGCAAGAATGTGAAGCAGGGACAGGCCTACCAGAACCATGCGATTCTGTACCGTACGAATGCCCAGTCCCGTGTAATAGAAGAAATTCTGATCAAATCGGATATTCCCTACCAGATCGTCGGGGGGATCAAGTTCTACGACCGTAAGGAAATTAAGGATCTGCTGGCGTATCTGCGCCTGCTGTCCAATCCCGATGATGATATCAGTCTGACGCGGATTATCAATGTTCCGAAGCGCGGGCTGGGGGATACCACTGTCGGTAAGCTGGCGGCAGCGGCTGCTGCCCAGGGCGTCTCGATCTTCCGGGCGCTGCAGACGGTGGATGATCTCGGGTTCGCCGGACGGACCCGCAACACGTTGGTGGAATTCTACGATATGATCGAAGCCCTGCACCGGATGGTGGAATTCCTCTCGGTGACAGAGCTGACGGAGAAGATTCTGGAGCTGTCCCAGTACCGCCTTGAATTGCAGAATGAGAATACACTGGAGTCCCGTTCACGCCTGGAGAACATTGACGAGTTCCTGTCCGTTACGATGGAATTCGAGAAGAACAATGAAGACAAGTCACTGGTCTCCTTCCTGACCGATCTGGCCCTGGTTGCGGATATCGACAGTGTCAAGGATGAAGAAGAACGCAGTGATGCGGTGGTGCTGATGACGATGCACAGCGCGAAGGGGCTGGAGTTCCCGACCGTCTTCATCATCGGGATGGAGGAAGGGGTGTTCCCGCACAGCCGCGCCTTCCAGGACAATGATGAACTGGAAGAAGAACGCCGGCTGGCGTATGTGGGCATTACCCGTGCGGAGAAGCAGCTGTTCCTCAGCTGCGCACGGATGCGCACGTTGTTCGGGCGGACGAACGCGAATGCGCCGTCCCGCTTCCTGGAGGAGATTCCGGAGGAGCTGAAGGAAGATACCGTCCGTGAATCGGACCGCTTCCGGCGCGGAGGCGCGGAGGCAGGCGGTGCCTATGGCGGGCGAGGCTTCGGCGGAAGCGGAGGCAGCCGGGGGAACTTCGGCAGCCGCACCGCTGCTGCCGGGAACGCGCCGGGAGGCGGCGGGTCCGCCAGCTTCGGCAGCGGCAGCTCGGCAAGCGCGGTGCCTGGCGCGGGCCGGGTGGTGGTGACGAGCGGAGGCGCGCAGCGCACGACGGGCGGGGCCGGGGCGGCTGCCGAGGCCGGAGGCTTCAAGGCGGGCGACAAGGTGTCCCACGGCAAATGGGGCATCGGCACCATTGTAGCCGTGAAGGGCAGCGGAAACGATACGGAGCTGCAGATTGCTTTCCCGGCCCCGGTAGGCGTCAAGCGCCTGCTGGCCGGCTTTGCGCCGATCACCAAAGTTGAATAAATCAAGCTTGCGATTAACGGCAGTGCTTTTGGATCACGCTAACCGTAGGAAACCCATTTGACGGAGGGATGTGCCGGATGGATATTATGTTCACGATGGAAGAACTTGTTGCCGAGCTGAATCAATACAATTATCACTACTATACGCTGGATACCCCGCAGATCAGCGACAAGGAATACGATGTTCTCTACGATAAGCTGGTAGCACTGGAAGCGGAGAGCGGAATTGTGTTGCCGCATTCTCCGACCCAGCGGGTAGGCGGGGAGCTGCTGAAGGGGTTCACACCGCACCGCCACCTGGCACCGCTGTGGAGTCTGGATAAGGCACAGAACATTGAACAGCTTCGTACCTGGAACACCCGTGTGCTGAAGCTGGTGAATGATTATAACACCAAGAACCCGGACAATCCGCTGCCGGAGCCGTGTTATGCCGTGGAGCTGAAGTTCGATGGCTTGACGCTGAACCTGACCTATCGTGACGGGGCGCTTGTACAAGCAGCTACCCGTGGCAACGGGGTGACAGGTGAGGGAATTCTGGCTCAGGTGAAGACGATCAAGTCCGTTCCGCTGAATATTCCGTTCAAGGAAGGCGTTATTGAAGTGCAGGGCGAGGGAATTATGAATTTGTCTGTATTGGCGGATTATAATACCCGCGCAGCAGAGCCGCTGAAGAATGCACGCAACGGTGCGGCGGGTGCGCTGCGCAACCTGAACCCGAAGATGACTGCCGACCGCAGGCTGAATGCTTTCTTTTATAATGTGGGGTATGCAGAGGGCGTGCAGTTCGCCGATCATCAGGAGATGATGGATTTCCTGCGCAGCAACCAGTTCAAGGTTAACCCTTACCTCAACTATTTCAGCAATTTCGATGATGTGACCGAGCAGCTGGCAGAGATTGAAGAGAGCCGTTCCGGTCTGGATTATCTGATTGACGGAGCGGTTATTAAGGTCACGGACTTCCGCATCCGTGAGGCGCTGGGCTATACCGACAAGTTCCCGCGCTGGGCCGTAGCCTATAAATTCGAGGCGGAAGAGACCACAACCATTCTGGAATCTGTAAGCTGGAATGTCGGACGTACAGGCAAGGTCACTCCGCTTGCGCGGGTAGAAGCTGTAGAATTAGCCGGTGTTACGGTGCAGAACTGCACACTTAACAACGTAGGCGATATTGAGCGCAAGAATCTGAAGTTTGCTCTGGGTACACGGGTATTCATCCGCCGCTCCAATGATGTTATCCCGGAGATTCTGGGTAAGGTGACAGAAGAGAGTGACGGCGGGGAGATACTATTCCCTGAGGAATGTCCAGCCTGCGGGTTCCCGCTGGAGATGCGCGGCGCTCATCTGTTCTGCAACAACAAGCTTGACTGCAAGCCGCAGATTGTCAGCCGGATTACGCATTTTGCCTCCAGAGATGCCATGGATATTGAGACGTTCAGTGAGAAGACGGCGGCTCAGCTGCATGAAGAGCTTAGTGTACGGGAGCCTGCGGATCTGTACGAGCTAACCTTCGACCAACTGGTGAAGCTGGAACGGTTCGGAGAGAAGAAGGCGGCGAATCTGCTGAAGGCACTTGAAGACAGCAAAGGGAGAGATCTGGCATCCTTCCTCTATGCACTCGGCATTCCTAATACCGGCAAAGCCACGACAAGAATGCTGGCCGACCATTACCGCAGCCTGGAAGCCGTCATGTCTGCTACAGCGGAGGAACTGGCCGGACTGCCGGATATCGGAGGGATTGTGGCGGAGAGCATCGTGAATTATTTTGCCGACCCGTTCGTAGTGGTTAGCATCGACCGTATGCGGGCGCTGGGGGTAGAGGCCAAGGCTCCTGAAGCTCCGCGTGTAGTCAATACGAATACCTATTTCAGCGGCAAAACAGTTGTCTTGACCGGTTCCCTGCAAAAAATGACCCGCGAGGAAGCCGCCGAACGCCTGGAAGCTCTGGGAGCCAAGGTATCCGGCAGCGTCTCCAAGAAGACTGACCTGGTCATCGCCGGGGAGAAGGCGGGCAGCAAGCTGGCCAAGGCTCAGCAGCTCGGCATTCAAGTCATTGAGGATGAAGACGAGCTGATCCGCCTGCTGGAGATGTAGAATAAGGATTATCAACGGATATTGAATGTAACAGAACAGGAGTCCTGTACTTCCTTTGCCTGACGGCGGAGGGATACAGGGCTTTTTATATGAGTAGCCTTTATATGTTTCACATGAACACTTGATAATTTAATACAACTCCATACTTATTTTGACAGTTAGTTAATCTTTCCAAGGTAAGCTTGGGATTAGAACCGTCACAATGAGGAAGGGGTATATGATGAACAAGTTAATGAGGGGCATGATTTTTGGAGGATTGGCGGCAGCCGTAGTCTCAGGAGCAACACTTGCAGGGGCGGCCAAGAGCCCGGCTAATTCCGGGGGCGCTGCCAAGGCCCAGTCTAAGAATCTTATCGTTCTGATCGGCGACGGCATGGGCCCGGCTCAAGTGTCTGCGGCAAGATATTTTCAGCAATATACCAAGGGAGTCAAGCACCTGAATCTCGATCCATACTACGTGGGACAAGCTACTACATATGCAGACCGGGGAGAGGACAGCGGAAAAATCGTATCCGGGATCGTCACAGACTCCGCCTCTGCCGGTACTGCATTTGCTACAGGCCATAAAACCTATAACGCAGGCATCAGCGTCTCAAACGAGGATATCTCCAAGCCCTTTGCTTCCATCATTGAAGCTGCCGAGAGTGCAGGCAAGGCCACAGGTCTTGTGACCACTGCCCGGATCACCCACGCCACACCAGCCGTGTATGCTTCCCATGTCCGTAACCGTGACAATGAATCGGCGATAGCCTCACAGTATCTGGAGAGCGGTGTAGATGTGCTCATGGGCGGCGGGAAGCAGTTTTTCCTGACCAAGGATGAGAAGGGCAAGCGTACGGATAAGAACCTGCTGCCTGACTTCAAAGCCAAAGGCTATACGGTGGTTGAGAATACCGCAGCCTTAAATGCACTTACTTCCAAGAATACCAAGGTGTTAGGCTTGTTCGGTAACTCCCATGTGGCTTACACGCCAGACCGCACTCCGGAAATTCCAAGCCTCTCGGCGATGACCTCCAAGGCACTGAATATTCTGTCCGCCGATAAAGACGGCTTCGTCATGATGATTGAAGGCGGGCGTATCGACCATGCCGGTCATGCCAACGATCTGCCGACCCTGGTGCAGGAAGCGCTTGACTTCGACGCCGCCTTCAAGACAGCAGTTGAATTTGCGAAGAAAAACGGTAACACCTCCGTAGTGGTTACTGCTGACCATGAGACAGGCGGTCTCTCACTCTCGCGTGACAATATCTATGAGATCAACATCGATCTGTGGAACAAGCAGAAGCACTCCTCCGAGAGTCTGGCAGCAGATCTTGAAGCAGCGCAGACACCGGAAGAGATCCGCAAGATCGTAACGGCAAACACCTGGATCACGGATCTGACGGAGGAGGAAGTTACCCAGATTATGAATGGTGACGGATCTTCGTACAAACGGGAGGGCGCATATAATGCAGTGATCTCCAAGCGCCTGCTGGTCGGCTGGTCGGGTCACGGCCACTCTGCAGTGGATGTTGGGGTGTGGGCGTATGGCCCGATTGCTGACAAGGTGAAGGGACAGATTGACAATACGCAGATCGCAACTATGGGAGCGGGAATACTGGGACTGGATCTGAACAAGCGTTCCGCAGAGCTGCAGTCGAAGTATGTCTATCCGAAATTCAAAATCAGCCGCGACAATGAGGTGCTCTACCCGGCTCAGGCTCTGGTTAAGGCGCTTGGAGGAACCTATACAGGGAATGCTTCTGCTGCCAAACTCACTATTGGAAAGAATACGATCGAGGTCGATCTGACCGCTAAAACAGCGAAGCTGAACAGCAAAGCGGCCGCATACACGGTGGATGTGGATAACAACGTACTCTACCTTCCGCTTAGTGCATTCAACCAGTTGAAGGGCACGACCTTAACCTGGGATGCGTTATCCGAACGCATTGTGCTCAGATAGGAGTGGCTCTTATTGCTTCAGATTCAGAATTTGACCAAACAATTCAAAGTGGACGGCAGAGCTGTACCGATTCTCAATATCCCCCTTTGGAAGGTTGAAAAGGGAGAGTGCGTAGCCATTACCGGACCCAGCGGGTCCGGTAAAAGCACGCTTTTGCACCTGATCAGCGGCATTATGCGTGCAGACAGCGGCAGAATTACCGTAGACGGGCAGCCGCTTCACGAGTTAACTGAGGCGAAGCGCGATGCCTTTCGTGCTTCTGCTATCGGCTATGTGCTTCAAGACTTCCATCTGATTCCTTCGCTGACCGCACGGCAGAATGTCGAGATTGCCATGACGGCCCGGCTTCCGCAAAAGGAGAGACGGCGCATAGTGGACGGCTGGCTGGAGCAGGTAGGTCTGGGTGGCCGCGGAAGGCATCTGCCTTCCCAGCTCTCACGCGGGCAGCAGCAGCGTGTTGCTATTGTAAGGGCCATGGTCAATCACCCGCCGCTTCTGCTGGCAGATGAACCGACCGGCAGCTTGGACTGGGAGACAGCCGATGAGATATCCTCTCTGCTCCTGGAGCTTAGCGCGGCGCATGGACACACTTTAATCGTGGTAACCCATGACCTCAATATGGCTGAACGGTTTCCACGCCGCTTGAACATTCAGGATATCAATGAAGTGCGGCGGGAGGCATTATCCCGGCAGCGCTCTTCGCTCAGTGGGGTGGACAAGGAGGGGATTTCGCTATGAGTCTGTTCCGGCTCACTCTCCGCAATGTACTGCACCGGCGATTCCTATCTCTTCTTACCGTGTGTGCAGTGGCGATTACCGTTGCTTTTATCGTTTTGCTTGTCCTCTCCCGGCAGAGTGTGGAGCAGGGGGCCAAGAAGGGATATGGACCCTTTGACCTTGTCATAGGAGCAGCGGGAAGTGAGACGCAGCTGGTGCTCAATACCTTTTATCATATCGGCGCACCAACCGGGAATATCCCGCTCACTGTTCTGGATGAGGCACGGCAGGACCCGTCTGTGGAAGCCGCCTTTGCGATGACCACGGGCGATAACTACAAGGGGTATCCGATTGTCGGGATAGATTCCGGTTACTTCTTCACCCGCTATGGCGGCAGCAGGCTGCAGGAAGGTAAGATGTATGCCCATACCGGTGATACGATTATCGGCTCGTATGTTGCCCAGTCACTAGGACTGAAGGTAGGCGATACCTTTGCGGGGGCGCATGGACTTGTGCAGGGAGAAGACCACGAATCCGCAGCGGCTGAGCACGAGGAGGGTCATGAGGAGGAACATGAAGCCGGAGAGTCAGGCGGGCATGCCCATGAGGATTTTCGATACAGGGTAGCGGGTATTCTTCCAGAGCTCCATACTCCAGATGACCGTGCGGTCTTTACAACGGTGGACTATGCCTGGGCTGTACACGGGCTCGCGCCTGAGGAACGGGAGATTACGGCGGTGCTCGTTAAGCCGGCCAGTCTGCTGGGGGCCCATGATTTGAAGCAGGCGTTCGATGGCAGCAATGGTGTCCAGGCGGCGTATACCAGCAAGGCTGTGTCCGAGGTGTTGAATGCAGTGGATCAGGGCTCCCGGCTGCTTGGGATGCTGACAGCCATATGTGTGCTGCTCGCAGCTATTGCGATTCTATTATCTCTTGTTGCAGCAGCCTCGGAGCGGACCAAGGATGTCGGAATACTGCGTCTTCTCGGAAAATCACGGGCCTACGTATGGCTCTCCCTGACCACAGAAGGCCTGCTGGTAACAGCAACCGGACTTATCGTGGGGCTTGTAATCGGACATCTCGGAGCTTATCTGCTTAAGGATATGCTGTTCTCGCAGGCGGGTATTCAAATCGAGCCCTACCACTGGACACCGGAGCATGGGCTTATTGTGCTTGGTGCGCTGGCTATAGGTCTGCTGTCCTCGCTTGGACCGGCCTTCCGGATGTACCGGATGCATCCGCTCGCCTTGTTCAAATCATAGGAGGTACGTTCAATTGATACGACTACAAGGAAGAATGCTTCTGCTGTCAGGAGCTGTGACAGGTATGCTGCTGCTTCAGGCATGTGGCCAGAATGCTGCTACTAACGGAAACGGGGAGTCCTTTACGGCGGTGTCAGAAGCTCCGCAGAGCACTGAGGAAGTCGCGAAGGAAGCACAGATATCCTCATACCCGTCTCCGCAGGCCACTGCTCCAGTAGCCAAAGACGGAGCTGCTGCATCCGCTGCTCCATCCAAAGGTACGGATGCCGGATCTAAGGTGACGGTTACGTTCAAGCCGTCTCCCGCGCCTACTGCTGCACCTGTAGGGACGGCTACCCGGAAGCCCTCCGGAAAGACTGTAACTACTACCCCGAGCCCGGCCGCCTCTTCTTCTGTACAAAGCCCACGCCCAGCGGCAGCGGTTAAGGATACCGGGGGGAGCAGCGTTGTAGCGGAACCCGTCAAGGCTGGATCTGCTCCGGCATTAAGCGTGTCACCGTCACTGTCTCCGTCTGCGGCACCAGCGGCAGCGGCTACCGTGAGTGCTGCCTCCACAGGGAATAAGGCCATAGACTGGAGTGGTTTTTTTGATGGAGACGATCAGACCCGGCCCTCAGAGCACTTCTGGGATCTCAGCGGACAGCAGGTGACCATTAAGGGCTTCATGGGTGAGGTCCTTTCTTTTGAGAAAAACTGGTTTCTGCTTATTCCCGAACCGGGTGCCGAATGTCCGTTTGATAATGGGGATGAGACCTACTGGAACAAGATTATGATCGTATTTGTTCCTGAAGGCAGTAAGCTCCGGTACACCTCAGGTCCGCTGGAGATATCGGGGCGCCTGGATGTTGGAATCAAGATTGACGAGTCCGGCTACAAAACCATGTTCCGCCTGTACGACGCTTCCTTCACCAGCCTGTGATCCATTAAGCAAGAACCAAAAAACCTCCAAATCCCGGATTGGGAAAGGAGGTTTTTGTACTGAATAGAGGACAAAAGCTACATTACACCCGCTTCGCACCCGGCAGCCAGGCATCCTTATCGTATCCCCGCTGTTCCCAGTACCCGGTATAATCTTCATTGATTAACTCAATCCGGTTCAGCCATTTGACGGACTTATAGGCATACATTTGCGGAGTCACCAGTCGAACCGGCCCGCCGAGTTGATTGGGGATAGGTTTGCCATCGTGCATCACGGCCACCATGATATCGTCCATCCTCGCCTGATCCAGAGTGAGTGAGTCCGTATAGACACCGTCTCCCGAGTAGAGCTTGACCATGACGGCCTCAGGCTGCACACCGGCCATATCGAGCAGCTTCGAGAGGGGGAGGCCCTCCCATGTATTTTTGTACACAGACCAGCCGGTCACGCAGTGAAAATCACTGACCTGTACCTCGCGCTGCAGCTTGACGAACTCTTCCCAGTTCCAGCTCAGCTTCTTATCCACCAGCCCATCAATGGTAAAAGACCAGTTGGAGTTGTCGAACGCAGGAATGGCCGTGACCGTATATACGCGAAAGCTGCCCTCGGCTCCCCCGCCGATAGGAGGTGCCGATTCCGCCAGCGGAATAGGATCTGGAATCAATGCATTGGCATTGGTTGCCGTATAGTCGGCTGTACCCGGGAACTGCAGGGATTTACCGATCCAGCGGACAAAAGTAGGGCCGAGCGTGACAGCAAGCCCTGCGCCTACCGCAGCCTTGATGAAACCACGGCGTGAATACATAGGCTGGGCTTCAGAAGGAGCCGCGCGCCGTGCCCGTCCTGCGGGTGAAGAGGCCTCTTCAAGGGGGACAGCTTCTGCCACAATCGTGCGCTTCTGGGGCTCCTTCAACCATTTCACCCGGGTAATGGAGTGATAGATGATAACTGGAAGGCCGACCCAGGTCAGCAGATCATGAATGAATAACGCAGTATTCGCTGCTCTCGGCCCGGCAAGCCTGAACTGCCAGAGCACAACCCCTGAGATCAGCCAGCCGATCAAAAGCGTAAGCACGAAGAGGACGTTGGCTTTTTGCGCAGGTTTACCCTTCAGCCGCTTCCAGTGCTTCGCTGCCAGGAACAGATAGTAGACCACAGGGATCAACAGCGCCAGTCCAAATACGATATGGCCCCATTTCAGCCACACTCTGCCCTCGCCCAGCAGCTCTCTCCAGAAGCCGCCCACTAGCATCAGACCGCTAACGGCAAGGATTAAGACCAGCCAGGCATTCCACAGGTGAATCGAGACGAGCTTCTTTCCGTATCCTTTACGGATGCCGGTCAATAATTTTTTCACCTGCAGTCCCTCCCGTTGATGAATAAGTGTCCAACACCATATTAATTTAAGTTTTAACTAATTGTACCGCAAAAAAACACCGCTGAATAATATTACCCCGATCAAGCCCGACCGTATGGTTGCCTTCCCTGAACTTTTTCTTATAGACTAATGGAAAGAGCTAAGGAAAGGATTAAATGCCCGTGAACCAAGAAACGATACTGCTGGTGGATGATGAAGTGGAGATTGTGGAACTGCTGGATATCTATTTTCGCAATGAGGGGTACCGGCTGCTTAAGGCATTTGACGGAAGGGAGGCGCTTGAATGCCTTGGCAAGGAAGAGGTGGATCTCATTATACTCGATGTGATGATGCCACACATGGATGGGATTGCCGCCTGCATGAAGATTCGTGAAGAACGCAACATGCCGATTATTATGCTCTCCGCCAAGAATGCCGATATGGACAAAATCCTTGGACTCAGCATCGGTGCAGACGATTATGTGGGCAAGCCGTTTAATCCGCTGGAACTGGTGGCGCGGGCCAAATCGCAGCTGCGCCGTTACCATAAATTGAATCGGGACACTTCTGCCAGAACGAATGAGCACGAACTGATCTTTGAAGATTTGCTGATAGATACACTTCGGCATGAGGTAAGTGTGGACAATCGCAAGGTGAAGCTGACACCCCGCGAGTTTTCTATCCTGGAACTTCTGGCGCGGCATCAGGGACAGGTGCTCAGTATGGAGCAGATTTATCTGAAAGTGTGGAATGAGCCTTTTCTGGATGGTGGCAACACCGTGATGGTGCATGTCCGCAATATCCGCGACAAAATCGAGCTGGACGCAAAGCAGCCCCGTTATGTGCAGACTGTATGGGGCATTGGCTACAAACTGGATCATCCATCCTGAAAGCTGAGGGGAACTGTAGTGAACACCAAATATATAAGCACCATCCGCTGGAAGTTTATCTGGGCCTTTGTGCTGAGTATTTTGTCGGGGGCAGCTCTGCTTTTGGCGGGCTATCGGCTGGTTAACTCTTTAAATTATCTGCAGCCGGCGCAGCCCTCCGCACTGTATTCGCGTACTCTGAAATGGATGATCAACCATATCGGTTCAGCGCCGCTGATGACCGCTGTCGGGATTGCCAGCTTCCTGATCTTCTTTTTCATCTATACGCGTAAAATCGTCTCGTACCTCGAAGAGATCACCAGCGGTATCCAGCAGATCACGAAGCTTGATGAATCGCACCGGATTGAGGTCCGAACGTCGGACGAGCTGGGGGTACTTGCGGAGAACATCAACATTATGTCTGAGCGGCTACAGCATTCGCTGCTGGAAGAACGCAAGGCTGTCGAGTCCAAAAACGAGCTAATTACCGGTGTATCGCATGATCTCCGCACTCCGTTGACCTCGGTGCTTGGCTTTTTGGAGTATATTGAGCAGGACCGCTGCCGGGAAGAGGCGGAGATACGTTACTATGTAGGGATTGCCTATCAGAAGTCATTGGTGCTGCGCAAGCTGATTGACGACTTGTTTGAATACACGCGGGTTAACAGCAGCAGACTGCCGTTAGTGCTGGAACGGCTCGATCTCAAGGCATTTATGCGCCAGCTTGCGGAGGAATCGGTTCCGGCACTGACCCGTGCAGGCATGACTTATGAACTGCAGGATGATACCGAATCGCTGTGGATTGAAGCGGCACCTTACGAATTGGTGCGTGCTTATGAGAATCTGATTGCCAATGCGATCCGGTACGGGAAGGATGGAAGAAGGCTTGAGATTGGACTCAGCTGTGAAGGTAACGATGCAGTTGTGCGGATCAGCAATTTCGGCGAGATGATTGCGGAGGGGGATCTTCCACATATTTTTGAGCGGTTCTACCGGGCGGAGCGCTCCAGATCGCAGGTTACCGGGGGCTCGGGATTGGGTCTGGCGATTGCCAAGGGAATTGTGGAAAGGCACCATGGGGAGATTACGGCTCACAGCACCAGATCCCGGACTGACTTTGTTACCCGGTTTCCGGTATCCTCCTGACAATCTTCAGTATTTCTTAAGAAATGGCAATGGTGTTTCTTAAGATTTAGCCGATATCCTTGGGCTATGGGATGAGACCCGGGGAGGCAGGAGAAGTTGGCTGATGTCAAAAATACACACGATCCGCACACTTTACCTCTACATATTCTGCGGTAGCGTTCTGCTTAGTGCAGGGCTGTTGCTGCTTATGCGGGGGATTTTTACTATGTTCTACTCCTGGTATACGCCGGAATCGGCTGTGCTGTTTGTCCGTTTCATGCATTGGATCATCAATCATATCGGCGCAAGACCGGCGGCTGTCATGATGTTCACCGTTGTATGTGCAGGGCTGTTCCTGCTCCGTTCACAAAAAGCAGCCAACGATACTACCGCGCTGCTGCGCGCCGCGGAACAACTGGCGGTTCACGGCGCCTGTGAGCTTGCGGACCTTGAGGTGCAATCGGGTGGGGAATTCAGACGGTTGGCTGCCAGTCTGCGCCGGATTCATCAGGCCGGATTGCGGCCAGCAGCGGCCCCTGCACCGCAAATACTAATGCCGGAGCCGGATGCACAAGAATTCATGGCGCTTATTTTGCGGACACGGGCGTTGATCCGCATGCTGGAACTGACAGTGGCGGAGTCAGAGGAAGAGGTCTGTAATATCCCTGCTGCAGTTTTGCAGCAGCTGGCGATGGCTAAGCAGGAGGCATTGGGAATGGAAAAGCTTCTGGAGCATTGGACTCGGCAGGTATGAGAACAGGACGGAGATCGCTGCTGCGTATTTGCTATGCCGTTTTTGATCTGACAGTCATCCTTGCTATTCTCATGCTAGCAGGAATTATTTATATGAGTCATTATGGAAAGCTGATGCTGGATCGTTATCCGGAGAAAATGATTTTACCGGAATCAAGTGTCATTATGGCCTCTGACGGAACAATGTTGCGGAGAATACCGCTACCTGAGACAGGCTACCGAATCAAAGCAGGACTTGGAGAGATGCCGCAGCTGCTCATCGATACTTTCATTGCTGTTGAGGACCGCCGCTTTTACAGTCATAAGGGTCTGGACTATCAGGGAATAGCCCGCGCATTAGTCAACAATACCTTACGTATGGGGGTATCGGAGGGTGGAAGCAGCATCACTCAGCAGCTGGCAAGGGGGTTGTATCTGAACCGGGGGCAGAATCTGCTGCGTAAGCTGAACGAGGCCTCAATAGCGTTGGCGCTGGAGAAGCAGTTATCGAAGGATGAGATTTTGCAGCTGTATCTTAATCAAATTTATATGGGGCAAGGGCAATATGGGGTGAAATCTGCAGCGGAGCGTTATTTTGGTATAACTGATCTGGAGCAGTTGGAGATTGGACAGATCGCGACACTGGCGGCTATTCCCAAAGGGCCTTCCATCTATAACCCGGCAGACAACATTGAATTGTCAACAGGCAGACGGGATCTGGTCCTGCGGATTATGCAGCAGCACAAGCTGATAACAACCGAGCAGATGACGGCAGCAATGAAGAGCACCTACGTACCTCCGATTAAGGATAAGACTGAGATTGTCGGGGCGTCCTATATGGATGCGGCAATTCAGGAAGCGATGCGGCAGACAGGATTATCGCAAAAGGAGCTAAGCACAGGCGGTTATACACTGGTGACGGGCATGAATATTGAGGCGCAGCGGGCTATGGAGCGGGCCTTCTCACAGGAAGAGGCATTTCCGCCGGATGGCAAAAACCAGAGAGCAGAAGCAGCCATGGTCATCATGGACCAGCGGACCGGTGAAGTGGCCGCACTGTTGGGCGGGCGAAGCCCGCGTACAGGCGGTCTGAACAGAGCCGTAACTCCTTCCCGGCAGCCAGGCTCCGCGCTCAAGCCCATTATAGATTATGGACCGGCGCTGGAGAGCGGGAAATATACGCCGGACAGTCTCCTGCCTGATATTAAAACAACCTATGGCAGCTACAGTCCGGCTAATCTGAACGGTGTATATCGTGGGCAGGTGAGCATGAGGGTTGCCCTGCAGCAGTCCATTAATGCCCCAGCGGTATGGCTGCTGAAGCAGGTGGGGGTCAGCTATGCCCGTGGGTTTGCAGCCAGGCTGGGAATGGAACTCGCTGCAGAAGACAACCATCTGGCTATTGCCCTTGGAGGTCTGCATAGCGGGGTTTCTCCGCTCACGATGGCTCAAGCCTACACCGTCTTTGCAAATGGAGGCATTCTTAACAAGGCGTATCTGGTGCGTAGTATCAGGAATTCGCAGAATCAGGTGGTGTATTCACATGTCGCTGCGCCGCAGCAGGCCATTTCGGTACGTACCGCAGCGGATATGACAGCGATGCTCCGTCAGGCGGTGAATGAAGGGACGGGCAGACGGGCGCAAATGAACGTTACGGTGGCCGGTAAGACAGGAACCACGCAGCTGGACCTGCCGGGAGTTCCCGGCAAGGCCAACCGGGACTTATGGTTTGTAGGCTATACCCCTAGATGGACAGCGGCAGTATGGATGGGTTTCGACCGCTCTGATCCCGACAACTACATGACTGCCGGCAGCGGGCTTGCAGCTGCTATGTTCTCCAAGGTTCTCTCCATGCTATGAATAGATTTGCTTATTCCGCCGCCCATTCCTCCAGCTTCTTGTCACCGGGCAGCAGCAGCGCTAGCAGGCCGAGCAGCGGCAGGAAGCCGCAGGCCACGAACACCGTGGCGATTCCGATCGTGTCGATCAGATGCCCGATCACGACAGAACCAATTCCGCCAAGCCCGAAAGCAAGGCCGGTTATTAGACCCGAGACCGTACCGATATTGCCCGGGTACAGCATCTGTGCGTAGATTACGGTTACGGAGAAGCTGGACAGCAGGATGAACCCAGAAATGATCAGCAGCACGGCGGCCCAGAACTGGTTCACAAAAGGCAGGGCCAGCGCAAACGGCACCGTCCCGATCATCGACACCAGAATCAGATTACGGCGGCCGAAGCGGTCTGCCAGCGGGCCCCCGAAGAAGGTGCCGACAGCGCCCGCAGCGAGATAGATGAAGATATAGATCTGAGCCTTATCCAGCGTCATCCCGTATTTGTCCATTAGATAGAAGGCATAGTAACCGCCGATGGAGGCACCGTACCAGGATCGCACGAATACGATAAAGACCAGAATGACGGTTGTAATGAGAATACGTTTGCTGCGGGCAGGGTCGATGGACCGTGCCGCTGACTTTTTGCGGAACGTGTATCCGGCATCCAGCATCTCGCGGTACCAGCGGGCCACATAGGCCTGGATGGCCACCCCGGCAGCGGCGATAACGGTGAAGCCGAGAGCGCCCATCTGTCCGAAGGGAATGAATACCCACTTCATTAATAGAGGACCCAAGGCCTGGCCGGCGTTGCCGCCCACCTGAAATATGGATTGCGACAGCCCCTTGCGCTGACCGGCAGCCATATGAGCCACGCGCATGCCTTCCGGATGGAACGCTGCTGATCCGAAGCCCACAAGCATTACGGACACAATCACTAATACATAATTGCCGGCAAAAGCGAGCAGGAAGACCCCGGCAAAGGTACAGCACATCCCCAGCGGGAGCAGGATCGGACGCGGCTTCCGGTCAGCGGCGAAGCCGATAATAGGCTGAATCACCGAGGAGGTGAGATTCAGCGCGAACGCAATCCAGCCGATCTGGGCATAAGAGAGCACCAGGTTATCCTTTAGTACAGGGAACATCGCCGGAATCAGTGCCTGAATGGAATCATTGAATAAATGAACAAAGCTGACAGCAAGCAAAATGCGGTAGATGGTAGCCTGCTGCAGATTGCGTGATTCACCCAAAGAGCCGGGTGGAGCTTGAGGCAGGGTCTTGTTGGACATTTGAACTCCTTTCAGGAACAGTTAATAAGTAAGTTATCTATGGATACGAAGATAAATTCTATTGTAGCGACAAATGAAGCATTATGGGAATCAATTTGTGCAGGGGAGCGGTCAACTATTCATTATTAACTCAAAAAAAGTGGTGCTTAATCTTTGTTTCAAAAAAGACTTGCAAACGTTTGGAACGCGTGATATATTATCTCTTGTGCTTATGAGACATCGACGCTGAATTGAGCGGCGGAAGAAAAATAAGTTGACAACAAACGTAATAAAATGATATGATCTAATTCCTGTGCAAGATACATAAGATTGAAATGCCGGGAGCAAGTTCTTTGAAAACTGAACAAATGGAACGCTTTAATTTTTACAAGATTCATTTATGAATCGTCAGTTTCAAAATGAGCAATCGCTCTTTTCGATAGTTTTCGGATGGTTATTTCCTCGAAGTGATTCGGGTGAAGTATCCGCTCGGAAAAACCTAATTGGAGAGTTTGATCCTGGCTCAGGACGAACGCTGGCGGCGTGCCTAATACATGCAAGTCGAGCGGAGTTTGAAAGGGAGCTTGCTTCCTTTCAAACTTAGCGGCGGACGGGTGAGTAACACGTAGGCAACCTGCCCTCAAGCCTGGGATAACTACCGGAAACGGTAGCTAATACCGGATAATTTCTTTCTTCTCCTGAGGAGAGAATGAAAGGCGGAGCAATCTGCTGCTTGGGGATGGGCCTGCGGCGCATTAGCTAGTTGGTGGGGTAACGGCCCACCAAGGCGACGATGCGTAGCCGACCTGAGAGGGTGAACGGCCACACTGGGACTGAGACACGGCCCAGACTCCTACGGGAGGCAGCAGTAGGGAATCTTCCGCAATGGGCGCAAGCCTGACGGAGCAACGCCGCGTGAGTGATGAAGGTTTTCGGATCGTAAAGCTCTGTTGCCAGGGAAGAACGTCCGGTAGAGTAACTGCTGCCGGAGTGACGGTACCTGAGAAGAAAGCCCCGGCTAACTACGTGCCAGCAGCCGCGGTAATACGTAGGGGGCAAGCGTTGTCCGGAATTATTGGGCGTAAAGCGCGCGCAGGCGGTTATTTAAGTCTGGTGTTTAAACCTTGGGCTCAACCTGAGGTCGCACTGGAAACTGGGTGACTTGAGTACAGAAGAGGAAAGTGGAATTCCACGTGTAGCGGTGAAATGCGTAGATATGTGGAGGAACACCAGTGGCGAAGGCGACTTTCTGGGCTGTAACTGACGCTGAGGCGCGAAAGCGTGGGGAGCAAACAGGATTAGATACCCTGGTAGTCCACGCCGTAAACGATGAGTGCTAGGTGTTAGGGGTTTCGATACCCTTGGTGCCGAAGTTAACACAGTAAGCACTCCGCCTGGGGAGTACGGTCGCAAGACTGAAACTCAAAGGAATTGACGGGGACCCGCACAAGCAGTGGAGTATGTGGTTTAATTCGAAGCAACGCGAAGAACCTTACCAGGTCTTGACATCCAACTAACGAAGCAGAGATGCATCAGGTGCCCTTCGGGGAAAGTTGAGACAGGTGGTGCATGGTTGTCGTCAGCTCGTGTCGTGAGATGTTGGGTTAAGTCCCGCAACGAGCGCAACCCTTGACTTTAGTTGCCAGCAGGTTGAGCTGGGCACTCTAGAGTGACTGCCGGTGACAAACCGGAGGAAGGTGGGGATGACGTCAAATCATCATGCCCCTTATGACCTGGGCTACACACGTACTACAATGGCCGGTACAACGGGAAGCGAAGCCGCGAGGTGGAGCCAATCCCAGCAAAGCCGGTCTCAGTTCGGATTGCAGGCTGCAACTCGCCTGCATGAAGTCGGAATTGCTAGTAATCGCGGATCAGCATGCCGCGGTGAATACGTTCCCGGGTCTTGTACACACCGCCCGTCACACCACGAGAGTTTACAACACCCGAAGTCGGTGGGGTAACCCGCAAGGGAGCCAGCCGCCGAAGGTGGGGTAGATGATTGGGGTGAAGTCGTAACAAGGTAGCCGTATCGGAAGGTGCGGCTGGATCACCTCCTTTCTATGGAGAATCGTCTTCTGCAATGAAGACATTCAAATAAAAGTCTTTAGGAAGCTTGCTTCCTGAAGCAGGCTTTACTTCGTAAAGCCTTGAGCGTTTCCATTTGTTCGGTTTTGATGGAATTTGCGGGGCCATAGCTCAGCTGGGAGAGCGCCTGCCTTGCAAGCAGGAGGTCAGCGGTTCGATCCCGCTTGGCTCCACCAACAAACTTCATCTATTTGTTATGTCTGAAATACTCGATACATCGTCTGTTATTCCGAACATCACAGTCGTGATTGTTTCATAATAACAGCAACTTGATCCTTGAAAACTGGATACCGAAACGAATTTGCGTTTTAGAACATTCCTTTAAGCTGAACTTGTGTAAACAAGTTTTGAATTAATGGCGATGCTAGCGATGATCTGGATGGAAATAAAGGCGTTGAAGAAATTCATTGTCCGATATTTTCCTAAAGGAAAAATCGAGGTTAAGCTACTAAGAGCACACGGAGGATGCCTAGGCGCCAGGAGCCGACGAAGGACGTGGCGAACAACGAAACTGCCTCGGGGAGCTGTAAGCAAGCTTTGATCCGGGGGTGTCCGAATGGGGAAACCCAGCTGTGGTAATTCGCAGTTACTCGTATCTGAATACATAGGATACGCAGAGGCAGACCAGGGGAACTGAAACATCTAAGTACCCTGAGGAAGAGAAAACAATAGTGATTCCGTCAGTAGCGGCGAGCGAACGCGGAACAGCCTAAACCAAGAGGCTTGCCTCTTGGGGTTGTGGGACGTCTCACATGGAGTTACAAAGGAATAGGGTAGGTGAAGAGGTCTGGAAAGGCCCGCGATAGAGGTAAAAGCCCTGTAGCCCAAACTGTGTTCTCTCCGAGACGGATCCCGAGTAGTGCGGGGCACGTGAAACCCCGTATGAATCCAGCAGGACCATCTGCTAAGGCTAAATACTACCTGGCGACCGATAGTGAAACAGTACCGTGAGGGAAAGGTGAAAAGCACCCCGGAAGGGGAGTGAAATAGAACCTGAAACCGTGTGCTTACAAAAAGTCAGAGCCCTTTCTATGGGTGATGGCGTGCCTTTTGTAGAATGAACCGGCGAGTTACGTTTAACATGCAAGGTTAAGGTGAGAAGCCGGAGCCGCAGCGAAAGCGAGTCTGAATAGGGCGATTGAGTATGTGGACGTAGACCCGAAACCGTGTGATCTACCCCTGTCCAGGGTGAAGGTGCGGTAACACGCACTGGAGGCCCGAACCCACGCATGTTGAAAAATGCGGGGATGAGGTGGGGGTAGCGGAGAAATTCCAATCGAACTCGGAGATAGCTGGTTCTCCCCGAAATAGCTTTAGGGCTAGCCTCGGTGAATGGAGTGGTGGAGGTAGAGCACTGATTGGGTGCGGGGCCCGCAAGGGTTACCAAGCTCAGTCAAACTCCGAATGCCATTTACTTCTTGCCGGGAGTCAGACAGTGAGTGCTAAGATCCATTGTCAAAAGGGAAACAGCCCAGACCATCAGCTAAGGTCCCCAAGTGTGTGTTAAGTGGGAAAGGATGTGGAGTTGCACAGACAACCAGGATGTTGGCTTAGAAGCAGCCACCATTGAAAGAGTGCGTAATAGCTCACTGGTCGAGTGACTCTGCGCCGAAAATGTAACGGGGCTAAACACACCACCGAAGCTATGGCTAGATGCTTTGCATCTGGGGTAGGGGAGCGTTGTATGTGGGTTGAAGGTGTACCGTAAGGAGCGCTGGACAGCATACAAGTGAGAATGCCGGTATGAGTAACGAAAAGATCAGTGAGAATCTGATCCGCCGAAAGCCCAAGGTTTCCTGAGGAAGGCTCGTCCGCTCAGGGTAAGTCGGGACCTAAGGCGAGGCCGACAGGCGTAGTCGAAGGACAACAGTTTGAAATTACTGTACCACCGTAATCCGCTATGAGCGATGGGGTGACGCAGGAGGGTAGTGACGCGGACTGATGGATGTCCGTCTAAGCAGTGAGGCTGGTGTGCAGGCAAATCCGCACATCATTAAGGCTGGGCTGTGATGGGGAGCGAAAATTATAGTAGCGAAGGTCATGATCTCACACTGCCAAGAAAAGCCTCTAGTCAGGAGAAGGTGCCCGTACCGCAAACCGACACAGGTAGGCGAGAAGAGAATTCTAAGGCGCGCGGAAGAACTCTCGTTAAGGAACTCGGCAAAATGACCCCGTAACTTCGGGAGAAGGGGTGCCTCGGTAGGGTGAATAGCCCGAGGGGGCCGCAGTGAAAAGGCCCAAGCGACTGTTTAGCAAAAACACAGGTCTGTGCGAAGCCGCAAGGCGAAGTATACGGGCTGACGCCTGCCCGGTGCTGGAAGGTTAAGGGGAGCGGTTAGGGGTAACCCGAAGCTGTGAACCGAAGCCCCAGTAAACGGCGGCCGTAACTATAACGGTCCTAAGGTAGCGAAATTCCTTGTCAGGTAAATTCTGACCCGCACGAATGGCGTAACGACTTGGGCGCTGTCTCAACGAGAGATCCGGTGAAATTTTAATACCTGTGAAGATGCAGGTTACCCGCGACAAGACGGAAAGACCCCATGGAGCTTTACTGCAGCTTGATATTGAATTTGGGTACGATCTGTACAGGATAGGTGGGAGCCGGTGAGGCAGGAGCGCAAGCTTCTGCGGAGGCGCCGTTGGGATACCACCCTGATCGTATCTAGGTTCTAACCTAGTGCCCTTAGCGGGTACGGGGACCGTGTCAGGCGGGCAGTTTGACTGGGGCGGTCGCCTCCTAAAGAGTAACGGAGGCGTTCAAAGGTTCCCTCAGAATGGTTGGAAATCATTCGCAGAGTGCAAAGGCATAAGGGAGCTTGACTGCGAGACCTACAAGTCGAGCAGGGACGAAAGTCGGACTTAGTGATCCGGTGGTACCGCATGGAAGGGCCATCGCTCAACGGATAAAAGCTACCCTGGGGATAACAGGCTTATCTCCCCCAAGAGTCCACATCGACGGGGAGGTTTGGCACCTCGATGTCGGCTCATCGCATCCTGGGGCTGAAGTAGGTCCCAAGGGTTGGGCTGTTCGCCCATTAAAGCGGTACGCGAGCTGGGTTCAGAACGTCGTGAGACAGTTCGGTCCCTATCTGTCGTGGGCGCAGGAAATTTGAGAGGAGCTGTCCTTAGTACGAGAGGACCGGGATGGACGTACCGCTGGTGCATCAGTTGTTCCGCCAGGAGCATGGCTGAGTAGCTACGTACGGACGGGATAAGCGCTGAAAGCATCTAAGCGTGAAGCCCCCCTCAAGATGAGATTTCCCAGTATGTAAGACCCCTTGAAGACGACGAGGTAGATAGGTTGGAGGTGGAAGTGCAGCAATGCATGGAGCTGACCAATACTAATCGGTCGAGGGCTTATCCAAAATTACCCCAAAAAGTGAAGATGACGCTGACGAAGCGGATTCCGAGTACTTTCCGGGGGCCCCGTAAGAAGGGCAGACGCAAATTCGTTTCGGATTCAGTTTTCAGGAATCAAATTCCTGAAGCATTTACGCTGTAAATGCCCGTTTGGTGGCGATAGCGGAGGGGTTCCACACGTACCCATCCCGAACACGACCGTTAAGCCCTCCAGCGCCGATGGTACTTGGACCGAAGGGTCCTGGGAGAGTAGGACGTTGCCAAGCACACATGAGCCATTGTTGAGCAATCGACAGTGGTTTTTTTGCGTGCGGGCAGGGCTGTGGAAAAGCTGTGGATAGATTTCTGGAAGTACAGAAAAGTTGCGCACATGTGGATACCTTTACAGGAACAGAATGATCCCCGGATCATGGGGGAATCACGCACAATATTGTGGATGAGTCAAGTGAAAACATAAGTAATACACCGATTTTGTGGATAAAAAGTGAATATTGTGGATAGATAAAATGTAATCGGGGATAACTCATTTGAGCCGGAAAGAAACTCTTTCCGGTTTTTTGCTTTGCTGTGCAAAAGCTGTGGATAACTATTCTTTTTGCAACGGATGGCCAGCCTTTATTAGCATCCGGCGGCTTGGCTTGTTATACTCTCTATTAAGCAAATATCTGGAGCTAATTTATAGAATGTAACGGGGGGAACAGAATGGAAATCAGGCAATTACGTGCCGGAGAATTTGAGGACAGCCTGAGCTTGTCCGAGTATGCTTTTAAGTATAAGGTTTCTGCGGAAGATAGAGTACGCGCCAGGGAGAACTTCAAACCGGAACAAACCTGGGGAATTTTTGAAGGAGACAGCATAGGTGCGAAGCTGACGCTTCTTCCGTTACAGGTATATATACAAGGCAAGCCCGTTTCTATGGGGGGCATCGCCGGTGTAGCCACTTGGCCGGAGAACCGCAGGCAGGGTTATGTTGCCCATCTGCTGACCCATGCGCTCCAGACGATGAACGAAGCCGGTCAGACGTTGTCCTTTTTGCATCCGTTCCTGATTCCCTTTTACCGTAAATTCGGCTGGGAGATCTACTGTGAGTATAAGAAATACACCCTTCCGGTAGGGAAGTTCCCGCACAAGAAGGAGATTAAGGGCAGCGTGAAGCGCGATATCCCGGATCTTGCAGTATTCCAGCAGCTGTACGAGCAATTCGCCATGAGGTATAACGGGACTCTCCAGCGCACTGAAACCTGGTGGAAGGAAAGTGTGCTTGATGATGATACGCATTCCTGTGTGTTTTATTCTGAGCAGGGTGAACCGGAGGGCTATGTGCTGTATAAAATAGTGCAGCAGGAGCTGGTCATCGATGAGTTCATCTATGGAAACGAGCTTGCCCGCCAGGGCTTGTGGACCTTCCTGGCCAATCATGACTCCATGATTACGGCTGCACAGCTGAAGCTGGTGCCTGCTGACGATATTCTTCCCTTCCTCCTTCCCGATCCGCGGATTGCACAGGAGAATTATCCATACTTCATGGCGCGTATCGTCAATGCTAAGGCTTTTGTGGAGAACATGACCTTCAATGTGCTGGAGGGTGACCGGGAGCGGGTACTTTATGTTGAAGATCAGCATGCGTCATGGAACAACGGGTTATGGCGGTGGACTGTGTCGGAGCAAGGGGAAGCGACGTTTAACCGGATTCAGGGCGGGCGGTCAGAGGCTGACCTTGAATGCAGTATTGGCACGCTTACTGTGCTGTTGATGGGATACAAACGTCCGCTTCAGGCGGCAAAGTACGGACAATTATCCGGGACTGCGGAGGCGACAGCTTGGCTTGAAGCGCTGATTCCGCAGGCCGAGACGGCATTATTCGATTTTTTCTGACAGAGAACGGCTCTTCCTCTTCCCTTGGATGGGGAGGAGCTTTCCTACTACATAACGCCTCCATTCAGTGAATGAAGCAGGCAACCGGAATACAATACAGCCAAAACGTAAAAAATAAGAGTAACCCCTTGGCATTCAGTGAGAATATGTTATAATATGAAAAAGTCAAAGAAAGTCAAAGTCAACGCAGGCCGGAGATCATCGTTCTCAAGAATGTAACATTTAGAGAAAAGGTGCAGTGCAGAGGCTATTGCAGCCGATTCTTAATGCATTGCCAGGGTTAAGTTCTTAAGAGCATGTCTCTGGGCGGCAGGCGTTGGCGCAGCACAGGTTTTACCAATGCTTACACACTGGAGGATGAGTGATGCGTAATATCTCCGATATTATTGAACAATATCTGAAGAATATTTTGCATGAAAGTCCCGAAGGTACGGTGGAAATTCAGCGCAACGATCTGGCGGACCAGTTCTCCTGTGTCCCGTCACAGATCAATTACGTCATCAGTACACGGTTCACATTGGAAAAGGGATATGTGGTGGAGAGCAAACGCGGCGGCGGCGGATATATCCGCATTCAACGCTATGAGCTGCCTCAGAATGTGGCCTTATACGCACATCTGAACTCCACGATAGGGAATGATATTGATCAGAATTCTGCCGAAGGGCTGATTTATCAGCTGGAGGAGGCCCGTTTCCTCTCCAAACGTGAAGCGTGTCTGATGCGGTCTGCGGTTTCCCGGGAATGCCTGACGGTTAATCTGCCGTACCGGGATGAGATTCGTGCCAAGCTTATGAAGGCTATGCTAATCTCTTTATTGGGCAAATAATTTGTCAAATGGTAAGGAGGGACACCGCTCATGCTATGCCAGGAATGCGGCGTCAAACCGGCTACACTCCACTTCACGAAGATTGTGAACGGGGAGAAGACGGAATTTCATATCTGCGAAAGCTGTGCGCGGGAGAAGGGTGAACTGATTCCCGGAACTGCGGGAGGCTTCTCTATCCACAGCTTGCTTTCCGGTCTTCTGGATCTGGAAGGCGCAGGCAAGAGCAAGGCAGCAGCACAGAATGTGCAGGGTCTGCAGTGTGAAAACTGCGGCATGACCTATTCACAGTTCAGCAAGCTGGGACGGTTCGGCTGCAGCTCCTGCTATAAGTATTTCGACAGTACGCTCGACCCGCTCTTCAGACGGGTGCATGGCAGTACAGCGCATGTTGGCAAGCTGCCCAAGCGGGCGGGCGCACAGATCATGTGCAAGCGCCAGATTGATGAGCTGAAGCAGGAATTGCAGCAGAGTATTGTGCAGGAGGAGTTCGAGACCGCAGCTGAGCTGAGGGACAGAATCCGCAAGCTTGAAAAAGAAATGCCACAAGAGTAAAGTCTTTGATATATAGGAGGGATCCGGGCATGTCAAGTCTCCGGTTTACCGAACAAGCACTGAGTGACTGGATGCGCTGCGGCGGCAGCCATTCGGAGATTGTCATCAGCAGCCGTATGCGTATCGCCCGTAATCTGGAGCATCTTCCGTTCCCGCTGCTCGCTTCAAGAGAGCAGTCCGAGGAGGTGCTGGAGCAGCTTGCCCCCGTATTTCAGGGTGAAGCTTCGGCCGACTTCGGCAGCTTCGAGCTGCTGAGACTGGATGAGCTGGGTGAGCTGGACAAAAAAGTACTGGTGGAAAAGCACCTCATCAGTCCTAATCTGGCGGATGATTCCAAAGGCGGGGCAGTCATTCTTAATGAGGACGAGTCGGTCAGCATTATGATTAATGAGGAGGATCATCTCCGCATTCAATGCCTGTTCCCGGGGCTGCAGGTCAGAGAAGCCTGGGTAAGGGCAACCGCCATCGATGATATTTTCGAGGCTGCTGTCAATTACGCCTTCGATGACCGCAGAGGCTACTTAACAAGCTGTCCCACCAATGTGGGAACAGGGCTGAGAGCCTCGGTTATGGTGCATCTGCCGGCCTTGGTCATGACGCATCAGATCAACCGCATTTTGTCCGCAGTTAATCAGGTGGGGCTTACCGTTAGAGGAATTTACGGTGAAGGCAGCGAAGCAGTAGGGAATATCTTTCAGATCTCCAACCAGATTACGCTCGGACAGACCGAAAATGAGATTATTGAGAATCTTCACAGCGTAGTCACCCAGATTATAGAGCATGAACGCAACGCCCGTGAACGCCTGCTGGTCGATTCCGCTCTGCGGATTACGGACCGTATCAAGCGCTCCTACGGAATTCTGGCCTATGCTGCTGTGATGGAACTGAAAGAATCGGCACAGCGGCTCTCCGATCTGCGGCTTGGTGTAGATCTGGGGATTCTGGAAGGGCCTTCGATTTCAGTGCTCAATGAGCTGAATGTCAAGACTCAGCCGGGCTTTCTGCAAAAGCTGTTCGGTGACGAGCTGTCGCCTACTGAACGCGATATGTACCGGGCGAAGCTGCTCCGGGAGACACTGGGATCACAACATTAAATTATAGATATTTATTATCCGTGGAGGTGCAGGAGATATGATGTTTGGAAGATTTACGGAACGCGCACAAAAGGTGCTGGCGCTGGCGCAGGAAGAAGCCGTACGTTTGGGACACAACAACATTGGGACAGAGCATATTTTACTCGGACTGATTCGTGAAGGAGACGGCATTGCCGCTAAGGCATTGATCGGACTTGGTCTGGGTCTGGAGAAGATACAGGATGAAGTGGAAACACTGATTGGCAGAGGTCAGGAACAACCGACCAACATCGCTTATACTCCTCGTGCCAAGAAGGTGATCGAGCTGTCCATGGACGAGGCCCGCAAGCTGGGTCACACGTATGTGGGAACAGAGCATATCCTGCTCGGTCTGATCCGCGAGGGAGAGGGCGTAGCCGCCCGTGTGCTGAACAATCTCGGCATTAGCCTGAACAAGGCCCGCCAGCAGGTATTGCAGCTCCTGGGCAGCAGTGAAGCCACCTCCAGCCACAGCGGAGCTCCGGCTAACGTCAGCACGCCAACGCTGGACGGCCTGGCCCGCGATCTGACGGCCTATGCCAAGGACGGTAACCTCGACCCTGTGATCGGCCGCAGCAAGGAAATTGAGCGTGTCATTCAGGTGCTGAGCCGCCGGACCAAGAACAATCCGGTGCTGATCGGTGAACCTGGGGTTGGTAAAACGGCGATTGCCGAAGGTCTGGCTCAAAAGATCATCAACAATGAAATTCCGGAGACGCTGCGCGACAAACGTGTCATGACCCTCGATATGGGCTCTGTAGTGGCTGGTACGAAATACCGCGGTGAATTCGAAGACCGCCTCAAAAAAATCATGGATGAGATTCGCCAGGCTGGCAACATCGTGCTGTTCATTGATGAGCTGCACACGCTGATCGGAGCGGGTGGTGCGGAAGGCGCGATTGATGCCTCCAACATCCTGAAGCCTGCCCTCGCCCGTGGTGAGCTGCAATGCATCGGTGCCACAACGCTTGATGAATACCGCAAATATATTGAGAAGGACGCCGCGCTGGAGCGCCGCTTCCAGCCGATCACAGTGGATCAGCCTTCCCCTGAGGAAGCTGTACAGATTCTGTTCGGTCTTCGTGACCGGTACGAAGCCCATCACCGGGTGAAGATTACAGATGAAGCCATTGTGGAAGCAGTCAAGCTGTCTGACCGCTACATTCCTGACCGGTTCCTGCCGGACAAGGCGATTGACCTGATTGATGAAGCAGGCTCTAAGGTAAGACTGAATTCTTACACCATCCCGCCGAATCTGAAGGAACTGGAAATGCGTCTGGATGATATCCGCAAGGAGAAGGATTCCGCAGTACAAAGCCAGGAGTTCGAGAAGGCTGCTGCACTTCGCGATACCGAGCAGAAGATTCGTGAAGAGCTGGATACTACGAAGAACCAGTGGAAAGAAAAGCAGGGCCGCACCGATTCCCAGGTTACACCTGAGGATATCGCACAGGTGGTGGCCAGCTGGACTGGCATTCCGGTCAGCAAGCTGAAGGAAGAAGAGACAGACCGCCTGCTGAATATGGAAGCCTTGCTGCATGAACGTGTAATCGGCCAGGACGAAGCCGTTAAGGCGGTCAGCCGGGCACTCCGCCGGGCGCGTGCGGGTCTGAAGGACCCGAAACGTCCGATGGGCTCCTTCATCTTCCTCGGACCTACCGGGGTGGGTAAGACTGAGCTGGCACGGGCGCTTGCGGAAGCGATGTTCGGTGATGAGAATGCGGTAATCCGCATCGACATGTCGGAGTATATGGAGAAGCATTCCACCTCCCGGCTGGTCGGAGCGCCTCCAGGGTATGTAGGGTATGAAGAAGGCGGACAACTGACAGAGAAGGTGCGCCGCAAGCCTTACTCGGTTGTACTGCTGGATGAGATCGAGAAGGCCCACCCTGAAGTGTTCAATATTCTGCTGCAGGTGCTGGAGGACGGCCGTCTGACCGATTCCAAAGGCCGCGTAGTCGATTTCCGTAATACCCTGATCATCCTGACCTCGAACGTAGGGGCACAGGCGATTAAGAAGAATTCGACGCTTGGCTTCACGGCCGTTCAAGATGCAGGCGCCGATTACACCAATATGAAGGGCAAGGTTATGGAAGAGCTGAAGAAGAGCTTCCGGCCTGAGTTCCTGAACCGGATCGACGAGATCATTGTCTTCCACTCGCTGGATGAGAAGCATATCGCTGAGATCGTGACTCTGATGTCCGAGGAGCTGCGCAAGCGTCTGCGTGAGTACGATGTAGATTTCCTGCTCACTGACGGCGCCAAAGCATTCCTGGCCAAAGAGGGCTATGATCCGGCCTTCGGTGCCCGTCCGCTCCGCCGGGCGATTCAGAAGCATATCGAAGACCGCCTCTCCGAAGAGCTGCTCAAGGGCAACATCAAGAAGGGGGATTCCCTGAACATTGATGAGGTGAACGGCGAACTGGTCGTAACCACCGTTGAAGCACCGGCCGAGGTCTCCCTGGAGAAAACAGTCGAAACTGAATAATTGCTCCGGAAAATGAAACAAAGCTCCCGCTCCTCCGTATAGAGGGGCGGGAGCTTTATTTGTTTCCACCCTTCAGACATACCCTAACACGCCCAAAAGAAGACGCAAATGAAAACTAGATCTTAAGTGTCCTTCCGTTCAGTGTGTAGAAATGGTAAACTTTGAATAAGAGTAAAATATCCGCAATTTTAGCAAGTTCGGACGGTAAGGAGTACACATGGCTAAACCTAAAACAAAATTTTTCTGTACCGAATGCGGCTACGAATCACCGAAGTGGTTCGGAAAGTGCCCGGGCTGCCAGGAATGGAACTCGATGGTAGAGGAAACGGAAAGCGTAGTCAAAACACAAGGCATGAATGCACCTATTTTTCAGAGTAAAGAAAAGGCGCAATCGATCATAAATATAGAAAGTGACAAGGAGCCCCGTATTCTGACGGGCATCGGTGAGCTTAACCGCGTGCTTGGCGGCGGGATCGTTCCCGGCTCGCTGGTGCTGGTCGGAGGCGACCCCGGAATCGGGAAATCGACACTGCTGCTGCAGACTTCGCATGCCCTGACTACACAAGGGCTGCGCGTACTGTATATTTCGGGGGAAGAATCTGTGCGGCAGACCAAGCTGCGGGCCGACCGCCTCGGAGCGCTGTCTGCGGAATTGTACGTTCTGTGTGAGACGAACATGGAGAGCATTGAGGAAGCGATTGAGCAGATTCAGCCTCAGTTTCTGGTCATTGACTCGATCCAGACTGTATTTATGCCGGAGGTAACCAGTGCGCCGGGCAGTGTAGCACAGGTGCGGGAATGTACGACAAGATTCATGCGGATCGCCAAGATCCGGGGAATTGCTACGGTGCTTGTAGGGCATGTAACCAAGGAAGGCGCTATTGCCGGACCGCGTATGCTGGAGCATATGGTGGATTGTGTCCTTTATTTTGAAGGGGAGCGCCATCATACGTACCGTTTGCTGCGGGCGGTGAAGAACCGCTTCGGCTCCACCAATGAGATCGGGATTTTTGAAATGGGGGAAATCGGGCTGACCGAGGTTGAGAACCCGTCGGAGCTGTTCCTGTCCGAGCGCCCGCTCGGAGTGGCCGGGTCAGCCGTGGTAGCCAGCATGGAGGGTACAAGACCCGTTCTTGTTGAATTGCAGGCGCTGGTGGCTTCGACACATTTCCCTTCGCCCCGCAGAATGTGCACAGGTATGGATCATCAACGGATGGCGCTGATCATTGCTGTGCTGGAGAAGCGGATGGGCATGTTCCTGCAGAATCAGGACGCTTACCTCAACGTTGCGGGAGGGGTGAAGCTGGATGAGCCGGCGGTGGATTTGGCTGTCGCTATCAGCATTGCCTCCAGCTTCCGTGATTTTCCGACCAAGCCGTATGATGTGTTTTTCGGGGAGGTAGGGCTTACCGGTGAGGTGAGAGGGGTATCACGCGCAGAGATGCGGGTGAAAGAGGCGGCCAAGCTTGGCTTCCGGCGGGTCATTATGCCCGAGAAGAGTCTGAAGGGCTGGAAGCATCCGCAGGATATCCAGATTATAGGCGTCAGCACAGTAGCACAGGCACTAGCGGTCGCGTTAGATTAGGGGGCACAGGGACATGAAAGAATATAATCCATCAGATAATATGAATGATCTGCTTAGAATGGCTGCACCCGGAACACCCTTCCGGGAAGGGCTGGAGAATGTGCTTCGCGCGAAGACCGGGGCACTGATTGTTGTCGGATATAGTCCGGAGGTCATGGAGGTTGTCGATGGCGGCTTCTCCATTAACTGCGATTTTTCACCAAACTATTTATACGAGCTGGCCAAAATGGACGGAGCGATTATTCTGAGCGAGGATCTGAAGCGGATTCTGTACGCCAATACGCAGCTGATCCCCGATTCCTCCATCTCTTCGATCGAGACAGGAATCCGGCACCGGACGGCAGAACGGGTAGCGAAGCAGACCGGCAAGCTGGTCGTTTCCATTTCCCAGCGCCGTAATATTATTACGCTGTATCAGGGTTCCATCCGTTACGCACTCAAGGAAATCGGTTCGATTCTGGCCAAAGCCAACCAGGCGATCCAGACCCTGGAGAAGTACAGAGCCGTTCTGACACAAGGGCTGACCAACCTGTCTGCTTCCGAATATGAAGGGATTGTGACGGTGGCCGAGGTCGTCGGTGTGATCCAGCGCGTAGAGATGGTGCTGAGAATCAAAATGGAAATTAAGCGTTACATCAACGAGCTTGGCAATGAAGGCCGGCTGATCAGTATGCAGATGGAAGAATTGGTTGGAAATACAGAGGAAGAAGCATGGCTGCTGTACAGAGACTATGCCAGAGAAGAGCAGGAGGAGAAGATCCGTGAGATCATTGCCGGGCTGAAGCGCAGCAGCGATGATGAACTGATGGATGACAACCATATTGCCCGCCTGCTGGGCTATTCCTCAACAGCCATTTCCTCCGAAGAAGCTGTAACTCCGCGTGGTTACCGCCTGCTGAACAAGATTCCACGGCTGCCGAATGTAATCATCCACAATTTGGTGGAACGCTTCGGAATGCTGCCTAACCTGATGAAGGCAAGCATAGCTGAGCTTGATGAAGTGGACGGCATTGGCGAGGTCCGCGCACGCAATATTCAGGACGGGCTGAAGCGGCTCCAGAAACAAGTTCTTATTGACAGACAAATGTAAATACCATACAATCACGTAATGTTGCAGTCCCATGCAGTACAAGTAGGAAAATTGAGGTGAAGAAATGATACAAAAATCAATTCCAAGTCTTTTTACGATTGGTAATCTGATGCTTGGAATGTTTGGTATCATGATGGCGTTTGACGGCAAGCTGAGCATGGCCGCTATCATGGTGATTATCGCGATGCTGCTCGATGGGCTGGATGGCCGGATGGCCCGTGCGCTGAAATGTGAGAGTGAATTCGGCAAGGAGCTGGATTCTCTATCCGATGTAGTTTCGTTCGGAGTAGCGCCGGCGCTGATTATGTATTTGACAAGTCTGCAGGAGCTGAACCCTGCACTGGGGTGGACGATCACAGCGATCTTCCCTGTATTCGGAGCCTTGCGTCTGGCCCGGTTCAATGTCCGCCCGGGGATTCCGGGATATTTCGTAGGATTGCCGATTCCTGCTGCGGGCGGGGTTCTGGCCACGCTTGCACTTTTCCATAAGGATGTATCTGCACCATTCATGATTATGGCTACCCTGCTGCTGTCGTATCTGATGGTCAGCACAGTCAAGTACCCCAACTTCAAGAAGATCGGTTTTCCCAAAAAAGCGGTTATAGGCGCACCTGTAGTTATCGTGATCGCTGTAGCTGTTGCGGTGGTCTTCCCTGAACAGATTGCCAAGCTGATCTTTGGACTTCTGGCGCTGTACGCCTTATATGGCTTCAGACAGAGCTTAGGGCTGTTTAAGGTCCGCCGGCAACGCCGCCGCAGAAGACGCTCGGAGGATAAGGTATATCATTCTAAGAACGGTTAGCCCTTCTTCAGAACTTATTTCATTCATAGACCGCTATATACAAAAGGCATTGCCTTTCCTGAATATCAGGAGAGTGCAATGCCTTTTTGCTGCCTGCGGGAAGGGGAGTATACGGTATACGGTTCCCCCGGAGCTGGCGGAATGGATGAAGGAGAGCGCGGACGGTCTGCTCAGGACAAGTTGAACAACCCGAGTGTTGCGCATTTCTGCGATTCCTTGGCGACAACCTCGTCCATATTGATAGCAAGCAAATTGCAGAGTGCAGACATGTAGAACAGCTCGCGGCCCAGCTCGGAGCCAATGACCTCCCGGCAGTTCTCACACAGCTCCCCTGCCAGATGGGTTCCGGCAAGCTCCTTGGCTTGCTCAAGGCCTAGAGTGGGCTCGAAGACCTGCTTGGTAGCATGCAGCTGAATGCAGCCGCATTCGGTAATGGCTTTGACGACAGCCCGGTTGACGGAAGCACTGCTCTGTCCGTTCTTGGACATTACATCCAGAAGACTACGGTGACGGAGCAGCAGTTCGGAGACTTGATCCTGGAAGGCCTGTAAACTTGGTGCGCTCATTTTCCATTCACCCCTGGGTTCGAATTGAATTCATTATATGCCAGGGCCTCCCTCATTTTCAACCAGGAATAGCAGTTTACGGCAACAGAGCCGGACGAAATTCGGGGCTTGCAGAAAAAATAACGCGCCCCCGGATTATTGTCCTAAAAATTGGAACATACTGGTGAGGTATAGAGGATTGATGGATGAATAAAAGGAGGTGCGAGGTTATGTGGAAAAAGTCTGTTTTGATACTTGCCGGGTGTTGTGGAGCCTGGTCCGGTTATTCGCTATATCACGCGGCAGAAAGAGGGTTCCCGGTAGGCCTTGGGAAACTGGAGGATAGCTTGCCTATGGAAGGAAGCATTTTGTTTGCGGTGCTGGGTGCCATTATTTTTCTGATTGCGGGGACTTTATGCGCGGAATGGGCAAGTTCAAAGCTGCGGGAGATGGTTGCGTATTGCTCGCGTATCCCGATGAATGAGCTTGCTGCAGGCGCAGCAGGGCTTACGGGAGGTCTGCTGCTGTCCCTGCTGCTGTATCCCGCTATGTCCTGGCTGGGTAAAGCAGGGGAGCTGCTGCAGGTAGCTGCCACGCTTGCTCTGGGCTATATGGGCCTGCGGATCGGGCTGGAGAAGCAGGAGGAGCTGGCTTCGCTCTGGAATACCGGACGCTGGGCACGCTCTGCTGAACCGGAGGAGCGTGGAACTCAGGAGCATAAAATTCTCGATACCAGCGTGATTATTGACGGAAGGATTGCTGACATCTGTAAAACGGGCTTCATCGAAGGCACGATTGTTATTCCTGAGTTCGTGCTGGAGGAGCTGCAGCATATTGCGGATTCATCGGATCTGCTGAAGCGTAACCGCGGACGCAGAGGGCTTGATATTCTGAATAAGATTCAGAAAGAGCTGGACGTTAAGGTGCTGATCTATGAAGGGGATTTCGAGGAGATCTCAGAAGTGGACAGCAAGCTGGTCAAGCTGGCGAAAGTACTGCACGGCAAGGTCGTCACCAACGACTTTAACCTTAACAAGGTTTGCGAGCTGCAGGGAGTGTCGGTGCTGAATATTAATGATTTGGCGAATGCAGTGAAGCCGGTGGTTCTGCCGGGCGAAGAGATCATTGTTCAGGTGATTAAGGACGGCAAAGAACATGGACAAGGCGTAGCCTATCTGGACGATGGCACGATGATTGTGGTGGAGGGCGGCCGGGATTATATCGGCACTACGATGGAGGTTCTGGTGACGAGCGTGCTGCAGACATCGGCAGGACGGATGATTTTTGCCAAACCGAAGCTTCTGGAAAAAGCACAATAAGTTCAGCCCACCTCTCCGGCAGCACCCTTTCGGGCTTGGAAATGCCAGCCAAACACGTTATGATGGGAGTATACGTGAAAGAAAGACAGGAGCCGAAAGCATGTCAAACAGTGTTGGCGTCGTTATCGTAGCGGCAGGCAGAGGAACCCGGATGGGAACAGCAGAGAGCAAGCAATATTTGCTGCTGCAGGGCAAGCCGATACTCGTGCATACCCTGGAGGTATTCCAGCGGCATAAGCTGATCTCCGAGATTGTGCTTGTCACCGGGGAAGAGGATGTGCAGCGCTGTAAGCAGTGGGTACAAGCCTTCAAGCTGGATAAAGTGGCTGCGGTCATTCCCGGGGGAACGGAGCGCCAGCATTCGGTACGCCGCGGACTGGATGAACTTAAGACCCATTGGGTCATGGTTCATGACGGGGTAAGGCCGTTCGTACAGGACAGCGAGATAGAAGCTTGCTACGAGCGTGCGAAGTCAGCCGGAGCGTCGGTGCTTGCAGTACCGGTTAAGGATACGATCAAGCAGGTCGACAGTGAAGGCAAGGTGCTGTCAACGCCGGATCGGCGAAGTCTGTGGGCGATTCAGACCCCGCAGACTTTTCGTTTGTCCGATCTGCTGTCCGCCTATGAGGAGGCAGAGCGGGACGGTTTTCTCGGGACAGATGATTCCAGTCTGGCGGAACGCAGCGGCATTACCGTGTCAGTTGTAGAAGGAAGCTACATGAATATTAAGATCACGACGCCGGAGGACTTGGATTTCGCTGAATTCACAGTAAGAAGCAGGGGAGAGGAACACAGATGATTGCTGTAGGACAAGGATTTGACGTACACCAGCTGGTCGAGGGAAGGCCGTGTATTATCGGCGGAGTAACGATTCCTTATGAGAAGGGGCTGCTGGGGCATTCCGATGCGGATGTGCTGCTGCATGCTGTAAGCGACGCTATACTGGGAGCGCTGGGTCTTGGGGATATCGGCAGACATTTTCCCGATACCGATCCGGCCTTCAAGGATGCAGACAGCCTGAAGCTGCTGGAGCAGGTATGGGCACTTGCACGTGAGCGCGGATACCGGCTGGGGAATATCGATTCAACCATCATCGCGCAACAACCGAAGATGGCACCTTATATTCCGCAGATGACGGAGATTATTGCCCGCACGCTGAACGCTGACGTATCGAAGGTGAATGTAAAAGCAACAACGACTGAGCAGCTGGGCTTCGCGGGGCGCGGAGAGGGAATTGCCGCTCAATCTATTGTCTGTCTGCTGCAAGATGTGATATCATCGTGAGATGGCTTTAGCGTAAGTAAAGGCCTGATTTCAACCAATATGAAGCGGAGGGAAACCCATGGCGGATCAAGTTCGGGTGCGTTACGCACCGAGCCCTACGGGACATTTACATATCGGAAATGCCAGAACAGCCTTGTTTAACTATCTGTTTGCCCGCAATCTGGGCGGCAAATTCATTATCCGGATCGAAGATACGGATCTTAAGCGCAACATTGCAGAAGGTGAAGAGAGCCAGCTGAAGTATTTGAAGTGGCTGGGAATCGATTGGGATGAAAGCGTGGATGTAGGCGGCGAATACGGGCCTTACCGCCAGACTGAACGTCTGGATCTGTACCGTGTCTACTGGCAGGATCTGCTGGACCGCGGCCTGGCTTACCGCTGCTATTGCACAGAGGAAGAGCTGGAGGCTGAACGCGAGGAGCAGACGGCACGCGGCGAAACCCCGCGTTATTCCGGCAAACACCGTAATCTGACCGAGGAGCAGCGGCTGGCCTTTGAGGCAGAGGGACGCGTGGCCAGCATCCGTTTCCTTGTTCCGGAAGACCGCACTTATACCTTCAATGATATCGTAAAAGGCAGCATTTCGTTCAACAGCAAAGAAATGGGCGACTTCGTCATCGTAAAGAAAGACGGTATTCCGACCTATAACTTCGCTGTAGCGGTGGACGACCATCTGATGGCTATCTCCCATGTGCTGCGCGGAGAAGATCATATCTCCAATACCCCGCGCCAGCTCATGATTTATGAGGCACTGGGCTGGGAAGCTCCGCTCTTCGGGCATATGACGCTGATTGTCGGCGATGACCATAAGAAGCTGAGCAAACGGAATGAATCGATCATTCAGTTTATTGAACAGTACGATCAGCTGGGCTACCTGCCGGAAGCTCTATTCAACTTCATCACCCTGCTGGGCTGGTCGCCTGAGGGCGAAGAGGAGATCTTCACCAAGGAAGAGCTGATCTCGATCTTTACGGCAGACCGCCTGTCGAAGAGTCCGGCAGTGTTCGATACGAACAAGCTGGCTCATCTGAACAATCACTATATCAAGCATGCCGATCCTAAGCGGATAGCGGCACTTGCCATTCCTCATTTGCAGAAGGCGGGCCGCTTGCCTGAGGTACTCAGTGAGGAGCAGCAGAGCTGGGCGGAGAGCCTGGTTGCGCTGTACCAGGAGCAAATGACAGCCGCGTCGGATATTGTCGCCCTCTCCGAGCTGTTCTTCCGCAGCCACCTGGAGCTGGAGACCGAAGCGGCAGGGGTGCTTGCCGAAGCCCAGGTTTCTGAAGTGCTGTCTGCATTTCTGGCCAAAGTGGAGGCTGCCGAAGATTTCAGCGCTTCCCATATGGCTGTTCTGATCAAGGAAGTGCAGAAGGAGACCGGACACAAAGGCAAAGCGCTGTTTATGCCGATTCGTGTCGCTCTTACCGGACAGATGCATGGCCGTGATTTGAATGCAACGATTGCGCTGCTCGGCCGCAGCCGGGTGATTGAACGCCTGAAATCACAAATCAAAGGCGCTTAGGGCAGGGACAGGCGAGGGTAGAAGACACTTGTCAGTTCTGCGGCTTTTCGCTAAGATAGAAGAATATAAGAATAGCTGGGATCAGGAAAAGTAGGCGTATAAGGGCAATTGCCAGAGAGAATAACCGCTTAAGGGCGAATGCCCTTGCAGGCTGGGAGTTATTCATTTGTCTGCCGCTGAAGATGCACCTGTGAGCTGCATGGTTGAATGTCCCTGTGCGGGGCTGTAGACTGTGCCGGGCTGTCGCCGTTACAGACACCAAGAGGAACACCGGATACAGCGGCTGCGAAGTTTAACAGCTCTGGCATATAAGAATGTTCTAGCAGAGTGGGACCGCGGTTAAACGTCTCTGCAGCTATCATGCTGCAGGGGCGTTTTTTGTTGAAATATAAGAGAATGTGCATCTCAAAGAAGAGGGGAACCGCGATGTTTAAGCATATTAAGTCGGACATTCGGGCAGTATTCGACAATGATCCCGCTGCCCGCAGCAGGTTCGAGGTCGTCTTCACCTACGCCGGGCTTCACGCGATCTGGGCACACCGGATGGCCCACTCTTTTTACAAACGCCGCTGGTTTACCCTGGCACGCATGGTCTCGCAGATCAGCCGGTTCATGACGGGAGTGGAGATTCATCCGGGCGCGGTCATCGGCAGCCGGTTGTTTATTGACCACGGAATGGGTATTGTCATTGGTGAGACCTGCGAGATTGGCGATGATGTTATTATCTATCAGGGCGTTACACTTGGGGGAACCGGCAAAGAGAAGGGCAAGCGTCACCCTACCGTCGGCAACAATGTAGTCATTGGCTCTGGCGCCAAAGTACTGGGTTCCTTCCGGATCGGCGATAATTCTAATATCGGCTCTAACGCAGTCGTGCTGCGTGAAGTGCCTAACAACAGCACGGTAGTCGGCAATCCCGGGCGTGTAGTCAAGCGTAACGGCGAACGTGTATCCGACCGGCTGGATCATACCAAGATGCCTGACCCGCTGGTCGATTCCCTCAAATTCCTGCAGAAGGAGATCGAGGAGCTAAGAGAACAGATGGGTGCTGAAGATAAGCAGAAGAAGGAACAGCGGCGGCTCGAAAGCCAGCAATATATCGGCGATTATGAAATTTAAGCGTACCGGCATTTCAGAAATCCGGGGACAATAGAAAGGGTTGGGACAAGAATGGCTTTGCACATTTACAACACAATGACGCGCACGAAGGAAGAATTTGTACCGCAGGAGCCGGATAAGGTGAAGATGTACGTCTGCGGACCCACGGTCTACGGCTATATGCATATCGGGAATGCAAGACCGGTCATTGTTTTTGACATGGTGCGCAACTACCTGGAGGCGCTTGGGAATGAAGTCCGCTATCTGACAAATTTCACCGATGTGGATGATAAAATGATCCGCAAGGCGGAGGAGCTGAACATCACCGTAGCCGAGGTTGCCGAAATGTTCATTGCCGCCTACCAGGAGGATCTGGCCGGGCTGGGCGTGAAGCCGGCGACGATGAATCCGCGCGTTACGGAGAGTATGGACACGATTATCGAATTCATTAAGGAGCTTGAAGACAAGGGCTATGCGTATGAGAACGGCGGAGATGTGTATTACCGTACCGGCAAATTTGCCAACTACGGCAAGCTGTCCCGCCAGAATCTGGAGGAGCTGCGCTTCGGTATCCGTGTCGAGGTGGATTCGCGCAAGGAGAACCAGGAGGATTTCGTTCTCTGGAAGGCAGCCAAGCCGGGCGAAGTGCACTGGTCCAGTCCATGGGGAGAGGGACGTCCAGGCTGGCATATTGAATGCTCGGCGATGGTGCGCGAATATTTGGGCACGACGATCGATATTCACGGCGGCGGAGAGGATTTGAAATTCCCGCATCATGAATGCGAATGTGCCCAGACCGAAGCGCTGACGGGTCAACCGCTGTCGAATTACTGGATGCATAATGCTTTTCTGAATATCGGTGACGAGAAAATGTCAAAGTCGCTGGGGAATGGCCTCCTCGTGAAGGATATCCGCGCGCGCTTCAAGCAGGGGGCTATCCGTTACTTCATGCTGTCCAGCCATTACCGCAATCCGCTGAACTTCACCGAGGAAGCACTGCTGTCTGCCGAGAAAAGCGTAGAGCGGATCGCTCTGGCTGAAGGCAATGTGAAGCATCGCCTTGAACTGGCAGCAGAGGGGGCAGAGGGTGAAGCAAGTCCGCAGGTTACGGAGCGGCTGGCCGCTACCCTAAGCAACTTCCATGCGCGGATGCAGGATGATTTCAATACGCCGGACGCTATTACGGCAGTGTTCGACTGGGTGAGCCTGGCGAACCTTACGCTTGCTGATCCTGAGGCGAATCCGGCTGACTTCGCCGCGCTGCTGAAGGCTTTTGCCGAGATGAATGCGGTGCTTCGCCTCACGGTAGAGGCTGAGGAAGAAGTGGCAAGCGAAGAGGTGGAACGCCTGATTGCAGAGCGTGCGGAAGCGCGCAAGAACAAGAACTGGAGCCGGTCGGATGAAATCCGCGATGAGCTGAATGCGCTGGGGATTCTGCTGGAAGATACTCCACAGGGAATGCGGTGGCGGCGCAAATGAACGGGCTGTTTGATCTGAACCGCGCCTGGTTCCCGTATGAACCCTCCAAGCCGGCCCATCTGCTGCCTCCTATCGTCCTGGCTTATGCAGGTGACGCTATCTACGAAGTTGCAGTCCGGCAGTATCTGATCTCGCTGCCTAATTTGCGCCCCCAGCATCTGCACCGGTCAGCGACCGGACTGGTCTCCGCCAGAGCTCAGAGCAACATTCTTGCTTATCTGGACCCGGTGCTTACCGAGGATGAGAAGGATGTGGTCAGAAGGGGACGCAATGCCAAATCCGGCAGCATTCCCAAAAATGCGGATGTGCTGGAATACCGCCACGCCACTGCTTTTGAATGCATGATCGGCTATTTATATTACACAGGACAGCAGACGAGAATCCAGGAGCTTGTTCACAGCAGTATCGAATATATGATGCACCGCCCCAAGTGAGTATATAGAACAGGAGATAAAACAATGGAAGAATTGAGAACTGAAGAGGAAATACTGGCAGGCAAGCATTCGGTGCTTGAAGCCCTTAGAGCGGGACGGACACTCAACAAAATCTGGATCGCTGAGACCGCGCAAAAGCACCTGACCGCACCTATCGTTGCCGAAGCGCGCAAGGCGGGTATTGTCATTCAGCATGTGGACAAGCGCAAGCTGGATCAGCTCGCACCGGGCGTCCAGCATCAGGGAGTGGTTGCGCAAGCGGCGCCTTTTGCCTATACAGAGGTTGCTGATATTCTGGCGATAGCTGAAGCTAAGGGAGAACCGCCGTTTCTGCTCCTGCTGGACGAAATTGAAGATCCGCATAACCTCGGGTCTATCCTGCGTACGGCTGACTGCACAGGGGTGCACGGAGTCATTGTGCCGAAGCGCCGCTCTGCGCAGATTACAGCTACCGTATCCAAGACCTCGGCTGGTGCAGTCGAATATGTGCCTGTGGCCCGCGTAACGAATCTTGGACAGACCATTGACCGGCTGAAGGAGCTGGGAGTCTGGGTAGTCGGCACGGATGTGGATACCGATCAGAATCTGTTCGGATCTGATATTGTCACCGGGCCGGTAGCAGTGGTGATCGGCAATGAGAACAAGGGGATGGGCCGCCTGATCCGTGAGAAATGCGATGTGCTGCTTAAGCTGCCGATGGCCGGAAGAATCAACTCTCTGAATGCTTCAGTAGCAGCGGGCGTAATCATGTACGAGGTACTCCGCCGCCGCCAAGAACAGGGATAACTATGGCAGACTGGCGCGATATCCTGCTCGTGGACGGATACAACATGATCGGCGGCTGGCCGGAGCTTGCGGCATTGTCGCAGACCGGTATGCAGGGGGCACGCGACCGGCTGCTCGATATGCTGGCCGATTATCAGGCGTTCTCCGGGCTGCGCGTCATTGCCGTATTCGATGCCTACCGTGTGCCGGGACTGGGCAGGTCGTTTGAACAAGGGAAGATCCAGGTCTTCTTCACCAAGGAGAAGGAAACGGCAGATGAATGCATCGAACGGCTGGTTGGGGAATTCACGCACCGCCGCAGACAGATCTCGGTAGCCACCAGCGATTTTGTGGAGCAGCATGTCGTTTTTGCCCAGGGCGCACTCCGGATTTCAGCCAGGGAACTGAGACTTGAGATTGAGGAGAACCAGAAGCAGGTGAAGAAGGCGATCGAGCCGGGAAGCGTGAGCGGGACCCGTCATTCGCTTGAAGACAAGCTGCCGCCGGAGACGCGTAAACGGCTGGAGGACTGGCGCAGACAATAGGACAGAAATAGGAGTTGCCCCTCACGAGAAAATGACATAATATGTTATTGAAGATTGTTTTTGGACAAATCCGGTTGACGGTGTAAGGTAACATAATATATACTGTTCCTATATTTCGAGAAGTAACGATGTGTCTTGCGTTGCAGCCGGGGGGATTCTTGGTGAGTGTCGACCTCAAGGAATTAATGCTGTCCGAGTATGATTTCATAAGTGATGAAGAAATTGTCGAGATCTTCCGTGGTGGCGACAGTGGCGCATTGGAGCATTTAATTAACAAGTACCGTAATTTTGTGCGTGCCAAGGCCCGTTCCTATTTTTTGATCGGGGCAGATCGTGAAGATATTGTGCAGGAAGGCATGATTGGCTTATACAAGGCCATCCGTGACTTCAAGGGTGACAAGCTGTCATCGTTCAAGGCCTTTGCCGAGCTGTGCATCACCCGTCAGATTATAACCGCCATTAAGACCGCTACCCGCCAGAAGCATATTCCGCTTAATTCATATGTCTCGTTAGACAAGCCCATCTATGATGAGGACTCCGACCGGACATTGATGGATGTGATATGCGGAAGTCAGGTACTGGACCCGGAAGAGCTGATTATCAACCAGGAGGAGTTCATCGGACTGGAAGATAAGATGGCCGAGATTCTGAGTGATCTGGAGCGCAAGGTTCTGATGCTCTATCTGGACGGACGGTCCTATCAGGAGATTGCCGAGGATTTGAAGCGGCATGTGAAGTCCATTGACAATGCCTTGCAGCGAGTGAAACGTAAATTGGAAAGATATCTGGAAGTGCGTGACAATTAATGATATAATGACTAGGAAGGCTCGGGACTCGAGTCTTTTTTTAGTGTCCGCTAGATTTGGATACGGCGAATTTGCGATGGGTGAAGCGTCGGAGGATGGCAGGTTTATACACAAGCGAATTGCAGCATAATGATTATGGAAGACAGCTAGCGGTAAAAGAAGAAGCAGGATCAAAGATGACTTATGGCATAAGGCTACAGCACCCGGAATTACCCAGTGCGATGGGGGAAACTTTCGTTGACACAGACATTGATATTATGCTAAAGTGTTTTAGGTAGGCCTAAATTCGCGGCTTTTTTTTGAATCAATATCTACGTCTTCTAATTTGATGATTAGAAGTACGTCTTCGGGAGGTGCACATCATGCGGGTAATTATCACTTTGGCTTGTACAAGTTGCAAACAAAGAAACTATGCAACAACCAAAAACAAGCGAAATCACCCCGACCGCTTGGAGATGAAGAAATTTTGCAAGTTCTGTAACGAGCAAACTCCTCATCGCGAAACCAGATAGTCTTTTGGAGGTGTAGTCGGCGTGAAACGTAGTTTCAAGTCTTTGTTTTCCTTTTTCACTGAGAGCTGGAGTGAACTCAAAAAGGTTCGCTGGCCTAGCCGTAAAGAACTGAAGAACTATACATTGATCGTTCTCGGTACAATTGTAGTTATTTCGCTTTACTTCTGGGTTCTGGACATCGGTATTTCCGCTGTGATTGAAGCGATTATTTAGAGAGGTCCCAGGTGGCTTGATATGGAAAAAAGATGGTACGTTGTTCATACCTATTCCGGGTATGAGAATAAGGTCAAGGCCAATTTGGAAAAACGCGTTGAGTCCATGGGCATGGAAGACAAAATATTCCGCGTTCTTGTTCCTATGGAAGAAGAGCTGGTAAACAAGGATGGCAAGAAAAAAACTGTCATGCGCAAAGTTTACCCTGGTTACGTTTTGGTCGAAATGGTTCAGACTGATGATTCATGGTATGTTGTCCGCAATACGCCGGGCGTTACCGGATTTGTCGGTTCAACTGGTTCGGGCTCTAAGCCTACCGCTCTGCTACCCGAAGAGGTTGAACAGATTCTGAAGCATATGGGCATGGTTGAACCTAAAGCGAAGATTGATTTCGAAATTAAGGAATCCGTACGTATTATGGTCGGTCCATTTGCGAATTTTGTGGGCTCCGTGGAAGAAATTTTGGCAGACAAAAGCAAGATCAAGGTACATGTCAACATGTTTGGACGGGAAACCCCGCTGGAGTTGGATTTCACTCAAGTGGAGAAGATATAACAAGCACAAGGGTTTCTTGTGGGAGAATGCTGTTTAGCATTCGAATACCACTATTTACGCAAGGAGGTGTCACTCATGGCTAAAAAAGTTATTAAAATGGTGAAACTGCAGATTCCTGCAGGGAAAGCGAATCCAGCGCCTCCAGTAGGTCCGGCGTTAGGTCAAGCGGGTGTCAACATCATGGCATTCTGTAAGGAATTCAACGCTCGTACTGCCGACCAGGCTGGTCTGATCATCCCGGTTGAAATTACAGTATTTGAAGACCGTTCGTTTACCTTCATCACCAAAACTCCTCCGGCTGCTGTTCTGCTTCGCATCGCTGCAAAAGTAGAAAAAGGCTCCGGTGAACCAAACAAGAAAAAAGTAGCGAAGCTGGGCCGCGCAGCGGTTCGTGAAATCGCTGAAACCAAAATGCCCGATCTGAACGCTGCATCTGTTGAAGCTGCAATGCGTATGGTTGAAGGTACTGCCCGCAGTATGGGAATCACAATCGAAGACTAATATGTATTCGATGAACCGGTCATTCATGACCGCAATATGTGGGAGGAATTTCCGCTAACACCACAAAGGAGGAACATTTTCATGGCTAAACATGGTAAGAAATACATGGAATCTGCTAAGCTGATCAACAGCGAAGCGACTTACGAGCCTTCAGAAGCTGTAGAGCTTGTGAAAAAGGCAGCAACTGCCAAATTCGACGAAACCGTTGAAGCAGCAGTTCGTCTGGGTGTAGACCCGCGTAAACAAGACCAGGCAGTTCGTGGTGTTGTTGTCCTGCCTCACGGCACAGGCAAAACACAACGCGTGCTTGTATTTGCAAAAGGTGAAAAAGCGAAGGAAGCGGAAGCGGCTGGCGCTGATTTTGTTGGTGATGCTGACATGATCAACAAGATTCAACAGGGCTGGTTCGAATTCGACGTCTGCGTAGCTACACCTGATATGATGAGTGAAGTCGGTAAACTGGGTCGTCTGCTCGGTGGTAAAGGCCTCATGCCTAACCCTAAAGCAGGTACAGTTACTTTCGACGTTACCAAGGCTGTTCAAGAAATCAAAGCCGGTAAGATCGAATACCGTCTTGACAAAGCGGGCCAAATTCACGCGCCAATCGGCAAAGTGTCTTTCAACGCTGAACAACTGAACGAGAACCTTAAAGCTCTTATGGACGCTCTGAACCGTGCGAAACCGGCTGCTGCCAAAGGTGTATACCTTAAAGGCATTGCTATTTCGTCCACAATGGGACCTAGCGCTCGTGTGAATGCAGCTGCTTTCAGATAATTAAAGGTTGACTCCTAGAGTTATCTTTGATAATCTATAACAGTTGTGAACATTAAGGTGATCAATCTTAAATGTGAATATGCTTACCGTAGACAGTAGGTGCCGTAGGGCTTAATTTCCTACCGAGGTGTTGTGATAGAAACAAAAAGTGCCAGGCTCGCCTGATTAACTTTCCGTTTTATCAAGCCTTCGTGAATCTGCGGAGGCTTTTCTAATGCCTGCGTAGGAACGGCGGGGTTTCTCCGGAATAACCGCCGTGACATAAATTTTCAGGAGGTGTATATAATTGGCAAATGCAAAAGTAATCCAAGCTAAACAGGATGCGGTTGATGTTGTTACTAGCAAACTGCAGAACAGTGTCTCCACTGTTGTTGCAGACTACCGCGGATTGAACGTATCGCAAGTGACTGAACTACGTAAGCAGCTTCGTGAAGCTGGCGTTGAGTTTCAAGTCCTGAAGAACACATTGCTTCGCCGTGCAACTGCGGCAGCTGAGCTGACTGATCTGGACGCTGTCCTGACGGGTCCTACAGCGATCGCATTCAGCGAGACTGATGCGGTAGCAGCAGCTAAGATTCTAAATGACTTCGCTAAGAAGAACGACGCTTTGAAACTGAAAGGCGGCGTTGTAGAAGGTAAAGTTATCGATGCGGACCAACTGAAAGCACTGGCTGAACTGCCATCCCGCGATGGTTTGCTCTCCATGCTGCTTAGCGTGCTTCAAGCTCCAATGCGCAACTTCGCGCTTGCAGTTAAAGCTGTTGCTGAGAAAGAAGAACAAAGCGCGTAAGCCTTTGCTTCTGGCTTCATAATCAAGACCACAAACCAATTCAAATATAATGGAGGTTCAATCATGAGCAAAGAAACAATCTTAGAAGAAATTAAAGGCATGAGCGTACTGGAACTGAACGACCTGGTAAAAGCAATCGAAGAAGAATTCGGCGTAACTGCAGCAGCTCCAGTAGCAGCTGGCGGCGCTGTAGCAGCTGTTGAAGCTGAACAGTCCGAATTCGACGTAATTTTGACAAGCGCTGGCGCTTCCAAAATCAACGTTATCAAAATCGTTCGCGAAATCACAGGTCTTGGCTTGAAAGAAGCTAAAGAAGTTGTAGACAACGCTCCAAAAGCAATCAAAGAAAAAGTAAGCAAAGAAGAAGCCGAAGCTACCAAAGCAAAATTGGAAGAAGCAGGCGCAGCTGTAGAAGTAAAATAAGTTGATTCAATAGGTACTGCCCCGGAGCAGAAGTCATTCTCTCCGGTTTCCGCAACCCCCTTGAACTTGTTCAAGGGGGTTGCTCTATAAGGGAGCCTTGCAGGTATATGTAGTTCAACGTGAAAGGGAGGATGGTATGTCGCAGCATTATTACTCGCAGCAGCCGGAAGCGCGTCATGACAGACGCAGCATCGATACGGAGCTGAGAGGCAAACGCCTCCGCTTTACCAGCGACGCCGGTGTTTTTTCTAAAGGAGATATTGATCATGGCAGCCGTGTTCTGATTGAGGCGATGGAGATTCCGGAGGGTGCGAAGGTACTGGATGTGGGTTGTGGTTACGGGCCTATAGGGATTAGTGCGGCGCATCTCGCTTCTAAGGGACATGTGACGATGATTGATATCAACAGCCGTGCGGTCGAGCTTGCCCGCGAGAATGCGCAGCATAATGGAATCCGCAATGTTACGGTGATGGAAAGTGATGTGCTATCGGCAGTAGAGGGGCAGGCCTTCGATGTGATCCTAACCAACCCGCCGATTCGTGCCGGGAAGGCCGTAGTGCATGCGATTTTTGAACAGGCGTATGATCATTTGAATGAGGGCGGTTGTCTGTGGGTTGTCATTCAGAAGAAGCAGGGTGCGCCGTCGGCGGTTGCCAAGCTGGAGAGTATGTTTGCGGTGGTAGAAGAAGTAGGGAAAGACAAGGGCTATAGAATCTTAAAAGCTCAGAAATAAATAATAATACTCATTGACATGCGATGTCCGTAGTGGTATTATTATAAAATGTCAGTATTAAGCTAGGCTCCATGTCTTTAGTTTGCTGAAATGTCAAGTGATATATTGTTGCCCGGTAAGCGCATGCCGCACGGCAGGTTTCTGCGAATTCCGTTCTCTATGTTCCTGTCACGGCGAAGGTCGCCGGGGCAATAGATAATAGCGCATGAACTGTAGCCTGGTGACGTATAATACGCACGTTTTGGGCAAATCTACTGGATAAGGAGTATTTTGGCCGTGGATAGATGTGCTCTTTTTTCGAAAGATTTCGATAAGGGGCTTTTCTGTATTTATGGCTGAGTCCTTGTGTTATGGTTCCATTATACGGGTCCAAACAAGGGTTCGCAATCAATTTTTAAGTGAGTAGACATGAGGGGTGAGTAAAGTTGGCAGGACATCTTGTTCAGTATGGTCGACGCACTCGGCGGAGCTATGCGAGAATTAAAGAGGTACTCGAGGTCCCGAACCTGATCGAGATCCAACAAAAATCTTATGATTGGTTTTTGGAGGAAGGATTGCGGGAAATGTTCCAGGACATCTCGCCGATCCAGGATTTCACAGGGAATTTGGTACTAGAGTTCATTGATTACAGCCTGGGTGAACCGAAGTACACGGTTGACGACGCTAAAGAGCGGGACGTAACATATGCAGCACCTCTGCGTGTGAAGGTGCGTCTCATCAATAAGGAGACCGGTGAGGTAAAAGAGCAGGAAGTGTTCATGGGAGATTTCCCTCTGATGACGGAAACCGGCACTTTTATTATCAATGGTGCGGAACGGGTTATTGTCAGCCAGTTGGTTCGCTCTCCAAGCGTCTATTTCAGCACAAAAGTGGATAAGAACGGCAAAAAAACTTACACCGCCACAGTAATTCCGAATCGCGGAGCCTGGCTGGAGCTTGAGACCGACGCTAAGGACATCATGTATGTCCGTATCGACCGGACTCGTAAGATCCCGGTAACAGTGCTCTTGCGTGCTCTGGGCTTCGGCAGTGATGCTGAAATTCTGGAACTGCTTGGCAATGATGAATATATTCGCAACACGCTGGATAAAGACAACACGGATTCCACGGAGAAGGCGCTTATTGAAATCTACGAGCGTCTGCGTCCGGGCGAACCGCCTACACTTGATAATGCCAAGAGCTTGCTCGTCGCACGTTTCTTTGACCCGAAACGTTATGATTTGGCCAATGTAGGCCGTTACAAAATCAATAAAAAGCTGCATATTAAGAATCGTCTGTTCAATCAGCGTCTGGCACAGCCTTTGGTTGATGAATCTACCGGAGAAATTCTGGCAGAATCCGGCCAAATGGTGGACCGCCGCCTGCTTGATGAGCTGATTCCTTATTTCGAGAAGAGTATGGCTGCCAAAAACTACCGTGTAACCGGCGGTGTAATGGACAGCGAAGATATTCCGCTTCAGACCATTGACGTATTCTCGCCAATCGAAGAAGGCCGTATTATCAAACTGATCGCCAATGGCAACATTGATAAATCGGTTAAGCATATTACTCAGGCTGATATTATATCCTCAATCAGCTACTTTATTAATTTGCTGCATGGTATCGGCAACACGGATGATATTGACCATCTGGGTAACCGCCGTCTGCGTTCTGTAGGTGAGCTTCTGCAGAATCAGTTCCGGATCGGTCTGTCCCGTATGGAGCGCGTAGTCCGCGAGAGAATGTCGATTCAGGATGCCAATGCGATTACACCGCAGGCGCTGATCAACATCCGTCCGGTTATCGCATCCATCAAAGAGTTCTTCGGCAGTTCGCAGCTGTCCCAGTTCATGGATCAGACGAACCCGCTTGCCGAGCTTACGCATAAGCGCCGTCTGTCTGCACTCGGACCCGGCGGTCTGACTCGTGAACGCGCAGGCTTTGAAGTCCGCGACGTCCATCACAGTCACTATGGCCGTATGTGTCCTATCGAGACTCCGGAAGGTCCGAATATCGGTCTGATCAACTCCTTGTCCACCTTCGCCCGCATCAATGAATACGGCTTTATCGAAGCTCCGTATCGTTGGGTAGATCCAAAGACAGGTAAGGTAACTGAGCAAATCGATTATCTGACTGCCGATGAAGAAGATAACTATGTAGTTGCACAGGCGAATGTACTGATCGATGAGGATGGCTCCTTTAAGGAAGACCAGGTTATCGTTCGTTACAACAAGGATTCAGACAACATCACTACTATGCCTAGCAACCGTGTAGACTATATGGACGTTTCGCCAAAACAGGTCGTATCGGTCGCAACGGCGCTCATTCCGTTCCTTGAGAACGATGACTCCAACCGCGCACTGATGGGATCGAACATGCAGCGTCAGGCCGTTCCGCTTCTTATTCCTAAGGCTCCGCTTGTAGGGACAGGGATGGAGCATAAGTCTGCTAAAGACTCCGGCGTATGTATTGTCTCCAAATATGACGGTATTATCGAACGCTCCTCTGCCAATGAAATCTGGCTGCGCCGTGTTGAGGCAGTTGAGGGCAAGGAAGTCAAAGGCGATATCGTTAAATATAAATTACACAAATTCATGCGTTCGAACCAGGGTACCTGTATTAACCAGCGTCCACTGGCTAAACGTGGGGATATCGTCAAAAAAGGTGACATCCTGGCAGATGGACCTTCCACAGAAATGGGCGAACTTGCGCTTGGCCGCAACGTAGTCGTTGCGTTCATGACTTGGGAAGGCTACAACTACGAGGATGCGATCCTGCTGAGTGAAAAGCTGGTGAAGGAAGATGTATACACTTCGATCCACATCGAGGAATACGAATCCGAAGCCCGTGATACGAAGCTCGGACCTGAAGAGATCACACGTGATATTCCTAACGTCGGTGAAGAGGCGCTCCGCAATCTGGATGAGCGCGGAATTATCCGTATCGGTGCGGAAATCAATGCCGGGGATATTCTGGTAGGTAAGGTTACTCCGAAGGGTGTAACTGAGCTGACTGCCGAGGAACGCCTGCTGCATGCGATCTTCGGTGAGAAGGCCCGTGAAGTTCGTGATACCTCCCTGCGCGTTCCGCATGGTAGTGATGGTATTATCGTTGACGTCAAAGTATTCACACGCGAGAACGGCGATGAGCTGCCTCCTGGCGTGAATCAGCTGGTTCGTGTCTACATCGCCCAGAAGCGTAAAATTTCTGAAGGTGACAAGATGGCCGGACGTCACGGTAACAAGGGTGTCGTTGCCCGTATCCTGCCAGAAGAAGATATGCCGTTCCTTCCTGACGGTACGCCGGTACAAGTTGTCCTGAACCCGCTGGGCGTTCCTTCGCGTATGAACATCGGACAGGTGCTTGAAGTCCATATTGGTATGGCTGCACTGCGTCTGGGTATCCACGTGGCTACTCCGGTATTCGACGGAGCCCGCGAGTATGACGTGTTCGATACGATGGAAGAAGCCGGTATGCAGCGTAATGGTAAGACTGTGCTGTATGACGGACGTACAGGCGAGCGCTTCGAGCGTGAGGTTACTGTCGGCGTCATGCACATGATCAAGCTCGCGCACATGGTTGACGATAAGATTCATGCCCGTTCTACAGGTCCTTACTCACTCGTTACACAACAGCCACTGGGCGGTAAAGCTCAGTTCGGCGGACAGCGTTTCGGGGAGATGGAAGTGTGGGCGCTTGAAGCTTACGGCGCGGCGTATACACTGCAAGAGATTTTGACCGTGAAATCCGATGATGTGGTCGGCCGTGTGAAAACGTACGAATCCATTGTCAAAGGTGAAAATGTTCCAGAACCGGGTGTACCGGAATCGTTCAAGGTATTGATCAAGGAACTGCAGTCGCTCGGGATGGATGTCAAAATCCTCAGCGGTGACGAGCAGGAGATCGAGATGAAGGAACTGGACGATGAGGACGAGACGTCAGGCGATAAGCTGAGCCTCAATTTGGAAGGCGCAGAAGTCGGCATAGAGTAGTTCATCAGCAAGCCACTAATTTCATTACACAAAGGACCATGCCCTCTGTTGACTTCAGCGTCAAGAGAGGGCAGTGGTACTAAATCAGGATATAGGTTAAGGAGGGTTGCTCCTTGTTGGACGTTAACAATTTTGAATTTATGAAAATCGGGCTCGCTTCCCCGGAAAAAATTCGTTCTTGGTCCCGCGGAGAAGTTAAAAAACCGGAAACCATTAACTATCGTACATTGAAACCGGAAAAAGAGGGTCTCTTTTGCGAACGTATTTTTGGACCGCAAAAGGACTGGGAATGCCACTGTGGTAAATACAAACGCGTCCGTTATAAGGGCGTAGTGTGCGACCGCTGCGGCGTGGAAGTTACCCGCGCTAAAGTCCGCCGCGAACGTATGGGCCACATCGAACTGGCAGCTCCTGTATCTCATATCTGGTATTTCAAAGGTATTCCAAGCCGTATGGGTCTGGCGCTGGATATGTCTCCTAGATCGCTCGAAGAGATTATCTACTTTGCATCTTATGTTGTAACTGATCCAGGGGAAACTCCGCTGGAGAAGAAGCAGCTGTTGTCCGAGAAAGAATACCGCAGCTACCGTGAGAAATATGGCTACGGATTCCAGGCCGGCATGGGTGCAGAAGCTGTCAAAAAGCTGCTTCAGGATATCGACATCGATAAAGAACTGGAATTCCTCAAAGAAGAGCTGCGTACCGCTCAAGGCCAGCGCCGCAACCGGGCAATCAAACGTCTGGAAGTCATTGAGGCCTTCCGTAACTCCGGCAACAAGCCTGACTGGATGATCATGGATGTACTCCCGGTTATCCCTCCGGAGCTTCGTCCAATGGTTCAGCTGGATGGCGGCCGTTTCGCTACGTCTGACCTTAATGACCTGTACCGCCGTGTAATTAACCGGAACAACCGTCTGAAAAGACTGCTGGACCTCGGCGCGCCTGACATTATCGTTCAGAATGAGAAACGGATGCTACAGGAAGCTGTAGATGCGCTGATTGACAACGGCCGCCGCGGCCGTCCTGTAACAGGACCAGGTAACCGTCCGCTCAAATCGCTCAGCCATATGCTGAAAGGTAAACAGGGACGTTTCCGCCAGAACTTGCTCGGTAAACGTGTTGACTATTCCGGCCGTTCGGTTATCGTCGTAGGACCTTACCTGAAGATGTACCAATGCGGTCTTCCTAAGAAGATGGCACTGGAGCTGTTCAAACCGTTTGTAATGAAAGAACTGGTTAACAAAGGGTTAGCCCACAACATAAAGAGCGCGAAGCGTAAGGTTGAGCGCGTAAGTCCTGAAGTATGGGATGTGCTTGAAGAGGTAATCAGAGAGCATCCGGTTCTGCTGAACCGTGCCCCTACGCTGCATAGACTGGGTATCCAGGCGTTCGAACCGATTCTGGTAGAAGGTCACGCAATCCGTCTTCACCCGCTCGTATGTACGGCTTACAATGCCGACTTTGACGGTGACCAGATGGCGGTACACGTTCCTCTGTCCGCTGAGGCTCAAGCTGAAGCCCGTATTCTCATGCTGGCGTCCGGTAACATCCTGAACCCTAAGGACGGCAAGCCGGTCGTTACCCCTTCCCAGGATATGGTCCTTGGTACGTTCTACCTGACCATGGACAACAAGGAAGAAAAGGGTACCGGGATGATCCTGCGTAACGTGAATGAAGCGGTCTCTGCTTATCAGCGCGGAACTGCAGGTCTGCATGCACGTGTTGCTATTCCTGTTAAGGCTCTGGGTAAAACCAGCTTCACAGAAGCGCAGCAGAATGCTCTGCTGATCACTACTGTGGGTAAGATTATCTTCAACGAAATCTATCCAAGCAGCTTCCCGTATATCAACGAAGCTACCAAAACTAACCTGCTGCAGGGAACTCCCGAGAAGTACTTCATCTATGAAAAGGGTGCGGATGTCCGCGAACTGATCATGGCAGCTCCGGAAGCCAGTGCTGTAGGTAAAGAATATCTGGGCCTCATTATCGCCCGCTGCTTTGAGACGTATCACACCACCAAGACTTCAGTGATTCTGGATAAAATTAAGCAACTCGGCTTTACGTACTCTACACGTTCCGGTGTTACGGTTGCCGTATCGGATGTTATCGTGCCTGAGGAAAAAGCTACCATTCTTAAGGAATCCGAAGCTAAGGTTGATGTGGTTGCGAATCAATACCGCCGTGGTCTGATTACCAATGATGAGCGGTATGACCGCGTTATCGAGATTTGGTCGAAGACCAAGGATGATCTGACTAACGTATTGCTTAAATCAATGGACCGCTTCAACTCCATCATGCTCATGGTCGACTCCAAGGCGCGTGGTAACAAATCGCAGATCACCCAGCTCGGTGGGATGCGTGGTCTGATGGCAACACCTTCGGGCCGAATCTTTGAATTGCCAATCAAAGCGAACTTCCGCGAAGGCCTAACCGTCCTCGAGTACTTTATCTCCACTCACGGAGCGCGTAAAGGTCTGGCCGATACAGCGCTGCGTACAGCGGATTCCGGGTACCTGACACGCCGTCTGGTTGACGTAGCGCAGGATGTTATTGTCCGTGAAGAAGATTGTGGTACTGATAAAGGCTTCATGGTTAGCCGGATTCAGGATGGCAAGGAAGTCATTGAGGATCTCTACGACCGTATTGAAGGCCGTTATTCCTTCGAGACCGTCCGTCATCCTGAGACGAAGGAGATCATCGTTCACCGTAACGATCTGATTGACTCGGACAAGGCTGAAGAAATCGTGAATGCTGGCGTTACCAAGCTGCAGATCCGCTCTGTACTCAGCTGCCGTGCCCGTCACGGTGTCTGCAAGAAGTGCTACGGACGTAACCTGGCAACAGGTAAATTCGTGGAAATCGGGGAAGCTGTCGGTATTATTGCCGCACAATCCATCGGTGAACCGGGAACACAGCTTACCATGCGTACGTTCCATACCGGTGGTGTAGCCGGAGACGATATTACGCAAGGTTTGCCGCGTATCCACGAGCTGTTTGAAGCCCGTAACCCTAAAGGTCAGGCTACAATCAGTGAGATTGACGGGGTAGTTAAGGAAATCCGTGAAACCAAGGACCGCCGCGAAATCGAAGTCCAGGGTGAAGCAGAGTCCAAAACGTATTCCATCACTTACGGCTCCCGTCTGCGTGTCAGCGAAGGCCAGGAGATTGAGGCCGGCGATGAATTAACAGACGGTTCAATTGACCCTAAAGAAATGCTGCGTATCAAAGGGATCCGCGGGGTACAGAACTACATTCTGCAAGAAGTACAGCGTGTATACCGTAACCAGGGCGTTGAAATCAATGATAAGCACATTGAAGTTATGATCAAGCAGATGCTGCGCAAAATCCGCATTATCGATGCTGGAGATACCAGTCTCCTGCCGGGTGCATTTGCGGATATTCATGAATATGAAGCAGCCAACAAGGAAGCCATTCTTGCCGGAAATGAACCAGCAGTCGCCAAACCGGTTCTGCTCGGGATCACCAAGGCCTCCCTGGAAACTGATTCATTCCTGTCTGCGGCATCCTTCCAGGAAACTACGCGCGTCTTAACAGATGCAGCTATTAAGGGTAAAGTGGATAAATTGCTCGGTCTGAAAGAGAATGTAATCATCGGTAAGCTGATTCCTGCAGGTACAGGCATGAATCGTTACCGTAATGTGAAGCTGAGCGATCCGAATGCTGAAAGCAATGAAGAAGCTTTAGAGCCGGTACCCGCTGAATAATTGAATACTCATGGCAAGCAGTATCCGCGTGACGCAGAAATCTGGTGTGACGCGGCTGTCTGCTGTGATTATTAATAAATTTATTGTCGTTTTTCTTGACATCATGTGCTGAGGATGCTAATATGTCTAAGGTGCGTGAGTAGTCTTGTCATTCTTATTCAGTGGAGGTAATGATTTTCATGACTGATGACAGAGGGTTACAGGATGCTCAGGTCAAGATCGGTTCCAAGCAAACCGTCAAGGCGGTGGAGTTGGGCCAAGCCGCAGAAGTCTATGTGGCAGAGGACGGAGATCAACGGCTTACTTCCAGAATTGTAATGCTTTGCAACAAACAAGGTGTGAAGGTCACTTATGTGGACACGATGCTGAATTTGGGCAAGGCCTGCGGTATAGAAGTTGGTGCTGCGATGGCAGCCGTCTTAAAACAATAGCAGCAAGAGAACGTTTTTGTACCGGGGTACACTTCGGCAGCAAGGACTTTTCATTTGTCTTTTTATGAACCACCTGGGTCTGTGGACTTAATGTTTGTAAATTGACTATCATTTCAGGAAGGGGGTGGCACAACATGCCAACTATCAATCAATTGGTTCGTAAAGGCCGTCAAGCCAAAATCGAAAAATCCAAATCTCCCGCTCTTCAAAAAGGGTTCAACGCCCTCAAGCGTGAGGCTACAAATTTGAGCGCTCCGCAGAAACGCGGTGTATGCACTCGTGTAGGCACAATGACTCCACGTAAACCAAACTCAGCACTTCGTAAGTATGCCCGTGTTCGTCTGACGAACCGTCTTGAGGTGACTGCTTACATTCCGGGTATCGGACACAACCTTCAAGAGCACAGTGTAGTATTGCTGCGCGGAGGTAAAGTTAAGGACCTTGCAGGAGTTCGTTACCACATCGTTCGTGGCGCACTGGATACTGCAGGTGTTGCTAACCGGATGCAGGCTCGCTCCAAGTATGGTGCGAAACGTCCTAAAGTCAAGAAATAAGATGAGCTTATCAGCATAATAACCATATAAGAAAGGGGGATATCCATGCCACGCAAAGGTCCAGTTACTAAAAGAGATGTATTGCCAGATCCATTGTATAATAGCAAGTTGGTTACTCGTTTGATCAACCGTATTATGCTGGGTGGTAAAAGAGGTGTCGCTCAAAGCATTTTGTACAATTCGTTCAAGTTGATTCAAGAACGTACAGGTAAAGAGCCGATGGAAGTTTTCGAAGCTGCCATCAAGAATATCATGCCTGTATTGGAAGTTAAAGCTCGTCGTGTCGGCGGTGCTAACTACCAAGTACCTATTGAGGTTAAACCTGAAAGACGTACTGCTTTGGGATTACGTTGGCTTGTAAACTACTCGCGCAACCGCGGTGAGAAGACTATGGAAGAGCGTTTGGCGGCTGAGATTATCGATGCTTCCAACAACACAGGTGCTTCCGTTAAGAAACGTGAAGATACACACAAGATGGCTGAAGCGAACAAAGCGTTTGCTCACTACCGCTGGTAGGATTGCAGTCGTTCAAATAACTTCTATTTTGAAAGGAGATCCATTTCATGGCAAGAGAGTTCTCCTTAAAAAATACACGTAATATCGGGATCATGGCACATATTGATGCTGGTAAGACTACTACCACTGAGCGGATTCTATTCTACACAGGCCGTACGCACAAAATCGGTGAAGTTCACGAGGGTGCTGCTACAATGGACTGGATGGAACAAGAACAAGAGCGCGGAATCACGATTACTTCCGCTGCTACAACTGCTGCATGGAAAGGTCACCGCATCAATATCATTGATACCCCAGGACACGTTGACTTCACCGTTGAAGTTGAACGTTCCCTGCGTGTATTGGATGGGGCAGTTGGTGTATTTAGTGCGAAAGAGGGCGTAGAGCCTCAGTCTGAAACCGTATGGAGACAGGCTGACCGTTATAACGTACCACGGATCGCATATGTGAACAAAATGGACATTATCGGTGCGGATTTCCTTAACGTAATCGAAACTATGCGTGATCGTCTTCAAGCCAATGCAGTTGCTATTCAACTGCCAATCGGTGCAGAAAATGATTTCGCAGGTATCATCGACCTCGTTGAGCAAAAAGCACATATGTTCAGAGATGATTTGGGCCAAAATATTGAAGTTACGGATATTCCGGAAGAATATTTGGCAAAGGTTGAGGAACTGCGTCTCGAGCTGATCGAGAAAGTTGCTGAACTTGATGAAGATCTGACTATGAAGTACCTGGAAGGCGAAGAAATTACTATTCCGGAAATCAAAGCTGCTCTGCGCAAAGGCGTAGTTGAAGTTAAAATTTTCCCAGTAATTTGCGGCTCTTCCTACCGGAACAAAGGGATTCAGCTTATGCTGGATGCTGTTGTTGATTACTTGCCTTCACCTTTGGATGTACCGGCTATTACGGGTCATCTGGAGGATGGAACAGAAGCGGAACGTCATCCTTCGGATGAAGAGCCATTCGGTGCCTTGGCATTTAAGATCATGACAGACCCTTATGTTGGTAAACTCACGTTCTTCCGTGTATACTCCGGTATCCTGGAATCAGGTTCTTATGTAATTAACGCTACTAAGGGCAAACGTGAACGTATTGGGCGTATCCTGCAGATGCATGCGAACAGCCGTCAAGAAATCTCCATCGTTTACGCTGGTGATATCGCGGCAGCCGTTGGTCTGAAGGACACTAGCACAGGCGATACACTCTGCGACGAGAAACATCCGATCATTCTGGAATCCATGAACTTTCCAGATCCGGTTATCGAAATCGCAGTCGAGCCAAAAACCAAAGCTGACCAAGATAAACTGGGTGTTGCTCTCGGAAAGTTGACTGAAGAGGATCCTACTCTTCGTGCTCACACTGATGAAGAAACAGGCCAAACCATCCTGGCAGGTATGGGTGAGCTTCACTTGGACATCATCATCGACCGTATGCGTCGTGAATTCAAAGTAGAAACCAATGTGGGTAAACCGCAGGTTGCTTACCGCGAAACGTTCAAGGCATCTGCCCGCGTAGAAGGCAAGTTTGTTCGCCAATCCGGCGGTCGCGGTCAGTACGGTCACGTATGGGTTGAATTTGAACCTCTCGAGCCAGGTACTGGCAGCCAATTCGAAAGTAAAGTTGTCGGTGGTTCTGTACCTAGAGAATACATCGCTCCTGCACTTGCCGGTATTGAAGAGCAAATGAAGAACGGCGTTATTGCAGGCTTCCCGCTTGTTGACGTTAAAGCTACCATCGTAGATGGTTCTTACCATGATGTTGACTCCAACGAAATGGCGTTCAAAATTGCCGGTTCGATGGCGCTTAAAGCTGCAAAAGACAAATGTCAACCTGCATTGCTTGAGCCAATCATGAAAGTGGAAGTAACTGTTCCTGAGGAATACATGGGCGATGTAATGGGTATGCTGAACTCCCGTCGCGGTAGAATCGAAGGTATGGATTCCCGTGGTGGAGCGCAAATTATCCGTGCGAAGGTGCCTTTGTCCGAAATGTTCGGATACTCCACAACACTCCGTTCCGGTACTCAAGGACGCGGCGTATTCTCAATGGAGCTTTCTCACTATGAAGAAGTACCTAAATCCATTGCTGAAGAAATCGTAGCCAAGAACAAAGGCGGAGAATAAGCTTGATTTTTAACTTGCCGTCCGGGTATAACACATAAGTCACCTTAGAACTGCAAATAGGCGGACGGCTCAAATATATGGACCCCACAATAAGGAGGAACTGTTCAAATGGCAAAGGCAAAGTTTGAACGTAACAAACCGCACGTTAACATCGGTACTATCGGTCACGTTGACCATGGTAAAACAACTCTGACTGCTGCAATCACAACTGTATTGTCCAAAAAATACGGTGGTGCTGCTGTAGCATTCGACCAAATTGATAAGGCTCCTGAAGAACGCGAACGCGGTATCACTATCTCCACCGCTCACGTTGAATATGAAACTCCTAACCGTCACTACGCTCACGTAGACTGCCCTGGACACGCCGACTATGTTAAAAACATGATCACTGGCGCAGCGCAAATGGACGGAGCAATCCTGGTTGTATCCGCAGCTGACGGCCCTATGCCACAGACTCGTGAACACATCCTGCTGTCCCGTCAAGTAGGCGTTCCTTACATCGTTGTATTCCTGAACAAATGCGACATGGTTGAGGACGAAGAGTTGCTTGAATTGGTTGAAATGGAAGTTCGCGATCTGCTTAGCGAATACGACTTCCCAGGCGATGACACTCCAATCGTTCGTGGATCTGCTCGTGAAGCTCTGCAGAACCCTGATGGCGAGTATGCACAGAAGATCGTTGAAATGTTCGAAACGATCGACACATACATCCCGCTTCCAGAACGTCAGACTGACAAGCCTTTCTTGATGCCTGTCGAAGATGTATTCTCCATCACTGGCCGCGGTACTGTGGCAACTGGTCGCGTAGAACGCGGAACAGTTAAAGTCGGAGAAGAAATCGAAATCGTTGGTATTCACGAAGAAACTAAGAAGTCTGTAGTTACTGGCGTGGAAATGTTCCGCAAATTGCTTGATTCCGCTCAAGCTGGCGACAACATCGGCGCATTGCTGCGTGGTGTTGACCGTAACAACATCGAGCGTGGCCAAGTATTGGCTAAGCCGAACTCCGTTAAGCCACACACTGAGTTCACTGCTCAGATCTACGTTCTGACTAAAGAAGAAGGCGGACGTCACAAACCATTCTTCACTGGTTACCGTCCACAGTTCTACTTCCGTACAACTGACGTAACTGGCATCATCAACCTGCCAGAAGGTACTGAAATGGTTATGCCTGGTGACAACATCACCGTAACTGTTCAGCTGATCTCCCCAATCGCTATTGAAGAAGGTACTAAATTCTCCATTCGCGAAGGCGGACGTACAGTTGGTGCCGGTTCCGTAGCTTCTATCCAGAAATAATTCAGGCTCTATCCGTTAGGATAGACTGAAAATAAGTCAGGCCCCCTTCATTTGAAGGGGGCCTGTTTTATTTTATAGATAAGATTGAGAATTAGATTTCCTTCGCGTATTCCACGCTTGGCAGCTTGGACAGAACGACATGCAGGCTGGACGGCGATGAACTATTATTCGTATAAGCGAACGACTCGTCACCGGCAATGTAGATAGTCTCTCCTTGGATGAAGGAGAACTCTTCCTCATTAACATGAATGGTACCGTCACCGTGTAAGGCGAGGATATAGACATCTGCTCCGGGGTGCTTGTGAACGGGCAGCTTTTGCCCAGGCATGAAATTAAGCACAAATACTACGCTATCGCCTTTTTGGAAAATGATCTTTTTGGTAAAGCGTTCCTCTTGATACTGTACGGCCTCAGCTAGTGTTTTCTTTTCCATTATAAATCCCTGCTTTCATTATATTAGTATTATTTAAAGCTTAACTTCGTACTCGCAGTGCTCATGACCGGTGACATTACATTTGATCTCTTTCACTGAAACCTTGCGGCCGAGAATTCGGCACAGAGCACCTTCAATGATAGCTCCCTCCAGATCACAGACCATTCTTTCATCTTCAAGGGAAGGTAGTCCTTTGCAGAAGCAATCGTCAACAGCGATATTAATTTTGCGCTCATCGGAATGAACAATTCGGGGAATCCCGATTTTGAGCTCCTCAAAGATCTGCAGCAGCTCTTCCACGGAATGGACAGGCAGGCTCTCGCCGATCTTTCTGCCAATGGTCACAGTCGTTCCCTTTCCGCCTAACGGCAATCCCTGGTTCATTCCAATTAGACGGATGGTCCGGAATAGTTCAAGGGGTACCATCTTGCCCAGAGTTGTTCTATTCATCTGCCGCATATCCTCAAAAGTGTATTGCTGCAAGCCCATCAACTCCTTTTCTCTCTATGAACCTATTGTATAGACAGCCGGCGCGTTAATCCTTGATATAGATCAAGTTTTATGAAAATTTGTGCGTCCAGTCACCCGGCAGCGCTTCGATCATTGATATGGTGGGATAAGCGACAGTAGAGGAGGAATGATGTATGGAATGCAATACGTGCAGTTCTCATGCCTGTGTGCGCCAGGTTCCGGTATTCAGGAGCTTGTCCGATGAAGAATTGGTTATCATAGAATCAATCACAGAATCCCATTCATATAAAAAGGGTAGCCAGGTCTGCCGAGAAGGAGAGCCGTCTGAAGCCTTATATGTGGTGAAGAGCGGTCTTATCAAACTGACGAAGAACAGTAAAGAAGGCAAGCAGCATATTGTACGCTTTCTTTTCCCCGGTGATTATTTCGGACAGTTTGCCCTGCTTCACAATAAAAATAATGATGTAACGGCGGAGATTATTGAAAGTGGAGTGGTCTGCCGGATGCACCGGAAGGATTTCATTCCCCTCTTGGAGCAGAATGCGGGCCTGGCGTTTAGCTTTCTGATGTCTGTTAGTGAGCAGCTGCATCTGGCGGAAGAAACAGCAGGGGCACTGCATATGTTTGAAGTGGAAAAACGGTTAGCCCGACTTCTAGTCTACTTGTACACGAGGAATCTGCCAGAATCAGCACTGACAATGCAAGCTTTGCGACATTCCGTGGATCTCCCATCGGCGCAAAAAGAAGTGGCAGCGATGATCGGCACGACTGCCGAGACCTTAAGCCGTAAGCTGAACAAGCTGGAAGCGCTGAAGATCATCGCTATGCATAAGAGAACCGTGAATATTCTGGAGATGGAGGCTCTAATTCAGCTTGCTGAAATCAGTAATTAACAATTTTCAGATAAAACCGTGTGTTTTTTAACTTTTTTTCTGGAAAAGGTGATTTGTTTTGCAAAGGCTCTTGCAATATAGCCGCCTATTAGATATAATAATAAATGTTGTTCTGAGACGTTGCGATGATGTGAGAGGTTACTGACACACCCGGCCCCTTTGCCATGAGGTCGACGTCGGAAAATTTTCACGGAGTATGTCCGATAATAAATTGGGCGATAGAAGGAGGGACTAAAATGGCAAAGCAAAAAATTCGTATTCGCTTGAAAGCATACGACCACAGAATTCTTGATCAATCCGCAGAGAAAATCGTTGAAACAGCAAAACGTTCGGGTGCTGGTGTATCCGGGCCGATTCCGCTGCCAACTGAGAAGCAAATCATTACCATTCTCCGTGCGGTACACAAGTACAAGGATTCCCGTGAACAGTTTGAGCAACGGACTCACAAACGTTTGATCGATATTGTGAACCCAACACCACAAACTGTGGATGCCTTGATGCGCTTGGATCTACCGTCCGGTGTAGATATCGAAATCAAATTGTAATTCATTAAGTAACCAGGAAAAGAAAAGAGGTGTCAACATTGAAAGGTATCTTAGGAAAAAAACTCGGTATGACTCAAGTGTTTACTCCAGAAGGTAACGTAATTGCGGTTTCTGTTATCGAAGCTGGACCTTGTGTGGTACTGCAAAAGAAAGACCTGAATATCGACGGATATGAAGCAGTGCAGTTGGGCTTTTCCGATAAAAAGGAAAGTCGCTCCAACAAGCCTGAACAGGGTCACGCCAAAAAGGCAAATGCAACACCTAAGCGCTACGTTCGCGAAATTCGTGGTGTTGACCTCGGGTCACTCGAGGTTGGACAAGAGCTTAAGGCTGACATCTTCGCTGAAGGCGAGTTTGTTGACGTAACAGGTACTTCGAAGGGTAAAGGCTTCCAGGGTAACATCAAACGCTGGGGACAAAGTCGCGGACCAATGGCACACGGATCGCGTTACCACAGAAGACCGGGCTCGATGGGTTCCATCCAGGCTAACCGTGTTCCTAAGGGCAAACGCCTGCCAGGACATATGGGTCACACGACTGTAACGGTTCAAAAGCTTGAAATCATCCGGGTTGACGTAGAACGTAATGTACTGCTGGTTAAAGGCGCTATTCCGGGCCCTAAAAACAGCTTCGTGAAAGTTAAACAAACCGTTAAGAAATAATTACTGAAGAAAGGAGGAACATGAAATGCCAAAAGTAACACTTTTCAATACTAGTGGTAACGAAGTTGGCGAAGTTGAACTGAGTGATTCAGTTTTCGGTATCGAACCGAATGTACATGTGCTGCATGAAGCTGCACTTATGCAAAGAGCTTCCCTTCGTCGCGGTACACACAAAGTAAAAGGACGCTCTGAAGTGCGTGGCGGCGGACGTAAGCCTTGGAAACAAAAAGGTACAGGTCGTGCTCGTCAAGGCTCCATTCGTTCTCCGCAATGGAAAGGCGGCGGCGTAGTCTTCGGACCAACACCACGCAGCTATTCCTGGAAATTGCCTAAGAAGGTTCGCCGGTTGGCCATCAAATCCGCGTTGTCCTCAAAAGTGCTTGAGAATGACATCATCGTATTGGATAGCCTGACTCTGAATGCTCCGAAGACGAAAGAATTCGCAGCGATTCTGAACAACCTTAAAGTGGGCAGCAAAGCCCTGATCGTAGCACCGAGCTATGATGACAATGTAGCACTTTCCGCTCGTAACATCCCTGGGGTGAAATTCGTAGCGGCTGACGGCATCAATGTTCTTGACGTACTGACGTACGACAAACTGATCATCACTAAAGAAGCAGTTCTGAAGGTAGAGGAGGTGTTCGCGTAATGAAAGATCCTCGTGATATAATTAAGCGTCCAGTGATTACGGAACGCACATCCGAATACATGAGCGAACTGAAGTACGCTTTTGAAGTGGATATCCGTGCTAACAAGACCGAAATCAAAAAAGCTGTCGAGGCTATTTTTAAAGTAAAAGTCGTTAGTGTGAACACAATGCGCGTACCTGGTAAACTGAAACGTTACGGCAAATACTCCGGTTATACTCCAGAGTGGAAAAAAGCCATCGTGAAGCTTAGCCCGGACAGCAAGCCGCTTGAGTTCTTTGAAGCGGTAGAATAATACTCTTAAAGTAAGGAGGAAACTATAGTGCCAATCAAAAAGTACAAACCGACCTCTCCGGCAAGACGCAACATGTCTGTGTCTACGTTTGAAGAAATTACAACAAACCAGCCAGAGAAATCGTTGCTGTCCCCGCTGTTCAAGCATGCCGGACGCAACAACCAAGGTAAAATTACGGTTCGTCACCATGGCGGCGGACACAAACGTAAATACCGTATCATCGACTTCAAGCGGACTAAAGACGGCATACCAGGTAGCGTTGCTACAATCGAGTATGACCCGAACCGTACTTCCAATATTGCTTTGATCCACTATGCTGATGGAGAGAAACGTTATATCATCGCTCCTAAAGGCCTTAAAGTTGGGGACAAAGTTGAGTCCGGCCCTGCTGCGGACATCAAAATTGGTAACAGCCTTCCGTTGATCAACATCCCGGTAGGTACAGTTATCCACAACATCGAGTTGAAACCAGGCAAAGGCGGACAATTGGTTCGTGCTGCCGGTACTGAAGCTCAGCTGCTGGGTAAAGAAGATAAATACGTATCTGTTCGTTTGAACTCGGGTGAGGTTCGCAGAATCCTCAGCGTTTGCCGTGCGACTATCGGAGCCGTAGGTAACGGAGATCACGAACTGATCAAGATTGGTAAAGCCGGACGCAGCCGCTGGCTCGGACGTCGTCCTGAAGTACGCGGTGTTGTCATGAACCCTAACGATCACCCACACGGTGGTGGTGAAGGCCGCGCTCCTATCGGACGGAAATCGCCAATGTCACCTTGGGGCAAACCAACCCTCGGCTACAAAACGCGTAAGAAAAACAAAGCATCTGATAAATATATCGTTCGTCGCCGCACAAAATAAGACGCTTCAGGCAAGTTAGTTAAGCGCGAAGCGTCGATTCGCGGTTTTGAAGAACCGGATGAAGGGAGGATTCACACATGGGTCGCAGTTTAAAGAAGGGGCCGTTCATCGATGGCTACCTGCTGAAAAAAGTTGAGGATTTGAACGAGACAGACAAGAAAGTCGTAGTAAAAACCTGGTCCCGTCGCTCAACCATTTTCCCTCAGTTTATCGGACATACGTTTGGTGTATATGACGGCCGCAAACACGTGCCTGTATACGTAACGGAAGATATGGTAGGTCACAAGTTGGGCGAGTTCGCGCCAACACGTACTTACAAAGGCCACGCGGGTGACGATAAGAAAACCAGAAGATAATTAACGTCTTCGTTTGAGAGGAGGGAAAACAATGGAAGCAAAAGCACATGCAAGATCGGTGCGGATTTCCGCTCGTAAAGCGAAACTGGTTGTTGACTTGATTCGCGGCAAGCAAGTGGGGGAAGCAATTGCAATTCTTCGCCACACTCCGAAGTCCGCTTCTCCGGTTGTTGAGAAGCTACTGAACTCGGCGATTGCGAACGCTGAGCATAACTACTCTATGGACGTTAACAGCTTATTCGTAAGCGAAGTTTTCGTTAACCAGGGTCCTACAATGAAACGTTTCCGTCCGCGCGCCATGGGCCGCGCAAGCCGGATCAATAAACGTACCAGCCACATTACTTTGGTGGTATCTGAGAAATAAGGAGGGATAACACGTGGGTCAAAAGGTAAATCCAGTCGGACTCCGAGTCGGTATTATTCGCGATTGGGAATCAAAATGGTATGCAGGCAAAGATTTCGGTACTCTTTTAATGGAAGACGTCAAAATCCGGGAATACCTTAAAGGCAAGTTGAAAGATTCCTCTGTTTCCCGCATCGAGATCGAAAGAGCGGCAAGCCGAGTGAACGTTACAATTCACACTGCCAAGCCAGGTATGGTAATTGGTAAAGGCGGAGCAGAAGTAGAAGTACTTCGCAGCGCAGTTACAACTATCGCCGGCGGTAAGAAAGTACACATCAACATCAATGAAATCAAACACCCTGAACTGGATGCTATTCTTGTTGCTGAAAGCATTGCACAACAGCTGGAACGTCGCGTATCGTTCCGTCGTGCTCTGAAACAAGCGATTCAAAGAACTATGCGTTCCGGCGCAAAGGGAATTAAAACTCAGGTTGGCGGACGTCTTGGCGGCGCTGAGATTGCCCGTTCAGAAGGTTATAGCGAAGGAACAGTTCCACTTCATACGCTTCGTGCTGATATCGATTACGGAACAGCTGAAGCACATACAACTTACGGCCGTATCGGCGTAAAAGTATGGATTTATCGTGGAGAAGTTCTTCCCCCAGCTAAGAAACAAGCTGCTCAGGAAGGAGGCAACTAATCATGTTGGTACCAAAGCGCGTTAAACACCGCAAGCAACAACGCGGTCACATGAAGGGTATGGCAAAAGGCGGAACTGAACTTAACTTCGGCGAATTCGGTTTGCAGGCACTGGAGCCATCTTGGATCACTAACCGTCAGATCGAAGCTGCTCGTATCGCAATGACACGTTACATCAAACGTGGCGGTCAGGTTTGGATCAAGATTTTCCCGGATAAGCCAATCACTCAGAAGCCTCTCGAGGTTCGTATGGGTAGTGGTAAAGGTAACGTTGAGAAGTGGGTAGCTGTAGTTAAACCGGGTAAGATTATGTTCGAACTCGGAGGCGTGTCGGAAGAAATCGCTCGTGAAGCGATGCGTCTTGCCGCTCACAAGCTGCCTGTAAAGACTAAGTTTGTGAAACGTGAAGAATTGGGTGGTGAAGCAAATGAAAGCTAATGAACTTCGCAACTTAACCACTGCTGAGATTGAACAGAAAATCGCCGGATTTAAGGAAGAACTTTTCAATCTCCGTTTCCAATTGGCAACAGGCCAACTGGACAACCCGACTCGGATTCGTGATGTGCGTAAGGAAATAGCTCGTGCTAAAACCGTTATCCATCAAAGAGTACTTGGGATTAGTTAAGTGACGGCGGATGCATAATCCGTAATCAGGAAGGAGGCTAATTATGAGCGAAGAGCGTAATGCACGTAAAGTGCTGATCGGTAAAGTAGTCAGCGACAAAATGGATAAAACCATCGTAATTGCTGTTGAAACCTATAAAAAGCACAATCTGTATCACAAACGCATCAAGTCCACGAAGAAATTCAAGGCACATGATGAAGAGAATGTAGCTAAAATTGGTGATGTCGTGAAAGTCATGGAAACTCGTCCATTGTCGAAGGACAAACGGTGGAGACTGGTTGAAGTGGTAGAAAAAGCGGTAATCATCTAAGACATGAAGCTGATCCCTTTCCGGAAGGAGGAAAATAATAATGATTCAACCATTTACACGTTTGCATGTGGCTGACAACTCTGGTGCGAAGGAACTGATGTGTATCCGCGTACTGGGTGGTACTGGACGCCGTACAGCAGCAATCGGCGATTTGATCGTTTGTTCCGTTAAACAAGCAACACCAGGCGGCGTTGTCAAAAAGGGCGATGTTGTTAGAGCGGTAGTTGTTCGTACAAAACGTTCGGTACGCCGTAAAGATGGATCTTACATCGCATTCGACGAAAATGCAGCTGTTGTTGTCAAAGACGACAGAAGCCCGCGCGGAACACGTATCTTCGGACCAGTTGCTCGCGAACTTCGCGACAAGGACTACATGAAGATCGTTTCCTTGGCACCGGAAGTAATCTAAAAATCCGAGTGATGCTCGGTTGTACTTGAAAAGGTCAGTTATAGGAGGTGTAATCAATGCCTAGAGTTAAAAAAGTTCTGGAATCCCATAACAATAAACTGCACGTGAAAAAAGATGATGTGGTGCTTGTGATCAGCGGGAAAGACAAAGGTAAAAAAGGCCGTGTCATCGCTGCTTATCCTCGTGAAAACCGCGTCCTGGTAGAAGGCGTGAACATGGTGAAGAAACACCAGAAGCCTAACCAGTTGAATCCGCAAGGCGGAATCATCGAGCAGGAAGCTTCGATCCATGTGTCCAACGTAATGCACATTGATCCGAAGAGCGGGAAAGTTACGCGTATCGGCTATAAAGTACTAGATAACGGTAAGAAGGTTCGGGTAGCAAAAAGATCCGGAGAGATTATCGACTAATACAGTCCTAATGAAAGGAGGTAAATCTTCATGGCAGCAAGAATGAAAGAACGTTATCTGAATGAAATCACACCATCTTTGATGCAGAAGTTTAACTACACAACAGTTATGCAAGTGCCTAAGATCGAGAAGATCGTCATCAACATGGGTGTAGGTGACGCTGTTCAAAACTCCAAAGTACTTGACGCTGCAGTTAACGATATGCAACTGATTTCTGGTCAAAAGCCGGTTATCACTAAAGCTAAGAAATCCATCGCCGGTTTCAAACTGCGCGAGAATATGCCGATCGGGGTTAAAGTAACACTGCGCGGCGAGCGTATGTATTACTTCCTGGATAAATTGATCAACGTAACGCTTCCACGCGTTCGTGACTTCCGTGGTATTTCCAGCAAAGCCTTTGATGGCCGCGGTAACTACACACTGGGTCTTAAAGAGCAATTGATCTTCCCGGAAATCGAGTATGACAAAGTGGATAAGGTTCGCGGTATGGACATCGTTATTGTAACGACTGCTAAGACGGACGAGGAATCCCGTGAGCTGCTGAATCAGCTGGGAATGCCTTTCACAAAATAAGAATCATCCATTTCTCCGAAAATGTTTAGGAGGTGTCAGTCTAAGTGGCAAAGACTTCAATGAAAGTTAAACAACAACGCGAGCCTAAGTTCAAAGTACGTGCATACACACGTTGCGAGCGTTGCGGTCGTCCACATTCGGTACTGCAAAAGTTCAAAATTTGCAGAATTTGTTTCCGTGAATTAGCTTATAAAGGCCAGATTCCTGGCGTGAAAAAAGCAAGTTGGTAAGAAGTTTATAAACGGGAAGGAGGTTTACACACATGACTATGTCTGATCCTATTGCAGATATGCTTACTCGTATTCGTAACGCCAACACTGTGCGTCACGAGACAGTAGAAATGCCTGCTTCTACTATGAAAAAACAAATCGCGGACATCTTGAAGCGTGAGGGCTTCATCCGTGATGCTGAATTCGTTGAAGATAGCAAACAAGGGATTATCCGTATTTTCCTGAAGTACGGCCCAAGCCAGGAGCGCGTTATCACTGGTCTGAAAAGAATCAGTAAACCAGGTCTTCGCGTATACACGAAGAGCAATGAAGTGCCTCGTGTACTCGGTGGCCTTGGAATCGCGATTATCTCCACATCTAAGGGAGTTATGACCGACAAAGAAGCTCGTCAATCTAAATCCGGCGGAGAAGTTGTCTGCTACATTTGGTAATAAACGTCACAAGATAAGGAGGTGCAACACATGTCTCGTATTGGTCGCAAACCAATCGCAGTACCTAGCGGTGTAGATGTCACTTTGGACAACGCCGTTATTACAGTAAAAGGTCCTAAAGGCACTTTGACTCGTGAGCTTCATAAAGACATGAAGATTACAGTTGAAAATAACGAAATCACTGTTGTTCGCCCGTCGGACAACAAATTGCATCGTTCACTTCACGGCACAACCCGCTCCGTTGTCAACAACATGGTGAGTGGTGTGACTGAAGGTTTCTCGAAATCTCTGGAACTGGTTGGGGTCGGATATCGTGCAAGCAAATCCGGAGATAAAATTGTATTGAACGTTGGTTACTCCCACCCGGTTGAAATTACACCGGAAGCGGGTATCGAGTTCGATGTTCCTGCGAACACGAAGATCATCGTTAGAGGGATTGACAAAGAACGCGTTGGCGCTTATGCTGCCAAAATCCGTTCCGTACGTGAACCTGAACCATACAAAGGTAAAGGTATCAAATATGAAGGCGAGCGTATCATCCGCAAGGAAGGTAAAGCTGGTAAGAAGAAATAACCAGCTCTACCTTAATTGTAAGATACCCCGTGCATCTTAAAGTGAAGCTGTTTACGGCAAACTGAAGGGAGTGAAAGGGAAGTCATGATTACAAAAGAGGATAAAAACAAGGCTCGTCTCAAAAGACACCTGCGTGTTCGTAAGAAGATCCAGGGTACTACTGAGCGTCCACGTTTGAATGTGTTCCGTTCTTCGAAACACATCTACGCTCAACTGATCGATGATGTGACTGGCGTTACTATCGTATCGGCCTCCACACTTGATAAGGAATTGAGTGCTACAATCGGAAATGGCGGCAGCGTTGAAGCTGCAAGCAAAGTGGGTCAATTGATCGCTGAGCGTGCCAAAGAAAAGGGTTATGCAGTGGTTGTATTTGACCGCGGTGGATACTTGTACCATGGACGGATTCAGGCTCTGGCTAGCGCAGCTCGCGAAGCTGGTCTTGAATTCTAGAATATTTCTAAAAGGAGGTTAACGACTTGCGTGTAGATCCGAACAGTTTAGAACTGACAGAAAGAGTTGTACACATCAACCGTGTTGCAAAAGTTGTAAAAGGCGGACGCCGTTTCAGCTTTAGTGCACTTGTTGTTGTGGGCGACGGCAACGGCTACGTTGGTGCTGGTATCGGTAAAGCCGGCGAAGTTCCGGATGCCATCCGTAAAGGCATTGAAGACGCCAAGAAAAACCTGATCCACATTCCAATCGTAGGAACTTCGATTCCTCACCTGGTTACTGGACATTTCGGCGCAGGACGCGTTCTGCTGAAACCAGCATCCGAAGGTACCGGCGTTATCGCTGGTGGACCGGTTCGTGCGGTGCTTGAATTGGCAGGCGTTGGCGATATCTTGACAAAATCTTTGGGTTCTTCGAATTCCATGAATATGGTCAATGCTACTTTAGAGGGTCTTTCCCGTCTGAAGCGTATTGAAGAGGTCGCGAAGCTTCGCGGCAAATCTGTCGAAGAATTACGCGGTTAAGGAGGGGAACGTCAATGGCTAAATTGCAAATTACCCTCGTACGCAGTGTAATTGGACGTCCAGAAACACAACGTGTTACTGTTAAGACGCTCGGCCTGCGCAAAACCAACTCGTCCGTGGTTCACAACGACACTCCTGCAATTCGCGGGATGATCAACAAAGTGAGCCACTTGCTGTCCGTTACTGAAATTGAAGGCTAAACAGCCTCGCATAAATTAACAAACATAAGGAGGTGCAAACGATGAAGTTACATGAACTTGCTCCAGCTCCTGGATCACGGAAAGAACGCAACCGCGTTGGTCGTGGACCAAGTAGCGGTAACGGTAAAACTTCGGGCCGTGGACACAAAGGTCAAAACTCCCGTTCCGGCGGTGGTGTACGTCCAGGCTTCGAGGGTGGACAAAACCCACTCTATCGTCGTCTGCCTAAACGTGGTTTCGTCAATCCTACCCGTAAAGAGTACGCGATTGTGAACCTGGAAGATCTGAATAGCTTTGCAGAAGGAACAGAAGTAACTCCTGAGCTTTTGCTTGAAACTGGTGTTGTCAGCAACACTAAGAGCGGCATCAAGATTCTCGGCAACGGTGAACTGGCTGTTAAATTGACTGTCAAAGCAAATAAGTTCTCTCAATCTGCGGTAGAGAAAATCGAAGCTGCCGGCGGTAAAACCGAGGTGATCTAATGTTCAAGACGCTTAAGAATATATGGCATGTTGAAGATTTGCGCAAAAAGATCCTGTTTACCCTGTTCGTTCTGATCATTTACCGCATCGGTTCGTTTGTACCGGTTCCCGGTGTGAACAAAGAAGTACTGGAATCAACAAATCAGGGCGGAGACGCTTTGATGGGTCTTTTGAACACCTTCTCGGGCGGAGCGCTCAAAAACTTCTCGATTTTTGCGATCAGCATTTACCCGTATATCACAGCATCCATCATAGTTCAATTGCTTTCGATGGATGTTGTCCCTAAGTTTGCCGAATGGGCTAAGCAAGGGGAACACGGGAAAAAGCAGCTGGCGCAAATTACGCGTTACGGCACAGTAGTGCTAGGTTTGATCCAAGCGTTTGCCACATCTATCGGGTTTAACCGGATTTATGGCACTGAGATGATTCCAAATGCAACCTTTGCGGATTACCTGCTTATTGCGATCATATTGACGGCGGGTACATCGTTCTTGATGTGGTTAGGTGAGCAGATCACTGAAAAGGGTATAGGAAACGGGATTTCGATCCTGATTTTTGCGGGAATCGTCGCCGCCTTTCCGGGATATATCACCACTACGGCGCAATCAAGCTTCATTCAGCCGGGTCAGATGTTCCTGAATATTCTTAAAGTCGTTATTGTACTGATCGTGGTTGTTGCGATTATTGTCGGGGTGATCTTTGTTCAACAAGGTATCCGTAAAATCCCTGTACAATATGCCAAGCGCGTAGTCGGTAACAAAATGTACGGTGGACAGAATACGCACATTCCGCTTAAAATTAATGCGGCTGGTGTAATTCCTGTTATCTTCGCCGTTTCGCTGCTTCAATTCCCGGTCGTTTTATCGAGCTTCTGGTCCACCCACGCTTGGGCTAAATGGGTCTCGGCCAATCTGGATCATACCAAGCCGCTCGGCATGCTGCTGTATGTAGTCATGATCATCGGATTCACGTTCTTCTATACGTTTGTTCAGATGAACCCGCAGCAAATGGCTGACAATATGAAAAAGAATGGCGGATACATTCCAGGTATACGTCCAGGTAAGGCTACTGAGAAATATCTGACTAGAGTAATGTCGCGTCTGACCATGTCCGGTGCGCTGTTCCTGTCATTAATCTCTGTACTGCCAGTATTATTTGGATCGTTGTCTGGGTTACCGAAGCAAGTGCAGATTGGTGGTACGGCACTGCTTATCGTTATCGGTGTTGCACTGGATACCATGAAGCAGATCGAGAGCCAATTGATCAAACGCCATTACAAAGGCTTCATCAATAAATAGGCGATAGGTTCCGGAGAAGTACCTAAGGCTTTAAACTTCCCGGTACCTATTGTGCTGTTTCTTGCTTGGTGGCGAACTTTCGGGGGGAGAAGAGAATCGTGAACATTTTATTCATGGGCCCTCCTGGGGCAGGCAAGGGAACACAAGCCGCTGTTGTTGTAAAAGAGTTGGGTATTCCTCATATTTCGACTGGTGATGCATTCCGCTTGGCTATTAAGCAAGGCACACCGGTTGGACTTAAGGCCAAATCTTATATTGATCAAGGGTTGCTTGTACCTGATGATGTGACTATTGGAATCGTCGAAGAACGGCTGCAGCAGTCCGATTGCGAAAAAGGTTTTTTATTGGATGGCTTTCCAAGAACCCTTTCGCAAGCGGAAGCGCTGGGAGAAATCCTCAGCCGGCTTGGAACTTCACTGGATCACGTTGTTAACTTGAATGTGGACCGCGGACTGCTGATGGCACGTCTTACCGGACGCCGGATCTGCTCCGTATGCGGAACATCCTACCATTTAATTTTCAACCCGCCGAAGCAAGAAGGCGTCTGCGACATTGATGGCGGAGAATTGTATCAGCGTCCGGACGACAACGAAGAAAGTGTAGGCAAGCGTCTGGATGAGTATGATAACAAGACAGCGCCTCTGCTTGCATTTTATGACGATAAAGGTCTTGTGCGTCAGGTAAACGGAGAAAACGAAATCAATGTCGTTTCTTCTGAAATCGTATCTATGCTGCGGGGTTAATGTAATGATCATTTGCAAATCCGAACAGGAACTTGTCTTTATGAGGGAAGCTGGTCGAATTGTTGCCGAGAGTCACCGTCTTATTGCTGAAGCTATCCAGCCAGGCATTACTACCGGTGAGCTCGACAGAATCGCCGATGGGTACATTCGCAGTCAGGGTGCTGTGCCGTCTTTCAAAGGCTACAACGGTTTTCCTGCCAGCATTTGCGCTTCAGTCAACGAACAATTGGTGCACGGATTTCCAGGGAAACGCAAACTGGTAGAAGGCGATATCGTTACGCTGGATATCGGTGCAGAGTACCGTGGTTATCACGGTGATTCCGCCTGGACATACGGGGTGGGCAGCATTTCCGAAGAGGCTCAGCGTCTGCTGGACGTCACGGAAGGCTCCCTGTACGCTGGACTGGCGTTAGTCAAACCGGATGTGCGCTTGTTTACAATCTCCCATGCAATTCAGTCATACATTGAAGACGCCGGATTCTCCGTTGTCCGCGAGTATGTTGGTCATGGCATTGGGGCAGAACTGCATGAAGAACCGCAAATTCCGAACTATGGCATAGCGGACCGCGGACCACGTTTGAAGCCGGGTATGGTACTCGCCATTGAGCCGATGGTTAACGCTGGAGAACGTTATGTCAGAACGCTGGATGATAACTGGACGGTCGTTACGGTAGACGGTTCACTGTGCGCTCACTTCGAGCATACAGTAGCAGTTACACCGGACGGCATGGAAATTTTCACAAAACTGAATGCGTAGGTGATCTTCACGTGAATACTGGGAGCAGCCCGCAGGTTGGTCAAATCGTGAGAATTCTCAAAGGCAAGGAAGCCGGAGAGGCTGCCGTTGTTATCGCAGTTGTGGATAGCAGATTTGTATATATTGCTGATGGAGACAAACGTAAGTTTGACAGCCCAAAGAAGAAGAATATTCAGCATCTGGAGCTCATACCCTTCATCAGCAGTGAGATTGTAGACAGTTTGGAAGAAACCGGCCGGGTCACCAACGGAAAGCTGCGGTTTGCAGTGATGAAGTATGGCCAGCCCGCTGGAAAAAGTGCTAATGAGAAAGGAGACTAACTGTGGCTAAGGAAGACGTCATTGAGGTAGAAGGAACGGTTATTGAGCCGTTGCCTAACGCAACTTTTAAGGTTGAGCTTGAGAACGGTCATCAAATACTTGCCCATGTGTCCGGGAAATTGCGGATGCACTTTATCCGTATCCTAACCGGAGACAAAGTGGTCGTGCAGTTATCGCCTTATGATTTATCAAAAGGCCGTATAACTTACCGTAAATAGATGGGAACTACAACAAAAGTTTTGCTTCGCAAAACTTTGAGGAGGTAATTAACATGAAGGTAAGACCTTCTGTAAAGCCCATTTGCGAAAAATGCAAAGTCATCCGCCGCAAAGGGACTGTTATGGTAATTTGCGAAAATCCGAAACACAAACAAAAACAAGGTTAAGAAGGGGGTGTAGCGTAAAATGGCTCGTATAGCTGGAGTGGATTTGCCACGTGATAAGCGCGTTGAGATCGCCTTGACTTATATTTTCGGAATCGGTAAAACGACTTCCCAGAAAATTCTTAATGAAACAGGCATTGACGTTAACACACGTGTCCGTGATTTGACGGAAGATGAAGTCAGCAAACTGCGTGAAACGATCGACAAAGAGGTTAAGGTTGAAGGTGACCTTCGTCGTGAAATTTCCTTGAATATTAAGCGTCTTACTGAGATCGGCTGTTACCGCGGTGTTCGTCACCGTCGTGGATTGCCTGTTCGCGGTCAACGTACCAAAACCAATGCTCGTACCCGTAAAGGCCCGCGTCGTACTGTAGCAAACAAAAAGAAATAAGAAGAGGTGATAAGAGACAATGGCTAAACCGAAAAAAGTCGTACGTACGAAACGTCGCGACCGGAAAAATATCGAGTCTGGCGTGGCACATATCCGTTCCACGTTCAATAACACTATCGTTACGATCACGGATCCCCACGGAAATGCAATTTCCTGGGCAAGCTCCGGCGGTCAAGGATTCAAAGGTTCCCGTAAATCGACTCCATTTGCAGCGCAAATGGCAGCCGAAACAGCTGCTAAGGCAGCTATGGAACACGGCATGAAGTCCGTTGAAGTTATGGTTAAAGGACCGGGCGCGGGCCGCGAAGCAGCCATCCGTTCCCTTCAGGCCGCTGGCCTTGAAGTAAACCTCATTAAAGACGTTACTCCGGTTCCTCACAATGGATGCCGTCCGCCGAAGCGTCGCCGCGTATAATTCAATCAGAATTGTGATTGTGGTATAATTCTGACGCATCTGCTAATAATAGGTGTTTAGGCATACTACATGATACACCTGATGGGGTGACTGTTTCATATAGGAGCGACGTTTGAAGGAGGGGTACACTCGTGATAGAAATCGAAAAGCCGAAGATTGAGACCGTAGAAGCCAATGATGATGGGACCTATGGGAAATTCGTAGTTGAACCGCTGGAACGTGGATATGGCACGACTCTGGGGAACTCGCTTCGCCGGATCCTGCTTTCCTCCCTTCCGGGAGCCGCAGTGACTTCGGTCCAAATTGACGGCGTTCTGCATGAGTTCTCGACCGTTCCCGGCGTAATGGAAGATGTGACGGAAATCATCCTGAACCTTAAAGCTCTGTCTCTGAAGATTCATTCGGATGAAGAGAAAGTGTTCGAGATTGATGCTGAAGGAGAAGGCATCGTTACTGCGGGTGATATCCGTGCGGACAGCGATGTTGAGATCCTGAACCCGGATCTTCATATTGCAACGCTGGGACCTGGCGCGAGACTGCACATGCGCATTTTTGCAGGCCGTGGTCGCGGCTACGTCCAAGCGGACCGGAACAAACGCGACGATCAGCCAATTGGTGTAATTCCAGTTGACTCTATCTACACTCCTATTTCACGTGTGAATTACGGTATTGATAATACCCGTGTTGGTCAAGTGACTAACTACGACAAGTTGACGCTGGAAATTTGGACAGATGGCAGTATCCGACCGGAAGAAGCCGTTAGCCTTGGAGCCAAAATTTTGAACGAGCACCTCGTTCTGTTCGTAGGTCTTACGGATGAAGCGAAAGACGCCGAAATTATGGTTGAAAAAGAAGAAGACAAAAAAGAAAAAGTACTTGAGATGACGATCGAGGAGCTTGATCTTTCTGTCCGTTCCTACAACTGCCTCAAACGTGCCGGTATTAATACTGTGCAAGAGCTGACTACGAAAACTGAAGAAGATATGATGAAGGTTCGTAACCTGGGCCGCAAATCTTTGGAAGAGGTTCAAGAGAAGCTTGAGGAACTTGGTTTGGGACTTCGTACAGAAGAATAGGACCCCGGAGTTCTTGAGACTTGAGTGAAGGAGGGAAAACAAATGGCATACCAAAAATTGGGCCGTGATTCCAGCGCGCGTAAAGCTTTGTTCCGCGATATGGTAACGGATCTGTTCCTATACGAACGTATTCAGACAACAGAAGCCAAAGCGAAGGAAGTTCGTTCCATCGCTGAGAAACTGATCACTAAAGCGAAAAAGGGCGATCTTCATGCTCGCCGTCAAGTAGCTGCATTTGTTCGTCGTGAGACTGTAGATGGTGAACAAGATGCAATCCAAAAATTGTTCTCTGACATTGCTCCACGTTACACAGAGCGTCCAGGCGGATACACTCGTATCCTGAAGCTGGGACCTCGCCGTGGCGATGCTGCGCCTATGGTTTATCTTGAACTGGTAGACCGCGCGTAGTTTCACAAGCCATGATTTCCGGATGTACGCTTTACGTATTTAACGTTATTGTACTGCAGGGCATAGTACCCTGCCGTGCAAATAACCGCGGGAATCACCTTGTATAGAGTAGAAGGAGCTCCCGCCGGGGCTCTTTTTTTTGAGAATAAATTAAGTATATGGACCAACAGGAGAATGAAATGCGCAATCTATTGATGAAAGTCAATTATGACGGTACCCATTATGATGGCTTTCAGACCCAGCCTCAGGGCAATACGATTCAGGACAAGCTGGAGCATGCTATTCAGCATCTGACCGGTGAGACGCTCAAAATCACGGGCTCAGGACGGACTGATGCAGGGGTGCATGCTTATGGCCAACCTTTTAACTTCATAACCTCCTCACAGATTCCGCTGGAGCGCTGGTGTCTGGCGCTGAATGCCAGGCTGCCGCAGGATATCGTTGTTACTGAGGCTGCTGAGGTTCCGCTCTCGTTCCACTCCCGTAGAGGGGCGAAGCGTAAAACCTACCGCTATACAATTAACGGCAACCGGTTCCCGGACCCGTTCCAGCGGCGCTGGCAGCATCATCATCCGATGAAGCTGAACATTCCTGCGATGGAGCTGGGGCTAAGCGCGCTGCTGGGTACCCATGATTACACCTCGTTTGCGTCCAGGAAGTCTACCAAGACTTCGCATGTGCGGACCATTTATGAGGCTTATCTTGAAGTAGACCGCAGCATGTGCCGCCCGGGCTCTCCTGACCAGGGAGTGATCCATACCTATATTACAGGCAGTGGCTTTTTGCAGCATATGGTACGCATTATTATGGGCACGCTGATGCAGGTGGGGCAAGGTAAAATCAGCGCAGATAGAATGCCTGTCATTCTTGCGGCTTGTGATCGTGCATCGGCCGGACCTACGGCTGTGTCTAAGGGGCTGGCACTCTGGAGTGTGGAATATGACGAGATAGACGACTAAACGGCCGATACTATATTTTTTATGAAAATAAGTACTGATTGTTTAAAAATCGCTTGCGCTTGTCATGTTTATACTGTAATATAAAAGTTGTGTTTTCTTGATGGCTATCCCACAGCCCCGATCAAGGAAATGCCAACAAATAAGTTTTTTAACTCACTAAATTGTAATTCAATCGCGAAACAAGATATACGAAACAGATGATTTTCGTACGAGAACAAGGAGGAAACATTCATGCGTACCACCTACATGGCGAAGCCGAACGAAGTTGAACGCAATTGGCACATCATTGATGCCGAAGGCAAAACACTTGGCCGTTTGGCAAGCGAAGCCGCTGCCCTGATCCGCGGCAAACACAAACCGCAATTCACTCCACACGTTGATACTGGTGATTTCGTAATTGTTATCAACGCTGAGAAGATTCACCTCACAGGTAAGAAAATGCAAAACAAGAAATACTACCGTCACTCGATGCACCCAGGTGGCTTGAAAGTTACCGTTGCGGAAGAACTGCTCAAGACCAAACCTGAGCGTATGATTGAATTCGCAGTTCATGGCATGATTCCTAAGACTCGTCAAGGTAATCACATGAAGCTGAGACTCAAAGTATATGCAGGCGCTGAACATCCACATGCAGCACAAAAACCTGAAGTTTACGAACTTCGCGGATAAGAATAAAGGAGGACAGTTTCATGGCACAAGTACAATACTATGGGACAGGTCGTCGTAAACATTCGGTAGCACGTGTTCGCCTTGTACCGGGTGAAGGACGCATTGTCATTAACAAACGTGAGATGGACGAATATTTCGGTGTTGAAACACTGAAGATGATCGTAAGACAACCTTTGAACCTGACTGAAACTCTGGGCAGCTACGATGTAATCGTGCTTGCACATGGTGGCGGCATTTCCGGTCAAGCTGGCGCAATCCGTCACGGGATCTCCCGTGCATTGCTCAAAGTAGACCCTGAATATCGCGGTACGCTGAAGAAAGCCGGCTTCCTGACACGTGACCCACGTATGAAGGAACGTAAGAAATACGGCCTCAAAGCTGCTCGTCGTGCTCCTCAGTTCTCGAAACGTTAAGATTCCCTTGTTATCAAGGAATGGAAGCTCCTGGCCTTTATGGCTGGGAGCTTTTTTGTTTTTCTCCAGAATACTAATGTTCACAAGACTTTATTCCAAATTGAACAAAACCCATTGACTTCGCCGGATAAACGGATATACTATATCTTATAGAATTAGTCGGGATTAACCTCGTAGGTTTCGATCTTGACGATATCCGGATGGAGGAAACTAAGATGAACCTGCTCGAGAAAGAGGATTTAATCAAAGTGAAAGCGGAAGAGCTGGAGCATGCGGCTCCGGAGGAGATTATCCGCTGGGCGGTGGAGACCTTTCCGAATATAACCTTTGCCTGCAGCTTCGGGGCGGAGGATGTAGTGCTGGTGGATATGATCCAGAAGGTGAGTCCTTCGACAGATGTGTTCTACTTGGATACGGATTATCATTTCAAGGAAACCTATGAGACTAGAGATATTATGGCTGACAAGTACGGGATGGAGTTCGTCCGGGTGTCTCCGCAGATTACGGTAGAGGAGCAGGCCTTGCAGTATGGGGAGGCGCTATGGAATACTGACCCTAACCAGTGCTGCGCGATCCGTAAGGTGGAACCTTTGACCCGTATTCTCTCGCAATACGACGCCTGGATTACCGGGATTCGCCGGGATCAGGCCCCTACCCGGGCCAATGCGAAGAAGATAGAATATGATAATAAGTTCGGGCTGGTCAAGTTCAATCCGATTGCCAACTGGACTACGGAGGATGTGTGGAATTATATCCGCGAGAATGATGTAGTCTACAATCCGCTGCATGACCGCAATTTCCCGAGTATCGGCTGCGAGCAATGCACCCGAGCTGTAATGCCTGGTGAAGATCCGCGTGCCGGCAGATGGTCCGGTTCGGACAAGACAGAGTGCGGACTGCATAAATAAACACAAATAAGATACGCCTAAATAAGTATCGCTCAGACATAATCACTTAATCATTAATTTACCCGCACGCACTAAGCTACCAGCACTCTATACCGCACTACACAGGCATTGCACAGGAGGAGAGAACAGGGATGACTTCAATACTTCCTCACGGAGGAAAACTGATCCGGCGCATCGCAGACGGAGCAGAGAGAGAAGAACTGCTGAAGCAAGCTTCAGGCCATCAATCGATTGCCCTCAATACATGGACCTTATCTGACTTGGATTTAATTGGTGTAGGCGCCTTCTCACCGCTCACCGGATTCCTGAACGAAGAGGATTATCACTCGGTAGTAAGCAATATGCGCTTGGCTAACGGAACCGTATGGAGTATACCGGTTACGCTGGCTGTAGGTGATGAGCTTGCAGCAACTCTTAAGACAGGCGACAGGGTTTCACTAATCGGTGAAGACGACGGTGTTGTCTACGGTCTGCTGGATATCGAGAGCATCTACGCAGTAGATCAGCAGGTGGAGGCGCACAATGTATTCAAAACCACTGATCCCGCGCATCCCGGAGTCAGTAAGCTGCTGTCCCGGCCGGCAACCTATGTAGGCGGACCTATAACGGTGCTGAACCGCCCGCAGCCGGAGAAGTTCGCTGAATTCTATTTTGACCCCGCCGAGACCCGCCGGATCTTCGCCGATAAGGGCTGGAGAACGGTTGTAGGCTTCCAGACGCGTAACCCGGTACATCGTGCCCATGAGTATATCCAGAAATGCGCTATGGAGGTTGTGGACGCTCTGTTCCTCAATCCCCTGGTTGGTGAGACCAAGTCGGATGATGTTCCGGCCAACGTGCGGATGAAGAGTTATCTGGCTTTACTGGAGAATTATTATCCGGAGAACCGTACCTTCCTTGGCGTCTTCCCGGCAGCGATGCGTTATGCGGGCCCCCGTGAAGCCATTTTCCATGCCATGGTGCGCAAGAATTACGGCTGTACCCATTTTATTGTGGGTCGTGATCACGCCGGTGTGGGGGATTACTATGGTACGTATGAAGCTCAAGAGATCTTTGCGAACTTCACCGCCGAGGAGCTGGGCATCACGCCTCTGTTCTTCGAGCACAGCTTCTTCTGCGTGAAATGCGGCAATATGGCTTCCAGCAAAACCTGTCCGCATCCGTCTGACCAGCACTTGACGCTCTCCGGTACGAAGGTACGTGCGCTGCTGCGTGATGGACAGTGTCCGCCTCCTGAATTCACACGCCCTGAGGTGGCGCAGATCCTGATTGAAGGCATGTCACCGGAAGCCGCTGTGAAGTCCTAATCGAATAGGGAGCATAGCCAGTACTATTTGGCCCTCTTGTCCCATATAGATGAGTAGAATCTATCGGGACGAGGGGGTCTTTGTTATGTCTGGAGGGCAGAAGCATAAAGTCTCGGTCTGGATCTCTTGGCGCGGCATCAAAAAAGGTATCCTGGGCGCTGTGCTGCTCACTATAATGATCGGAATCATCGCCTATGACATGCCGACTGCCAAGACGGTCAATTATTGGAGCCTGCCGCTCTCCGGCAAGGTGATTGCCATTGATGCAGGTCACGGGGGGGCGGACGGGGGAGCGGTGAGCCGCACAGGCCTGATTGAGAAGGATATCAATCTCTCCGTGTCGCTGTACTTGCGCGATTATCTGCAGCAGGCTGGGGCGATTGTGGTGATGACCCGTGAAGGGGACTATGATCTGGCCCAGGACAGCACCAAGGGGTACGCAAGACGCAAGACGGAGGATCTGAAGCAGCGGGTGCGGAGCATTGAAGAGAAGGGCGCCGATCTGTTTGTCAGCGTACATATGAACAGTATTCCCTCCAACCGCTGGAGCGGGGCGCAGACCTTCTATTATCCAAGCAGCGAGAGGAATAAGGCCTTGGCCGGGCTGGTTCAGGATGAGCTGAGAGCTACACTTGAGAATACGGACCGCGTGGCGAAGACAGCGAATACCATTTATTTGTTAAAAGTGTTGAAAATGCCGTCCGTGCTCGTTGAGGTAGGCTTTCTGTCACATCCTCAGGAGTCCTTGCTCCTTGGAGATGATCTGTACCAGCGGAAGGTGGCAACCAGCATCTACCGGGGCATCCTGCGGTACAGCTCCGAGCAGCGATAGCGGCAAAGGGTGGGACTACTCTTCCCTCCGGGGGTAATGCTATAATGGGTACAAATACCGGGGCTTACCGCCGGATAGGAACAGAGGTGCTTTCCATGCAGACCAGGGAACAAATTCAGGAACTTTTACAGCCGCTTACAGACCCGGAATCCGGAAAAAGCCTGATCGAACTACAGTTAATCCGCGATATCATGATCAAGGAAGACCGTATTTCGTTATCCATCGTATGTCTGGATTCGGATGAGAAGAAGCGGATGGAGCTGGAGCAGCAGGTACGCGACCTGCTTACGGAGGGCGGGGCAGAACAGATTCATATCCGCCTGCGTGATGCCACCGATTATGAACGGGCTACGCTTCGCGGAGAAGGCGGCGGGGACGAGCCGGATTCAGATCAAGAGGGGAAGCTCAAAGGACACGCAGCGGGTCTTGAGGGGCATGAGCTGATCAATGAGAATTCAGGGGTGAACTTCATTGCAATCGCCAGCGGCAAGGGCGGAGTCGGGAAATCAACCGTAACCGTGAATCTGGCTGTGGCGCTGGCCCGCAAGGGTAAGAGAGTTGGCCTGATTGATGCAGATATTTACGGCTTCAGTATCCCGGACATGATGGGAATTGAAGAAGGGCCGATTGTGGAAGAAGGAACGATTATCCCGGTAGAGCGCTTCGGTGTGAAGGTCATGTCGATGGGCTTCTTCATAAGGGAGAATAGTCCAGTCATCTGGAGAGGACCAATGCTTGGCAAAATGCTGCGCCAGTTCTTCAGTGATGTCGGCTGGGGGGAATTGGATTACCTGCTGCTGGATTTGCCTCCAGGTACGGGCGATGTGGCCCTTGATGTCCACCAGATGCTGCCGCACAGCAAGGAGATCATTGTCACTACCCCTCATGCTACGGCTGCCTTTGTGGCGGCGAGAGCGGGCTCTATGGCTCTGCAGACCGAGCATGAGATTCTTGGCGTCATTGAGAATATGGCATATTACGAATGCTCCTCCTGCGGCAAAAAGGATTACATTTTCGGCAGAGGGGGCGGAGCCCGTCTGGCGGAAACGCTGCATACAGAGCTGCTGGCCCAGGTGCCGCTGGGTGCCCCGGACAACCATATTTCCGAGCCGGACTTCTCACCATCAGTATATAAGGCGGATACGGCTACCGGAGTATTGTTCGCAGACATTGCAGACAAGCTGATTGCCAAGTACGAGCAATAATCACCCCTTGACCTTGCACACACATAAACAAATAAGGCCATGTCCCATTCACGGGGCAAGGCCTTATTTTAATTAAGAACCCGAACCGGAATCGTCTCCGCCTTCCTGCTTCTGGCTGTCACCGCCCTGCTTGTCCTCTCCGCCGCTGCCTTCGCCTTTACCACCATCCTTTTTCTCAACCTTAGGCTGCAGTTCATCCTGGACCACGGATTTGAGAAGCGTAAGTACTTCCATACGGAATAGCGGGTTCTGCATAGCCTCCTGCATAATCGTCATGGACTGCTTGCGGTAATCCGGAGTCTTCGTAAGATCGAGGAACATTTTCGTCATTTCCGGCGACTTCATAATTTCGCCAACCGACTTCTGATAAGTGGGGTCCTTGATCAATTGAAGATGAAGTTCCTTGCTCTCTTTATTAATCGCTTTGGCAAAATCCCCGGCAAATTGCGGGTCGGTCATGATTTTTTCGATTTCCTTCTGATACTCGGGTGCGGTGAGGGTATCCTTAACCGCGATCCGAATCTGTTCCGTCGTTTGCATAGGCATCATTTTCATGCTTAAGCCGCTGACGGCGCTGCCCTCTTCTGAGCTTGGAGTCGACAAGGCTTCCTCTACAGCCTTTTTCCCTTCATCACTTTTCAATATATCGACAACCATCGTCTTCATTTCCTTATATCCGCCTTGTCCCGAAGAAGAACTGCTCTGTTCGCCCCCGCAGGCCGTCAAGGTGATTATCAAGCCAAGTGCCAAGCCTCCAGACCAGATAGCCCTCCATTTCATTGGCGCTGCCCTCCTTTATAGAATTACTGCTTGTAGTATGCCGCGCGAGGGAACATTTATGTTGAAGCGGAATGGTTTTTTGACGGTAACCTTGGTAAAATAAATCTGACACGGGGAGGTGAAAGCGCTGAGCTTGAGAAAATGGTTTTATTTGTTTTGGACCACGCTTTTGATCGGTGCAGGCGGGGCTGTCATTGCCGGACTTGCTCTGCAGATAGTGAATGGCGGTATAGAGTTTAAAGGCACTGCCGATCTTCTCCTGTACTCCCTGATTCTTTTGGGCTACGGAGTGCTTGTAAGCGTATACGCCCAGCTCGGATTTTTTGCATATCTGATCCTCAACTATACGGGCATCGGGGTGTTCCCGCGCAAGGCGTGGCGTTACATACAGCTGGTGCTGGCCGTGCTGGCGTTGTTTGAGCTGATGTTCCTGCGCACCTTTGTCAGCGGAGACCAGAGCGCCCGGACGGATTTGACGCTAGGCGTGGCTATTCTGTTCATTGCACTTATTGTATCTTGGCTCAAAATGCGCAGCACGAACTCATCGGCCTGGGTCCCGACCTTTTTCTTCATGACAGCAATCACTATAGTGGAGATTATCGGTGTGCTGCGGATCGGCGTGGACAGCGCCACCATCTTTATTCTTGTACCGCTTATCGCCTGTAATGCCTTCCAGATTCTGATGCTGCACCGTGTATTGAAGCCGGCCACAATCTGACCATAGCAATCATGCTCCAAACCCCGCCCCTCTGTATACAACCAGGGAGGCGGGGTTTTGGCATTGCCTGTGGGGAGCGGTTAGAATGAAGATGAAGAGGTTAATCTTAAAGAACAGAGTGGAGGAGGGAATATATGAACATCAAGCGCTATATGATAAAAGACACAAGTGAAACACGCCTGAAGGACCTCGATCCTGATGAACGGGGAGACTTCAAATCCAAAGAAGAAGCCGAAGCCAAAATGGAGAAGCTGAAGGAACGGCTGGTTAAGCTGCAGGATATCCTTTTTGCACAGAAAAAGCATTCGCTGCTGGTCATCCTGCAAGGAATGGATTCAAGCGGTAAGGACGGAACCGTCAAACATATATTCTCCGGCATTAATCCGCAGGGGTTCATCGTAACCAGCTTCAAGAAGCCCTCACTGGAGGAGGAAGCGCACGATTTCCTGTGGAGAGTTCATATGAAGACCCCGCCCAAAGGCTATATAGCCGCATTCAACCGTTCGCATTATGAGGATGTACTGGTGCCCCGCGTGCATGGCAGTCTTAGCAAGGAGGATGCCAAGCGGCGGTTCCGCTACATCCGCCAGTTCGAGGAAATGCTGGCGGAAGAGGGAACGACGGTCATTAAGCTCTTTCTGCATATCTCCAAGGAGAAGCAGCTGGAGAAGATTAAGGAGCGGCTTGAAGATCCGGCGAAGCACTGGAAATTCGATGCCAGTGATCTGCAGGAACGCGAATACTGGGACGATTATCAAAAGGCGTATGAGGATGTTTTCCAGGAGAGCAGTATAGATAAGGCTCCGTGGTACTGGATTCCGGCGAATCACCGCTGGTACCGTAACTATCTGGCCCTCAAGATTATAGTCAAAACCCTGGAGGGGCTTGACCTGAGCTACCCGAAGCTGAATACACCGACGCCTGATATCTCACAGCTCATCTCACCGCGCCACTAATGCCATACACAGGTAAGGGAGTTACATTCCTGCAGCGTCTTCCAGGCCATTATCCAGCAAGGCGGAATCGCGGACTTCCTTGCCGTTTGCACTGCTTTGGCTGATTAGTTCCGAGACGGTTACGAACTCATACCCCTGGCTGCGCAGCTTATCAATAATCTGAGGAAGGGCTTCATGCGTTTGTTTGCAGGAGTCGCTGGCATGCAGCAGCACAATATCTCCGGGATGGGCTTTGCTCGTTACACGGTTAACGATGTTGTCCACACCGATGTTCTTCCAGTCCAGTGAGTCCGTGTCCCATTGAATGACTTTATAGCCCAGATCGGTCGCCACCTGCAGGACTCTTTTGTCAAAATCACCATTAGGCATTCTGATCAGGTTGGGCTGAGAACCGGTTAGCTCCGTCAATACTGTATGGGCCGTACTGATCTGGGTGCGGATTTCATCATTGCTTAGCGTACTGTAGTTCACATGCTTGTGACCGTGGCTGCCAATCTCGAACCCGGCGTCTTTGATGCTTGTTACGATTTCAGGATGGGTTTTGCTCCAAGGTGAGGACAGGAAGAATGTCGCTTTATCCACCTTCTTGTCTTCCAGCACCTTCAGAATCGGCTCAGGCCGTTTCTCTCCCCAACTGATATCGAAGGTCAAGGCGATCAGCTTCTTTTCCGTCGGCACACTGTAAATGGCAGAAGGGGCAGCTTCAGAGAATACGGTGATATTGCCCCTCTCCACATAGACAACGCCGGCGGTAAGAAGCGCAGCAGCAAAAATGTACAGGAACCGTTTGATCTTTTTGCCGCTAAATACATAAAAAGAATTCATAATGTCAGCGCTCCTCTCCCATGCGAAATGCTTGTTTGTTCTAAATGTATGCTCGTACAGGGCGCTTATGACCTCAGATATGAATCAATCCATACGAATTGCAATTCGGCAGAATCCAAATCAGGAGGTACGCATGTTATCTTTTAATACATTTATCAAGGATCTAAGGACGATTCGCACCGCACTCCTAATGGCCACAATCCTGTTCATAGCGGGGGGAATCTTGGGCTGGCTCGGCACAGATAGTCTTCAGCAGCTGCTGAATGAGCAATTGAAGGGGATCAGTAAGATTAGCGGGAACCTTAGAGAGTCGTCCAATCCGCAGTGGAGCTTTTTTGTATTCATTTTTCTGAACAATAGTATCAAAAGCGTAGTCATCATTTATCTGGGCGCCTTATTCGGCCTCTTGCCGGCGTTCTTCCTGCTCATCAACGGTGCGGTTATCGGCTATCTGATTCATTTGTCCGCGATACAGGGACAGGATCTGTTCACGCTGATTGTAAAAGGACTGCTGCCGCATGGCATCATTGAGATTCCGGCCATCATCATTGCCTGCGCCTTTGGGCTGAAGTTCGGCAGTAAGGTGCTCTCTGCACTCTTTGGAGTGATGAAGCGGAGCGGGAAAGAGCCAGTGAACTGGCAGGCCTTTATGCGGCAGACCTTCACCGCTTCAGTCTGGATTGTGATTCTGTTATTTGTTGCAGCAATCATCGAGAGCACAATTACATTTTGGCTTTTATCATAAAATTCCGGGGAATTGTGCATAACAGTAAAGCCGGAACATTTGGATCTCCTGCCAGGTTGAATAAAGAGAGTCCTAAAATGGAATTTTCTTATGATATTGGTTATAGGTTCAATACTCCGGTTAATTTAGTGTAAGCACTTCAATAGAGCTTCCCACATCAAATGGCTTTTTGATTGAGATGAAACGGCGTTTGATGATTTTGGATAACTATGAATTTCATGAAGGAGGCCAAGCATATGTTGGGGATGTTATTCAATGAGAAGGAATGCAAGGAGCTGGACTATGTTTTGCGTAAAGAGCTGGATGAGATGCTGCTGGATATGAGTGACCAACGTTTAGATCAGAACATTAGGCATGCGATTGCCAATCGATATAAAACAGTTTTCCGTATGTATGCACGATTTGCTCCACAAAAAGAGCTGTCTAAGTATGCGTGGGGTGGACGTTCTTCTCAGTTCAAGCACTAGTTTCGAAGCGGGCTGATAACCGGAATAAATAAAATGAATGGAATAGCTTGACGAAAAGGGAGCCGACATGATACATTATATCTCGCGCTCCTTTTGAATGTTTAATGAGAAGACGCAGGCAGGAAATAATGAAAAATAACTTTTTCAAAAAAAAGCTTGCCAAACAACGAAACACTATGATATATTATGAAGGTCGCCGCTGAGGTGCGGTGAAGAGCTAAAATGAGACATTGATCTTTGAAAACTGAACAACGAGTGAGTGGGAAATCACTTCGGTGAGATCCAAACAGTGATGAGTTTCACAGCGTCTTGTACGCTTTAGAAATTCATCGTGAGAATGTAAATTCTCGTCAGATGTTTCAAAATGAGCAATCGCTCTTTCTAAATACCAATTTGGAGAGTTTGATCCTGGCTCAGGACGAACGCTGGCGGCGTGCCTAATACATGCAAGTCGAGCGGAGTGTGAAAGGAAGCTTGCTTCCTTTCAGACTTAGCGGCGGACGGGTGAGTAACACGTAGGCAACCTGCCCTCAAGCCTGGGATAACTACCGGAAACGGTAGCTAATACCGGATAATTTCTTTCTTCTCCTGAGGAGAGAATGAAAGGCGGAGCAATCTGCTGCTTGGGGATGGGCCTGCGGCGCATTAGCTAGTTGGTGGGGTAACGGCCCACCAAGGCGACGATGCGTAGCCGACCTGAGAGGGTGAACGGCCACACTGGGACTGAGACACGGCCCAGACTCCTACGGGAGGCAGCAGTAGGGAATCTTCCGCAATGGGCGCAAGCCTGACGGAGCAACGCCGCGTGAGTGATGAAGGTTTTCGGATCGTAAAGCTCTGTTGCCAGGGAAGAACGTCCGGTAGAGTAACTGCTACCGGAGTGACGGTACCTGAGAAGAAAGCCCCGGCTAACTACGTGCCAGCAGCCGCGGTAATACGTAGGGGGCAAGCGTTGTCCGGAATTATTGGGCGTAAAGCGCGCGCAGGCGGTTATTTAAGTCTGGTGTTTAAACCTTGGGCTCAACCTGAGGTCGCACTGGAAACTGGGTGACTTGAGTACAGAAGAGGAAAGTGGAATTCCACGTGTAGCGGTGAAATGCGTAGATATGTGGAGGAACACCAGTGGCGAAGGCGACTTTCTGGGCTGTAACTGACGCTGAGGCGCGAAAGCGTGGGGAGCAAACAGGATTAGATACCCTGGTAGTCCACGCCGTAAACGATGAGTGCTAGGTGTTAGGGGTTTCGATACCCTTGGTGCCGAAGTTAACACAGTAAGCACTCCGCCTGGGGAGTACGGTCGCAAGACTGAAACTCAAAGGAATTGACGGGGACCCGCACAAGCAGTGGAGTATGTGGTTTAATTCGAAGCAACGCGAAGAACCTTACCAGGTCTTGACATCCAACTAACGAAGCAGAGATGCATCAGGTGCCCTTCGGGGAAAGTTGAGACAGGTGGTGCATGGTTGTCGTCAGCTCGTGTCGTGAGATGTTGGGTTAAGTCCCGCAACGAGCGCAACCCTTGACTTTAGTTGCCAGCAGGTTGAGCTGGGCACTCTAGAGTGACTGCCGGTGACAAACCGGAGGAAGGTGGGGATGACGTCAAATCATCATGCCCCTTATGACCTGGGCTACACACGTACTACAATGGCCGGTACAACGGGAAGCGAAGCCGCGAGGTGGAGCCAATCCCAGCAAAGCCGGTCTCAGTTCGGATTGCAGGCTGCAACTCGCCTGCATGAAGTCGGAATTGCTAGTAATCGCGGATCAGCATGCCGCGGTGAATACGTTCCCGGGTCTTGTACACACCGCCCGTCACACCACGAGAGTTTACAACACCCGAAGTCGGTGGGGTAACCCGCAAGGGAGCCAGCCGCCGAAGGTGGGGTAGATGATTGGGGTGAAGTCGTAACAAGGTAGCCGTATCGGAAGGTGCGGCTGGATCACCTCCTTTCTATGGAGAATCGTTTCCTGCAACGGAAACATTCAAATCGGAAGCTTCGCTTCCACAATAGAACCTTCGGGTTCGGACACTCACTCGTGTTCAGTTTTGAAAGAGCAAGTCTCTTTCGTATGCGTTTGGTGGCGATAGCGGAGGGGTTCCACACGTACCCATCCCGAACACGACCGTTAAGCCCTCCAGCGCCGATGGTACTTGGACCGAAGGGTCCTGGGAGAGTAGGACGCCGCCAAGCGAACAATCAATTCATTGATTGCTTCATTACTGTAAAGTTTTGTTATATGGGCTTTTAGCTCAGTTGGTTAGAGCGCACCTCTGATAAGGGTGAGGTCGGTGGTTCGAGTCCACCAAGGCCCACCATATAACACTTACAAACTGAATACTTATTTGGGGCCATAGCTCAGCTGGGAGAGCGCCTGCCTTGCAAGCAGGAGGTCAGCGGTTCGATCCCGCTTGGCTCCACCAATCATTCTTTACAACAGTATATGCAACAACTTGATCCTTGAAAACTGGATACCGAAACGAATTTGCGTTTTAGAACATTCCTTTAAGCTGAACTTGTGTAAACAAGTTTTGAATGAATGGCGATGCTAAGCGGTTTTCCTTAGGGAAAACGCATTGGTTAAGCTACTAAGAGCACACGGAGGATGCCTAGGCGCCAGGAGCCGACGAAGGACGTGGCGAACAACGAAACTGCCTCGGGGAGCTGTAAGCAAGCTTTGATCCGGGGGTGTCCGAATGGGGAAACCCAGCTGTGGTAATTCGCAGTTACTCGTATCTGAATACATAGGATACGCAGAGGCAGACCAGGGGAACTGAAACATCTAAGTACCCTGAGGAAGAGAAAACAATAGTGATTCCGTCAGTAGCGGCGAGCGAACGCGGAACAGCCTAAACCAAGGGGCTTGCCTCTTGGGGTTGTGGGACGTCTCACATGGAGTTACAAAGGAATAGAGTAGGTGAAGAGGTCTGGAAAGGCCCGCGATAGAGGTAAAAGCCCTGTAGCCCAAACTGTGTTCTCTCCGAGACGGATCCCGAGTAGTGCGGGGCACGTGAAACCCCGTATGAATCCAGCAGGACCATCTGCTAAGGCTAAATACTACCTGGCGACCGATAGTGAAACAGTACCGTGAGGGAAAGGTGAAAAGCACCCCGGAAGGGGAGTGAAATAGAACCTGAAACCGTGTGCTTACAAAAAGTCAGAGCCCTTTCTATGGGTGATGGCGTGCCTTTTGTAGAATGAACCGGCGAGTTACGTTTAACATGCAAGGTTAAGGTGAGAAGCCGGAGCCGCAGCGAAAGCGAGTCTGAATAGGGCGATTTAGTATGTGGACGTAGACCCGAAACCGTGTGATCTACCCCTGTCCAGGGTGAAGGTGCGGTAACACGCACTGGAGGCCCGAACCCACGCATGTTGAAAAATGCGGGGATGAGGTGGGGGTAGCGGAGAAATTCCAATCGAACTCGGAGATAGCTGGTTCTCCCCGAAATAGCTTTAGGGCTAGCCTCGGTGAATGGAGTGGTGGAGGTAGAGCACTGATTGGGTGCGGGGCCCGCAAGGGTTACCAAGCTCAGTCAAACTCCGAATGCCATTTACTTCTTGCCGGGAGTCAGACAGTGAGTGCTAAGATCCATTGTCAAAAGGGAAACAGCCCAGACCATCAGCTAAGGTCCCCAAGTGTGTGTTAAGTGGGAAAGGATGTGGAGTTGCACAGACAACCAGGATGTTGGCTTAGAAGCAGCCACCATTGAAAGAGTGCGTAATAGCTCACTGGTCGAGTGACTCTGCGCCGAAAATGTAACGGGGCTAAACACACCACCGAAGCTATGGCTAGATGCGTTGCATCTGGGGTAGGGGAGCGTTGTATATACGTTGAAGGTGTACCGTAAGGAGCGCTGGAGAGTATACAAGTGAGAATGCCGGTATGAGTAACGAAAAGATCAGTGAGAATCTGATCCGCCGAAAGCCCAAGGTTTCCTGAGGAAGGCTCGTCCGCTCAGGGTAAGTCGGGACCTAAGGCGAGGCCGACAGGCGTAGTCGAAGGACAACAGTTTGAAATTACTGTACCACCGTAATCCGCTATGAGCGATGGGGTGACGCAGGAGGGTAGTGACGCGGACTGATGGATGTCCGTCTAAGCAGTGAGGCTGGTGTGCAGGCAAATCCGCACATCGTAAGGCTGGGCTGTGATGGGGAGCGAAAATTACAGTAGCGAAGGTCATGATCTCACACTGCCAAGAAAAGCCTCTAGTCAGGAGAAGGTGCCCGTACCGCAAACCGACACAGGTAGGCGAGAAGAGAATTCTAAGGCGCGCGGAAGAACTCTCGTTAAGGAACTCGGCAAAATGACCCCGTAACTTCGGGAGAAGGGGTGCCTCGGTAGGGTGAATAGCCCGAGGGGGCCGCAGTGAAAAGGCCCAAGCGACTGTTTAGCAAAAACACAGGTCTGTGCGAAGCCGCAAGGCGAAGTATACGGGCTGACGCCTGCCCGGTGCTGGAAGGTTAAGGGGAGCGGTTAGGGGTTAAACCCGAAGCTGTGAACCGAAGCCCCAGTAAACGGCGGCCGTAACTATAACGGTCCTAAGGTAGCGAAATTCCTTGTCAGGTAAATTCTGACCCGCACGAATGGCGTAACGACTTGGGCGCTGTCTCAACGAGAGATCCGGTGAAATTTTAATACCTGTGAAGATGCAGGTTACCCGCGACAAGACGGAAAGACCCCATGGAGCTTTACTGCAGCTTGATATTGAATTTGGGTACGATCTGTACAGGATAGGTGGGAGCCGGTGAGGCAGGAGCGCAAGCTTCTGCGGAGGCGCCGTTGGGATACCACCCTGATCGTATCTAGGTTCTAACCTAGTACCCTTAGCGGGTATGGGGACCGTGTCAGGCGGGCAGTTTGACTGGGGCGGTCGCCTCCTAAAGAGTAACGGAGGCGTTCAAAGGTTCCCTCAGAATGGTTGGAAATCATTCGCAGAGTGCAAAGGCATAAGGGAGCTTGACTGCGAGACCTACAAGTCGAGCAGGGACGAAAGTCGGACTTAGTGATCCGGTGGTACCGCATGGAAGGGCCATCGCTCAACGGATAAAAGCTACCCTGGGGATAACAGGCTTATCTCCCCCAAGAGTCCACATCGACGGGGAGGTTTGGCACCTCGATGTCGGCTCATCGCATCCTGGGGCTGAAGTAGGTCCCAAGGGTTGGGCTGTTCGCCCATTAAAGCGGTACGCGAGCTGGGTTCAGAACGTCGTGAGACAGTTCGGTCCCTATCTGTCGTGGGCGCAGGAAATTTGAGAGGAGCTGTCCTTAGTACGAGAGGACCGGGATGGACGTACCGCTGGTGCATCAGTTGTTCCGCCAGGAGCATGGCTGAGTAGCTACGTACGGACGGGATAAGCGCTGAAAGCATCTAAGCGTGAAGCCCCCCTCAAGATGAGATTTCCCAATTAGTAAGACCCCTTGAAGACGACGAGGTAGATAGGTTGGAGGTGGAAGTGCAGCAATGCATGGAGCTGACCAATACTAATCGGTCGAGGGCTTATCCAAACACACTAACACACAAATTCGTTTCGGATTCAGTTTTCAGGAATCAAATTCCTGAAGCATTTACGCTGTAAATGCCCGTTTGGTGGCGATAGCGGAGGGGTTCCACACGTACCCATCCCGAACACGACCGTTAAGCCCTCCAGCGCCGATGGTACTTGGACCGAAGGGTCCTGGGAGAGTAGGACGTTGCCAAGCGGACAATATTCCCTGATAGCTCAGTTGGTAGAGCACTCGACTGTTAATCGAGTTGTCACAGGTTCGAGTCCTGTTCGGGGAGCCATGCTCTCATAGCTCAGCAGGTAGAGTGCTTCCATGGTAAGGAAGAGGTCACCGGTTCGAATCCGGTTGAGAGCTCCACAAGTTTTTTAAGGCCCGTTGGTCAAGGGGTTAAGACACCTCCCTTTCACGGAGGTAACATGGGTTCGAATCCCATACGGGTCACCATTTTTTATGGGATGAGAATTCCCTGGGTTCGTTGAAGCATAGGCATCGTAAGGAATACTTCGCAATCTCGTAACGGAGTGAAGAGTATCCCATACGGGTCACCATTTTTAATCAGTACCCTTATTAGTCACCATACATATGGAGGCTTAGCTCAGCTGGGAGAGCATCTGCCTTACAAGCAGAGGGTCGGGGGTTCGAACCCCTCAGCCTCCACCATAATGTTCTTGATATTTGAGGGAGATTGTGGGCATTATATAGGTATCTATTGTAGGGGATTCGCCAAGTGGTAAGGCAACGGACTCTGACTCCGTCATCATAGGTTCGAATCCTATATCCCCTGCCAAATATGAGCCATTAGCTCAGTTGGTAGAGCACCTGACTTTTAATCAGGGTGTCGAAGGTTCGAGTCCTTCATGGCTCACTTTTATTGATTCATGCGCGTGTGGCGGAATGGCAGACGCACCAGACTTAGGATCTGGCGTCGTAAGACGTGGGGGTTCAAGTCCCTTCACGCGCACCACTTATTTGCGGACGTGGCTCAGCGGTAGAGCATCGCCTTGCCAAGGCGAGGGTCGCGGGTTCGATTCCCGTCGTCCGCTCCAAATTTTTTGCGCCCTTAGCTCAGCTGGATAGAGCGTTTGACTACGAATCAAAAGGTCGGGAGTTCGAATCTCTCAGGGCGCGCCATTTATACTTCATTGATTCAACAAAGTGTCCCCAGATTCGAACGAGTTCGTTGGAGCATAAGCTTCGATAGGATAACTTCGCAATCGGATGCGTAGCATCCGTATATCTCAGGGCGCGCCATTTATATTAACGGGATGTAGCTCAGCTTGGTAGAGCACCTGGTTTGGGACCAGGGGGTCGCATGTTCAAATCGTGTCATCCCGATATTTCATTTCACCTGTGCGGGTGTAGTTCAATGGTAGAACTTCAGCCTTCCAAGCTGATAGCGTGGGTTCGATTCCCATCACCCGCTCCATAATAATCTAATAGTTTCGGGATGTAGCTCAGCTTGGTAGAGCACCTGGTTTGGGACCAGGGGGTCGCATGTTCAAATCGTGTCATCCCGATCGAACAGCTTATGGCTGGCCAATGAACTCTTACTGCGGTAAGAGTTTTTTGTTGCGTCATTAAAGGAACATACGTTCCTTTAATCGTCTAAAAAAAAGACAACCTCAGCCGGGATGCCAATCCTTGCATAATAGCTCTGTAAGGACTCATCCTGCTCAATGGCAGTGCCGACCGATAGCAGCTTGACCGCGAACAGATTAGCCTGCCGCTCTAGCTTGCCTGGCGAGAAATAGGAATTCTCCTCCAGAAAAAAACGGTTGACCCCTTTGTGCAGACGGTCATGCGCGAGTTCATGGGCGCATACGAATCGTTGCCACTCCAGCGGCAGCTGGTTATGAATGACGATGAACCTTCTTCTTAGCTTGCGGTAGTAGAGGCCCTTGGTGCCGTCACCCAGATGCATGAACCGGATGTGAATCCCCAGTGCTTCAGCCAGCTCGAAGGGGCTGCTGCTATTGTATTTTTTGACCAAACGCTTGATTAGTTCATCCATATTCTTCACCCGCAGCATGTTAATAGTAGTTGGATTGCCTGGTATTTACTCTTTACCTGGAGGGTGCTTGGGCTTGGTCCGCTTGTTCATCTGCTTAGCCTCCCAGAACAGGCCGGTTAGTACGTCCTTGATTCGCTGCTTATCCTCCTTGTTCAGGGGAATTCCGTCAAACATCAGCTCACCGTCATCCTCCAGCATTTGGCGGAAGTCCCGCTTATCCTTGCTGGTGGCCCAGGCAGGCACAGTGCCCTCTGTACTGCTCTCAGTCTCGGTTAAATAACCGGCATGGCCCATCAGCTCCTCGTAAGACACATCGGTCGCTTCAGCAATCTTACGCAGGGTAGCCGGCTTGGGTACACCCCGTAATCCATTCTCGATTCGTGAGATTTGGGCTCCACTGATACCGGCAAGCGCTGCCAGCTGATTAATGGTCAATCCCTTTCCTTCCCGAAGCTGTCTCAGATAGTATCCGAATTCCTCTGCCATCGATAACCACTCCTTATCCCTAATCACCTAAAAAGCTGTTGTACTTACTATAAGCTATTTATGCCAATAGGTAAACAATAAAGAGTCTATTGTTGCCAAAAGGTAAGAATGGGCATGCATTTAGCTTGTTTATGCTGCAAAACGGGCGAAAATGAGGTTTTACTGAATTGGTAGATAAGTGGTATATTATGAAAAAAGGCGAACACTATACGAACAAGTAGAATTTTAACACATTTGACCGGAAAGGTCCGCAACAAAGTTCTTAAATCTGTATAACATCTAAGGAGTGGTATAAATGATGATGATTCTATCTTCGCTGCCCGAGCTTGACCGCCGCCGGACTCAGGTCACTATAGAGAATATGCTGGAGAAGTACCGGATTTTCAAATCTGTAACGTTTGAGGCTAAAGAGGCCGGGATTACGTACTCCTATACGGAACGGTTCCATGGCGCAACCCATACGGTTACTGATCAGACAGCAGCAATTGCCACACATAATGTAGATGTGCCTGCTGCAAGACGGGCATACTGTGCTGTGATCGATTCGGTTGTAGAGCGGCTTACCCAGAGGGAACAGCAACTGGTGCGGGAGAGATACATGCGCAGGGAGGAGAGTTACGACTACACTATCTATAATCATGTGTTCGATCCTCCGGTGAGCAAGGATACTTATGTGAAGATAAGGTCGAAGGCGTTCTATAAGATGGCGCTGGCGCTCGCTGATCTGCAGCTGCTGTCTCTGGCTGCGCTCACGAAGACCCCGGCTGGAGGGAACCTGCCGAAGGGGTAGAAATGTTTTGGACACAAAATGCAGACTCCATATGTAATCAGATGGCCGTATTGCCCGCCGGGGTGATACGGTCTTTTTGCATGAGCTTATATGTTCTGGCGGCCTCGCCGTATATTGAACCCTTCCATTGAAGCAGGACGTGCAGGAGTGACGGGGCTAAGAGCGGGGAACGCCGTGAACCATCCCTTTTTCCACCAGAAGTTATCGTTAACTCCTCTGTAAAAGCGCCTGCGCAAGGTCTCAGGGGGTCTATGATTATAACATGGCAAATGAAGCAGAAGGACACCGCAGGAGCATGAATGCTCCACATTATCGAAGCCTAAGACAGGCCGGCAGACAAGCGCGGTGAAAGCTCCTTCGGTCATTGCCGGATACAAGACGGGTACTATTCTTCCTGAATCGAATCCGTGGGTGACTTCAAGAAAGGCAGGAGGGATTACCACATCTAATCATGAGAGGAATGAAATCATGACGGTACAACATCTACGGGGAAATATCACTGCTGCGCTTGGGCAGTTTTTCCCGGATATTCCTGTCTATGCGGAAGGGGATAAGCCGCAGTCAGCCTACTTCAGGCTGGAACTGCTCTCGGCAACCTACGACAGGCAGCGTGAAGGCAGATACATGGCGGTCTACCGCTTCGGTATCCGCTATGAGCAAGGCAGTCTGTTGGATGCAGAGGCTATAGCTGACGGGCTCTGTGAGGCGCTGGATGCAAGAGAAAGTGTAAACCCCGCTTATCGGGTGGTGCGCCAGTCCTGGGTGGCCGGAGCAGAGGGACGGGGGGCGCTGTTCACCGTGGACTACATGCTCTATCTCCAGAAGCAGAAGCAGCCGGAGGAAGAGGCAGAGCTGATGGGACACTTCACAGAAGGGGCGTGGCTGAAATGAGTTTTAAGGAAACGACAGCAATTGAGCAGGAACGCGGAAGCGGGAAACCGGATGCTTTTGGGAAAAAGCAGCTCAGGAACTCGGCCCTGTTTGGGCCTAAGGAAAAGGATGTACTGGAGGTAGTTCTGCAAGAGGACGGGAGCTACACCTTGGAAGAGGCTAAGCATTTAATGGAGCTGTATCTAAATAAGGAGGTTATCTAATGGCTGGAGGAACATGGACAACACAAAACAAGGTACGTCCGGGGGTATACGTAAATGTAGCCTCGAACGGCATTGTGGCAGGTAAAATGGGGGAACGCGGTACGGCTGCTTTGGCGCTTGCACTGCCTTGGGGACCAGCGGGCGTCATTGTAAAGCTTACAGCTCAGGACGATTTCCAGCAAAAGCTGGGTTACGATCTGACGGCTGCAGAGCTGCTGCCGGTGAGAGAGGTGCTGAAGCGGGCGGGCACACTGCTGCTCTACCGCCTGAATCAGGGTGTGAAGGCTGCTGTGACCAATAACGGAGTTCAGGCGACTGCGCTGTATGGCGGGGAACGCGGGAATGCGCTTAAGGTAGTGATTGAGAAAAATATCGATGACACTACCCAGTTCGATGTCCGGACGCTGCTTGATGGGGCCGAGGTGGACAAGCAGACGGTAAGCTCTGCTTCCAGCTTGGCTGCGAATGCTTATGTAGAATTTAAGCCTAGTGAATCCGGTGCACTGACGGTGACAGCCGGGTTGCCGCTCTCGGGCGGTGCAAATGGAACGGTCACGAATGCGGAGCATAGTGCGTTCTTGTCGGCGCTGGAGGTTCAGGATTTCCAGACTGTGGGTCTCGTGTCACAGGATAACACGCTGAAGTCCCTGTATAGCGCCTATGTGAAGCGTCTGCGTAATACGGAAGGCAAGAAGGTGCAGGCAGTCTTGTCCGATTACGCTACGGCTGACCATGAAGGGATTATCAGTGTGGCGAACGGTGTAATTCTGAGCGATGGGACGGTAGTGGATAAAGCTTATGCCGTGGCTTGGGTTGCCGGTGCTACTGCCGCTGCTGCGGTGAATGAATCCCTGACTTATCAGGCCTATGACGATGCTGTAGACGCGGATGTGCGTTTCAGCCATTCCGAGACTGTAGAGGCGCTTACAGACGGAGAGCTGCTATTTACCTATAGCGGAGGCCGGGCAGTAGTGGAGCAGGACATTAACACGTTCACCTCCTTCTCAACAGACAAAGGCAAGGCCTTCTCCAAGAACCGCGTGCTGCGTGTGCTGGATGGGATCGCTGGTGATTTGAAGCGGATTTTTGAGAGCTACTTCATTGGAAAATTGCCGAATAACGAGGACGGGCGTGCGCTGTTCTGGTCGCAGTGCGTCACTTATATGAATGATCTGCAGAACCTTGGGGCGATTGAGAACTTCAATGCGCAGAGCGACATTGTAGTGACTCCTGGAGCGGACAGTGACAGCGTAGTGCTGGAGGTAGCGGTGAAGCCGGTAGATTCGGTAGAAAAAGTATATATGAAAGTGAAGGTGGTCTAAGATGACATTCTTGAGAGCCAGCGATACGCTGTCCGGCCAGGAGGGCCGGGCGTATGCGACGATTAACGGACAGACGGAAGAGATGTTCTATGTCAAAACCCTGGAAGCCACTGTTGAGAAGCAGAAGGCGGAAGTGAAGACGCTTGGACGCCGCGGAGTGCAGCATAAGGCGACCGGCTGGTCGGGCAGCGGTACGATGACAATTTTCTATATGACGAGCCGTTTCCGTCAGATGATGCTGGAATACATGAAGACCGGGATTGACCAATACTTCAGCATTATCGTGACCAATGAAGATCCGTCCTCAACCGTGGGCGCCCAGCGCATCATGCTGAAGGATGTCAATCTGGACAGTGTCATTATGGCTTCGCTGGATACGGAGTCCGATGCGCTGGAGGAAGAGGTTGCTTTTACCTTCGAGGATGTGGAATTGGTGCAGCCCTTCGCTGCTCCGGTTAATGCCGGCCAATAGAGCATAAGCGGGCTATTCACAGGTTGTAAAAGATTAAATGACTGTTTAGGTTCGGGGTCCCCGCAAAGTATCTGGATATTCATTGAAGCCATAGCTGCTGTGCGGCGGTATGCTGCGGCGGGCCTCTCCGCTGCTCTAACACAATAAGAATCCGGGAGGAACAACACAACATGAGTGAATTAAGTTTGTTTTTTGCGCAAAATGCGGCTTGTGATACAACAGAGGAATTCGCGGTCTCGCTGCGGTTCAAGGACAAGGAAGGTAACCCTGCCGTCTGGAAGCTGCGCAGTATGAATGAGGAAGAGAACCAGGAATGCCGTAAGGCAGCCACCCGCAAGGTCAAGGGAAAGAACGGCACCTACACTACAGATATTGACCCCAACGAATATATGGCGAAGCTCATGACGGCAAGCATTGTGCATCCGGATCTGAAAAATACCGAGCTTCAGCGTTCCTACGGGGTGATGGGCGCCGAATCGCTGCTGCGCAAAATGCTGCTGCCCGGGGAATTCGCTGCGCTTGGGGAACGGGTACAGGCCCTGAACGGCTTCGCCACAGATATGAACGAGCTGGTAGATGACGTAAAAAACTAATCAACGAGGGCGATGGTGAGGCCAATCTGGCCTATTACGCCCTCCATGAGCTGCATATTCTCCCGCATGAGCTGATGAAGCTCTCCGTCCGCGAACGCGCGGCGATCTATGCCATGATCTCTGTACGCGTGGACAAGGAGAAGCGGGAGCGCGCGCGGAGCAAGGGGAAGAAGCGATGAAGGGGGTGAAAGAATGGAAATCGATAGCTCCAAAGCAGTCATTATCTCGCGCAGGTCGGTTACGATCTGGAAAGCCGTCCACAAACAAAGCCTGCGGATGAATATTAATCTCGACATGGTTAACCGGTCGGTAAAAGGTTTTCAGGCGGCGGTGAAACGTTCCAGTGAACAAATCATCCGTTCAGAGGATCGGATCATTCAATCCTTGCAACAGATTAATGACACGCTGCTGGAAGGCTTCAAACGGCTGCCTGTCAAAGTGGATGTGTCCAGAACAGTGGTGATGCAGCAAAGCCAAAGGGCTGCGCAATCCCAGCAGTTGGGGGTCAGGATGCTTACCGCCGCGCCTGCTGTAGAGGAGCCTGAGAAAAAAAAGCCCGAGCCCAAAGAGGTGAAGTGGTGGGAGGGCCTCAAGGAAAAAGAAAAAAAGGAAGAGGAAGAGAAGAAACCTGAGGTGAAAAAAGAGGATGTTAAACCGCCAGTGGTGAAACCTGAGGTTCTTCCGAAACCGAAAATCAACTTGAAGAAGGACCCGGTACCGCCGCCGTTGCCGCCACCTCCACCTCCACCAGTCCCGCCTGCACCGGGCGGCGATTCCAAGATCATGAAATTCCTCAAAACGGCTGATGTGGTAACGCCTTTTAACACGATTAAGTCGTTCGGGGAGAAGGCCGTGAAGGAAGCAGCACAGCCGGGGGATATTGAGAAATGGAACGTGATGAACGAGAATATTGACAATGCGCTCGGACAGATTGGTGCTAAGGCAATGGGCGCTCTGCGGCCGGTAATGGATATGATTAACAACGCGTTAACTTCAGGACAGCTTGCACCGCTGATTGATGCGATGGCTAACGGGTTTCTTGTCATAGCGAATGTGATCTCAATGGTGGTTAATGGATTGTTATGGCTGGCTCAAGTGGTTCAGGATAACTGGTCTTTCATCAAGCCTATTCTTGAGGCGATAGCGATTGTTTTCCTGGCAGCTATGATTGTTCAGGTCTATATGCTCGCTGCAGCCTGGCTGGCTGCTAACTGGCCAATCTTAATCGTCATTGCGGTGATAGCAGTCTTATTGATGATTTTGCAGCATCTTGGCGTCTCGGCGGGCGAGGTGATTGGATTTATTGTGGGATCGTTCTACTACCTGGCTGCAGTTGTGCAGAATATAGCCATTGGTATCCAGAATTTTTTCACTTTGGCTGGCGATGTGTTAGTTTATATATTTAATTGGGCTGTCAATAAAGTACAGGGATTCTTTTATGGTCTTGCCGCTGGTGCGCTGGATGTTATGTATAGTATTGCTGTAGGCGCAGAAGGATTCGCCGGAGGATTCATGAAGGTAATGGCTAAGGCTATTCAGTGGGTGCTCGACAAGTTCAACTCACTGGTTGATATGCTGAGCAACATTCCATTCTTCGACACATTAGGGATCAGTAAGGTCAAACTAGATGTAGAGGAACCGGAGACCCCTCATGGTGCCAGTGATATTATTGGGAAATATCGTCAAGGCCTTGAAGCATATAAACCAGCAGACAAGGTAGTTTTGGAAATATCCAAGCTAACAGATTATAAGGATACAAAAGCGGCATATGGCAAGGGGAATGAAATAGGAAAGAATGCCATGAACAATTTCATGGATAAGGGACAACAAATGGCGGATAAAGCCAAGGAGTTAACTAACCCTAAGTCTCTTAAGAATATCCCGGGAGGTTCTACTAATGCTTTCGCCAACCAAAACGGCAGCCTGAACAACGTCAACAAGGTGGGCGAGGTAGGCAAGATCAATGAAAAGGTCGATATCTCCAGTGATGATCTGGATATGCTGCGGGAGCTGGCGGAGATTCAGTCGATTCAGAATTTTGTTGAGCTAACGCCAACGGTGCAGGTAACAACAGGGAATATTAATAATTCGGGCGATATTGACTCCATCATCACGAAGATCGGGCAGAAGCTGAAAGAGGAGTTCGTCTCTACGGCGCAGGGGGTGTACACGTAACATGGAGGAGTATGGATTCTATCTTAGCTTCAACAACTATGAAGAGGTGATCCGGCTTCCGGTGAACCCTGAGACCTTGGAGATCAAGGAGAACAGCGATGGCAAAAGCTACACCATTGTGGATTTTGGCGAAATCAATGCGATTGCATATCCGAAGCTGACGGAGATTACGATCGAGAGTATGTTTCCGGCACAGTATTATCCGTTCGTGGTGTACTCCGGCGAGAATGCAGGCAAGCTGCTGAAGCCCTACGAATACGTGGAGCTGATCCGCAAATGGATGCTTAGCCGCAGGCCGGTCCGGTTTGTTTTCTCAGGGCTAAAATCGGCGAACGTGCAGAATACGCAGACCCCGGATTGGCTGAAGCAGGCCAGGGCGCAGGCGCAGCAGACTTTTACCGGGGATATTGGCATTAATATGGCGGTCAGTATTGAGAACTTCTCCTGGAAGCTGAGTGCGGGGTCCTCGGGGGATATCGATTATACACTTGGACTCAAAAAGTATGTGTTCTATCAGGCGTTAGCTGTCAAGGTGGGCAGTACCGGTGAAGTGAAGAAGCAGCAGAAAAGGGCAAGTGAGAAGGCAGCACCTGCTACCTATACGCTCAAAGCCGGGGATACGCTCTGGTCGGTCGCCCAAAAGCTCCTCGGTGACGGCAGTAAATCCAAAACGCTGCAAAAGCTGAACAATATCTCGGACAGTGAACTGAAGAAGCTCAAAATTGGCCGAGTGATCAAGCTGTCTTAGGAGGCCGTGGCGATGGAATTAATCGTAATTAATAAGGAAGGCGCCATCTGGAATATTGCCGGGATCGTTACGGATATCACGTGGAAAACGACCCGGACCGGCAAGCCTGCGACGCTTGAGCTTACGCTGGTGGACAGCGGGATGTATCAGCATAAGAAGTTCGCGATCAGCAATGGGGATATTGTGCAGTTCCGCAGAGACGGAGTCGATGTATTCTACGGCTTCGTCTTCAGCATCGACACGGGAGCGAATCAGGAGATCAAGCTGACGGCGTACGATCAGATCCGCTATCTGCTGGGCAATGGCAGTTATGTGCTTCAGGACGTTACTGCGGCTGAGGTGATCAGCACCATTGCCAAAGACCGCGGCTTGCGGCTTGGATTACTGGAACCGGCGGAGTACAAGATCCCCTCGCTGATCGAAGACGGCAAGAAGCTGCTCGATATTATTATGGGCGCTGTCGGCAGTGAGCTGCAGTATAAGGGCCAGCTGATGGCCTTTTATGATGATTTCGGCAAGCTGACGCTGCGCAGTCCGCAGTCCATGCTGCTGAAGGTGATTCTGGGGGCAGGCCATTACCTGTATGATTATTCGCTGAAAAAAAGCATCGACGATAATACGTACAATACGATTCTGCTCTATCAGGACAACGAAAAGACCGGCAAACGCGAGTTCTATCCGGTCACAGATAAAGAAAATGTAAAGCGCTGGGGTATCCTGCATCTCTACCAGAAGGCGGACGATAATGCGAATGCTGCGCAGATTCAGGAAAAGGCAGGCAATCTGCTCAAGCAGCATAACCGCGAGAAAGTCAGCCTCTCGGTACAGGCTATTGGCGATATACGGGTGAGGGCGGGGAACTTCATCTATGTGCTGCTGGATGAATTCCAGACGCAGCTGTTCCTGGTGGATCAATGTAGCCATAAAATTTCCGGAGGGGAGCATACGATGTCCCTAGACATTAAGGTGGTGTAGACAACATGCTCGATATTATTAAACAGGCAAGCCTCGGGGCCGTATCCAATACGAATCCGGTGGCTTTGTCTTATGGGACGGTGGTTCTGGCACAGCCGCTGCAGATTCAGGTGGAGCAGCGGCTGCTGCTGACAGGAGCCGCACTGGTTGTGGTTGAATCCGTGATGGAGAGCAAGGCTGTGATCGAAGGCCGGGAGATCCTGCTGCGGCGTGGACTTGAAGCGGGAGACCGCGTGCTGCTCGTGCGGATGCAAGGCGGACAGAGCTATATTGTCCTCGATCGGCTGGTGGATTTATGATTCCGGCAATAGGCAGATCCGGTCCGGTGACGGGAGCGCTGGAAGGGAATGTGACCGCTGCGGGGAATGCTCCGAGCCTGACGTACCGGATGGACTGGGAGCGGGGGCGGATCGGCGGGCGGGTAGACGGGCTCGAAGCGGTGAAGCAGGCAGCAATCAAGGTGCTGCAAACCAGCCGTTATGAGCACCTGATCTATAGCGCGGACTACGGAACGGAGTGGAAGCTGGTGCTGGGTCAGGACAGGCTGCTGGCCCGGCCGGAGCTGCGCCGCCTGATCAGCGATGCGCTGCTCCAGGATGAGCGGATTCAGGCGCTTGAGGAGGTACAGATTCTTTTTGAAGGGGATACGGTTAGCTTCAGCTGTACGGCTGTAACTGTATATGGCGATGTGGAGCTGAGAAAGGAGGGGATTGGCAATGTATGAGGATCAGACGTACGAGGCTCTGCTGGAACGCATGCTGGATCGGGTTCCAGAGGGGCTGGACAAGCGCGAGGGAAGTATTATCTATGATGCGCTTGCGCCGGCAGCTGCCGAAATGGCCCAGATGTATCTGGAGCTTGAGGTCAGCAATAATCTGTTTTTCCCGGATACGGCGGACGGTGAATATCTGGAACGAACCATTGCCTGGACAGGACTGAAGCGTCAGCCCGCAGGCAAAGCGCAGCTTGGCGCGAGGTTCTATACCGGCGGCGAACAGCCTCTGGACATTCCGCTGGGCAGCCGTTTCTCCCTGGGACTGCTCCATTATAGTGCTGCGGAGAAGCTTGCTCCCGGGACGTACCGCCTGGAGAGCGAGACTGCCGGGGCTGAGGGGAATCAGTATTCAGGCGTGCTGTTGCCGATTGATTATATCCCTGGACTTGCGCGGGGGGAGGTTACGGGCCTGCTGGTTCCCGGCACGGATGCGGAGACGGATGAAGCGCTGCGGCAGCGGTACTTCGATTCGGCCCGGCGGCCTGCAACGAGCGGCAATAAATATCATTACATGGAGTGGGCACAGCAGATCCAGGGTGTAGGGGGAGCGCGGGTCTTCCCGCTGTGGGCCGGACCGAAGACGGTCAAGGTGGTCATTGTGAACGCGGAGCATCAGCCCGCCTCCCCGCTGCTGGTCTCCCAGGTGCAGCAGTTTATTGATCCTGCGCCGGGCCTTGGCGAGGGCCAGGCTCCGGTGGGCGCGGTGGTGACGGTGGAATCGGCCACAGGCAAGGTGGTTGATGTCTCAGCTAAGGTTACGCTGGCAGCCGGCTATGCGTTGCAGCCGGTTATTCAAGCTTTTACGGCGCTCCTGGAGAAGTATCGTAAGGAGAAGGCTTTTGCCGCTACCTATATCAGTCAATCGGTCATTGGCGCATTGCTGCTGAATACGGAGGGCGTAGTGGACTATAGCGGGCTGAAGCTGAACGGCGGAACGGCAAATATCCCGCTGCTGGAGACAGAAGTGCCGCTGTTCGGCAATGTCGTTCTGGAGGTGTAGGTATGGGATATCCGGAGCAGATCGATGTTTTTCAGGATAAGCTGAACAAAAAGGCAAATGGCGGCAGTCATGTTGTAGAGGAGAAGCTTCGGCTCACAGGTGGTGTATTCAGCGGACTGTTGGCCCACGACAATATTAACAATCAGACGCTGGCCGTGTACACAGGCTCACGCTTCAGCGGGACAGAGGTGCGGAATTATTCGGTCTCTTTCCCGGACGAGGCCCCTTGGCGGCGGCTCATTAACATCTATGCGGATGTGCCCGAAGTCTATGTGACTTACGAGACACCGGGAGACACTGTGGAAGCGGATGATGTGAACCAGTTACAGGGCGGGCTTACGGCTACGCAGCTTGAACTGGAGCGGTATAAACAGGCCGGTCTGATTGACGGCGGATCTTTTAGAAGAGAGGTGTAATATGGCACAGACTATTCAGGTCAAACGCGGTACCCGGGCCGAGCTGTCCACTTACGGGATGCTGAAGGCGGGTGAAATGGGCTTCTGTACAGATACGAAAGAGGTCTATATCGGAGACGGTACTTCTAACTCCATGGTGGGCCGGGCCTTGTCCGGTCCCGAAGCTTCGCGTCCTGCGGCAGCCTCGGTGGGGCGTCTGTACCTTGTGAGCAGCGGGAGTAACAACGGGTATTTGTATTTCGATGACGGGACCGCCTGGCGCCGGGTTAACGCGCAGAAATTAACAGATGTGAGCGGCACGGTGGACGATATCGCTGACGGCTCCACGTATGCCAAGGTGCTCAAGGCGGATCTTACAGCAGGGCATCCCAATAAAGTGTCGGACGGCACGAATTCGAAGACCGCCGCAGAAATTGCAACGCATCTTAACGATGCCGCGAAGCATAGGGTGATCAACGATGGCGGTTCGACGATTACAGATCTGTGGTCCGCACAAAAAATCAAAAACGAAATCGAGCTGGCCAAGCATAATATTGAGCCGCAGGCTTCGGTGAAGGATCAGCATCTGACGGCTCCGCCAGGAAGTCCTGTGGAAGCAGACCGGTATATTATCCCGGCTGGAGCGACTGGAGCCTGGGCGGGTAAAACCAATCAGATTGCGGAGTATGCCGCAGGTAGCTGGGCTTATTATGTTCCGGCTGTAGGATGGACCGCCTACGTGGACGATGAGCAGAAAATCTACAGCTGGAACGGGAGCGCCTGGGTGCGGACGGGCGGCGCGCTGCAGACGATCACGGCTGGAAATGGTCTTACCGGCGGCGGGCAGGCGGATAGTGTCACGCTGACCGTCGGGGCAGGCAATGGGATCATTGTCGGCTCAACCAGTGTTGCAGCCAAGCCGGGTAAGGGAATTCTAGTAAACTCGACGGGGATTGAGGTCAACATTGACGGCTCAAGTATCGTCTACGATTCGGCCAATGGCAACCAGCTCACGGTAAGCACTATCGACGGCGGAACATTCTAGGAGGCGGTGACCATGGCACGGAAGACTTTGATTCAAATCCGCCGCGGCCTGGAGAGTGCGCTGGGTACGCTGGCTGCAGGCGAGCTGGGCTACTGCACAGATAGCGGCAAGCTGTTCATCGGCAGCGGCAGCAGCAATATGCTGCTGGCGGCAGGCCAAAGCACAGGTGATATGCTGAAAAGCATCTACGACACGAATAACAACGGCAAGGTCGATTATGCCCAGGCTGCGGATACGGTTCCCTGGTCAGGTGTAGATGGTAAGCCTTCGGTCTATCCGGCGGCTGCACATACCCATGATTATATGCCGAAGGGTCCGCTGACCTGGAATCAGCTGAAGGGGGTGTAGCTGTGGCTTATGGAGACAGTATATATGGCGTTGTGGCATATTCGGCAGATGGTGTGACAGGGGAGGGGCCGGAGATTACCGTTCCCGATCTGATGAAATACCTGCCTGAATATTATCAGGGCGTGCCTGAGATGGAGGCTGTGCAGGCCAGCGCAGGTAGAGCCTGCGGTGAAGTGGCTTACGCCATGGCCGACAGTGACGATCAGAAGACGCTGGAGTCCGCTACCTGGGGGCTGTCCCGCTGGGAGCGGATGCTGGGACTGACCTCGGATACGAACAAGTCCTACGCCACCCGGCGAGAGATGATCAAGGCCAAGCTGCGGGGCAGCGGCACGACGACACCGGAGATGATCCGGCGGACGGCGTCTGCTTTTTCCGGCGGGGATGTGGAGGTGGTGGAGGTGCCCGGAGCGTACAGCTTCGAGGTACGCTTCGTCGGTACGCTGGGCATCCCGGCCAATATGGCGGGGCTGATTCAGATCATGGAAGAGATTAAGCCGGCCCATCTGGACTATAGCTTCGTATACAGCTACACCTGGTGGGACTCCTTGAAGTCCCTCACCTGGAACGGTGCGCACGGCAAGACCTGGAACGAACTAAGAGTATATGAATAGGAGTGTGAGCGATGAAAACAACAGGTAATCTGGGGCTGAAAAAGCCCGATGGTACAGACATTGTAGATATCACCGACCTGAACGGCAATATGGATATTCTGGACACCGCCGTCAAGACCGCGCAGGATCACGCCGCGGATGCGGTCAAGCACATCACAGCCGCGGAGCGCACGGCATGGAATGCCAAGGCGTCTACGGCGGTTGCGACCACGACTGCTGCCGGGCTGATGGCTGGAGCGGACAAATCGAAGCTGGATAGCGTGGCGCAGGGGGCTAATAATTATGTGCATCCTTCCACGCACTCGCCATCGGTCATCGTCCAGGACTCGTCCAACCGCTTCGTAACCGATGCGGAGAAGGCGGCCTGGAATGGCAAAGCGAATCTGTCTACTACACCGCAGCAGACTACGGCGGATATTACCTATTACGTCCGGACGGATGGAAATGATGGGAATACGGGGCTTGCGAATACGGCGGGTGGGGCGTTTAGGACGATTCAGAAGGCTATAAACATACTTCCCCAAACTATCAGTCATGTAGCTGCCATCAATATCGCTTCTGGTAACTATCCAGAGGACATAGTTATTAGAGGATTTAACTTTGGACCCAATGGAGGTCTAACCATAACAGGAAACCCTGCCAATCCAGCAACTGTTACCCTTAGTAGTATGGAGTTACACTCCAATTTTGGGCAGGTGACGATAGAGAGCATCACCGCTACAACTGTGAGTAAGGATGCTTTCATAGTTAATAGATGCATCGGATTCCGGCTGAATAACCTTAGAGTTGTAGCATCTACGGTATCATTCAGTGGTGTTCTGGCCTATTTTTCCTCTGGAATAATCAATGGTGGTGTTTTCAGTAATCGAATTGTTGGGGTGAATATCAACGCTGCATCAATTGTCGATGTAATCGGTGCGACTGGAACTGGGAATGCAGTTGGGATTGGTTCAAATGATGGCTCCTTTGTGACAAAGTTCAACTGCTCTTTAACTGGAAATCAAATGGAAGGTATTGCAGGTGGGACACTTACAACAGGTGGAGTGCTCAACCCATGGGGAGATAATACGTTAGGCTCAAGAAGCTTCGCTTCATACTATAAGACAAATTCTCAAAACATCCCTGTTGGAGTATTCACTAAGATCACCTTTGAGAATAAATCATTTGACCATCTCGATGAAGTTACTAGCAGTCGGTTTACGGCAAAAAAAACAGGAGCATATCTTGTTAGTGCTTCGGTAAACTTAGCTACTCCGCCTGTTAACACAACTTGTACAATAATGGTTTATGTAAATGGATCAAGAACAAAAGATTATACTTATTCACAAACGGCGGGGACTGCAAGTACTGGATATCAAGGATCGGCTGTAGTCAGATTATTTGCAGGTGATTATATCGAGATTTATGCTTACATCCCTTATAATGCCGGTACTACTACAGGAGGTTCGGCAACTAATTACCTTGATATTATTCAAATAGCGTAAAGGAGGAGCTCGAATGAATATAGCACTAGCAATCATGTATCTATACCCGGACGCTAACTCACTTCACGACTTCATCGTCCAGGACAACGGCCCTGAACCTATCCTACGGCCCGGGGCCGAGACTAAGGCTCGGGTACGCTACGAGATCAAGCTTCCAGAAATTAGCGAACAACCCGTTGAAGGCGTCCACTACCGCCACGGCATCGACTATAATCTGCTGACCGAAGGCGAGGATTATGATCTGGTGGAGCGCGGACCGTATATCGCGGTCTGGAAGCTGAAGGTGCCGCAGCCGACAGAGGCTGAATTGCAGGCTGCGTGGGAAGCGTACCAGGAGGCTGAGGCCAACAAGCCGCCGGTACTGACAGAGCTGGAGCAGTTGCAGCAAGAGAATCTGTGGCTAAAGGCGCAGAATAACGCGCTCAGCGAACGGGCGGATTTCATTGAGGATCTCATTGCGGAGATGGCCACGCAAGTCTACACGTAATCGTTCAACGGGTCTAACCTGTGCATTACCTCTATTATAGAAAGGTGGTGAGAGCAATGGCATTGTTTTTTGCACAACGCGTCACGCTGGGGAAGACGAAGTATAGCGAGGTCCCCTCTACGCTGAAGCCTGCGGTCAAGCAGATTCTGATGGAGAACGGACTTACGTTCCTTGTAACTGAAGAGTAGATTGCCAGAGGCGCCGCTGAGGGCGTTTTTATTTTGCCCTCGGACCCGTCCGGGGGCTAAGTCCAAATGTCACCGCAGTGACGATGAAGCTTCAAGTTTAAATCTTAAGTGCGTCTTATATAACTACTTTAATAACTATTTTAATAACCACACAGAAGGGAGTGAAGCAATGGACAGCAACGATGTTGCGAATCTGGAGAAGCTGCTGCCGCTTGCGGATAAGTATGGACTGGCTTATATCATCGCTCTGATTCTGCTCATGATTATGCTTGTGCTTTTGCGGTCAATTGTGAAGGGGAATCTGGTGCCGCGTGAACTGCTGGAGCGTGCTGAGGAGGACCGGGACAGGCTGCAGAATATCCTCGACAAAGAGCGGTCAGACTTCATGGCACCCACGCTTGAAGTCTTGCAGCGCTTGAAAATAGACCATTCCGCAAACAGCCACACCAGTAGCACTAATGAAGAAGACAGGGGGGGATAACGTGCTGAGTGCGTGGATCAAGCGTCTATCGCCCCTGCACCGGGACAGAGAGCGGCGGCTGGCGCTGGCAGGACATAAGGTGTCGCTCTCTATCCGCAGGTACAAGAATGTCTCTCAGGACATTCAGGATGAAATCAGGAACAACGGGTTCGCCGAGTTCCTAATCTATGATCGGGGGGCAGAAGATGAGCAGCATTGATATTGTGTTGTTACTGGCCTATTCTATATCCTTTATCTGTGCGCTGCTGCTGATGGCTGCGCTTTTTTTGTATTTCCGCCGGAGATTCCGGGTGCGCGTGGTCAGTCTGTTTATGCTGGCGGCGTTCTTTTTCCTCGGGGCATATACGGTAAAAATGGCGGTGGCCTTCTGGATCAGATTCAGCTCTGCTCCCGCCCCGGAAGCTATACGAAGCTCGCTGCAATCGGATGCCTGGGCTATTGCCCAGACGGGAACGACCCTAGGGCTAGTCATTCTAACCCTCTTGATGTACACCAGACGCCAGGATCTGTTCGTGGTCCTCTCTGAAATCAGGAAAGGGGAGGAATCGCATGCTGACGCTAACTCAACTCCTGAATAAATCTGCTGCCCGGTTAAAAGGACTTCATCCCGCCGTTCTTGCCGCAGCCACCGCACTGATTGAACGCTCTCATGCTTGCGGTGTGCCTATCCTGATCACGCAAGGTCTGCGGACGATTGCCGAACAGGATGCACTCTATGCCCAGGGGCGAACCCGGCCGGGAGCGATCGTGACGAATGCGCGCGGCGGGTACAGTTATCACAATTATGGGCTGGCGGTGGATTTTGCGCTGCTGCTTCCGGATGGCTCCAGCGTCTCCTGGGATATGAGCAGGGACGGGAATCAGAATGGGACTCGGGATTGGCTGGAGGTGGTGCAGCACGCGAAGGCCATCGGGTTCGAATGGGGCGGCGACTGGACTAGCTTCAAGGATTATCCGCATCTGCAGATGAGCTTCGGATTAAGTCTGGCGGAGTTGCGGACGGGGAAAAAGCCTGCGGCTGCGGCCGTGGAGGCGGTGGTTGAACGGATCAAGCCCAAGGAGGAACCAGTGATGAAGACTCAGATGAAAGTTGCAGTACAGGTGAATGGCAGGAAGATTGCGGACGGGTGGCTGGAGAATGGGGTTACCTATGTTCCTGCACGTAAAATTGCGGAGGCGCTGGGCGCTCAGATTGCCTACCATCCGGCTGCCAACACCGTTGAAATCACCACCATCCCGCAGAAAGGAGTAATCTCATGATGAACCGCGAACTGCTGGACCATGTATTGGCTTTTGCCTCCATCCTGGCCGTATTTATTCTTGCCTTGGTGCAGCTGATCAAAAATAATACCCATTTGCCGCGTAACAGCATCCCTTTTATCGGACTGGGCATCGGTCTGCTGGTTGGAGCGGCGGCGTATCCTTTTACAGAGCTGGAGTTGACCTTGCGTCTATGGGCAGGCGGATTGGCCGGGTTATCGGCTACCGGATTATTCGAATTGGCATTCAACAACCGCTCAGGGCACACGATGAAATAAAAGTTAACCTGTGATGAACGGCCGGCTCTGCGGAGCTGGCTGTTTTTGTCGTTATACGTCACATAACTTCACATGAACACTGCAAACAGCACATATCAAAGAGAGAATATACCAGAAAGAAATACATAATTTTTTGGGACTGCATAAATGGCCGGTTTGGTGTATAATCGAAATCACTGCACTGCTTTACCGCGCAATAAAGTTGAAGATTTCCGGGCGTTTTTATTGTATGATATGAGGAAGCTTTTCAAATAGACAATGTTAAGAGCATTGATCCGGAAGAGGATGGGGGGAGCAGCATGACCGAACTTACGACTACCGTTAGCAAAAGCAACTCCAACAATCTGCTGCGGCGGGACGTACGGTTCCTGGGGAACATACTGGGCGAAGTCTTGGTACACCAAGGCGGTAACGAACTGCTGGATATTGTGGAGAAAATCCGGGAGACCAGCAAATCGCTGCGCTCATTGTTTTTGCCTGAACTGCACAACGAATTTAAAGAGCTGATTAGCTCACTGGACCCGGAGAATCGCCATCAGGTGATCCGTGCCTTCGCAATTTATTTCCAGCTGGTGAACATCGCCGAGCAGAACCACCGGATTCGGCGCAAACGCGACTATGAACGTTCTGCCGGGGAGACGGTACAGCCGGGGTCGATTGAGAGCGCGGTTCAGGAGCTTCGCGAACGGGATTTCTCCCACGAAGAGGTTCTTGAGATCATGAGCGGCATGTCGCTCGAGCTGGTTATGACCGCTCACCCTACTGAAGCTATGCGCCGTGCGATTCTCGATATCCACAAACGGATCTCCGACGACGTCATGGGCTTGGATAATCCGACGTTAACCTTCCGCGAACGCGAACAGCTCCGGGAGAAGCTGCTGAATGAGGTTATTACCTTGTGGCAGACCGATGAACTGCGTGACCGCAAGCCAACGGTACTGGATGAAGTGCGTAACGGGATGTATTACTTCCATGAGACGATTTTTGAAGTACTGCCGGATGTATATCAGGAGCTTGAGCGCTGTCTGAGCAAGTATTATCCGGGCCAGAACTGGCATGTGCCGACCTATCTGCGTTTCGGTTCATGGATCGGGGGAGACCGCGACGGCAACCCTTCCGTGAAGGCGAAGGTAACCTTGCAGACTCTACGTCTGCAGCGCAAGCTGGCTATTCGTGAATACCAGCGTATTATGCGCGAGCTGATGCAGTACCTGAGCTTTAGTACAAGCATTGTGAATGTGACGCCGGAGCTGCTGGAATCCATTGAGGCCGACCGGAATATTATCAATCTTAACCGGGTCGATGCCTGGCGTAATGATAACGAGCCTTACCGGATTAAGCTTAGCTATATGATCTCCAAGACCCAGAATGTGCTGGACGATGAGAAAAAAGGAACACCAGAGCGCTACTCATCCCCGGCGCAATTCATCGACGACCTGAACGTGATTGACCGCAGCCTGCGGCATCACTACGCCGATTATGTAGCAGATACCTACATTAAGAAGCTGATTCGTCAGGTGGAGCTGTTCGGCTTCCACACCTCTACGCTGGATGTCCGCCAGCACAGCCAGGAGCATGAGAATGCAATGACAGAGGTTCTGGCCAAGATGAATGTTACACCGGATTACTCCAAGCTGTCGGAGCAAGAGAAGATTGTGCTGCTGGAGAAGCTGCTGAATGATCCGCGTCCGCTGACTTCCCCTTACCAGTCTTATAGTGAAGGGACAGAGGAGTGTCTGGCGGTATACCGTGCGATCTATGAGGCGCAGGAGGAATACGGCAAGCAGTGTATTACAAGCTATCTGATCAGTATGGCGGAGGCGGCAAGCGATATTCTGGAGGTTATGGTCTTCTCCAAGGAAGTCGGCTTGTTCCGCAAAGACAACGACGGTACGGTAGTCTGTACTCTGCAGGCTGTGCCGCTGTTCGAGACGATTGACGACCTGCATGATGCGCCGCAGATTATGCGTACGCTGCTGAACATGCCGATCTACCGCGATGCGGTCCGTGCGATGAATGATCTGCAGGAGATCATGCTGGGATATTCCGACAGTAATAAAGACGGCGGCGTTGTTACAGCGAACTGGGAACTGCGTGTGGCCCTGAAGCAGATCACAGCGACTGCCGATGAGTTCGGCATTAAGCTGAAATTCTTCCATGGACGCGGCGGTGCCCTCGGACGCGGCGGTATGCCGCTCAACCGGAGCATTCTGGCCCAGCCGGCTTCCACCATCGGCGGCGGGATTAAGATTACCGAGCAGGGCGAGGTTATCTCCTCCCGGTATTCGATGAAAGGCATTGCTTACCGCAGTCTGGAGCAGGCGACATCCGCTCTGATTACGGCTGCTATTCATGCCAGATCGCCGCAAGCGGATCTGTACGAAGCCAAGTGGGATGAGATTATTGCCCGTATCTCTGAAGTCTCACTGAACAAATATCAGGATCTGATCTTCCGTGATCCGGATTTCCTGACGTACTTCAAAGAATCAACCCCGCTGCCGGAGGTAGGGGAGCTGAATATCGGCTCACGCCCTTCGAAGCGTAAGAACAGCGAGCGCTTCGAGGACCTGCGTGCGATTCCTTGGGTATTCGCTTGGACGCAGAGCCGTTATCTGCTTCCAGCATGGTATGCCGCCGGAACCGGTCTGCAGAGCTTCTATGAGGGCAAGGAAGAGAATATGAAGATCATGCAGCATATGTATGCGAACTTCTCATTCTTCACGACCCTGATCGATACGCTGCAGATGGCTATTGCGAAGGCGGATCTTGTCATCGCCAAGGAATACGCCGGGATGGGCAAGAACGAGGAAGCACGTGCGCGTATCTTCGGCCAGATCGAGGCTGAGTTCAAGCTGACCTCCGAGCTGATTCTCCAGATCACCGGCCAGCAGGACATTCTGGATAATGTTCCGGTCATTCAGGAATCGATCCGCCTGCGTAATCCGTACGTTGATCCGCTCAGCTACCTGCAGGTTCAGCTCCTCTCCGAGCTTCGCGCGTTGCGTGAGGCTGAGGGGGATGACGCTGAGCTGCTTCGTGAGGTACTGCTCACGATCAATGGTATTGCCGCCGGTCTTCGGAATACCGGCTGATGGTTTGCGTTGATCACCGTAGCTGCACTTTACTCTACCGATCTTGTTCTTCAAAGTCGGCGAAGCCGCTTTAGGGTTTTGGGTCTAAAAGTCGGCGAAGCCGCTTTAAGGTTTTGGGTCTAAAAGTCGGCGAAGCCGCTTTAAGGTTTTGATTTTCCGGTCTCAGGTCTTGATCTCTCGGTCTTGAATCTTTGAAGCCGGCCCTAAGGCGCTTCAGAAGTTCCCGCCCACCTCCTAGCCGGAGGTGGGCTTTTTTTATAGGAAATTGGCGGTCACGAAGGCGCACGGGCCCATTGTATGCGGAAAACCGAACACAATGGGCGGTCACGATGGCATATGGGTCAATGTATGCGAAAAAACGAACACATTAAAAGGTCGTGAAGGCGCATGGGCCAAATACAGTGGGTCCGCATACCGCCACCTGGCGCAATGTAATCGGTTTTTCTACTACATTTGGACCGCACAGCACCATCCGGCGCAATGTAGTCGGTTTTTCGATTACATTGGGTCCGCACAGTACCGTCCGGCGCAATGTATGCCAAAAACCGAATACATTGGGTGGTCATGAGGGTTATAGGCAATTGTATGCGGAAAACCGAATAGAAATAGAATGAGGATGAAACAGGTGGATGCAAACAAGTGAGGTGCCGCCCTAAGAGTGGCATACGGCACGGGCATGCTTCATCTGATAGGAGGTTTTGCCGTTCCAGGGAGGCCGGGGGCCAGGGACCCGGCCGAGCCCATGCCCCACCCCATTGTTGCCTGAGATATACTTTGGGCAACAAGAAAAGCGGTAGCAGTAGTAGGGGGGAACCAGGCTGATGGAGGGGGCGAAGCGGAAATTTGGAACTGTAGGAGCGATAGCGTTCGCCTTTATTGGCAGATTTCAACCGCGGCCTGCGGTTCTAATCAGGAAATCTGCCAATAACAGCGACCGGAAGTCCAAATGTTCTGCGCAGCCCCCGACTAATCAGCCGCCAGGGGGCGAGGGGGGTTCCTTCAGCGATCAGCCGCCAGCGTCCCGCAGTAAGCTTTTCCAGCACATTATATAGAAGGTAACAATACAAACCTTGATTTTTGCAAGCACATGATTTACGATTTAAATGCTTGTACCGTGGTCTTCGAAGAGCTGAAAGTCCAAGGGCGGCAAGTCTGGGGGAGTTAACAGGTGGAGAATCTGGAAGGCAGACTGACAAAGCTCGCCCTGAAGGGTGACCAAAGGGCATTTGCCGAGCTTGTGGAACTATATAAAGACAAAATTTATCATTTGGCTTACCGTATGCTGAATAACCGCCATGAGGCGGAGGATGTTGTTCAGGAGACTTTTTTGCGCGTCTACAGAAATTTGGACAGGTATGATGATAAGCAGAAGTTCTCGACATGGATCTACCGGATTGGCACGAACCTCTGCATTGACCGGCTGCGCAAGCGTCGCCCGACCTATTCCCTGGATGCCGAGATGAACGACCAGGAGGGGATTGACGGGTATTCGATGATTCCGAGCGATAATGTGACCCCGGAGACGGAACTGCTGCTCTCGGAGACACAGAGACTCATCTATGAAGCCATCGACAGCCTGCCCGTGAAGTACAGGTCGGTTATGATTCTGCGCTATCTGCAGGATTTGTCGCTTCAGGAGATCGGCGATGTGCTGGATATGCCTGTAACGACGATCAAGACCCGGGTGCATCGCGGCCGTGAGTTTTTACGTAAGAAGTTAGGACCCAAATTGTAAAAATAGATTATTTTTTATGAAACTCCTGCATTGCAGGGACGTATGTAAGTTAAGCAAGTCTTATGCACTAAATTAGCACGTATGAAAGGATTGGCTCCTATGGAATGCAAACTGGCCGTCTCTATGATGCACGACTACCTGGATGACGACTTGCCCGACCTGCAGCAGAGGGAATTGAAGGAGCATCTTTTATCCTGTACGGAGTGCCGTGCGAGGTTCAAAGAACTGGAACAGACCGATATGCTGATGTTTTCCCTGATGCACCAGACACCTGTGGCCTCGGAGGATTTGGTTGGCCGGATTATGGATTCATTACCGAAACCCAAGAAGGAAAGAGCCTTCATCACCTGGATCAAGCGACATCCGGCCCTGACGGCGGCGTCGATGTTCATTCTTGTGATGCTGATGAGCTCCGTAACCTTTTGGAATCAGGATCGGCAGCTTGTGGTTAGAGGGGCAGACCTCGACCAGGTTGTGATCAAGGGGAATACGGTGATTGTACCCTCCGGCAAAATTATCTCCGGCGATCTGACGGTGGAGAACGGTAAGACTCAAGTCTACGGGGAAGTCAACGGGAACGTAACGGTAATCGACGGCTCGCTGTATCAGGCTTCAACCGCCCATATCTCCGGGCAAGTCAAAAGTATAGACCAAGCCGTAAGCTGGATCTGGTATAAAGTGACGAACATGTTCTCTGAAGTTGCCTACCGATAGCTAAATGTTGGTCGCTTGTAGCAGATAACTCATTTGCGCCTCTTTTTCCGGAAAGATGGCGCTTTTTTGTTGCCTGAAATGACAGGTTCATCAATTTACCAGCCGCCAAACTTGCAACCGGAGGCGTAACGTTATAACCTAGAATAAGATTCAAGCTTAACAGACAATTTACATAAACCCAGTTAATTTGAAATCACGGGGGTTTTCGGCCATGAGCTACTTTACCGACCTTACATGGAAAGAATCCATTAAAGATATAATTGATATTCTAATTGTCAGCTACATTATCTATAAAGTGCTCAACATGGTGCGCGGGACGCGGGCGGTTCAGCTGCTGAAGGGGATTATGGTCCTGGTCGTCATCTGGGGCGGCAGTACTCTACTGGATCTGTATACCCTGAGGTGGCTGATGAACCAGGTGTTTACTTTTGGGATACTCGCGATTTTTATTATTTTTCAGCCGGAGCTGCGGCGGGGGCTCGAACAGCTCGGCCGGGGCAAGTTCTTCGGGCGCAATGCGGAGAATGATGAGGAGATCAGTAAATTAATCGGTGAAGTGATTAAAGCCGTGAATTATTTGGCTGTCCGCAAAATCGGGGCATTGATCGTATTCGAACGGGCCACGGGGCTTAATGAATATACGGAATCCGGGATCGCCATGCGCTCTGAGGTCAGCTCCGAGCTGCTGATTAATATCTTCATCCCCAATACGCCGCTGCATGACGGAGCGCTGATTATGCAAGGAGGCCAGATCGCTGCGGCAGCCTGTTACCTGCCACTCTCGGAGAATCCGTTCATCAGCAAGGAGCTGGGAACCCGGCACCGGGCCGCAATCGGTATCAGTGAGGTGGCAGACTCGGTGTCTGTGGTCGTCTCTGAGGAGACCGGCCTGATCTCGCTGGCCATCAATGGACAAATTGTCCGGGATATCAAGGAAGAGTCCCTAATCTCGAAGCTGCACCAAGAGCTGAGCGCAAGCAGCTCGCCCCTGATGGAGAAGAGCTCCGCTTTCTGGAAACGGAGGGGGAATAAAGACAATGGATAAATGGATGAAGAACAACAACTTCAACAAGATCCTTGCCCTGGCTCTGGGGATTATTCTGTGGACTATTGTGCATGTGGATACAGCGCCAACGTACCAGACTACGGTTAATAACGAATCGAAGACGATTGAGAATGTCAAAGTGGAGATTGAAGGCTTTGACAGTGAGAATTATGTACTGACCAAGGATGTGGACAGCGTCAGGATGGAGGTAATGGGCAAAAAGTCCGATCTGACCTATAAATTCTCCGATGCTTATCGGGTATGGCTGGATCTGAAGGATGTGAAGCCCGGTGATAACACGCTTCCGCTGATGTATTCGACTCCGAGTGGTGTAACCCTGGAAGCTATGGTCCCGAATCAGGTGAATGTGCATATCGAGGCGCGGACGACGAAGTCTTTTCCCGTCTCGCTGAATATTACGGGAGAGCCGGCAGCAGGCTATGAAGTAGGCAGCCCTGTGATTGACCCTGTATCCGTAGAGGTTACCCTTCCGGCAAGTGATCTTGGACGGGTAGCGAAGGTGCAGGGGAAGGTGGAGCTGGAGGGGCAGAATGAGACTTTTAGCGAGAAGCGGCTGAAGCTCTTCGCTCTGGACAGTAAGGGGAACGAGCTGGAGGATGCGGTCATTGAACCCTCTACAGTAGCGGTAGAAGTGCCTGTTACCCTCCCGTCCAAAACCTTGCCGCTGGACATCAGCTTCACCGGCAGTCTGCCCGGTTCACTGGTGCTGTCCAGGGTAACGCCGGAACAGGATATGGTAACGGTATACGGCAGTGCAGAGACCCTTAAGACCTTATCCTCGTATGAGGCTGTCCTGGATTTGAGCGCTATCAAGAATGCGGGCACAGAGCAGATGAAGCTGGAGCTTAAGCCGCCGGAGGGCACCGGCAAGATTGAGCCTGCAGCCATGACCGTAGCGGTCTCTGCGGCGGAGATTACCCAGCGGACCCTCTCTGCTATCCCGATTAAGCTGGAGGGCGTCAGCAGCGGGCTGACAGCCCGTATCCTAGACCCTGGAAGCGCCACTATGGATCTGACCCTATCAGGTGCGCCAACGCTGCTGGACCAGCTCGACCAGGATAGCATCAGTGTGGTTGCAGATGCCGGGGGGCTTACGGCCGGTGTTTACGATGTTACGCTGCAGGTGTCGCTCCCCCGGTTCATTACCCTGCAGAATACCGCCTCGCAGCTTGTTGCGAAGGTGGAGCTGGTAGCGCCTGCTGCTCCGGCCGCGACTGCCGCGCCGGACAGTAGCCCTATCCCCACGCCTACGCCGGAGCCCAGTGCTGAGCCTGCATCCGGTAACGAGACGCTCGTAGAGCCAACCCCGGAGCATACCGGCGAGATTATAGAGGAGACCCCGACGCCGACACATGTTCCGCCGGAGACTGCTGAACCAACGCCGCCCGCAAGCGGCAATAATGCTGACAGTACGGGCGGAACATAACTTTCCGGTCACGAACGAGTCTATTTGTATGTACCTGACATACACGAATTATCGAATCATTCATACTATAATTTATTAAGCTGAAGCAGCGTATTCAAAAGGAGAAAAAAAGATGGGTAAGTATTTCGGAACAGATGGCGTACGCGGGGTGGCTAACCGTGAATTAACAGCAGAAATGGCCTACAGTATTGGACGCTGCGGGGGATATGTGCTGGCAGGAAATGTGGAAAAGCCTAAAGTGGTCATCGGGATGGATACGCGGATCTCGGGTCCGATGCTGGAATCGTCACTCATAGCGGGTTTGTTGTCCATTGGGGCAGATGTGATCCGTCTGGGTGTAGTTTCTACACCTGCTGTAGCTTATATCACCAGATTGCTGAAGGCGGATGCGGGAGTGATGATCTCTGCTTCGCATAATCCGGTGGAGGATAACGGAATCAAGTTCTTCGGCGGAGACGGCTTCAAGCTGACAGACGAAACGGAGCTGCGCATTGAGGAGCTGATGGATGCCGAGCACGATGAGCTGCCGCGTCCGGTAGGATCGGGTCTGGGCACGCTGCGGGTCGATGATCAAGCGAAATACCTTTACCTGGAGTATCTGAAGACTACCATCGACCAGAGCTTCAAGGGCACGAAGGTGGTGCTCGACTGCGCACACGGCTCAGCTTATGAGCTGGCACCGCGATTGTTCAAGGAACTGGGCGCGGAAGTGATTGCCATTGGGGCGGAGCCGGACGGGCTTAATATCAATGACGGCTTCGGCTCCACACACCCGGAGACTCTGCGTGCAGAGGTGCTGCGCCATGGTGCGGATCTGGGGCTTGCTTTTGACGGGGATGCGGACCGCCTGATCGCTATCGATGAGAACGGCGACGAGGTGGACGGCGACTTCATTCTCTGCATTTGCGGGGATGCGATGAACCGTGCAGGGAAGCTGAAGGATGGCACCATTGTATCTACAGTAATGAGCAACATCGGTTTCTACAAGGCAACGGAGAAGCTGTCGCTGAATACGGCGAAGACTGCGGTCGGTGACCGTTATGTGATGGAAGAGATGCGCCGCGGCGGCTATAATCTGGGCGGGGAACAATCCGGCCATGTGATTTTCCTGGACTATAATACTACAGGTGACGGCATTCTGACTGCGATTCAACTGGTGAATACCATGAAGTCTTCCGGCAAAAAGCTAAGCACACTGAAGTCCATGATGACTAAGTATCCGCAGGTGCTGGTCAATGTGCGTGTGCAGGACAAAACCAATTATCCGAACAATCCGGCCATTGAGGCCGCGATCATAGAAGTGGAAAGCAAGCTGGGCGACAACGGGCGTGTCCTGGTGCGTCCTTCGGGAACCGAGCCGCTGATCCGTGTAATGGCCGAAGGGCCGGATAAGGCGGAGCTGGATCTTTTTGTAGGGCAGATTGTTGAAGTGGTTCAGCGCGAGCTGGTGTAATCACTCACTCAAGTAGCAGGAACGGGTAGCCGGTGGATGGATCAATCCGATTCGTTCACCGGCTGAATGATTAATGGGGTCATGGCTGTTTGGAAAAAGTGTGAAATGGATGAAAAAGGTTTTCTTCGCCACATCGTTGCAAAAACGGGTTGAGGTGCATATAATAGACTAAGTGTCATTCCAGAAGGAAAGCGGGGATCGTAAGGTTATTGCAACACAAGCGCCAGAGCTTGATCTTGCGCGGGAGAGAAGGGAGGACCGGTGGCTGTGTAAGCAGTGCAGGACGGTCTGAACGGATCACGGCAGATGTAAGCTGACGAGGTGGAGGTGTTCGAAATGTTCGGCGGGGACCTCCCGGTGATGCACCAGAGCCGTAAATGGAAGCGGAAAATGCGAGGGCGACCTTGCACACAACGCTTTTGTGGGTGCTAACTTAAAGATGTACAAATCATGGGTATGCGCATTTGCAGGAACGCAGACGGTTCTGCCACGGCAGAGGAGAAGACTGTGCATAATCGTGACTAACGATGTAATTGACAGGTTATCATGTTGGGTGTAATGGACAACATCATATTTGCTTTTCTTCAAAACATGCCGCACGGCACGTTTCTTTCCTCATGCGCGCCTAATTACGATAAATTGGACGGAGGAAAATATAATGTGTGGTATTGTGGGATATATTGGTAATCAGAATTCGCAGGGGATCTTGGTAGAGGGTCTGAAGAAGCTGGAGTATCGCGGGTACGATTCCGCAGGGATTGCCGTATTCACGAAGGATGGTCTGCAGGTGGTAAAAGCACAGGGACGTATGGCAAACCTGGAATCCCGTCTGGACGCGACACCGCTGACAGGCAGTGCAGGGATCGGCCATACCCGTTGGGCAACACACGGCAAGCCATCCGATGAGAACTCTCATCCTCACACAGACAACACTCACAAATTCTCGGTAGTACACAACGGGATTGTCGAGAATTACCTGGATCTCAAGGAAGAGCTGATTGCCGGAGGATGCCACTTCACCTCCGAGACGGATACAGAAGTCATCTCCCACCTGATTGCCCGTGAATACAAGGGAGATATCGTTAAGGCTGTACAGCAGGCGATTTCTTACATGCGCGGAGCGTTTGCTCTGGGTGTACTGACTGAATATGAACCGGATAAGCTGGTAGCTGTACGGCAAGCCAGCCCGCTGATCATCGGTCTTGGAGAAGGCGAGAACTTTATCGGGTCCGATATTCCTGCACTGCTGGAATACACCCGCAACGTATATATTCTGAACGACGGCGAAATGGCTGTATTGACACGGGATGCTGTCGAACTGATGACGATTGAAGGCAACTTTATTTCTCGGGAAATGATTACTGTCGATTGGGATGCCGTTACCGCAGAAAAGGGCGGTTATGAGCACTTCATGCTGAAAGAAATCCACGAGCAGCCTAAGGCTTACCGCGATACCATGCGCGGACGGATGAATGCGGAAGGCAACAAAGTCATTCTGCCTGAGCTTAATCTGACAGAAGAACAAATCAAGAACATCCGCAATATCCAGGTGGTAGCTTGCGGTACTGCATATAACGCCGGTCTGGTTGGACGTAACCTGATTGAGTCTCTGGTACGCATTCCTGTAGAGAATGATATTGCTTCGGAATACCGTTACCGTGCGCCTATCGTGACTCCAGAGACACTGGTTATCGTAGTGAGCCAATCGGGTGAAACTGCAGATACACTGGCTGCTCTTCGTGAAGGTCAAGCGAACGGAGCTCATGTGCTGGCAATCACTAACGTAGTAGGCAGCTCTATTGCCCGGGAAGCAGACAGTGTACTGGTTACGCTGGCTGGTCCAGAGATCGCTGTAGCTTCGACCAAAGCTTACACTTCCCAACTGATCGCATTCACTTTGCTGGGTCTGTATCTGGCTGAAGTGCGTGGTACACAGTCTGAGTCTGAAGTTGCCAAGATTCTGGCCGCTATGCAGTCTCTGCCGGAGCAAGTTGAAGTCATTCTGGGTCAAAAAGACGCGATCAAAGCCTACGCTGAGCAGATCGCTGAGCACAAGCACCTGTTCTTCATCGGCCGCGGCGTAGATTACGCTGTAGCTCAGGAAGGTTCGTTGAAGCTCAAAGAAATCTCCTACATTCACTCTGAAGCCTATGCTGCGGGTGAACTGAAGCATGGTACTCTGGCATTGATCGAAGAAGGCGTTCCTGTCATTGCTCTGGCGACTCAGGAATCCGTGCTGGAGAAGACCGTCAGCAACATCAAAGAAGTGAAGGCCCGTGGCGCCCATGTCATGGCCATCACCCACGAAGAGCACAAAGACGACCTGCTCCGCTCCGTTGACCAGGTGTTCGTAATCCCTCAGACCCTGCCGCTGCTGACTGCTGCACTGTCTGTAGTTACCCTGCAGTTGCTGGCTTACTATGCGTCTCTAGCCCTGGGCCATGATGTTGATAAGCCAAGAAACTTGGCGAAGAGTGTTACTGTGGAGTAGGGTTAGGGGAATTGGATACATTTTTTGATTAATGTTCAGTAACATTAAAGTTGTGAAGTCGACATTAAAGTTGTGAAGTCGACATTAAAGTTGTGAAGTGAACATTATAGTTGTGAAGTGAACATTAAAGTTGTGAAGTAGTCTGATAATAAAACTTAGAAAACAACCCAAATATTATGAGCCGTCCTGAAATTTTAGGACGGCTTTATTTTTCAGTCTAGTGTTCCCAGGGGCACGTATTAGAGAGGGAAGGAGCCCTGCTTTGTTTATGATTTTGGAGGAGATACGAGTGAGTGAATGCCAAGCGGCTCATGGCACCCAAGGAAAAAGTTCAAGAACTCCAGGAAAGCTAGGTCATGCGGCCAAGGAGAACAACAAGATTAAATTCCTTGCCTTGTATTAAAAAATCTACCAGTGGGATGTGCAATGCGAAGCCTGGAAACGGGTGAAAGCGAATAAGGGAGCTGTGGGAGTGGATACTGTAACGCTTGCAGATATTGAAGAAGAACGAGTAAATGGAAACGTAATTGTTCTAGTCCTCTGACAAAAAAGCGGCAGTGGACTAGAACTTGTTCCTATTACGATTTGACAATTATCATAACCCTCACTAATGCAAAACTTACTGTATATTCACTGTATTGTGATCCTGCGCTGCTCTCCGGTTATGAACATCTTTGAGAACGGTACTTCCCAGGTAGAGAGCAACCATACCTGAAAGGAAGAAGAGTATAGCAACGGCGGAAGGTGAGAGCAAATCGATTAAGAAGATCCCTAAGGAACCAATAAGCATACTGCCTTTGAGAGCGATTTTGTTCATAGCAAGATATGAGCTTCTCAATTCATCTGGGGCTAAATCTCCAAGGTATGACTCATAGGTAGGGACGAAAATAACTTCTCCGATGACAGCCAGTGCCATTGCTAAAAAAAGTACCCAGGGCTGATTGGAGTACGCAATGATTGAATATCCAGCGACATAAAAGATGGCGCCGGAATAATAAGTTGTTTTCTCACTTAGCTTTTTAATCAAACTAGCAGTGATAAAGGAAAACACAATGACTAGAATCGTATTTTCCACTCGAAGATAGCCAAACATTTCAATACTTCCTAATGACAGGTCAAAGGGAAACAAGTTGAACTGATCAATGCCTTTTTCGAATCGAATGGCAATATAGTTGCTAAAATGACTTTCCATAGAGAACAGGATCATCGTGGACAAGATAAAGATCATAAAAATACGATCTTTTAATACAAGTCTATAGCTTTTAAACAAGTCACTGAAGCGCTCAGACAAACTCATTTTAACCTTAGAATCATTCCGCGAAGGAACGTAAGTTTCATCAATCATGAAAATCGTGATGAAGAGGGACGCCAACGAGGATATAAACAGAATGATAAACAGTACAGATAAGTATTGGTTAAAGAAAAGGGTACCAATTAAACTACCGAGTGCCATCGACAGATTAGAAATCCAGTATAAGAAGCCATACATAGCTCTACGCTCCTTATTTTCTGTCACGTCAAGCAGCATTGCTTCAGAAGCCGGCGAATACAATCCTGAACATAGGTTGTAAAAGATAAACCCAATTGCTGTTACATAAGGTGAGGAGTACCATGGTGAATTTGTGAGCATCATGAGGAAGAAAACAGTGGCCTTCAGTCCCTCTGAGATAACCATTAATTTCTTTCTTCCTATTACGTCTGCGTAATAGCCGCCAATAATATTTGCCAAGAAGTTAACAATGACTCCAATAGAAATAGTTAGACTGGCTGTACTTACAGTGGTGTTCTTGACCAAATAAATAGACATAAAGGGAAAGATCATATTCGATGCAAATGAACTAATGAAAATCAATAAAATTCTTAGTTGAACTATTTTGTGGAAGCCTTTAAATTCTTTGATCATACGCTAGCCCCTCTCACCAGTTCCTCCTCACTTTTCCAAGATAAATGTTCTTCGACCCATGTACTTACCAAGTCAAGGCGCTCTTTAATTTGTTCTTCACTTTCCCCCTTTACTAGAACCATGGCCACATAGGAAGAACTGGCGATTGCTTTAGCAAATTTTGTTCCCACTTTATCCGTCTTTATGATGCTTTCAACTACCCATTCAAAAGGTAGATCTCCATCAATGGCATCTAAGACTCCTTCTTTAGGAGGAATAACACAAAAACCAACTAATTCATTTTTAGTTGGATCATAACAAATGGAACCATCGCACTGTGAACGTATGGATTCTTTTAAAATATTAATTCCGGTCGCAAATTCGATAGCTTCTACAATTAAGCCACCACCCACTCGACATGCAATTTCACAGAATACCAATTCATCATTAAAGGTGTGGAAGATTTCAGCATGGAAGGAAATAGCATGATCAGGCGTTGGCATTACATTCAATATTGCATGAACCGCTTCATTTAATCGTTGATACATGACATGATTCTGGTCTAAGAGGACGGAACCTACATAATTTCCTTCACGATAAGCTAAACATCCATTAACATATTGAGAGGGACGGGACAACAGCAGTGAGCCGTTTTGATACAGCCCGTCAATGTGATACATCTCACCGGCTACATGAGTCTCAATCTCAAGGTTAGTTTCTAAGCCGTACTCAAGCATTTCAGTTAATTCCGCTTTGTCATGAATGACATGTACCCCCATGGAGCCTGCATTATCAATGGGTTTGATTACGAACGGATATCCATTGTTTTTCTCAAACTCAAGCACATCATAAAGATGGTTTATCTTCATGAAATGAGGAACTTGAATCGAGTGTTTCACTAAATTTTTCATAAAAACCTTGTCACGAAAAGCTAGAGCGCTCTCGACGCTCTGTCCCTGCAGTCCAAGATATTCTCGTAATTGTGCTGCCTTTAGAAGGTCAAATTCTTGTGCGGCAATTATGTAATCAATTTGCTTGGCTTCGTGTAATTCAACAATATGCCTGTATATGTTTTCATTTTGATCAAAATCATTAAAGCCAGCTTTGTGAATGAAAAATTCAGAAAACCCAGATACATGTTCGGGTTTTGTAATCATAATAAATTCCCCGTCAATATCTTTAAGCCATTCTTCGTAATTAACACTACTTGGAGAAAAACGATTAATAATTACAGTCCGCATAAGGGCCACTCCTTTAAGAAGGTATCTGTTTTAATTGAACCTAGCATGTGCATTTGGGTTTGAGTTGATCTAAATCTTTTTTGATATCAGCGGGAAGAGTATCAATGAGTTCGTTGAAATATTCAAATTCCTCAGTCAGGGAATAGTGAACCCATTGCCCTCGCTTGGACTCTTTTACTAAGCCGCCATCCTTTAACTTTCGCATATGCTGGCTAATATTGGACTGACTCGTTTGCAGAAAATCAACAATCTCACAAACACATAATTCCTTCTCCCGGAGTAAGCAGAGTATGGTTAATCGGTTTTTATCGCCCATTAGCTTGAATATATTGGCTGTTTTTTCTAGAGTAAGCAGAATCTTCACCACCCATTTTCAATATTTTGATATTATTTAAATTTTTTGTATTGACAATACCACTAATTCCCAATCATTATATAATCAAGTGATTAAACAGTAAAGTGTAAAGCTAATATTTTTTCCCATTCGCTCTTTCTGCGTTCATTATTTCCTCATAATTCACCCTAATACAGCGAGATTCTACTTGAAGAGCTTCAAAGTGCAGTGATTGTGTTTAGCCGGTTACATTTGGCACATTGCTTATTTCATTTGAAATAGGCTTGGAGCATATAGCATTTTGCAAACAGGAGGGAAAGATGTGTTAAGTATATTACTCGTTTCGAATTTTGAGGGTGGCTTCCAGCCTATGACTGTTGCTTCGGGTGCTGCCAGTTTACTAGAAGCAGGGTTCAATGTAACCGTACTGGACACATATGTGGATGGGATTAAAGCTGATTTATTTGAGGGCCCAGAGCTTGTTGCCATCTCAATTCCTCTTTTCGATGCACTTCTTCCAGGGATTGAAATAGCAAAGCAGGTTCGCGAAGCTAATCCGAAAGCGCATATCACGTTCTTTGGACAATATGCAACCATTAACGCGATGCGGCTAGTTGGAAAGTATAGTGATACCTGTGTTGTAGGAGAATGGGAAGAACCGTTGGTCGCATTGGCTAAATATCTGTCCGGAGATCAGCAATCAGAACTACCAGGCATTGTAAATGCAAAGCATGCGGCAGAAAATCAACAGATTCATCCGTATCTATCAAGGAATCACTTTCGTTTGCCTGCAAGGCATTTGCTGCCCCCTTTGTATAAGTACCCGCAAGTACAAATTGACAAATTGTGTGACGGAAAACAAATTGTCGGGTCAACTGAAATTGCAAGAGGGTGTCACCATAAATGTCTATATTGCTCAGTTTACGCTGCCTATGATGGCAAAGTCATAATGGTGCCGGAAGATCTCGTTATTCAGGATGTCCGTGTACTTATGGAGGATGGAATGACGCACTTAACTTTTGTAGATGCAGATTTCTTTAACTCCAAACGGTTTGGTTTAACTGTATTGCGACGGTTGCATACTGAATTCCCAGACCTGACTTATGACTTTACTACCCGTGTTGATCATATTCTGGAGAACAAAGAAGCCTTAAAAGAAATGTCCAATTTAAATGTGAAATTTATTACTTCCGCCTTAGAGTTCCCAACCCAAGAAGTTCTTGATGCGGTAGCAAAACAGACTTCATTGGAAGATATTGAAGAGGCAGTAGCCTTTTTAAGCGATATTGGCATCAAACTAAATCCAACGTTTATCATGTACAACCCGTGGGTCAAATTAGAGGAATTAGCAACATTCAGAGCTTTTGTGGAGAATAATGATTTAGAACAAATTATCGATCCGATTCAATACGAAACAAGATTGCATTTATACAAAGGCTCTCCGTTACTTCACACTGCCTCTATTCAAGCATTAGAGCTAATCGAGCATGAATTTCATGTGGAATGGAAGCATCCCGATCCCAGAGTGGACGAACTATATGCTGCCAGTTTGACTCCAGTTGAAGAGGGGATCTTTAAACGCTGTTGCTTAAAATGCTAATTCCTATGACTAAGGAGTGTTGATCATGATCGCTTTAGTACCCGAATTAAAAGATAAATTGCTGGAGTTTACAAATAGTGCTTTGTCAGGCGATGCTTTATCTGAACGTGAACGGGCACTAGCTGTCTTAGGTGCTGCCTTTATCATAGGTGACATTGAGGTAGTTAAAAAAGCAGTCGTATCTGCTAAACAGAATGGGCTCTGCAACGAGGAGATCGGTCAAGCACATGCAATTGCTATAGCGATGCGTGCCCAGCAAGTAGCGAACATAGACCTTTTTACTGCAAGTCAGAATAAAGGAACCTTAAGCTCGGATTCAAAATGTTGTAACTGAGATTAAAATCATGAGAAAGAAGGCGCAAATATGAGCTTTTCTCCATTAGAACGTTTAGAAAGAACGGCATTAAGCATTGCTTCCAAGAATGGTGCAGTGCTTGATCTTACCAATTCGTCTCTTTCAATTGATTTACAGCTTTCTATTACGGAGCATTTGACTGTTAACGGCTCCGATATCGTTGTCGTTGGACCTTCCGACCCAAGCCTAATTCAGCGTATCTCAGAAAGCGTAGGATCACAGGGGCGAATGATAGTAAATGATCCCAATTATTCAGCAGAGAATTGTAAAATTCTGAGTTCCGGATATGGCGATTTTAGAACAAAAGCAGAATTCATTACTAATTATCTTATAGCAAATACACTTTCAGATGTTGCCGCTTATCAGCAATTGGAGCAAGCACTATCTGAACAGCGGTTGAAAGACCCAGTTATCCAGAATGATACTATCGATTCTGTATTCTTAGGTGACACACTCAATCTGGGTTTGAAGGATACAAGTCAAGAGATCCTGTCCGAGGCGTTCAGAGTGCTTCGTCGTGGCGGAAAATTGTTATTGACCATTGTGCTAACAGATGAGGAGCTAACTCATAATGAACTTCCTTTAACAACTAACAATCATCACATTCAATTCATTCCACAAGAAAAAGAAATATTCAAACTATTAGAAACAGCCGGATTCTATGGGATGTCCATTGTGTGGAGGGAAACCTTGCCCTACAAAGTAGTGGCTGGAAGGGAACTCCGGCGGTTTGTAATTGAGGCTTATAAAGGTAAACAAGGAGTTTGTCTTGATCAAGGGCACGCAGTGATTTATAAAGGGCCTTGGAGTGAAGTGGTGGATGATGACGGGCACCGCTTTCCGCGTGGAGAACGAATGGCCGTTTGTGCCAAAACCTATGAAATTATGACCAAAGCGCCCTATAGCGAGCACTTTATTGGTGTTCTGCCTTATCTAGAGATTCCCCTGGATCAAGCACCATTATTCGATTGTAATACCCCACTAGTGAGGGACCCCGCTGTGACTAAAGGTATTAAAAGTGTCTTTGATACAGCAGGAGGCAGCTGCGATCCTTCAACAGGATGCTGCTAGATCAATAGCATTACTCCTCGTTTATGGAGGAAACATTTATTTTAATTTGGTGATAAAACAGGAGGATATGATATGTCAAACCAACAAACAGTCAGTAATAATTGCTGCTCAGAAGGCCCAGCACCGCTTACTATTGCTAGCCAAACCGTTCGGGATTTCTATAATTCGGTAGCAGAAGAGGAAGGGTTGTATCCTTCAGGTACGGATAAGTTCTCGCCATCAGGACCAACAGAAATGATTATTGAGCTTGTGAAGCATCATGGGAAAAAGCGGATTTTAGATATTGGGTGCGGAATGGGAACCACCCTGCTACAGCTTGTCCGTGAGTTTGATGAAGGCACTCAATTCATTGGTGTTGATTTCAGTGACAAGATGGTTGAGCGTGCTCGTGAAAAGAGTGCCGATTTGCCAAAAGAACTTCACAAAAAAGTGGGATTCTTCGTCTCAGATTCACAGGCACTGCCTTACATGGATGAACAATTCGATCTGATCTACAGTGAATGTGTGTTTAATCTAATCCCAGATCGTGAGAAAGCAATGAAGGAAGTTGAGCGGTTACTCTCACCAGGAGGTATCTTTATCTACACTGATTTTGTTTCCTTTGTGCCAGTGCCCCAAAAAATTAGAGACAATCTGAATTTCATAAGTGGATGCCGTGCAGGGAGTATTCTCCTGAGCGAAAACATTAGCTATATGGAATCACATTCCTTCCAGCATATTCAAATTCATAATTTTACTGAAGATAAGAACAAGCGTTATGCGGAACTAATGTCTTCGAGTGAAGAATATAAGAAAGACTACGAGCAATTTGTCAATGAAGCACCTGAAGCTGTTGAGTTTCTGGAAGATAAAGTTGGATATTATCTAATTTGTGGTGTTAAGGCTCAACCATAACCTGTTTACCAGAAGCAACGTTCTAACAAAACATGGATACCTGGGCCAACCGAGTTGGGGATTCATTCCCCAACTCCGGTTGCCTGGAGGAAGGAGGAAGGCTAGTGGCTATTCTAATTCTTAATCGTAACTTGCATTCGTTCACCCCTTATGAGCAATGGCTGGATTCCAAGGAACTGGTTATGCTCACTTCATCCGATTCGCATGATAGTTTCCTGCACGTGAATGACCGCTACGAATATATCGAAAGCTTTAATCGATTCGGTGCTAATGGAAATGTGGAGCGAAGAGCTATGGAGCTGCACAGTCACTACCGGTTTTCAGCCATTATCGCAGTTGCAGAATATGATCTTATAAGAGCTGCGGAACTTCGAGAAACGCTTGGGATAGAAGGTCAGAATCTGAAAAGTGCCACTGCTTATAGGAACAAGTGCATTATGAAGCAAATCGTAAAGGAATCCGGTGTGACGGTACCTGTATTTGAGAGGGTTAGGACCAATATGGATCTGATTCAATTTGCCTCAAAGCATTCCCTACCTCTTGTAGTTAAGGTTGTAGATGGTTCCGGGGCTGAGGGTGTAAGCATCATTAGAGATCATGCAGACCTTATCGAAAGACTACAAAAAGGCTTTCAAGGCGAATGGATTGTGGAGGAATATGTTCCAGGAGTCGTTTACCATGTAGATGGTCTTTATCAAGACGGAAGAATACTATTTTCTTGGCCGTCTGTTTACATCAATGACTGCTTAGCTTACACCGATGGGAATCCTTCGGGGAGTTACATATTGGAAGCTGATAATACCTTAGTTCCACGATTACAACAAGTTGTTCAGCAAAGTATAGACGCACTGCCTTCCCCAAGAATCATGGCTTTTCATGCGGAAATTTTTCATACACCGAATGATGAATTGGTATTTTGTGAAATTGCAAGTCGAGTAGGTGGCTCCAAAATTGGAGATATGATTTACAGTGCTTTTGATTTTAATCTAATGGAATCGTGGCTCCGTCTTCAATGTCAGCTCAATCTCAATACATCTGTTCCTGATAAGCCTGTGAATATTGTGGGTAATGTCCTTGTTCATCCGAAAAAAGGGATGTTTATACGGGCACCAAAAGTTCAGATTCCATTCAAAGCTATCGAATATGAAATCCTGGCTGAACCTGGGCAGTCCTTTGATTATGGTAACCATTGTAACGATTGCTTAGCATCATTTGTTATAGAAGGGGATAGTGAAGAGGATACACGTCTAAAACTGCAGGAATGTGTTGAATGGTTTACGTCCAACATGGTCTGGGATAGTAGTTTGTTTTTTTAGGCTTGTGCAATTCATATAAGATTGGAGTACAGATTATGAAATACAAATTACAGCCTGTGGTGACAGGGGAGGACCTGTATTCATTAATTTATAAATGCCTGCAAGAAGATGTGCACTGGCTACCCGTCTATCCAGAACAAAATGTACATCAGTTGTTCTCCATTAAGGATGAGCCATATGATTGGGTTTCTGAACCAATGAGTAGCTTCTCCTTAGACGCAGTTCATGTACAGAATCTGATCGAACTGTATAACGAAAGCTTGACTGGAAATGAAACAGAAGCCGTAGGTGTATTTGAAACATATACAGATATTTGTAGCGAAGAAACACTATTGTCATTATTATATGCCATCGTATACAGAAAACGGTTCTTGTATTTAACTGACTATAAGCATCTAACATCATTATTACTCCGGAATGAACTTCAATCGGTATTCCTCATCTTGCCATATTCCGCAATGGACTTTAGCTTTACGTACAAAATAGAAGCATTGAACAAGTTTGTCGGATTCCTTCCATATACGGATAAATACTCCATAGTGAATTACTTATTTAAGAGAATCACTTTAGATTCAGAGATAAAAGCGGAGGCCGTATACCTTCTTTTAAATCGCATTCAAACAAAGAATGACCGTGAAGCGCAACATGTATTTAACGATGGCTTGGCATACTATTTTCCGAAAGGACAGTGCGATCTAGCTCATTTGGAGCACTTGATGACCTCGTCAACAAATGTCGTTGAGTTAAATTACATCGCTCATTCCAGAGAATGTTCAGTTGTGATGGATGACTTTCTATTTTGTGGGTATGAGAATGCCTCCAAGCAAACCTTCAATGATCGTCATCATTTTTTACCAAGCTGTTATTACAACGGGGAATTGTGCTACACCAGCAACCGAAAAAGATTAAGTACAACAGCCCTTCATGCGAAGGTTCTATTTCTGAATGGTTGCAACATTGGAGACTTGGATAGCAGCTGCATTCCATATGACTATACGGTTATTAAGCATTTAATTGAGGGAAGCTCTCTCAGTATTACAACATCACCAAGCATTAAAACTGGGGATGTGGTGGAGAACATTCTGGCACATAATCTATTAAAGTATGGGTTTACAGAAGGCGAGAAAGTCTATTATCTAAATAAGTTTCTCCTTAGGACAGGAATTGAAAATAATTTGTATTACCAAATAGGAGATCCATCATTCGGTTATGAAATGTTAAAGCCGGTTACCGCTCATATTGATTTTAAGAATATGCAAAACTTAGATTTACAGATCACTGGATTTCAAAACGAAACCTTTTTTGAAGTGAAGATCCTAAATCTCCCTAAAGGTTCGGATATTCATATTAATCAGTGCAAATTGTATTTTGAGAATGGGAATGCAGACAGGAAATCAGTTGTTTATTATCACGTAGCAGACTCACCTACTGAAAATGAAAAGGTCTGTATGTTTTTTTCTAAAACTCCCTTTGAGGCCGTATCCATGAATGTCATCTTCACGTTCGATGATCCAATCACTAGGCAATTAAAGTCTATCCACGAATATAATATGAATTTGGAGTTTTTAAAAGACATTTCAAAAATTCCTAGCCATCTTAAAGGTAGATTAGAAGATCTTCAAAATCAATATATCCATATTCATCAAGCCTCGAAAGAGTACAATTTCAATATTTTAACAAGAACAAAGATGCTTGAAACCATACATAATATGGAAGGGAAGTACAAACAACTCAGCAAGGAACTGTTCTACACCATAAAATCATATACCGAAAAACATTCAGACAGTTATTTTGAATCCATCAGTGAAAAAAGAAAAGAAACGGCCCCTATACAATTTAAATCAGTTTGTCGGGAATGTGGGAATATAACAGGAGAATTTTCATACTCTCTTTTTACATATGCCGGCCCTTTGCGAAGAACAAGTTTCAAATGTATGCAGTGCGGCGGAATTTCTGATGTCGCGGACACCAGCATTCAATTTATGGGCCGCAGTGACATGCGATTTGAATCGGTTGGATGGAATGATGTGATTTATTCCATAGAAAATCACAATAATTTTCCTGTGGAGTTAACTGCTGCTGTACTTTGTATTGATACGAAGGAGTTGGACATCGAACTTGATCAGCCGGAATTTACGATTGAACCACACCAAAAAATCGACCTTAAAGTAAAGATAACACCCCGTAATTTATTGCAGCGTGGCTATTATTTATTCTCATTTTATTTCATGGCTAACACACGTTTTTACTATTTTTCTAAGATGATGGGGTATGTGAGTTCAAACCAAGCGATCCCTTAAACACCTATTCGTGAAGATGAAGGAGAAAACAGTATGTTGAAGAAAAAACTTTTGGCCGAATTCATAGGTACGTACTTCTTAGTTTTTGCTGGAACAGGCGCTATTGTAATTAATAGCATTACAAATAGCTTAACGCATGATGGTATTGCAATAACCTTTGGTTTGGTTGTAATGGCTCTAATATACACTTTTGGGCACATTTCAGGAGCTCATTTTAACCCTGCAGTGACACTCGGTTTTTTATTTCGGAAGGATATTTCAATTAGGGAAGGGTTCTCTTATGTTCTCACTCAATGCATTTCTGCCCTGGCTGCGAGTGGTACATTATATCTTTTATTCGGAAACATCGCTAATCTAGGAGCTACTCTACCCCGGTCTGGGGATGGCCAATCTTTCACTCTGGAATTTATACTAACCTTTGTGCTTATGATGGTGATTTTAGGATCTGCGGTACATGGTAAAGCAGTGAAAGGTTTTGCCGGCTTAGCGATAGGAGGGACGGTGGGATTAATGGCGATGTTTGCAGGCCCGATATGCGGAGCCTCTATGAATCCGGCTCGATCCTTAGGCCCAGCGATCATATCCGGAAATGTGCACCATCTCTGGATATACATATTAGCCACGATCCTTGGTGCAGTTGCTGCTTCAGGAGTGTATGGGATTCTTCACGAGTAGACATATGAGACATCCGCGATACTTCGATTAGAACACGGAGGTGTTAATAATATGCTTTTGACTCGAAAAGCAAACGAACGAGATTGGGATGCGATTAAATCCATTTATGAGGAAGGCATTCAGACAGGGAATGCAACGTTTGAGACCAATGCCCCTTCAAAGGAGCAATGGTTTTCCAGTCATAATACGGAGTGTAGCCTTGTTTGTTTAGATGATGAAGATATTGTTGGATGGGCTTCTCTGAGCTCTGTATCATCCCGCTGCGTGTACGCTGGTGTTGGAGAGGACAGTATTTATGTAACAGCGTCTGCACGAGGGAAGGGGATTGGCCATTTGCTTCTTGGCAAGCTTGTTGAAAAATCAGAGGAAAACGGGTTTTGGACGATCCAGACTGGAATTTTTCCTGAGAATATGATGAGCATATCACTACATGCTAAACATGGATTCCGTGAAATAGGACTTAGAAAAAAAGTCGGGAAAATGAACGGAGTCTGGAGAGATGTGTTATTTATGGAGAGAAGAAGTGAGATTGTAGGAATAGATTAAAAGGAGAAGTTCCTCCGTTTGCGGGTGGAACTTCTCTTTTTTACTTCATTTTTATAGTAGCTTCTCCATAATCATTACATCAATAAACGCTCCGTCCATCAATCCTTGCTTCTCAAATACACCAACCTGCCGGTAGCCCATTTTCCGATACAATCCTTGACCACTCTCATTAAACGGAAAGGTAAAGAGAACCATTTTATAAAAGCTATTTTCCTTTGCTACCTTGTGTAAGGATTCCAGGAGGGAGCTGCCTACACCTTGCCCACGAAAGCTTCGATCAATATATACAGAAAGGTCAGCGACGCCGTTATACGCGCAACGGTGGGAATATGGGTTCAGTGAGGCCCAGCCCACGACTTCACCTTCGCGTTCAGCAACCAAAACGCTAAAGCGGCCTTGGTGATCATTGAACCATGATTCCATATATGAGGAGTCTTTCGTCTCTGTTTCAAGTGTAGCGATCCGGTCCTCGATCCCCTGATTGTAGATACGAAGAATGCTTTGAATATCCTCAGGTGTGGCCTGACGAACAGTTAATGTACTAATCACATGAACATCCCCTTAAGATTACTTTCTCGCTTTAATTACAGCAGAGACGATGTATTGGTCAACATTTGCACCTGGAACCCAATCTTGGATGAATGTTTTAGATTCGTCCTTTGGCTCAATGCTGATATCAGTAAAGCCGGAGTCATGGAGCATTACCTCTAAATCGGCAATGGAAGAGGCGCCTGAGATACAACCGGAATAGTATTCATCCAGGTCATTTTTGATCTCAGGAGGAAGCTCAGCTGTAGTTACGATATCTGATATGGCAAGACGACCGGCTGGCTGAAGAACACGATAAGCCTCACGGAATACTTGCTGTTTGTCTGGGGAGAGATTAATCACGCAGTTGGAGATAATGACGTTGATCGAATGATCAGCAACGGGAAGATGCTCTATTTCTCCCAATCTGAATTCGGTGTTACTGAACTTACCTTTAAGGGCATTATCTCTTGCTCGACTGATCATCTCAGGTGTCATATCCACACCTATAACATGGCCTTCATTACCTACCTGCCGGGAAGCCAGGAAACAATCAAATCCGCCGCCACTCCCTAGGTCCAAAACATGTTCACCCGCCTGCAGTTCAGCAATAGCCTGTGGATTACCGCAACCAAGACCTAAATTTGCGCCTTCAGGAGCTGCAGCGATGTCCTCACTGGAGTAACCCAACTTAGCAGATATGGCACTGAAATCAGATGGGGATTCACAGCAACTGCTGTCAGCAGAAGTTCGGCTGGAAGGGGAAGTCGCAACGTTTCTTACAGCAATCTTTTGATAGCGCCCCCGTACATTTTGGCGGATCTGATCATCCGTAAGATTGGTCATGATTATACACTCCTTAGCTAAAATAATTTGCAACATACAAGTAAAATAGAAGAGAAATTACCCTTTAACGGGTGCACAGCAATTGCTGAGCTTTCCCATAGATTCGTTGAAAAGCTTAATGGACCGTAATAATGTTTCTACTTCAAACTCACTCATATGCGAAAAGGCTTCGTTCAGGTACTGATTCATTTGGTGCTCAATAGTTGTAGCTACCATTTTTCCTTCAGGTGTAAGCGACAGGGTAAAAATTCTCCGATCTGTGGGGTTAGGTGCCTTTCTAACCAGGTTCATTTTCACCAAAGACTGGACTTGTCTGCTAAAGGTAGTGATATCCGTGCCAAGGGTTTCGGCGACTTGTTGCATGGAAGGCTCAGGACTCCGATCGATCTCATATAACAGTTGGCTTTGGGTTGCGGAAAGATTACATCCCCCTACGCTGCAGCAGTCCTTATTGAGAAATCCTAGCCGCCGGGTCATGATTTGGAATAGTTCTCGCGGGGTTTCCATTGTTCTCACCTCTTGATGTAGTTATAGCGCAATTAATTGCAAATTGCAAATATTATTTTGCAATGTTGATAATTCATCTTAAAGGTCTTAGAATATAAGTATCGTCTTATATACGGAGAGGGGAGATTTAAAATTGGATACACTTAATGATCTTGCAGAAGATTTAAAGCTCCTTGGAGATAAGACACGTCTCACTATCCTTACACTTCTAAAAGAGCGAGAGTGGTGTGTATGTGAATTCGTGGATCTCTTTGACATTTCTCAACCAGCCGTTAGTCAGCATCTACGTAAATTAAAAAGCAGCGGACTGGTAAAGGAACAGAAAAGGGGGCAGTGGGTGTACTATTCTTTAAACATTGAAGATAAACCCCATGTTAAGGCGATCCTAAATCTCACTCCGGATGCGAGTGACATTCTCTTGCATTTGAATAAACCTTCTAAAACTGCATGCTGCGAGTAACACTTTTTCGTTGAATATATAAGCATATAATTATATAATGATTCATGACATTAAACTTAACTCTTTGAAGGGAGTGATCTGATGCGTGGAGTTAGACATACAATGGGGGAATACCATTGGTAGCTCTGGCAAGTCTGATATTTATAGTCACATTGATTTTTGTCATTTGGCAGCCTAAAAAGTTGTCCATTGGATGGTCTGCCTGCGGTGGAGCGTTACTCGCCTTACTTGTCGGTGTCGTCGGCTTAAAGGATGTTCTGGATGTTACGCTGATTGTGTGGAATGCAACATTGGCCTTTGTAGCAATCATTTTGATCTCCCTAATTCTCGATAAAATTGGATTCTTCGAATGGGCTGCTTTACATATGGCCAAAGCTGCTAGCGGGAATGGAACCCGAATGTTTATCTATGTCATCATTCTTGGTGCTGTAGTAGCGGCATTTTTTGCTAATGACGGAGCAGCGCTCATTCTAACACCAATTGTGCTGGCTATGGTCCGTGCGCTAAATTTTGATGAGAAAAAGGTTTTTCCGTTCATCATTGCTAGCGGGTTTATAGCGGATACAACGTCTTTGCCCCTGGTTGTAAGCAATCTGGTGAATATCGTATCGGCCGACTTTTTCGGGCTAACCTTTATGGAATACGCCGGACGGATGTTAATGCCTACCTTATTTTCTTTAGGGGCAAGCATCTTTGTACTCTATCTATTCTTCCGAAAAAGTATTCCAAGAACCTTCGATAGCTCCCAGCTGAAAAAACCTGAATCGGCTATTAAAGACAAGCAGATGTTCAAGTTATCCTGGTTTGTACTTGCGGTTCTGCTGGTAGGATACTTTGTCAGTGAGTTTCTGAACATTCCGGTATCCGTAGTGGCGGGTATCATCGCGATCTTTTTCTTGCTCATGGCAAGGAAAAGTCCTGCTGTTCCCACAATAGAAGTGGTGAAGGGGGCACCTTGGGCCATTGTGTTCTTTTCCATCGGCATGTATGTTGTCGTATATGGTCTAAGAAATGCGGGGCTTACGAATGTATTAGCTGATGTTATCCAGGCCTTTGCAGATCAAGGGCTGTTCGCCGCTACGATGGGGATGGGTTTTATTGCCGCGGTGATCTCTTCGATAATGAATAACATGCCTACCGTAATGATTGATGCGCTGGCCATTGATGCCACGAACACTTCCGGACTGATTAAGGAAGCTTTGATCTATGCGAATGTTATTGGTTCTGATTTAGGACCGAAGATAACACCGATTGGTTCGCTGGCTACCTTACTGTGGCTGCATGTGCTTTCCACCAAAGGAGTAAAGATATCCTGGGGCACGTACTTCAAAACAGGAATTCTTTTGACGATCCCTACGCTGTTCATCACACTGCTTGGTTTATATATAACATTGACCTTATTTTAAACTCAAAGGAGATTGGGACTCATGGATAAGAAAACCATTTACTTTTTATGTACTGGAAACTCCTGCCGAAGCCAGATGGCCGAAGGCTGGGCCAAGAAATATTTGAGCAATGAATGGAATGTGTATAGTGCCGGCATTGAGGCTCATGGTTTGAATCCGAAGGCCGTTCAGGCGATGAGTGAAGTAGGTATAGATATCTCAGGTCAAACGTCAGATATTATTGATCCGCAGCTGCTGAACAGCTCTGATCTCGTCATTACATTATGTGGAGATGCAGCAGATAAATGCCCCATTACGCCACCTCAGGTTAAACGTGAGCATTGGGGATTCGATGATCCGGCGAAAGCTCAAGGAACAGATGAGGAGAAGTGGGCGGTCTTCCAGCGGGTTCGCGATCAAGTGGGCGAGCGTATCAAACAATTTGCTGAAACGGGTGAATAGTCACGATGGTGGAGTAGCTGCTGATAATGAGACAGGAGAGAAACTATAATGGTAAATTATCATGAACTGATTGAAGGTAAAGTATATATTGGCGGGGAGAATGCACTGCTTGATGCCCTCCAGGAGCAAGAGATTTCAGATGTGTTTGATTTAAGAGATACCGGCACCAAAGCAGACGGTTTCCCTGAACAAGTAACCCGTCATCATAATCCGATTGTAGAGGATGAGAGCGGCCAAGAAGGTTCTGTACTAGCAGCGATCCAAGCGGTAACAGCAGCCGTGAATAACGGGAAGACAGTCTATTTCCATTGCGCTGGCGGACGAAATCGCACAGGTACGGTTGCTACGGGCTTATTGCTTGAATTAGGTCTTGCTACAACTGTAGAAGAGGCTGAAGCCTTGGCCAAGGAAAAACGTCCGGATATCAACATTAAGCCGAATATGCGTGAGATGCTGAAGGGCTTTTATCCTTCAAAATAAGTAAAAATGTTTATACAAAAGAACTATTTCCTCATAGAGAGCAATCAATACCTTTTTAAGAATTAATGTAGATAATAAATCCAGTATGTAACGGATAAGTTTCTTAATTAATACCAAAGATATATAATACAACTTGACTTCTCTAGACATAGTACCAAATAATAAATAGAAATTTAAGGTTATATTATTAAAATATAATTTAAAGAGGGATGAAATGATATTTGAAATTACAGCGGGAATGGAAAAGAGGATTAGGGAATGGGATGCTTGTAAAGCAGTTGATGTAACAGGAGCTAAGCTTTCCTATACATTCACTCCAACAAGTCTTGGTACAGTTATTTATGTTCAGTGCGATATCTGTAAGAGAGAGCTGAATCTTACGGAAGATTGGAATTGACTCAATGGTGTTATTTGTTAGAGCGTTGTACATTGATGTACGGACAACCTATTTTGATCATGCTCTTTGAGCATTGCAAAATTATACGGTATTCCACACCTGAATATTTTCTGAATGCGACGGATAAAAAATCAGATTCTCGTTAATAATCAATAATATTAAAAGCTGTTAATTGGAATTTGGTAGTATTTAAACGATGGAATTTGTGAAGTGTACTAAGGTTAGACTTGATTACGGAATAACAAGGAGATCTGTTTTGGAATGAGATACCAGGGTTAATGTTTATATATAATACTTCTAGAGACGCATAACAAATTTGTTATGCGTCTTTCTGTTTTCTACTATTAAAGGGGGTGAAAGTGATAAACACTGTAAATATAACGCACCAAAATCGACTTAAAGATGGCAGAGGGCAGGGCAGAGGGCAGGATTACATTCCGTTCATTCAAGCAAATGATAATAAGGTAGCATCTGAGGGGTGGTTAACACGTACGCAAGGATGGCATTCCAACCGTATTCATCATACGTTATCAAAATATGAGTATCAATACTTACTTGTACAAGAATGGACAGATCAGGTTACAGATATTAGAGAACAATTTCCCCTTCCTATTGAAGAAACTCAACGGATAGCGAGGAAACTAAATATTATGCACGCTCACCTAAAAGGGGATGATGTTGTTCAGACCTCTGATTTTATGTTATCCATTAAGGACAATAAGAAGGGGATAATTGATACAGCTAGAACGTTCAAACCAACGAATAAATTGACCAAAAGGACACTTGAATTATTCGAAATTGAAAGGCGGTACTATAAAGAGATTGGTATTGAATGGAAAGTAGTGTTCGATATAGGAAGGCCGATCAATTTTATAAAGAATATTGATTGGTTACACGATGCATGGCGGCCAGATGTTCGTCCAGGCATGGATTCTGAGATGGTCAACATCATAGCTGAACCTATATTCGAAAAACTGAAAAAGAATGGTACCAGCTTAACCATAAGCAAAAGTTGTTTAAAATGCGATCAGTTTATTGGTCTTGAAGCCGGAACATCAATGTTTATGGTAAAACACATGCTTGCCAATAAACGTTGGGTTACAGATATGAATGCTTTAATACGTGAAAGTGCTCCTTTGGCTTTAGAGAAACCAGTAAAATGATGGGGGTGAATCAAATGATTTACCAGAATTCTGTTATCTGTTTTCTTGATGCAAGTCTCAATAAAAAAAGAACTTTTGAACGCGTACTATGGATCGCTCCTGATCGATCTCAGGTTGTTCTTATTAACATTGATGATAAAAAGAAGATCCCTTTTCCCTATTTTAGAGACTATAACGATTTATTATACGAATTGGAATCTGGTGGCGCCCAAATTGAACTAATCGACCCCGACATGCGTATCATTGCTCCTGACGAAGAATATCTCAATAAATACTCCCAGAGAAGAGATGGGAAATTCTCAATTATTGAGAGTATTGTATGTAAAGAACCTGATATCTATATACCCGGAAAAAGAGGAAGGCTGGTCAAAGAGACTGCAGAGCAATTTAAAAAACAAGTGAATTGGGTCTACACATTACTGAAGAAATATTGGTTCTATGGGAAGAATTCAAATGGTCTTTTAAATGATTACTTTGATGTTGGGATCAAAAACAGTGAATCAAATAGGAAAAAAAATACGGGTCCTGAACCTGAGAGTGGCAAAAGCTTTATTATCACTAAGGAAGACAAAGAGAAGTTTAGAAAGGCGATCAAAAAATACCATACTAATCAAGGAATGGATCTTAGGTCAACGCACAAACATATGTGTGAGGATGAATACGCGGAAGGTTACTATAGAAAATATAACGAATTGATTCCAATTGTTGGAGGACCAACGGAGCGGCAATTCCTATATTGGTATAACAAGGAGTATAACAAAAAGGGAAAAGTTGCTGCTAAATCAGGTAAACGCAAAGCTGAAATGCTTGCAAGATCTTTACTTAAATCCGCAAATGGCGATATCCAAGGACCTGGAGCACTTTATGAAACGGACTCAACTCCTGCTGATGCTATATTAGTCTCGTTAGATTATAAAACTGTTATTGGAAGACCGCATGTCTATTTTGTAAAAGATGTAAGCAGTAGGTTAATTGCAGGGATGCACGTTTGTAAAACTCCTTCATGGGAAGAGGAGATGGTTGCACTTGAAAATGCCTCAACGGATAAAGTCTCATTTTGTGCAAAGTACGGGATAACCATCACTGAAGAAGATTGGCCGGCAAAACATTTACCTTCATACATTGTGGGAGATAGAGCAGAAATGAAAAGTAAAAATTCTAACAACCTTGTTCTTCTCAACATACGTGTAGGCAATCCTCCATCTTATCGTGGAGATTTAAAACCTTATGTTGAACAACAATTTAGAGAGTTCTGTAAGCGAATGAGGGAAATAATTCCAGGAGGAGTTGACAAGGTACACAGAGATAGAGGAGATAAAAATCCAGAGAAGGAAGCAACCTACACATTTGACGAATTCACAAAATTAGTTATTTTATTCGTCCTAGAATATAATCGAAAAGCGCTAAGTGAGGAGTTTTTAGTCACACGAGAAATGTTTGTAGATAAGGTCGAGTTAACACCATTATCAATGTGGAACTGGGGAATGAAGTCTAATCTTTTACTGGAGCAACCACGTAGTTTGATTAGGCATACACTTCTCCCAAAAGAAACGTGCAAAGTTACACGGAGAGGTGTAGTACTAAAAAAAATAAACTATACCTGTCAACGTGGCGAAGATGATGGATGGTTCGAAGATGAGATGATAGAGGGTAAAGGTGAGGTTGTGGTTAGTTATGACCCACGAAATTGTAGCAGTGTATTTATCAGGCTGAGAAATGGAAAAGAGGAGCAACTCTTTCTTACTGAAAAGGTTAAGGAGTATGAAGGTCTTCATTTTGATGATGTAAAGGTAATTATGCAATTCAAGAATAAACAGTTAAAGAAGAGTAAGGCGAACAGAAATCAAATTGAAGCTGAGTTGGATGCAGTAGCAAAAAAAGCAACACAAATACAAATAGCAAACATGAAACAAGCCCAAATGGGTAGGCATAAATCGGCTAGATTTAAAGATAAAAGGAGTGTTAGAAAATTCGAGAAAAGGATGGGATCAAGTACAAATGCTTGGACAGCTACCACCGTATCTCAGCGGTCACAGGTTTTATCTTCAACTACTAAACATATGAATGAGATTCCTGAGACTGAAGTAACTCAGAAGTTGAATAAGATGCAGATATTTCTTCTAAGCAAAGATCAGGAAAGGAGGTCAACCAATTAATGGAGAGCAAAAAAGAACGCTATATTTTTCTAAAAGGCAGACAAATTAAAGCAGAGTATATTGAACAAATCGTTGAGGCCTATCAAGGAAATCCGTTTATAGAAGCACTGCCGCCTAGGTTCACGCAAGATCAGTTGTATCAAATGCTGGATTCTGTCCCTCGCTTTTCCGGAAACCTTAATGAACTGGATTTAGAAGATCGCATAGAACTGATTCAGCAGATCAAACCAGGATACTGGAAGCCGTTAATAACTCACTTTGAGAGATATAGAAACATATACAATATGATAAAAATTGGATACCAATCTAGAAACCCGTTAAGTTCTATGTACCAAAGAGAGATGGCAGTCGGATTAGATAACATTTTAGCACATGGAACAGATGAGTATGGCAGGAATCTAGCCGGAAATATTCAAACAGCTCAAATGATGGCGGATATTGGACTTAGTGGGATGGGGAAAACGAAATCTTATGAAAGAATACTGAGTCTGTTTCCACAAGTTATTCTTCATAAGGAATACAAAGGAGAACCTTTTCCAGTTAAACAGGTTATATGGCTTCATATCGAGTGTCCTAGCAATAAATCTGTGGGTGCATTATGCCGAAATTTTTATTGGGCAGTGGATAAATTGTTAGGAAGTAATTATTACGAAGAACTGGCCGAAAAAGATGGTCGCGCTGAAGTTCTAGCCAAAAGGATGGCAAAGGTTGCCGGAGATATCAGTCTAGGTGCTTTATTCATTGACGAAGTTCAACGAGTACACAAAGGACATTCCGGTGGTGAAGAGAAAATGATTGATTTCATTACGGAACTTACCAATTCAATTGGCATACCCATCGTACTGATTGGTACGTTTAAAGCACTTTACTTATTTAAGACCTCCCTTGCTAACACCCGACGTGGAATTCCAGACGGTTATGCCGAGAATATTACTGATCGAATGAAGGATGATTTAGAATGGGATATGTTTATTGAAGGGCTTTGGGAACTTCAGTATACAAAAACGTACACAGCTTCAACATCGGAACTTAAGGCTATGATGTATTATCACACACTGGGTATTCCTAACTTTGCTGTGAAATTGTTCATGCATGTTCAATGTCGTGCAATTTTATATGAAAATGATGAAATTATTACTGCTGAATTGATTGAAAAAGTAGCCAATAAAACATTTAGGTTAGTTCAACCAATCTTCGAACTCATAAGGGGAGGTGTAGATATTGACCCTAGAGAATATGATGATTTAAAGCCGGATTGGATCACCTTTAAAGAATACTTGAAGGATGCGCAGCATCGCATTACTATTGATGGGCACCTCTCGGAGGAACATAGACTCATCCTGCTGCAACATAATAGAAGAGTTTTAATCGAGCAACTTGTTACATTTGCGATGAAAATGGGTTGTACTGAAGAAACTGCACTAACCTATGCTGAAAAGGTCGAGCTACATCACAGAGAAACTGGCAATGACATGGAGTTACTATATTTAGAATTAGCAAAACTAGTATTTGAAGGTAAATCAGACAGCTCCAAACAGAATAAGCCAGAAGTCGTCGAGACAAAACGAAGACAGGTAAAGAACAGGTCTTTAAAGCTTAACTTAGAGATAGAAGATTTACGATTTATAGTAGCTCAAGGGAAGTTGGATAACTTTAGTGTTGATGAGGCACTTCGTAATGCGGGAGTGGTTGGAGACTTTGATGAGTTTTTATAAGACGCACTAGGAGGGGGATTATGGGGGATTTAGTGGCTTTTCCTTTAACTTATCCTGACGAAGACTTTAGAAGTATTGTTTTCCATAGCCATCTTCGCTCGCCACTATTCTTTAGTAAAACAAGGTATAAGTTGCTTGGTGAATTTGGTATGAAGAAAACGGTTTTGTTTCCCTTGAACTTATCTCGAATAGAAAATGAATTTGAACTTACACCTGCATTTGCACAAAGAATTATAGAACATCACACGTTTTATCCATTTCTACGGCCGTTTACATCGAGTGAAAATCAGTCGAAATTTTGGGAGGTCATGTATTCAAGTAATTATGATATAAAAAGCAGATCTTTATTACTCAGAGTTACCCGGTTACTAATCCATTCTACTCCAAAGTACTGTCCCCACTGTATAAACAATGATTTTGACAAGTACGGGATTGTATATTTGCACCGTATTCATCAATGTTCTTTTTTACATCATTGCTTAGAACATAACTCCCAACTCATTGATGTATGTCCAGTCTGTGAGATCCCTTTAACTAATGAAGATTGTAGTCAAATGCTAATTGAGCCCACTTGCCCTAACGGACATGGAATTCATGTGAATGAGAAGTACTCTCCTCAAGTGCTTAATGAAAATAAACAACTGATTAACGATATAGACAATTTAATGAAACAGAAAGACGCTAATTTAGACACTACTTTTATCAAAATCATTTGTTCTGCTGGAGCCAAAGGCTATATTCGATTTCAAGGGGGGCGTCTCTATAAAAAGAAACTCTTATTAGATTTTTCGAATTTCTATGGTATAGAGTATTTAAAATTAATCGGTCTTGATGTTAATCAACTGATAAGTTCAAGACAGATGGTTAAACTTTTTGAAAAAAATTATCTAAAGGATAATTTCATCTTATATTTATTGATTATGAGATTTTTTGGCGGTGAGGTAGGAGAATGGTTTAGCAAAGATGAGGAGTACTCCATTCCTATTCCTTTCGGCAACGGACCTTGGCTTTGTGTCAATAAGATCTGTCCCCAATATAATAGGAGAGTCATCTTTAAACTGTTACGGAAAGCGCAAAGATGGGTTACTGGTCAATTCACTTGTCCATATTGCGGGATAATCTATACAAGGAGAGGACTACCTCATATCGAAGATGAGAGAACATATAATATTGATACTATGGGACATCTATTTATAGAGCAGGCCATTAACTATTATGAAAATGGAATGACAATAGATGAAATCGCCACGAAAGTTGCATCTAATAGGGTCACAATAAGAAAATATCTTTTGCCTCATAGAGGGTTAAAGCGAGTCAGAGATTATCCAGGAGGGATTGAGCCTGCCAATGTCATAGAAATGGGCTATCGCCAAGCAGCCGCGGCCAATTGGAATTATCGGGATGATTTTTTAGAGGTGAAGGAGATGCTAGGTCCTAATGCCTCTCGACATAATTTTCGTAAATGTATCCCATCTCAATATGAGTGGTTATTGAAAAATGACAGAGAATGGATAGAGGAGCACTTACCCTCGAGGAAAGCGATACCCCAACCAATTAATACAAAAAAACTCGATGATGAGTTGTTTCACATCATGGAGGTGGCCATAGAAACGGTTAAAAAAAATCCGCCTGCAGGACAAATTTCTAATATCACATTTTTTAAAGGCTTACCAAGAAAGCTAAAAGCACGTTATTATGAATTTCAAAATGATTTACCTCGTACAACGAAACTATTGGAAGCAAATGTAGAATCAATTGATCAATACGCAATTAGGATACTTCCCTATGCGTTGGATAAAATCAGAAATAGTGATTCAAAATATCGAAATTTAAGCATTAAACGACTTCAAAGAATCTCGACTGCGTATAAAAAATGTTCTCTACAAGTATTAGAGTGGGCTATCAAAGAAGCAAATAAATATTTTTAAAAGAGAAGGGGCTAACAATGATTTTTTTCCCACCTCCGTTTCCGGACGAGTTGTTGTACAGTGTATGTGCTCGGTATCATGCGCGGTCTGGTAATGAAAATGTTAAATTGACTATGAGGGATTTATTTGGGAAAAGGAGTGTCTGTGCAGTGACGGACTTCCCTGGACATCTTAACGATTTATATTTGCGTATTCCTAGACAAGCAATTTCCATTGCTACACTCCTTAATAATCATACATTACTTCCATACTTCCGACCTTATATCTCGCCTGAACGTTATGAAGGTGTTACTGAGGATATGGTTTACGGTGATGGCAGGTCTATTTATATGAAAATGGGTTTGGTAGCAAATGGGGTCAAACCGTTATTTCATCTAAGATATTGTACCTCCTGTGTTAAAGAGAATCGTGAAGTATATGGCGTGGCTTATTGGCATAGATGTCATCAACTTACGGGAGTAGACGTATGTCCTGTTCATAATTCCTGCCTGCAGTCTTCATCTATCCAATATGCTCAGCGGAGAAATAAGCATGAATTTGTTATGCTTGAGTCCATCGTTGGTAGTCTTACACATCAAATATGCTCTTGTGAGATAGATACTAAATTATTGGTAGCAAAAAAATCAGAATTCTTACTGAACATGAATTACCCATCCATAAATACAGGAGCATTAAGAAAAATATACTTAGGAAGACTGAATGAAATGGGAATGCTCACTGCTAATGGACATATTAGGTTTCAAGATTTGTTGCCTAAATTTGAATCCTTTTTTGGGCAGGGGTATCTTTTTGAGCAAGGATGTGTAGTGGATAAAAAGAGTCAGTATAGTTGGCTACATAAAATACTCCGGAAGCCGAGACATGCTGTACATCCTTTAAGGCACATCTTACTCCAGCTTTTTTTGGATATAGATGTGTCAGAGATACTTCAAAAAAAACATGAAGGCTTGTTCCATCCTTTTGGTGAAGGCCCTTGGCCTTGTCTGAATAGGGGGGCTGAGCATTTTGGAGAGCATATAATATCTAATGTTCGCATATCAAGATGTTATGATACAGGAAAACCTGTAGGTACTTTTAGCTGTAATTGTGGTTTTGTATACTCAAGACGAGGACCAGATATAACACTTGAAGACCTAACCCGAATCGGACGAATAAAACACTTTGGTTCGACTTGGATAGAAAAGCTAATTGAACTAAATAGTAATGGAGCACTTAGCTTACGTGAGAAAGCAAGGCAGCTCGGTGTTGATGCGGGTACGATCAAGAGGCAAACTTATTTGCTTAAGACTGAAGGGGAAAAAGGAATCCAGAAAAACTCTAATTCATCTAACGCATATTCCCCAAAAGCATATTCCCCAAAAGTAAATAATTGTAAAGAGAAAACTACTTACATAAAAATTCGGGTCGATTGGAGAAAAAGAGATGAATTTTTGACTCGAGAAATCAACCGTATAGTGGATGAGATGAAGAATCTGGGAGTGGTCCGAGTATCACGCAATGAAATTGGAAGAAGACTGCAGTGTTCTACGATGATTCGAACACAGATAAATAAATTACCGTTAACAAAAATAAAATTGGAAGAAATTACACGAAAAAGTATCAAAGTGCGTTAACCCCTTAAGTGATTGTGCTTGGGGATATTTGTCGTTTAAAAGAATATAATGTTTTTTATGGAGAAAATTTTTGGGTCTATGTTACTATTGAGATGTATAGTTAAATATTGGTTGGCGGGGGTGCAACTATGATATTTTCATCATTAATTATTAGTAAGTTTAGAAATTTTGAGTACCTAGAATTGGATTTAACTAATAAAAATGTGATATTTGGACTAAATGATATTGGTAAAACTAACTTCTTGTGTGCTTTAAGATTTTTGTTGGACAGAGACTTTAGAAGATACGGATTTGTTGACTCTGATTATTATAATAAGAAAACTGATACTGAAATTTCTATAACCTTGAAGGTAAATATAGAAGATGAGAATGACGCAGATAATAAAAAAATATATTCGTGTATGAAGGGTGCTATTCCATCTGGTGTAAAAGAGGTATATTTTCAATTGAAATCAACATACACTCCGGAGACATTGCGAGGAGATCCAAGAATGTATTGGGGCACTGAAAAAGATAATTTAGAGGATATCCCTAGTAGTCAAAATAACTTTGCAATAGATAAGTTATTTAATGTAGTGTATATCGATTCATCCATAAAGCTAGATTATGAATTTAAAAGATACACCAAAGAAATTCTTAGAGGAGATACAAGTTTAACTGAAGAAGAGCGTAGAAACATTAGAAAGCATATCTCTGATCTAAATGATAGTATCGGAGGATTAACCAATATAAAAAAATTTGAAAGTGAGTTAGTAGAAGAATATAAAAAGTACAGGAATGAAGGTAATCTAAATATAGCGATTCGTTCAGAAATCGAACTGAGCAACTTACATTCAAAATTAACCCCGTATATATTGAGTGAAGATGCCGAGACTTATCCAACAAGTGGTGATGGAAGAAAAAAAATATTAGCCTATACTTTGTTGACTCTGGAGAACAGAAGAATGGAAGAAAAAAGAATAAATGTTTTTTTAATCGAGGAATTAGAAAACCATCTCCATAGATCAATGCAAATTGCTTTATCTTTTCAATTGTTTAATGATAAGATTTTTGAATATTTGTTTATGACAACCCATTCTTCATTAATAGTTAGTCATATGGATGATGTCAACTTAATTAAATTGTATAGAAATGGTAAAATTATAGGCAATTCATATACATATACTGTTCCTAAAGAGTATAAAATGTTGAAGCAAAAATTGAATCAAAATTTAACTGAAGCAATATACGCCGATGTCGTTCTTCTCATTGAAGGACCATCTGAGAAAATACTTTTTGAGAGGATTCTTAAACAAGAATTAGAAAAGTATGAGAGTTATGGCGGGTATGTTTTGGAGGTTGATGGTATTAATTTCAGTGAATATGTAAAGGTGTTAACGTCACTTGGTATAAAAGTAATTATAAAAACCGATAACGATCTGAAACTAAATAAGGATAAAAAAGAATGTAACTTACTTGGATTGAATAGATGCCTTGATTTAGTGAATATACCCAAAAAGCCGAATTTGATTAGTATTGATCCCATCAAATATGACGCTGACCATATGTATAAAAAGAGTATACAAATAGAAGTTTTTGAAAAGCTATACCTTACTGAGGTTAAACAATTAAAAGCTAAAAAGATCTTTTTATCAAAAATAGATTTAGAAAATGATCTTTATGAAATAATCCCTCTTCCTATGGATGAATTATCTAAGGATAATAATAGCTCGAAAAATGCAGTCGACTATTTACAAAGTGCTAAGTTAATAAACATGATAGAACTGTGTACCAAATTATCTTCAACAGATTGCACTGCAATTTACAAAAGCGAGTTATTCGCTTGTTTAAAGGAGTTTGTTGAATCATGCTCCCAATAGATAATGAAGTGAGAAATCAAATACTTGAGAGTGAAGGTAATATTATTATCAGTGCAAGTGCGGGTACGGGAAAAACATATACAACCGTAATGCGTATAAAACTAGATGTCTCAAAGATCACGAATTATCAGACGTATGCAGCTGTAACATTTACAAGAAAAGCAGCTAGAGAAATAAGAGAGCGTCTAGGTCCGAATGTCGGAGAGGGTTATATAGGTACCAATGATAATTTTGTACTCAAAGAAATTATCGAGCCATTTATGTACGATGTGTATGGATCAGAGTATAAAAAGGAAATAAAGCCGGACTTTACAACGCAAAATGCTATTGTGGGCTTCCAAGCGGGAATTAATAAGATAAAAGATAGTGGGTTTATTTGTAAGTATAGAAATAATAAAAAGAATTTTTCTTTCCAACTCGCCTTGGATATTTTGAAGAACTCGCTCGCGGCAAGAAGGTATCTCAAATCGAGATATTTTAGATTCTATATAGACGAATATCAGGATTGTGACGTTGATATGCATAATTTATTTATTTTTATCTGTGAGTCACTGCAGATCCCGTTATTCGTTGTAGGAGACATTAAGCAGTCTATATATGGGTGGAGAGGTGCCTATAGTGATGGTTTTAAGGGGCTGATGCAAAATTCTAACTTTAGCTGCTTTAATCTATGGCATAATTTCAGGTCTAATTCTTCTATTCAAAACTACTCTAATATCTTTATGGAAGATGTAAGGAAAAATATTGATCCTAAAATTAACTTTAACAATGAAATTTATTCATATAGATTTCAAAATGAATCAGATGCAACTACTTTTGTGACGAGTTGGATTGATTCAAGCCAGAACTGTTCATTCCTACACTTTAGACGAGATTCAGCAGAGAAGTGGAGTGGGTTATTAAATAATAGTGGTTATGATTTTGTTTATATTCCGGCGTCTCCATTAGATAACTCTGACTTAGAAAGTGAACATGTATGGATTTCAAGACTCCTGGCTTTGTATTTACTTGAGGACAGGTTTAATGAATACGATGTTTTCGAGGAAATTCCACTTCCAGATTCTTATGACTTTAAAAAAATCCGTTCAATGTTAGCATCAATTCTTATAAATTTAAATACGGAAGAAGATTTTCGTAATGAGTGCCTGGGTTTTTATGAATACTTAGGTTATCCCAATAATGATAGTAGCGTGATAAAAGAAATTGATACACTATATTTTGTAGTTTGTAATGATAAATTCAAACCTACGTATAATGAAAAAAAGTATAAGTTCACATCTGGAACAATACATTCATCAAAAGGTTTGGAATATGATCAAGTTATTATTATAGCTAACGATTACAACTTAGCTATAGAAAATGACCGCTATCTTCATTATGTTGCAGTATCACGTCCAAAGAGTAGGTTGTTGATTTTAATTTATGACGATAATCGTGGGTTAGAATACATGCAAGAGTTAAAGCGAGCAATTACTGATACAAATACAATATTAAGCTCCAACCTTTCAGTTTCAGACATAGTCAAAATGAGAAAAGTAAACGGAATATAATTGTTTTATTACTATTAGTTTAAGGGAGTCACTTCACAACTTTAATGTCAGTGATAATTTTGATTCAACGTGACTTCACAACTTTAATGTATTTTGTTTTTTTTTGAAAAATAAGAAAACCCTTGATGTACAAGGATTCTTCACTTCACAACTTTAATGTACTTGAACAATTAATGTTGATATGAAAATATTCAACGATTAAGTTAATTCGTCTTGAGCCGTCCTGAGAAATTAGGGCGGCTCATTTTTTTGGATGGGAAGAAACAAATAATAAACCCCACCTCATCGTTAAAACCGTTAGAGTTTCCTACTGCTCATCAAACCGTGACGGAAAGCTGGATGTCGTCATGTGAACAGCTAAGTCTGAAGAAGTTAGCTACTTCGATAACCCAAGAATCTCCTGAACATCCGACACCGGAGGTCTCCCATACTGGCGGGCGTATTCGCGGCTGAATTGGGAGGGGCTCTCATAGCCTACGCGGAAGGCGGCATCGGAGGCTTGGAGGGATTCGGTCAGCATGAGGCGGCGGGCTTCCTGCAAGCGGATGACCTTCTGGTATTGGAGCGGGCTCATGGCGGTGACGCGCTTGAAGTGCTTGTGGAAAGCAGAGGTGCTCATATTTACGGACTCAGCAAGCTGTTCAACGACAAGGGATTGATCGTACTGCTTAGTGATCACTTGGATGGCTTGAGCAATCCGGTGCGCATGGCTTCCGATGATGGCGAATTGATGAAGGTGTGAGCCTTGGTCGCTCTGAAGAACGCGATATAGAATTTCACGGATCACGAGCGGGGACAGAACAGGAATATCCTGCGGCGCGTCGAGTAATTGGATGAGCCGTACAATGGCTTCTAGTAAGTGCCTGGAGGTTTGGGCAACCGTGATGCCAAGCGACGTTTCACCCGGGATAAGGGAGGAGTCATCCATTTCTTTTACAATTTCCAGGATGGTGCCCGGATCGAAGCTTAGCTTGATGCCCAGAAAAGGATGCTCAGGCGAAGCCCCGGTAATTCTCCCGTTAATCGGCAGCTCCACCGAAGTGACCAGGTAAGTGGAAGGATCGTAATGGTAACTTTCGCCAGACAGGGTGGCTGCTTTGGCTCCTTGGGCAACGACGCAGATCGATGGCTTGTAGACAGACTCCAGCGGTTCGGCTGCATCCGTGGCGTGCATCAGCTGCAAGGAAGGAATGTGCGTCTGGCGGGTACCTGTCGATGGAGCATGGCGAAGGATCAGTGCAGCCAATTGCTGCAAAAGCGGTCCGGTCCGCAATATATCGTCCAAGTTAGAAGCCTCCTTTTCCCATACTCATGGGGTTTGCTGTTAATCATAACGAGTTGAAGAGAAATAGGCAAGAAGTGAACAGGTCTGTTATAACTGGATGCTCTTCGATTGCGTTACAATGAATCCATAAGGCCAACCGATCATCATCCGGCCTAAGCAAACTTAAGGAGAGTGGTCCTAATGAGTCAGAACGGAAAAGTAGCCATCGTCACAGGTGCATCAAGGGGTATCGGAAGACAAATCGCCATCCAGTTGGCCGGGTTAGGAATAAAAGTGGCTGTCAACTATTCATCTAACCGGGTAAAAGCGGACGAGGTCGTGCAAATCATTAAGGAATCTGGCGGGGAAGCGATAGCCGTTCAAGGCGACGTAAGCAAAGTCAGTGAGGTCGAAGCACTTTTCTCGGAGACAATCGGGCAATTCGGGCGTATTGATATTTTGGTGAATAACGCCGGAATTATGGACTGCGTGCCTATTGCGGACGTAACGGAGGAGATGTTCGACCGGCACTTTGCTGTAAATGTAAAAGGGACTTATTTCGCCTGCCAGCAAGCGATGAGGAATATGGAGCGGGGCGGAACGATAATTAACTTCTCGACCTCAGTATCGGGCGCGATGCTGCCGACTTATAGCGTCTACGCCGCAACCAAAGGGGCCGTTGAGCAGCTAACCCGCCAGTTAGCGAAGGAATTCGGAGCGAAGGATATCGTCGTGAATTGCGTAGCACCCGGGCAAGTATCGACGGAGCTATTCCTGAATGGAAAATCTGATGAGCTGGTGGATTCCTTCCGGCGGATGAATGCTTTTGGACGGCTGGGCGAGCCTGAGGATATTGCGAATGTGATCGACTTGCTCGTCAGTGACAAGGCCCGCTGGATTACAGGGCAGACGATTCGTGTGAATGGCGGATTCAACTGATACAACTGATGAGTTCCGTCCTCTATCGCCTATGGTTTATAATGGATGGATGAATAGGAGGGAACGAATTGAATAAAGGTATGTTGCTTGTTCTAAATGGAACTTCAAGCTCCGGGAAGAGCTCCATCTCGGCTGAACTTACGAAACAGAAAGAGATTCCGTTTTATCATGTATCGATTGATGATTTTTTCATGAATTACAATGATTTCATTAATCATAAATTTCCAGACGAGCCTGTACGGGAAATAGACCATCAGGTGGTCTCGCAAATACTGGATGACTCCATAGTCTCCGTGTACTACTCGACGATTAAGCTGTTATCCGAAATGGGATTCAATGTCATCGTGGATACCGTATTCGACAACGATAAGAGATTTAATGAGTTTTGGGATCATTTTGCTGATCGGACTACGCTGTTTATTGGTGTCCTATGCTCCCGGGAAGAGCTCATCCGAAGAGAGCAGGCCAGAGGGGACCGGCAGATTGGTCTAGTGGATGCCCAGTTCGACATCGTCTATCGTTTTGATGAATATGACCTTGAAGTGAACACGGAAGAGCTGACTCCGGCAGAATGCGCCGAACAGATAATTAACTATATTAAGTCCAATCACGAATACTCGGTATTTCAGAAATTGCGCAAAAGAGCCTAATTAACGGCATGAAGAACAAGCTTCTGTAAGTAGATAC